>NZ_JBIVUM010000052.1:0-1006 GCF_044757205.1 Kitasatospora sp. NPDC091335 | reverse complement strand
TAGGAGCTGTCCGGCCGATCATGTGCGGAGCCAGATGACGAGGGCGGCTGCGGTGACGGTGCCGAGGTAGACGTAGCCGCGTTTGTCGTAACGGGTTGCGACGGCTCGGGCGTGCTTGAGCTTGTTGATGGCCCGTTCGACGGTGTTGCGCTTCTTGTACCGCTCCTCGTCGAAGCCCGGTGGCCGCCCTCCGTGTGAGCCCTTGCGCAGGCGGGCGGCCTGGCTGTCGGTCTTCTCCGGGATCGTGTGCCGGATGCCGCGCCTGCGCAGGTAGGCGCGGCACGGCCCGTTGCTGTATGCCTTGTCGGCGGCGAGGCTGTCGGGCGTCTTGCGGGGGCGTCCGGGGCCGGTCCGCGGAACGCGGACCTTCTCCAGTACCGGAACGAACTGCGTGCAGTCCGCCCGCTGGCCCGGTGTGACGATCAGGGACAGGGGGCGGCAGCGTCCGTCCGCACTCAGGTGGACCTTGGTGGTGAACCCGCCGCGCGAGCGGCCCAGGCCCTCGCCTCCTCCACCACCTCCGCCAGGCGGGCGGCGAGGCTTTGCCAGGGCGTCTCGTCCTGGTGTTCTCCTGGCCCAGCCCCCTTTGAGGCAAGGGCCGGTGGCGGATCGGTTCGGGCGCCGGCCGCGTGCTGGTGGGCTCTCACACTCGTGGAGTCGACCGAGATGTCCCAGTCGATGTCGTCGGCCGCATCCGCTTCGGCCTGGACCTGCTGAAGCAGGTGTTCCCAGGTTCCGTCGGCCGACCACAGCCGGTGGCGTTCGTAGACCGTCTTCCACGGCCCGAACCGCTCCGGCAGGTCACGCCAGTGCACACCGGTCCGCACCCGGTACAGGATCCCGTCGATCACCTGCCGGTGATCCCGCCACCGGCCACAACGCTTGTTGCTGACCGGCAGGAACGGCCGCAACCGTTCCCACTCGGCATCCGTCAGATCTCCCCGCCCCATGCCCCGACCAACGACCAAGGCAGGCAATAGTCACATGATCGGCCGGACAGCTCCTA
>NZ_JBIVUM010000051.1:0-1030 GCF_044757205.1 Kitasatospora sp. NPDC091335 | reverse complement strand
CTGAGGACAAGCCCTCGGCCTATTAGTACCGGTCAACTCCACCCCTCACAGGGCTTCCATATCCGGCCTATCAACCCAGTCGTCTACTGGGAGCCTTACCCTCTCAAGGAGGTGGGAGTGCTCATCTCGAAGCAGGCTTCCCGCTTAGATGCTTTCAGCGGTTATCCCTCCCGAACGTAGCCAACCAGCCATGCCCTTGGCAGGACAACTGGCACACCAGAGGTTCGTCCGTCCCGGTCCTCTCGTACTAGGGACAGCCCTTCTCAACACTCCTACGCGCACAGCGGATAGGGACCGAACTGTCTCACGACGTTCTAAACCCAGCTCGCGTACCGCTTTAATGGGCGAACAGCCCAACCCTTGGGACCTACTCCAGCCCCAGGATGCGACGAGCCGACATCGAGGTGCCAAACCATCCCGTCGATATGGACTCTTGGGGAAGATCAGCCTGTTATCCCCGGGGTACCTTTTATCCGTTGAGCGACGGCGCTTCCACAAGCCACCGCCGGGTCACTAGTCCCTACTTTCGTACCTGCTCGACCCGTCAGTCTCACAGTCAAGCTCCCTTGTGCACTTACACTCAACACCTGATTGCCAACCAGGCTGAGGGAACCTTTGGGCGCCTCCGTTACCCTTTAGGAGGCAACCGCCCCAGTTAAACTACCCACCAGACACTGTCCCTGATCCGGATCACGGACCCAGGTTAGACATCCAGCACGACCAGAGTGGTATTTCAACGACGACTCCACCATGACTGGCGTCACGGCTTCAAAGTCTCCCACCTATCCTACACAAGCCGAACCGAACACCAATATCAAGCTATAGTAAAGGTCCCGGGGTCTTTCCGTCCTGCTGCGCGAAACGAGCATCTTTACTCGTAATGCAATTTCACCGGGCCTATGGTTGAGACAGTCGAGAAGTCGTTACGCCATTCGTGCAGGTCGGAACTTACCCGACAAGGAATTTCGCTACCTTAGGATGGTTATAGTTACCACCGCCGTTTACTGGCGCTTAAGTTCTCAGCTTCGCC
>NZ_JBIVUM010000050.1:0-1102 GCF_044757205.1 Kitasatospora sp. NPDC091335 | reverse complement strand
GGTCGGGTGTGGGGAGGTTGTTGCGGTCGATTTTGCCGTTGGGGGTGAGGGGGAGGGTGGGGAGGGTGTGGTAGTGGGTGGGGAGCATGTGGGTGGGGAGGGTGGTGGCGAGGTGGGTGCGGAGTTGGGTGGGGGTGGGTGGGGTGGTGTGGGGGGTGGTGACGGTGTGGGCGGTGAGGTGGTTGTGGTGGAGGGTGACGACGGCTTGGGTGATGGCGGGGTGGGTGCGCAGGGCGGTTTCGATTTCGCCGAGTTCGATGCGGTGGCCGTGGTGTTTGATCTGGTGGTCGGTGCGGCCGTGGTAGGTGAGGGTGCCGTCGGGGTTGTGGTGGGCTTGGTCGCCGGTGAGGTAGAGGCGGGTGCCGGGGTGTCGTGGGTCGGGGTCGGGGCGGAAGCGGTCGGCGGTGAGGGCGGGGCGGCCCAGGTAGCCGCGGGCGAGTTGGATGCCGGCGAGGGCGAGTTGGCCGGTGAGGTGGAGGGGTTGGGGGGTGAGGTGGTGGTCGAGGATGTGGGTGCGGGTGTTGGCGATGGGGCGGCCGATGGTGACGGGTCGGCCTGGGGGGCAGGGGGTGGCGGTGACGTCGACGGAGGCTTCGGTGGGGCCGTAGAGGTTGTGGAGTTCGGTGTGTCGGGTTGCGGGGTGGTGGTGGTAGGCGTCGGCGAGGTCCTGGGGGAGGGCTTCGCCGCTGCACAGGACGCGGCGTAGGGGGGTGAGGGTGGTGGTGGGTGGGAGGGTGTCGAGGAAGGCGCGGAGCATGGCGGGGACGAAGTGGGTGGTGGTGATGTGTTCGCGGGTGATGGTGTCGGCGAGGTAGGCGGGGTCGCGGTGTCCGTCGGGGCGGGCCATGACGAGGGTCGCTCCGGTGGCCAGGGGCCAGAAGAGTTCCCAGACGGACACGTCGAAGCTGTAGGGGGTTTTCTGGAGGACGCGGTCGTCGTGGTCGAGGTGGTAGGTGTCCTGCATCCAGCGCAGGCGGTTGACGATGCCGCGGTGGGTGATGACCACGCCCTTGGGCAGGCCGGTGGAACCGGAGGTGTAGATCACGTACGCCGGGTTGTCCGGGTCCACCACCGGCAGCGCACCGTCCGCGGGCACGTCGGG
>NZ_JBIVUM010000049.1:0-1203 GCF_044757205.1 Kitasatospora sp. NPDC091335 | reverse complement strand
CTAGTGACCCGGTCTTGAGATCTGCGGTCGCCACGTGAGGTGCGTTGCGTTTCAGTTTCGGCGTGGTTGTTGTCGCGGGTGGTGACGCATCGACAGCTCAGGAGTCTGCTGTCCGTATGGGTGACAGCAGACTGCGGCCGCTGATCTTGTCCGATGTCGAGCGGCTGACCTTGCAGGGATGGGCGAACCGACGCAAGACCGCCCAGGGGCTCGCCATGCGCGCGCGGATCGTGCTGGCATGCGCGGAGGGCGGCAGCAACATCGCGGTGGCCGCCCGGCTGGGGGTCAATCGGGGGACGGTCAACCGGTGGCGGGCCCGTTTCCTGCGCGACCGCCTGGACGGCCTGGCAGACGAGCCGCGGCCCGGAGTCCCGCGCACCATCACCGACGCCCAGGTGGAGGAGGTGGTGGTGCGCACACTGGAAGAGACGCCGGAAGGCTCCACTCACTGGTCCAAGCGGGAGCTCGCCGCGAAGGTCGGCATCTCACCGTCGAGCGTGCTGCGGATCTGGCGGGCCTTCGGGCTGCAGCCCTGGCGGACGGAGACCTTCAAGATCTCCCCGGACCCGCTGCTGATCGACAAGATCCGCGACGTGGTCGGGCTCTACCTGGCCCCGCCGGCGAACGCGGTGGTGTTCGCCGTGGACGAGAAGCCGCAGATCCAGGCCCTGGAGCGGACCGCGCCAGTGCTGCCGATGCTGCCGGGGACCCCTGAGCGTCGCAGCTTCGACTACGTGCGCCACGGCACCGTGGATCTGTTCGCCGCGCTGAACATCGCCACCGGCAAGGTCATCAGCCACCTGTCTGCCCAGCACCGCGCCGTCGACTTCCGGGACTTCCTCGACGAGATCGACCGCCAGACCCGGCCGGGCCTGGCGGTCCACGTGATCTGCGACAACCTCTCCACCCACAAGTCACCCGTGGTGCACCACTGGCTGGTGGCGCATCCCCGCGTGCAGTTGCACTTCACCCCGACGTACTCGTCCTGGATCAACCAGGTCGAGCGCTGGTTCGCGGAGCTGGAACGGCGCTGCCTCGAGCGCGGGGTGTTCTGCTCGCTCGAGGACCTGAAGACCGCACTCGAGGACTGGATCAAGAACTGGAACGACAGCGCCCGCCCGTTCAAATGGACCAAGACCGCAGACCAGATCATCGAACGGATCTGCCGCTACTGCTCAAGAATCTCCGAACCAGCTCACTAGC
>NZ_JBIVUM010000047.1:0-1461 GCF_044757205.1 Kitasatospora sp. NPDC091335 | reverse complement strand
TGATGCTCCTATGGGCTGTCAAGCGGCGGTGAGCCAGTCGCGGTAGGCGTTGGCGAGGTCGTCGTCTCGGCGGATTCCGCGTTCGAGGGTGGAGATGGTGGCGGGCCAGACACCGAAGTGGTTGGCGACGGCGGTGAGGGTGATGTTCCTGGACTGCCGGAGCGGCCGTAGGTCGGCGATGCCCGGGACTGCGACGGTCGTGGTCAGGCAACGGAACATCTCCCGGGCGATGGCCCGTTTCAGGAGCCGGATGATCTCCTTCTTCGTCCGGCCGGCGGCGGTCTGCCGTGCCACGTATTCGCGGGTGCGGGAGTCGCTGGACATCCGGCAGAGGGCGATCCGGTAGAGGGCGGCGTTGGCGGCCCTGTCGCCGCCTCGTGAGAGGCGGTGCCGGTTGGTCCGGCCGCTGGAGGCGGGGACCGGTGCGGCTCCGCAGAGCGCGGCGAAGGCCGCCTCGGTGCGCATGCGTTCGGGGTTGCCTCCGGCGGTGACCAGCAGCTGGGCGGCGGTGTCGGGGCCGACGCCGTAGGCGGCCCGCAGGCCGGGGTTGTGGGCGGTGACCTCGGCGTCCAGGGCCTTGGTGAGGGCCTCGTGCTCGGCGGTGAGTTCCTTGACGCGCCGGGCGAGGCTCTTGAGCGCGGTCAGGACCGCGACGTGGACGGCGTCCCCGGCGGGCCGCACCCGGGCCAGGGCGTCGGTCCGCTCCTTTGCCGTGAGCCGCCCGTACTTGGCGCGGATCGCCTCGGGCGCGGTGATCAGGATCTGCCCGGTCTGGTTCAGGGCGGCGGTGCGGGCCTTGACGGCGGAGCGGGCTGCGTTGTGCAGGGCGCGTATGCCGGCGACGGTGTCGTCCTTGGGCGCGCCGGAGGCCCGTCCGGACAGGGCGGCGCGGGCGGCGGCGTAGGCGTCGATGGGGTCGGACTTGCCGATGCGGCGGCGCTCGGCCCGGTCGGGGCGGTTGACCTCGACGACCCGGTGCCCGCACGCGCGGGCTTCTCGGGTGAAGCCGGTCCCGTAGGACGATGTGCCCTCCACGCCGATGGCCAGGACGTGGCCGTGGGCGTTCAGGAAGGCCAGGGCGGCGGCGTATCCGGCCGCGGTGGTGGGGAACTCGGCGTCCGCGAGGTGGCCGCCGTTGTCGCTGACGACCGCGACGTGGATGGTGTCGGTGTGGGAGTCGACCCCGCCGAAGACGTCCTGGCCCGCTGTGTCCTCGGCGACCGCTGATGTCATGCTGGTGATGCCTTCCTTAGCCGGAGGTTGGCGCCGGCCGGGTGGCGCAGACAGGACATTGAAGGGGCTTCTCGACCAAGCTCCTATCAGGTCATGTTCCGCCCGGCCGGAGCCATGAGAACAGGTCCCGGCGGCCGGACAGAACAACCCGAAGACAGCCCAGCAGGGCGTCAGTCAGTGGGAGAGCCACGACCACCGGAACCTGAGTATCAGCATCAATGTCAGTGG
>NZ_JBIVUM010000046.1:0-1531 GCF_044757205.1 Kitasatospora sp. NPDC091335 | reverse complement strand
GTGACGTCCTCCGGCGAGGGCAAGGAGATCGCCGCCCGCGTCGCGCTGCGGATCGGCTCCGGCATCATCACCGACGCCGTGGACCTGGAGGCCGGTGACGGCGGTCCGGTCGCCACCCAGTCGGTGTTCGCCGCGTCCTTCCAGGTGAAGTCCAAGGTCACCAAGGGTGCGCCGGTCATCACGGTCAAGCCGAACTCCGTCGCGCCGGAGGCCGCTCCGGCCGCCGGGGCCGTCGAGAACGTGGCCGTGGAGTTCACCGGCAACGCGGCCAAGGTGACCTCGCGCACCCCGCGGGTCTCCTCCGGCCGCCCGGAGCTGACGGAGGCCGCCATCGTGGTCTCCGGTGGCCGTGGTGTCGGTGCGGCCGAGGGCTTCGGCGTGGTCGAGGAGCTCGCGGACGCGCTGGGCGCGGCCGTCGGTGCCTCGCGTGCCGCCGTGGACGCCGGCTGGTACCCGCACAGCAGCCAGGTCGGCCAGACCGGCAAGCAGGTCTCCCCGCAGCTCTACATCGCGGCGGGCATCTCCGGTGCCATCCAGCACCGGGCCGGCATGCAGACCTCGAAGACCATCGTGGCCGTCAACAAGGACCCCGAGGCCCCGATCTTCGAACTGGTCGACTACGGCGTGGTCGGCGACCTCTTCGAGGTGCTGCCGCAGCTCACCGCCGAGGTGAAGGCCCGCAAGGCCTGATCCCCGCGGGAGGTTCGGAGGGCGTGGCACCGAGTACCACTCGGTGCCACGCCCTCCGTCGTTCCCCGGCGGCGCCGGCAGCGGACCCCACGGCGGACCCGGGCGAGCCGCCGGCGGACCCCCACGCCTCACTCCGTGACGAACGCCGCGAGGTGCTGGGTGAAGCCTCCCTGGGTGGGCGGCAGCGGGCGCGGCTCCGGGTCCTGCACCGGCGGCGGCCCCTCCATCGGCAGCAGCCGCAGCTCGGGCTGGTCGGAGTCGGCGGAGGAGAGCAGCCGCACCCGGGTGCCGACCGGGACGGTGCTGCGCATCCCGTCCACGATGCACCAGACGTCGAAGCCCTCGGCCATGCGGATCAGGGACTTCTGACGGACCAGCGGCGTCCTGGCCTGCTCGACGGCGCAGCGCCGGACCACTCCGGTGCCCTCGCTCGGCTCCAGCCGCAGGTCGGTGGAGCCGCAGGTCGGGCAGAGCAGCCGCTGGAAGGTCGGGTTGTTGCACCACGCGCAGCGCTGGAAGTACAGCGTCGTGCTGCGGGTGTCGGCATCGATGGCTGAGTGGACCACGCTGTCATCTCCCTGCGCTCGGGCCGGCTCGTTCGGCGGAAGTTCGGCAGAAGTTCGGCACGAAAAGGATAGGGAACTCAGTGCCGCCAAGGGAAGGCACTGAGTTCCCTTTTTGCCTTGCGCATGCATAATGAAGGGTACTGAGTACCGTCGTGAACAGGAGTGGCGATCATGAGCCAGGACTTCGATCTCTTCCGTATCTCCGAGGAGCACGGGATGCTCCGTGAGGCGGTGCGTTCGCTGGCCGAGGCGAAGATCGCTCCGTTCGCGGCGGA
>NZ_JBIVUM010000045.1:0-1628 GCF_044757205.1 Kitasatospora sp. NPDC091335 | reverse complement strand
CCCGAAGGCTCCAGGACGGCTTCACGGCCTTAGCATCAGAGGGTTCAACGTTGGCGCTTCAAAGCGGGTACGGGAATATCAACCCGTTGTCCATCGACTACGCCTGTCGGCCTCGCCTTAGGTCCCGACTTACCCTGGGCAGATCAGCTTGACCCAGGAACCCTTGGTCAATCGGCGCAAGAGTTTCCCACTCTTGTATCGCTACTCATGCCTGCATTCTCACTCGTATACCGTCCACGACTGGTTTCCACCGCCGCTTCACCCGGCACACGACGCTCCCCTACCCATCACAGCAGGCGTTGGCCCTATATGCTGCAATGACACGACTTCGGTGATGTGCTTGAGCCCCGCTACATTGTCGGCGCGGAATCACTTGACCAGTGAGCTATTACGCACTCTTTCAAGGGTGGCTGCTTCTAAGCCAACCTCCTGGTTGTCTCTGCGACTCCACATCCTTTCCCACTTAGCACACGCTTAGGGACCTTAGTCGGTGTTCTGGGCTGTTTCCCTCTCGACCATGGAGCTTATCCCCCACAGTCTCACTGCCACGCTCTCACTTACCGGCATTCGGAGTTTGGCTAAGGTCAGTAACCCGGTAAGGCCCATCGCCTATCCAGTGCTCTACCTCCGGCAAGAAACACGTGACGCTGCACCTAAATGCATTTCGGGGAGAACCAGCTATCACGGAGTTTGATTGGCCTTTCACCCCTAACCACAGGTCATCCCCCAGGTTTTCAACCCTGGTGGGTTCGGTCCTCCACACGGTCTTACCCGCGCTTCAACCTGCCCATGGCTAGATCACTCCGCTTCGGGTCTTGGGCATGCAACTCAAACGCCCTATTCGGACTCGCTTTCGCTACGGCTACCCCACACGGGTTAACCTCGCTACACACCGCAAACTCGCAGGCTCATTCTTCAAAAGGCACGCAGTCACGGCCCACCAGAAAACTGGCGAACGACGCTCCCACGGCTTGTAGGCACACGGTTTCAGGTACTATTTCACTCCGCTCCCGCGGTACTTTTCACCATTCCCTCACGGTACTATCCGCTATCGGTCACTAGGGAATATTTAGGCTTAGCGGGTGGTCCCGCCAGATTCACACGGGATTTCTCGGGCCCCGTGCTACTTGGGAAATGAGCAAGCAAGCCGCACAGATTTCGTCTACGGGGGTCTTACCCTCTACGCCGGACCTTTCGCATGTCCTTCGACTATCCATACGGTTTCTGACTCGCCCAGCCGCCGGCAGACGACTGAAGCTCACTCCCACAACCCCACATTGGCAACCCCTGCCGGGTCTCACACCAATACGGTTTAGCCTCATCCAGTTTCGCTCGCCACTACTCCCGGAATCACGGTTGTTTTCTCTTCCTGCGGGTACTGAGATGTTTCACTTCCCCGCGTTCCCTCCACACTGCCTATGTGTTCAGCAGCGGGTGACAGCCCATGACGACTGCCGGGTTTCCCCATTCGGAAACCCCCGGATCAAAGCCTGGTTGACGGCTCCCCGGGGACTATCGTGGCCTCCCACGTCCTTCATCGGTTCCTAGTGCCAAGGCATCCACCGTGCGCCCTTAAAAACTTGGCCACAGATGCTCGCGTCCACTGTGCAGTTCTCAAACAACGACCA
>NZ_JBIVUM010000044.1:0-4227 GCF_044757205.1 Kitasatospora sp. NPDC091335 | reverse complement strand
TCGGCGCCCTCGTTCGCCTCCGCGATCCGCAGCGCCTGCTCCACGCCGTACTCGTCCAGCTCCGACAGGAGGCCGTCCACACCCTCCCGGTCAGTGGTGAGGTCGTCCGCGAAACGACGGTCACCCGTCGCGTCCGGCACGTGCTTCACACAGACAACGATCCTCAAGCTCACGGCCTTGTCTCCTGTACTGGTCTCGTCCGGCGGCTGCGGCGGTGCAAGCGGGCGCGAACACGGCACGTACCCGCCCCGGGCAGCGAATTCCCGTGCCGGTCCGGAACTTCCTGGCAGCATACTCGGCGGTAGCGCAGTGGTCACTACTGGCCAGTAGCTTATGCCGTTCGGCTGCTCGACCGCCTGCGCCCATCCTGCCCCAGGCCGGGGCCCGCTCCACCCGACGGGGCGGAACGAGTACGGCCCGATTGGTCACACGACCGGGCCGAGCGCCGCGATCACGTCCACCGTGCGCGGCTGACCGGCCGCCCGCCGCACCACCCGGCCGCCCCCGTCCAGCACCAGGACGGTCGGCGTCCGCCGGACCTCCAACCGGCGGACCAGCTCCAGCCGCTCCTCGGCGTCCACCTCGACGTGCTCCACCCCGTCGACCATCCCGGCCACCTCCGAGAGCACCCGCCGGGTGGCCCGGCAGGGCTGGCAGAAGGCCGTCGAGAACTGCACCAGCGTCGCCCGCGCGCCCAACGGCACACCCAGCTCCGCCTCCGACAGCCGTACCGCCCCGTCCTCGGCACCCACCCTCGACCTCCCGTCACTGCGCACCACGGCCCACCCGGCCCGGCCGCCCTCGAAAGGAGGACAACGCGTGCCGCCGGCCCGGCCGTCCCCCCAGTCTGAGGCAGCGCCCGCGAACCCCGAAACCCGGTCGACCACCAGGGCCCGGCCGCGTACGATCGGCCGGTGGACCCCGACCGTCACTCGACGCCCCTGCGGCGCTGAGGCCTCCGCCGCTGCCGCCGTCCGTCGCGATCCCCGGAGCCCCCTGTTGCAGACCGATCCCCGCGGCCCCCGCCTGGTCGCCGCGCTCAGCTCGGTCGTCCTGGTCCTCGTCCTGCGCACCGGCAGCTGCGCCCTCCTGTCCGCCCAGGCGCTCGCCTTCG
The DNA here is from genome assembly GCF_044757205.1 of Kitasatospora sp. NPDC091335. Taxonomy (NCBI): domain Bacteria; kingdom Bacillati; phylum Actinomycetota; class Actinomycetes; order Kitasatosporales; family Streptomycetaceae; genus Kitasatospora; species Kitasatospora sp. NPDC091335. The sequence continues at coordinate 3,113 of NZ_JBIVUM010000044.1, read as the reverse complement.
CCCTCGGCGCGTTCGGCGGCCTGCGCTTCTCCCCCTCCATCGGGCTCTTCCAGGTGCTCGTGCTCCCCCGGCTCGCCCCGCCCGCCGAGACCGAGGACGAGCGGCCGCTCCGCTTCGACCAGGGCATCCTCACGGTGTTCGCCGCGGTCGGCGCCCTCGGCTTCGGCACCGGGGTGACCTGGCTCGGCCTGCTCGGCGGCTCGGCCGCCCTCACCGCCGCCCTCGCCAACGCCGTGTTCGGCTACTGCGTGGGCTGCGAGCTCTACCCCGTGGTCCGGCAAGCCCAGGGCCGTCGCACCGCCGGCACCTGACCGCGCGCCCCGGCCCCCGCTCCGACCTGGGCATTCTCCGTCCGCGGTCAGGCCCGCACTCCCTGATGCGGGGAACGGAAAAGTTCCCTTTGCAGTTCATCACGGAGATCACACCGCGAATATTCCCTTGACCGCACGGCTCAGGTGACAGCGGGCACTCGTTCGGGGGATCATCTCCGTGAATCACCCGTGAGCGCCGCGGAGTGCCGTACTCCGGTCGGCACCGCCCGCGCAACGGCGCGGGTACCCGCCGAACCGGGCTCCGGCCCTGGAAGTCAGGACTGACCGTGGCAGAGTTCGTGTACCCGCCGGTGATCGGCGCCGCACTCACCGCCTTCCGCGCGCTGGACGTGCGGATCAAGATCGTGGGCGCCGAAAACATCCCCCCCAGGGGGGGAGCGGTGCTGGTCAGCAATCACATCAGCTACCTGGACTTTCTCTTCGCGGGCCTCGGCGCGTACCGCGGCGGTAAGCGCAAGACCCGATTCATGGCCAAGGACGACGTCTTCAAGCACCGGATCTCCGGCCCGCTGATGCGCGGCATGAAGCACATCCCGGTGGACCGCACCGACGGCCAGCCCGCCTACGAGGCCGCCGTGCGCGCCCTCAAGGCCGGCGAGGTGGTCGGGGTGTTCCCCGAGGCGACCATCAGCCGCTCCTTCATGCTGAAGAAGTTCAAGACCGGCGCCGCCCGGATGGCCGCCGACTCCGGCGCCCCGCTGCTGCCCGTCGTGCTCTGGGGCACCCAGCAGCTCTGGACCAAGGGACGCCCGAAGACCCTGACCAAGCGGCACGTCCCGGTCACCATCATGATCGGCGAACCGATCCACCTCGGACCGGGCGACAAGCCCGTGATGGTCACCCGGCGGCTGCGCGCCGCCATGAGCGAGATGCTCGACCGGGCCCAGCGCGAGTACCCCGGCAAGCCCTCCGGCCCGGACGACACCTGGTGGCTGCCCGCCCAGCTCGGCGGGACCGCGCCCACCCTGGAGGTCGCCGAGGCCGAGGACGAGGCGGAGGCCCTCGCCAAGGCCGAGCGCCGCGCCGCCCGGGGCTGAGCCGCCGCCCTCCTCTTCCCGGTCGTCCCCTTTCCCTGCTGCCGCCTCCGCTTCCGATGCCTACTCCGTGCGACCGAGCGAGCGCGTCCCGTCGCGTGTCGCCCGGCCGCCGAAGCCGACCGTCTGACACAGTGACAGCTCCTTTCAGGGGCCTTCGTCCTGAATCCGCGGCGGGGGCACACGTCGGATCGGTCGGAAGGCTCGGAGGCGGAGATGACACGGATCACCGGCACACGGCAGTCACCCACGGGCAGGGCCCGCACCCGCGCGAGCGCCGGTGCGGGCCTTCTGCTGATGGGCGCCCTGCTCACCGGCTGCGGGGCCGAGCCCGGGGACATCCCGCTCTCGGAGACCCGGCCGGAGACCCCCGCCGCCACTCCCGAGGCCACGCCCACCGCGACCCCCGGTGTGGTCGGCGCGGCCATCGGAGGCCCTGCGGCGGCCGCACACAACGGACTGATCGTCAGCCGCGCCTACACCGACGCCGCCCGCACCGGCAGCGCGATCGTCACCCTCTCCCCCGACGGCGGCGACCAGCGCCAGGTCACCCAGCCGCCCGCCCGCACCTTCGACGACCGCCCGGACTGGTCCCCCGACGGCACCACCATCGCCTTCGACCGCACCGACCCGCAGACCGGCACCGCCCGGCTCTGGACCGTCCCCACCACCGGCGGCACCGAGCACCAGGTCAGCCAGCTCTGCGACGGCGGCACCGCCGACTGCGCCAACGAGGACGAACGCGCCCCCGCCTTCTCCCCAGACGGCAAGCAGGTCGCCTTCAGCCGCTCCTGGGGCGCCCTGGACCCGTCCGGCAACCACCAGATCCAGTACTCGGACCTCTACCTGATGAGCCCCGAGGGCACTGACGTCCAGCGGCTCACCTTCCTCACCAACGACAAGCCCTACTCGGGTACGGTCAGCAATCCCAGCTGGTCCCCCGACGGCAGACAGCTCAGCTTCGAGTACCGCACCAGCGGCACCGGCCAGCCCGCCGGCAGCCGGGCCATCTACGTGGTCAGCGCGGACGGCACCGGGCTGCGACAGCTCACCCCCTGGGAGCTACGCGCCGGCGACCGCGCGGACTGGTCCCCCGACGGCACCCAGATCCTCTTCACCACCTACCCGGCCGGCCCCGACAACGCCCCCGGCGGCGGGATCTACACCGTTCATCCCGACGGCACCGCCATCGGTGCCCTCACTCCCGCGCCCTCGGACGCCTACTACGGCACGGCCGCCTACGCGCCCGACGGCAAGTCCATCGTCTTCACCCAAGCCCCCGCGGGTGCCGGCGCCGACCTCTACAGCATGCGGCCGGACGGTACGGGCGTCGCCCGTCTCACCAACAGCACGGACAAGTGGCTCGGTCGGCCGGCCTGGGGGACGGCGGAGGCTCCGGTGGCTCCCGCCGATCCGACTCAGGCGTCGGCTCAAGCCTCAGCCCAACCATCGGCGCAGGCTTCCCAGTCACCTCAGGCACCCCAGGCTCCTCAAACGCCACAGCCCGATGCCCAGCAGCCGGCCCAGGCCCAGGCCCAGGCCCAGGGGCAACCGCCCACCGAGCAACCGCAGTCCGACTCCGACCCCGAGGCGGAGTCCGGGTCCGAGTCCGGGTCCGACGAATAAGCCATCCGACGCCGGCGACTCCGGATATGCGAAAAGCCCCTGATCCGTTGGGATCAGGGGCTTTTCGGAATAATTGTTCGGCGGCGTCCTACTCTCCCACAGGGTCCCCCCTGCAGTACCA
>NZ_JBIVUM010000043.1:0-4310 GCF_044757205.1 Kitasatospora sp. NPDC091335 | reverse complement strand
CGTTCCCACTCGGCATCCGTCAGATCTCCCCGCCCCATGCCCCGACCAACGACCAAGGCAGGCAATAGTCACATGATCGGCCGGACAGCTCCTAGGGGAGGGGCTGTACGTTCCGGCGGGCGCGGAGTACTCGGCGGATGGTTACGTGCACATCGAGGAGGCCGGGCCGACGACCGTGCCCGTCCCGGAGGAGCCCGCGGCGACGTCCCCGGAGCACACCCCCGAGCGCCCGGCCGAGCCCGCAGCGCCGTCGCGGGCCGCCCGTCGAGGCGCCGGTGGCCGGTCCGGCACAGCTTCGGACTCCGGTTCCTCGTTCTCCGCCAGGGCCCGGAAGGCCGCCGACGCGGTGCTCACCGGGGATCACATGCCCAGCCGCAAGGCACTGCTGGTGCGGACCGGCGCAGGGGTGGCCGCACTGGGAGTGCTGGTGGCGGCCGGGTTGATGGTCGGCGCCGAGGGCGGTGGCAGCGCGGCGGCGAGCGGCGGCGGTGAGCCGGGCTTCACGGTGGCGCACGCCAGGGTGTGGGCGGCGCAGCCCGCCGCGGCCGGTTCGTCCGGGGGCGACGACACGCTGGTCGGCAGTTGGCTGCTGGCCGACGCGGTGGTCCGGGCCGACGGTTCCGGGGTGCACGCGTACGACCGGGCGGGCGGCAAGCAGACCTGGTCGGTGGAGCCGCCGGCCGTCGGCGCCGTTCCGTGCGGGCTCTCGGCGAGTGTGAGCCAGGCGGGCCTGGGGGCGGCACTGTTCCGTCCGCAGGCCGACCCGAAGAGCCCCTGCACATTGGTGGCCGCCGTGGACACCAAGACCGGCAAGACCGCCTGGACCAAGACCGTCTCGGACACCAAGGGCGCGTACTCGGCCCGGGTCGGCGTCACCGAGGACAAGGTGGTCGTCGTCGGCGACGACCGGGCGGTGGCGTGGGAGTCGGCCGAGGGGAAGGACGTCTGGCAGTACACCGGTCAGGGCAAGTTCTGCACCCTCTCCGGCGGTGTCAGCGGCAAGACCGTGCTCGTCGCCTCCTCGTGCGCCGACTCGACGCCCCCCGCCCAGGCAGTCGCACTGAACATCGCGGACGGCAAGATCGGCTGGTGGCGGGGCCTGAACAACCAGCCGAAGACGGTGACGGTGCTGTCGGCCGAGCCGTCCGTGGTCCTCACCACGGGAGAGAAGCCCGAGGACGACCGGGTGTTCGCCTGGGGCGCCGGCGGCGACCCGGCCGCCGAGATTCCGGTGGCCGTCGACGGCGGCCGGCTGGACGTCGCCCACGGGACGTTTTCGGCCACTCCCGGTGTGTACTTCGAAGGCCGCACGATGGTCACCACGCTGGCCCCGGCGAACGGTGGCGGGCCGGTGGCCGCGATCGGCTACGACCTGGACACCGGCAAGCAGTACTGGAAGGTGCCGACTTCCGCCGCGGGCGCCGCCCGGGCGGTCGGCATCGACGGGGGATCCCTGGTGCTCGCCGCCGACGAGCGCCGCGACCAGCCGGCCCGCCTCAGCCGGTTCCCGCTGGCGGGCGGCCAGGAGGCGACCGGCGGCAACTTCCCGTCGGGCACCGGCTCGCTGCTGATCTCCGGGCGGGTGCTGATCGGCGGTGGGCAGGTGGTCGTGGTGCCCGAGCACTCGACCAACTACGGCACGGCGGCGGGGTACCAGGCGAAGGACTGAGCCTTCCGCCCGGCACACGCCCACCGCCGTTCGCGTCGGCGACCGGTCCGTTCTCACACCGAGAGTGTCCTCGGTCCCGAGAGTTGTCCCGGAACCACTTCAGTCCTCCTCAGTACCGCCTCACGCCGCGGAGACCGGCCGGCCCGGCAGGGTCGGCAGCCAGTCGGCGAGGTCCCGGACCTCCGAGCTGCGCAGGCCCAGCGCCAGCATCAGGCTGGCCTGCGGTGTCGGCACGAACGGCCGACGCAGCAGTTTCATCCCGGCCTGCTCCGGCGTGCGGTCCGCCTTGCGCTGGTTGTCCTCCGGGCAGGCGGCCACGGTGTTCATCCAGCTGTCCGCACCACCGCGCGACCTGGGCTGGAGGTGGTCCACCGTGGTGGCCCGCCTACCGCAGTACGCGCACAGGTGCTGGTCCCTGGCCAGGACACCCCGCCGAGACCACGGAGCCTGTTGTCGGAACGGCACCCGTACGTACCGTTGCAGCCTGATCACCCGGGGCACCGGGACGGCCACGCCGGTTCCCCGGATCGAGCGCAGCGGATGCGCCTGCTCCACCACCGCCTTGTCCTGGAGCACCAGGACGACGGCGCGCTGGAGCGACACCGTCGTCAGGGGCTCGTAGCTCGCGTTCAGAACCAGCGTGTTGCGCACTCGGCACACCCCTTCCCGCGGGCGTGCCACGGCGGCACGACCGTCTTTACACACGTCACTGCCGCCGCACGGCGGTGGAACCACTCTGAATGGGCCCACAGCTGTCGAACAACGGAATTTCCGGTATCCGGGAGGGGCCCGGTGCGTGGGCGGCCGGGCCGGGAGGGGTGCCTCGGGGAAAACTCGCTGGCCGGAACCGCGTAGGCTCTATCAGGCTGGAGTCGTACCGACCCGGGGCCCGATCGAACCGGGCCGGCACCGGGCGGACGCCCGATCGAAGGAGAAGCGTGACCGTGACGGACATCGTCGACGAGCTGCGGTGGCGAGGGCTGATCGCCCTGTCCACTGACGAGGACGCACTGCGCAAGGCGTTCGCGGACGGCCCGGTCACGTTCTATTGCGGGTTCGACCCGACGGCCCCCAGCCTGCACCTCGGCAACCTGGTTCAGATCCTCACCATGCGCCGCATCCAGCAGGCGGGGAACCTCCCGCTGGGCCTGGTCGGCGGCGCGACGGGCCTGATCGGCGACCCGAAGCCCACTGCCGAGCGGGTGCTCAACGACCCGGAGACGGTGGCCGGCTGGGTCGAACGCCTGCGTGGCCAGATCTCGCGTTTCCTCGACTTCGAGGGCCCGTACGCGGCGCGCATGGTCAACAACCTGGACTGGACGTCCGGGATGTCGGCGATCAGCCTGCTGCGTGACGTGGGCAAGTACTTCCGGGTCAACAACATGATCGCCAAGGAGGCCGTCGCCCGACGGCTCAACTCCGACGCGGGGATCAGCTACACCGAGTTCAGCTACCAGATCCTCCAGGGCATGGACTACCTGGAGCTGAACCGCCGCTACGGCTGCACCCTGCAGACGGGCGGCAGCGACCAGTGGGGCAACCTGACCGCCGGTACGGACCTGATCCGCAAGGCCGACGGGAAGTCCGTCCACGCGCTGGCCACGCCGCTGATCGTCAAGGCCGACGGCACCAAGTTCGGCAAGACCGAGTCCGGCACGGTCTGGCTCGACCCCGAGCTGACCACCCCGTACGCCTTCTACCAGTTCTGGCTGAACGCGGACGACCGGGACATCCCCAACTTCCTGCGGATCTTCAGCTTCCGCTCGAAGGAGGAGGTCGAGGAGCTGGAGCGCGAGACCACCGAGCGCCCCGCCGCCCGCCTCGCCCAGCGAGCCCTCGCCGAGGAACTCACCACGCTGGTGCACGGTGCCGACCAGTACGAGCGCGCGGTCGCCGCGTCCAAGGCGCTGTTCGGCCAGGGCGACCTCGCCGACCTGGAGGCCCCGACCCTGGCCGCAGCCCTGGCCGAGGTCCCGAAGGCCGTGGTGCCCGAACTCCAGTCGATGGTGGACCTGCTGGTCGCCGTGGGCCTGTCGCCGAGTCGTTCGGCCGCCCGTCGGACGATCAAGGAGGGCGGCGCCTACCTCAACAACGTCAAGGTGACGGACGAGGAGGCGGTGCCGACCGAGGCCGATCTGCTGCACGGTCGCTGGCTCGTGCTGCGGCGCGGCAAGCGGAACCTGGCAGCGGCGGAGCTGGTCGCCGCCGGCTGATCGGCGACTGAGCGACCGGCCGGCCGAGGCTGGCTGAAAACGAATCCACTCTGAGCTGCGGCTCTGAGTCCCGAGGGCCGGATCTGGACAGATCCGGCCCTCGACGTTTGACGATGTCCTCCGGGTGGCCTAGTGTTGAACGAGTCGCTGGAGCGGCCACCCCACTCAGCAAGAACCACTCTCACTCTGACCCCCATGAATATGGGCTCATTGGCGTTCCGTCAATCAGGCGAGAGAGTGAATTTCGGGTAACACTCGAAATGCGCTAATGTGGTGGACGTCGCGAAAAGCAACACCGACCAGTTCGGGAAATCGGATGAATGAAACTCCGGAAAACGGAGCGGAAAACATCTGATAAGCTTGAAACACGAAAGAACGAAGCCCGGAGGGTCTGCTGGAAGGCAGTCCGAAGGAAGCGTCCGTTCCTT
>NZ_JBIVUM010000042.1:0-5105 GCF_044757205.1 Kitasatospora sp. NPDC091335 | reverse complement strand
GCGCTCGGACAGCAGCGACACCCGGGAGACCGCGGCCGCCGGATCGGCCACCACGCCGCGCAGCAGCCGTCCGTAGTGCTCGGCGAGACGGTCAGCGGTGGCGCGGTCGAACAGGGCGGTGGCGTACTGGAGGGAGCCGGACAGGGAGCCGTCCTCGTGTTCCAGCACGTGCAGCATCAGGTCGAAGGCCGATCCGGCCCCGGCCGTGGGGACCACCCGCACGTCCAGGCCGGGCAGGGTGAACGGCCGGGCGGCGGCGTTCTGGAGGGCGAAGGACACCTGGAAGAGGGGGTTGCGGGAGAGGTCCCGCTCCGGCGCCAGCTCGTCCACCAGGCTCTCGAACGGCACGTCCTGGTGGGTGAAGGCGTCCAGCGCCGTCTCCCGCACCTTGGCCAGCAGATCGAGGAAGGACGGCTCGTCGGACAGGTCGGCCCGCATCACCAGGGTGTTGGTGAAGAAGCCGACCAGCTCCTCCACCTCCACCAGTGACCGGCCCGCCACCGGCGTACCCACCGCGATGTCCTGCTGGCCGGTGTGCCGGGCCAGCAGGGCCTGGAAGGCGGCGAGCAGCACCATGAACGGCGTCGCGCCGTGCGCCCGGGCCAGTCGTCCGACCGCCGCGACCAGCTCGGGGGCGAGCTCGAACTCCACGCTGTCGCCGGTCGCGTCCCAGACCGCCGGCCGCGGCCGGTCCGTCGGCAGGGCCAGCGGCGTCAGCCCGGCCAGCCGGCCGCGCCAGTACGCCAGTTCCCCGGCCAGCCGGTCGCCGGACAGGTACTCGCGCTGCCAGTCGGCGAAGTCGGCGTACTGCACCGGGAGCGGCTCGGGAAGCGGCGTCCCGCCGGTGAAGGCGCCGTAGAAGGAGTCCAGTTCCCGGGCCAGGACGCCCCAGGACCAGCCGTCGAAGGCGATGTGGTGCACCACGAGCAGCAGCAGGTGCTCCTCGTCGGCGAGCCGGAGCAGGGTCAGCCGCAGCGGCAGTTCGGTGGCCAGGTCGAACGGGCGGCGGATGCCCCGGTCGACGACCGAGCGTACCCCGGCCTCCCGCTCATTCACCTGAAGATGCGTCAGGTCAACGTGCTCGACGGGGAGTTCGGCGTACTCGGAGATCGCCTGGACGGGCGCTCCCTGGACCGCCGGGTACCGGGTCCGCAGCACCTCGTGCCGGTCCAGCACCGCCTGTGCCGCCCGGACCAGCGCCCCGGCGTCCAGCGCCCCGGTGATCCGCAGCACGAGCGGCAGCAGGTAGTCCGCCGCCCCCGGCCGCAACTGGTCGAGGAACCAGAGCCGTTCCTGGGCGAAGGACGTCGGGCAGTGCACCGGCTGCCCCTGCGCAGCCTCGGCCGCCACGTCGGCCTCCGGGCCGAAACCACCGTTCACCTGCCACCTCCCACAGAGCGCCACGTCGGCGTGCGGTCAGCCTGCCGAGCACCCGGCGGCGCGCGGTAGAGAGGGACCGGCAGACCTGCGCGCGGCACGACTGCGCACTCCGCTGTCGGTTCTTCTCTGGGGGCGCGGAGCCGGCCTGCGGCACGCTGTCCTGCGACAGCGCCGGACCCCGAGGGCCGGTCGACCACTGCGGGAGGACAGCGGGATGGCTGACGAGAGCACCGACGAGCGCACCTACTGCGTGGTCCACAACGACGAGGAGCAGTACTCGATCTGGCTCGCGGACCGGGACCTGCCGCTCGGCTGGTACCGGGAGGGCTTCGAGGGGCTCAAGCAGGCCTGCCTGGACCACATCGACACGGTGTGGACGGACATGCGCCCGCTCAGCCTGCGCCGCCGCATGGAGCAGGCGAGCCAGGCCTGATGGGCGAGCGGAGCGAGCACGTGGCGCTGCCCGACACCCCCCTGCACCAGCGGGTCGCGCAGCACGCGGCCGCCACGCCGTGGGCCGTCGCGCTGGAGTGCGCCGGCGAGCGGCTGACCTACGCCGAACTGGACGTCAGGGCGAACCAGGTGGCGCACCTGCTGGGCGAACACGGGGTCGGCCCCGGTGACCCGGTGGCGGTCTGCGCGGGGCGGGACATCGAGGTGGTGGTCGCGCTGCTCGGCGTGCTCAAGGCCGGCGGCTACTACGTGCCGCTGGACCCGGAGTACCCGGCCGAGCGGCTGGCGTTCATGGCGGCCGACTCCGGAGCCCGGATCCTGCTGGTCCAGGCGGAGTGGGTGGACCGCTTCGACGCGGTGCCGGGCCTGCGCGCCGTCCTGATCACGAAGGGACGGATGGCGCCCGACCTGCCGGTCACCGCGCCGCCGGTCGCCGTCCGCCCGGACGACCTCGCCTACCTCATGTACACCTCCGGATCCACGGGCCGGCCCAAGGGGGTCGGGATCACCCACCGGAACGTGCTGCGGCTGGTGCACGAGGTCGACTACGCCGACCTCGACGCCGGGCAGGTCGTGCTGATGCTCGCTTCGCTCTCCTTCGACGCCTCGACCTTCGAGATCTGGGCCCCGCTGGCCAACGGGGCCAGGCTGGCGGTACTTCCGCAGGGCATCCCCACCGGCGAGTCGATCGAGCGGGCGGTCCGGGACCACGGCGTCACCCTGCTGATGCTCACCAGCGGGCTGTTCCAGCACGTGGTGCGCACCCGCCCCACCGCCCTGGCCGGGGTCCGCCACGTGCTCGTGGTCGGCGACGTGGCACCGCCCGCCGAGGTGCGGGCCCTGATCGAACTCGGCGTCGAGGTCAGCAACGGCTACGGGCCCACCGAGTGCACGACGTTCAGCTGCGTCCGGCGCGGCATCACGCCGGCCGAGACGGGCGGCAGCATCCCGATCGGCACCGCCATCACCAACACCACCGCGTACGTCGTGGACGACCGGGGCGGTCTCACCCCGCCGGGCGCGGAGGGCGAACTGCTGGTCGGCGGGCCCGGGGTGGGCCGCGGCTACCTCGGGCGGCCCGCCCTCACCGCCGAGCGCTTCGTGCCGGACCCGTTCGGCACCACGCCGGGCGGCCGGCTGTACCGCACCGGGGACCTGGTGGCCCGTCAGGAGGACGGCCTGTTCAGGTTCCTGGGCCGGCGCGACCAGCAGGTGAAGATCCTCGGGCACCGGGTGGAGCCCGGCGAGATCGAGGCGGCACTGGGGAACCACCCCGAACTCGCCGCGGCGGCGGTCGCCGTGCGGCTGACCGCGGTCGGGGACAAGCAACTGGTCGGCTACGTCGTCCCCGAGGGCGAAGCGGCCCCCACCGGCGCGCAGTTGCGGGCGTACCTGCGGGAGCGGCTGCCGGACCACCTGGTCCCGACCGCCTTCGTGACGCTCGCCGGGCTGCCGCTCACCCCGAACGGCAAGGTGGACCGGGCGGCGCTGCCGGCGCCGGCAGCGGGCGGGGCCGCGCCGGAGGCGGTGGCCAGGACGCCGCTGGAGGAGGCCGTCGCCGCGATCTGGACCGAACTGCTCGGCGTGCACCCGATCGGCGTGGACGACGACTTCTTCGAGCTGGGCGGCCACTCGCTGCTGGCCACCCAGGTGGCCACGCTGCTGGGGGACCGGTTCCCCGTCGCGCTGCCCGCGCGCGCCGTGTTCGACGAGCCGACGGTCGCGCGGCTGGCCGGCCGGCTGCAACGCGCGATCACCGAGCACGTCATGCAACTGTCCGATGCCGAGGTGGAGTCGATGTTGTCGCAGGTGCGTGAAGGATGAGCACAGTGCCGAACCGGCGTGCGCCGGAGAGTTCCGGGGACCAGCGGCAGGCGCTGCTGGACAGCCTCCTGCGCGGCGCCGCCGGGCCCGCGCGCGCGTCCGGGGCGATCGGCCCCGTACCGCGCGACCGGCGGCTGCCCCTCTCCTTCGCCCAGCAGCGGATCTGGACGCTGGAGCAACTGCGCCCCGGCACCGTCGAGTACGTGCTGCCGCTCGGCTGGGAGCTGCGCGGGCCGCTGGACGTACCGGCGCTGCGCCGGGCCCTGCGCGAGGTGGTCGAGCGGCACGAGGTGCTGCGCACCCGCTACCGGGAGGACGGGCACCGGCCGGTCCAGGTGGTGGATCCGGCCGCCGATCCGGACTTCGCGGAGCTGGACCTCGGCGACCTGAGCCCGTCCGAACGCCCGGTGCGACTGGCGGAGTTGTTGGAGCGCGAGGCCAGGACGCCGTTCGACCTGGCCGGCCACTGGCCGCTGCGGGCCCGGCTGGTGCGGCTCACCGCGGACCACCACGTGCTGTCCCTGGCCCTGCACCACATCGCCTTCGACGGCTGGTCGGTCGGCGTGCTCGCCCGTGAACTCGCCGCCGCCTACTCGGCGTTCGCCACCGGCACGCCGAGCCCGCTGGAGCCGCTGCCGGTGCAGTACGCCGACTTCGCCGCCTGGCAGCGCCGCGAGCCCGCCGGCCCGGCGACCGGGCAGCCGGCGTACTGGCGGTCAGTGCTCGAGGGCGCGACGGCGACCGAGCTGGCCGCCGACCGGCGCCGCCCCCCGGTCTTCGACCCGGCCGGCGCCACCCTGCCGTTCACCGTGCCGGCCCGGACGGCGCAGGCCCTGACGGAGCTCGGGCGCTCGCGCGGCGCGACGCCGTTCATGGTGCTGCTGGCCGCGTTCCAGGTCCTGCTGGCCCGGCACACCGGCCTGACCGACATCGTGGTGGGCACCCCGGTGGCCGGCCGCACCAGGGTCGAGGTGCGGGGCCTGGTCGGCTTCTTCGTCAACACCCTGGTGATGCGCACCGACCTGTCCGGCGACCCGTCGTTCCTGACGGCCGTGGACCGGGTGCGGGAGACGGCGCTGGACGCCTTCGCCCACCAGGACGTGCCGTTCGAGAGGCTGGTGGACGAGCTGGCGCCGGAGCGGGACCCTTCGCGCAACCCGCTGTTCCAGATCATGTTCGCGCTGAACAACACCGATCCCGCGGGGTTCGAGGCCGCGGACGTGCGGGCCACCGAGTTCACCACGCCCTGGCACGGCTCCAAGTTCGACCTGACGCTGTACCTGACCGAGCAGCCCGACGGCTCGCTGAGCGGAGTCGTCGAGTACGCGACGGCGCTGTTCGACCGGGAGCGGATGGCGGTGCTCGTGCGGCACTTCGGCACGCTGCTCGAAGAGCTGGTCGCGCGACCCCGACTGTCCGTGCATCAGATCTCGCTGGCTTCGGCCGAT
>NZ_JBIVUM010000041.1:3331-5260 GCF_044757205.1 Kitasatospora sp. NPDC091335 | reverse complement strand
CCGCGACGACGATCTTCGCGGAGGTGGTGGCGCGGGTGGGGGCGGCCGCGTTAGAGCTTGCGAAGTCCACTGAGGACCCTTTCGAGCAGCGTGACGTCGGGCTGGTTTCCGGTTTCGCCGCCGGAAGCGGGCTGGTGGATGGCGACCAGGCCGGCCTCGGCGAGGTCGGCCACGAGGATGCGGGCCACTCCCAGGGGAAGGGAGAGCAGCGCCGACACCTCCGCGACGGATTTGACCTCCGTGCACAGCGTGCAGATCCGCTGGTGCTCGGGGAGCAGGGTGGCGAGGCGCTGCGGATCGACATCGGCGGAGACCAGGGCCTCCAGCGCGAGTTCGTAGCGCGGCCGGGTCCGGCCACCGGTCATCGCGAACGGGCGGATCAGCGGGCCCGAGTCGGCTTCGTCCTCGAACTCCTCGACGTAGCCGGGCTCCTCGGCGGGCCGGTAGCCGGGGGCCGGCTCGGGCGCCGGTGCCGGGTAGCCGGGTGCCGGGGCGCCGTACGAGGGCTCCCGGGAGTACTGGTCGTACTGGCCGTACTGCTCCTGGGTCCGGGGGTACGGGTGCTGGGGCTGCCCGTACTGGTGCCGGCCGTACTGCTGACCGTGGCCGACGCCGGGTGCTCCGAAGGCGTCATGGCCTGTGCCAGGGTACGGAAGACCGTACTGGCCGCTGCGGTCGTCGGGCGGTGTCACGGTTCCTCTCCTCACAAGGTGCGGCGGTGCGGTGCGAGCTTCGGCGCAGGTCCGGAGCCGGTGGTGCGAAGGCCGTACGACGTCCGAACCCGAGCCCGCCGAAGCGGGCCCGGGAAGGACGCGGAGGTGCTTCGAATACCTGGACGGTATCCGACGAACCGTCAGTGCAGGAGACTGCCCTGGAGTTCGGCGCGGAGAGCGGGGGTGAGGACGGCGCCGGCGCGGTCGACGAGCAGGGCCATCTCGTAGCCGACGAGGCCGATGTCGGAGTCCGGGGCGGCCAGGACGGCGAGGGCCGAGCCGTCGCTGACGGCCATCAGGAACAGGAAGCCCCGCTCCATCTCGACCACGGTCTGGTTGACCTCGCCGCCCTCGAAGATCCGGCTCGCACCGGAGGTGAGGGAGGTGAGGCCGGAGGCGACGGCGGCGAGCTGGTCGGCGCGGTCCCGGGGGAAGCCCTCGGACATGCACAGCAGGAGGCCGTCCGCGGAGACCACCACGGTGTGGGACACCCCGGGGGTGTTGTCCACGAAATTGGTGATCAGCCAGTTCAGGTTCTGTGCGGCCTGGCTCATCTGAGTCAACTCAACGCTCCTGGTGGTTCGAGCCGCCGAAGAGATCGGTGCTCCGGTTCTGTCCGTTGCCGGACTGGTCTGCCTGATCGGGGTCGATCCGGAAGCTTCCGGTGTTGCCGGCACTGCGACCCTGCTCCACGCCGCGTCGCAGGTTGGTGAGGCGGCCACGGACCTCCTCCGGGCTGCGGGAGACCTGCGGCCCGTCCTGCGGGGTGGACTTGGCGTTGCCCGGCACCAGGTTCTGCTTGGGCACGCGGCGCGGCAGACCGGAGTCGGTGGTGCCGCTGGAGGAGGGCTCGCGGAGCTGCTCGGCCCGCTGCCAGTCGCCGTCGTTCGGCGACTGCCAGGGGGAGCTGGCGGTCGGGCCGGTCGGGCCGTATCCGCCGAGTGAGGACACGTCGTGGCCGCGCTGGGCCGCGGGCGTCGTGTTGTCCCTGGCGCCGGCGAACCAGTTCGGGCTGTCGCCGGACGAACCGGCGCCGGCCGGAGCGGCGCTGGGGCCGCCGCTCGCCAGCTGCTCGCCGGGGCGGCGCTTGGGCAGCCCGGACGGCAGGGTGGTGTGCGGCTCGGCCGCGGGCAGTGCGGGCGGCTCAGGGGTGTAGGGGTGGCCGGCCGGGGCCTCCTCGGCCTGCCGGCCGTACTGGTCGGCGTACTCGCCCTGC
>NZ_JBIVUM010000041.1:0-3233 GCF_044757205.1 Kitasatospora sp. NPDC091335 | reverse complement strand
GCTGGTAGCCGCCCTGGTCGTAGCCGTACCGGTCGTCGGCGTAGCCGCCGTCGGCCTGGTCCTGCCGGCCGTAGCCGGGCTGCTCGTAGCCCTGCGCGGCGTACTGGCCGTAGCCGTCCTGGCCGTACTCGTCCTGCTGGTAGCCGCCCTGGTCGTAGCCGTACCGGTCGTCGGCGTAGCCGCCGTCGGCCTGGTCCTGCCGGCCGTAGCCGGGCTGCTCGTAGCCCTGCGGGGCGTACTGGTCGTAGCCCTGCTGGTACTCCTCGTCGACCTCGGCGTCCACCACCGGCGCCTGCGGGGAGCTCTCCAGGGCCGCGCGGCGGACCTGGTCGAGGCGCTGCGAGCGCTGGACGGCCTCCAGGGCCGGGCTGAAGCCGGAGGCCCCGGTGGTGCCGGCACCGGTCAGGTGGTCGTCGAAGCCCAGCTCGGCCGCGCTGCGGGCGTGGGTGTCGGGCGCCCACTCGGCGGCCGGCGCCTGCTCGGCGAAGATCCGGGAGACGGTGAACTGCTCGTCCGGCTCCGGCGCCGCGTTCGACTGGGTGACGAACGGCGGGAGCATGACCAGCGAGGTGGTGCCGGCGGACTCGCCGGACGGGCGGAGCTGGACGCGGATGTCGTGCCGCTGGGAGAGCCGGCCGACCACGAACAGGCCCATCCGGCGGGAGATGGTGGCGTCCACCGTGGGCGGCTCGGCCAGCTTCTCGTTGATCTCGGCGAAGTCCTCGGCGGTGAGGCCGATGCCCTTGTCGTGGATCTCGACCAGCACCCGGCCGTCCGGTAGGCGGGTCGCGTTGACCAGCACCCGGGTCTGCGGGCTGGAGAACGAGGTGGCGTTCTCCAGCAGCTCGGCGAGCAGGTGGACGAGGTCGGTCACGGCGGCGCCGACGACGTCGACCTCCGGGATGCCGGAGAGCTCGACGCGCTCGTACTGCTCCACCTCGGAGGCGGCGGCGCGGAGCACGTCGACCAGCGGGACCGGGGTGTTCCAGCGGCGGCCGGCCTCCTCGCCCGCGAGGACGAGCAGGTTCTCACCGTTGCGGCGCATGCGGGTCGCGAGGTGGTCCAGCTTGAAGAGGTTCTCCAGCTGGTCCGGGTCCGCCTCGTTGTTCTCCAGGTCGGTGATCAGCGCCAGCTGGCGCTGGATCAGGCTCTGGCTGCGGCGCGACAGGTTGGTGAAGATCGCGTTGACGTTCCCTCGCAGCAGGGCCTGCTCGGCGGCGAGCGCCACGGCCTGCTGGTGGACCTGGTCGAACGCCCGGGCGACCTCGCCGATCTCGTCCTTGCCGTGCAGCGGGATCGGGCTCACCGAGGTGTCGACCCGGTCGGGGTCGGTCTTGGAGAGCTTCTCGACCAGGTCCGGCAGACGGTGGTCGGCGATCTCCAGGGCGGCGCTGCGCAGGGTGCGCATGCCGAGGATCATCGAGCGGGCGACGTAGCCGGTGAGCAGACCGGCCAGGATGAGCGCCGCGACGACGATGATCGTGTTGAGGATGGCGTCGTAGAGCGCGTTGTCCTTCAGGGCGCGGGAGTCGGTGAGGACCTCGTCCAGCAGCGCGACTTCGGTGTTCCGCAGGGCCTGGATGTGGGTGTTCGCGGCCTGGTTCCAGTTGTCCGGGGTCAGGCCGGCGTTCTTCGCCTCGGTGTACGCGGCGTCGGCGGCGGCCTTGCCCTTCTGCTGGCCCTCGGCGGCGGCCTGGCTGTACGAGGCGCCGAGCTGGAGCAGGCTCTGCATGGTGGGCGCCGAGCCGTTGGGCATCTTGTAGGCCGAACGCTCCTGGGCGGTGGCCAGGGCGACCTGCGCGGCCGCGTACTTGGCGGCGTCCTCGGGGGCGCTGCCGGTGTTGAACTCGTTGAGGGAGACCTGTTCCAGCTTCTCCGAGACCATGATCTGCTGGATGACGTCCTGGTTCTCGTACCGCGTGGTGGCGTTCTGCGAGATGCCGACCAGCAGGTTGAGCATCAGCGCGCGCTGGGTCGAGGCGGACGCCTTGGCCAGCGACATCGCGTAGATCGCGCGGCCCTTGCTGGTGGCGTTGGTGGAGCCCAGGCCGACCGAGTTGTCATAGGCCAGCAGCGGGCCGATCATCACCGAGTAGGCGTTGGCGGTGGCGCTGACGAACAGCTCGGCGCCGTACGCGTTGGCCCGCAGGTGCGGCAGGTCGACGACGGTGGTCTGGAAGGCCTCGTGGCGGCGGGGGAGCTCACCCGACTTGTCGGAGGCCGCGTAGGCGGCGTTGTACGCCTTCAGCGCCGCGTCGGTGTCACCGCGGCGCTTGGTCACCTCGTTGTTCGGGTCCTGCTTGGTGAGCAGGGGTATGAGCGTCTTGTCGCGCTCGTTCTCCAGCGCCTCGGCGAGTTCGGTCGCCGCCTTGGCCAGCTCCGCGGTCTTCTCGGCGCGGGAGGCCTTGATGTAGCCGTCGACCGAGGTGTTCACGCGGAGGCCGCCGAAGACGAGACTGATGATCACGGGGATCAGCAGGATCGCGATCAGGCGGGTCGGCACGCGCCAGTTGCGCGGGCGGAGGAAGTCGTACCGGGTGGAGCCGCCACCGTCGCCGGACGGGCCGCCGGTACGGGGCGCCGCGGTGACGGCCGGGGGCTCGGGAGCCGGGACGGCGGTCTGGGCGCGTTCCTCCGTGGGAGTGAACGCGGAGAACCCGGCCGGGGCCCCGGGGGTACCGTTCGGCTCGCTCTGGCGGGGCTCGGAGCGCCGCTGCGGGGCGGGTTGCTGCTTACGCCTCACTCGACAACTACCTCTCGGCCGACTGCCGGCCATGGATCAATCCAGCGCTACCCCCGGGCCCTGACCCGCGGCCGGAGGGACCGGCGCGGGAGACTTCCAGGGGTAGCTGGAATTTCAGCACGTGCAGGGATGAGGGACAAACAGCCGCTGTCGGGCGCCCGCCTCGGTACAATCTGGACATTCACCGACATGACGGAGCAAAACCGTGGTCATCTGGCGCTGAGTGACGCCGATTCGCCACGTTGAGTCATTGTTGATCACGAAATGCCTACCGAACTGTTATCCGCTGCTTATACACGGGTCTTGCGCGGTGCCCCCGGAGGACATCGGCCGGTCAGCGTCGCGGCCCCGACGGCCCGTTGCAGGGGACGGTCCGCCGGGGTCCGGTGAGCTCCCCCGCGGTCACCGGAGTCGGGCGAGGAGGGCGTGTTCGACGAGGGTGATGAGGGCGCTTTTGGCGCTGTCGCGGCGGCGGGCGTCGAGGGTGACG
>NZ_JBIVUM010000040.1:0-19762 GCF_044757205.1 Kitasatospora sp. NPDC091335 | reverse complement strand
CGATCCGTCCGGGACGGTGCTGGTCACCGGTGCCGGCACGCTGGGCGGCCTGGTGGCCCGCCACCTCGTCACCGAGCACGGGGTCCGCCACGTGGTGCTGACCAGCCGTCGCGGTGGCGCCGCCGCGGGTGCCCAGGAGCTGACGGAAGAGCTGCTGTCGCTGGGCGCCTCCAGCGTGGAGTTCGCGGCCTGCGACGCCGCCGACCGTGAGGCGCTGGCCGGGCTGCTGGAGGCCGTTCCGGCGGACCGTCCGCTGACCGCCGTGGTGCACACGGCCGGTGTGCTGGACGACGGCCTGGTGGCCTCGCTGTCGCCGGAGCGGCTGGAGGCGGTGCTGCGCCCGAAGGTGGACGCGGCGCTCAACCTCCACGAGCTGACCCGGGACCTGGAGCTGACGGCCTTCGTCCTGTTCTCGTCCTCGGCGGGCCTGTTCGGCGACGCCGGTCAGGGCAACTACGCGGCCGCCAACGCGTTCCTGGACGCGCTCGCCACCCGACGCCGCGCGGAGGGCCTGGTCGCCGGCGCCCTCCAGTGGGGCCTGTGGGAGCAGCGCAGCGGTATCACCGAGGGCCTGTCGGACGCGGACGTCGAGCGCATCCGCCGGTCGGGCATGAGCCCGCTGCCGACCGGGCGCGGTCTCGAACTGCTGGACGCCGTGCTGTCCGCCGGTCTCCCCGTCGCCTCCCCGATGGTGCTCGACCTCGCCGCGTTCCGCACCGCCGACGCCACCGTCCCCGCCCTGCTGCGCGGGCTCGTCGGCGCACCCGTCCGCCGTGCCGTCGCGAGCCGCGCCACCGCGGCCGGCGGTGCCTCCGGCCTCGCCGCCCAGCTCGCCGGACTCTCCGCCAGCGAGCGGACGAACACCCTGACGGACCTCGTCCGCGGGCACGTCGCGGCCGTGCTCGGCCACGGCGACGGCCGGGCGATCGAGCCGAAGCGGGCGTTCAAGGAGCTGGGCTTCGACTCGCTGAGCGCGGTCGAGCTGCGCAACCGGCTCAACTCCCTCACCGGGCTGCGCCTGCCCGCGACCCTCACCTTCGACTACCCGACCCCCACCGCCCTCGTCGAGTACCTGCTCGCCGAGACCTTCGGCAGCGCGACCGCCGACGAGGACGCCGCGGTGGCCGTCCGCACCGCCGTGGACGACGAGCCGATCGCGATCGTCGGCATGAGCTGCCGCTTCGCGGGCGGCATCGCCTCGCCCGACGACCTGTGGCGGATGGTCCTGGACGGCGGTGAGGGCCTCTCCGCGTTCCCGGCCGACCGCGGCTGGGACAACGAGGGGATCTTCGACGCGGACCCGACCCGGGTCGGCACGACGTACGTGCGCGAGGGCGCCTTCGTCCCCGCGGCCGACTTCGACGCCGAGTTCTTCGGCATCTCGCCGCGCGAGGCGCTCGGCATGGACCCGCAGCAGCGCCTGCTGCTGGAGGCGGCCTGGGAGGCGCTGGAGAGCGCCGGGATCGACCCGAACGAGCTGCGCGGCAGCCGGACCGGCGTGTTCGCCGGCGTGATGAACACCGACTACTTCCCGAGCCTCCAGGCCGTCCCCGAGGACCTGGAGGGCTACCTCAGCACGGGCACCTCCGGCAGCGTCGCCTCCGGCCGCGTCTCGTACGCGCTGGGCTTCGAGGGCCCCGCGGTGTCGGTGGACACCGCGTGCTCCTCCTCGCTGGTGGCCCTGCACCTGGCCGTGCAGTCGCTGCGGCGCGGTGAGTCCTCCCTGGTCCTCACCGGCGGTGTGACGGTCATGTCCACCCCGGAGACCTTCGTGGACTTCTCGCGGCAGCGCGGGCTGGCGCCGGACGGCCGGATCAAGGCCTTCGCGGCGGCCGCCGACGGCACCATCTGGGGCGAGGGTGTCGGCATGCTGCTCGTGGAGCGGCTGTCGGACGCGCGCCGTAACGGGCACAAGGTGCTTGCGGTGGTGCGGGGTTCGGCGGTGAACCAGGACGGTGCGTCGAACGGTCTGACGGCGCCGAACGGTCCCTCGCAGCAGCGGGTGATCCGGCAGGCGCTGGCCGATTCGGGTCTGGCCACGGGCGACGTGGACGTGGTGGAGGCGCACGGGACGGGTACCCGACTGGGCGACCCGATCGAGGCGCAGGCGCTGCTGGCCACGTACGGGCAGGGGCGCGAGGGCGGCGAGCCGCTGTGGCTGGGCTCGGTGAAGTCCAACATCGGCCACACCCAGGCCGCCGCCGGCGCGGCGGGCATCATCAAGATGGTCCACGCGCTGCGTGACGGCGTCATGCCGCGGACTCTGAACGTCGACGCGCCGACGCCCGAGGTGGACTGGTCCGCCGGTTCGGTGGAGCTGCTGACGGAGGCCCGGGACTGGCCGGAGGTCGGGCGTCCGCGCCGGGCGGCCGTGTCCTCGTTCGGCATCAGCGGCACCAACGCGCATGTGGTGCTGGAGCAGGCTCCGGTGGAGGAGCCGGCGGAGGCCGTCGCGGTCACCGTCGACGCTCCGGTGTCGTGGGTGGTGTCGGGCAAGTCCGAGGCGGCGCTGCGGAATCAGGCCGCGCGGCTGGCTTCCTTCGTGGGGGAGCGGCCGGAGCTTTCGCCGGTGGATGTCGGGTACTCGCTGGCGGCGTCGCGGGCGCGCTTCGACCACCGTGCGGTCGTCTCGGGTACGAGCCGGGACGAGTTGCTGGCGGGCCTTTCCGCGCTGACCGCGGGGTCGGTCGTCTCCGGTGGTGCACTGGCGTTCCTGTTCACGGGGCAGGGGAGTCAGCGGGCGGGGATGGGGCGTGAGCTGTACGCGGCGTTCCCGGTGTTCGCCGCCGCCTTCGACGAGGTGTGCGCCCGCTTCGAATTCCCGTTGAAGGACGTGGTGTTCGAGGCTTCGGAGCTGCTGGACCAGACCGCGTACACGCAGGCGGCGCTGTTCGCCGTCGAGGTGGCGCTGTTCCGCCTGGTCGAGTCCTGGGGTCTGAAGCCCGACTTCCTGGTCGGCCACTCGGTCGGTGAGATCGCTGCCGCCCACGTTGCCGGTGTGCTGTC
The DNA here is from genome assembly GCF_044757205.1 of Kitasatospora sp. NPDC091335. NCBI lineage: Bacteria > Bacillati > Actinomycetota > Actinomycetes > Kitasatosporales > Streptomycetaceae > Kitasatospora > Kitasatospora sp. NPDC091335. The sequence continues at coordinate 16,756 of NZ_JBIVUM010000040.1, read as the reverse complement.
GCTGGAGGATGCGGCGAAGCTGGTGGAGGCGCGTGGCCGTCTGATGCAGGCGCTGCCCGTCGGTGGTGCGATGGCGGCCATCGAGGCGACCGAGGCCGAGGTGCTGCCGCTGTTGGCCGGCCGGGAAGCCGAGATCGCCGTGGCCGCCGTCAACGGGCCGACGTCGGTGGTTGTTTCGGGCGACGAGGCCACTGTCCTTGAGGTGCTGGAGCACTGGAAGGCCAAGGGCCGTCGGGGTCGTCAGCTGCGGGTGAGCCACGCGTTCCACTCGCCGCACATGGAGCCCATGCTGTCCGAGTTCCGCGTCGTGGCGTCCGAACTCACGTACTCGGAGCCGAAGTTCGCCGTCGTCTCCAATGTCACGGGCGAACTCGCCACCGAGCTGACCTCGCCCGAGTACTGGGTGCGCCACGTCCGCGAGGCTGTGCGCTTCGCCGACGGCATCGCCTACCTCGCCGCTCAGGGCGTGACCACGTTCCTGGAGCTGGGCCCCGACGGCACCCTGTCCGCTCTCGCCCAGGGCGTCCTGGCCGACGCGGAGGACTCGGTGTTCGCCCCGGTCCTGCGCAAGGACCGCCCCGAGGCGCTGTCCTTCACCCAGGCCGTCACCGGCCTGCACGCCCGAGGCGCCGAACTCGACTGGGACGGCGTGTTCGCCGGTCGCGGCGCGGGCCGTGTCGACCTGCCGACGTACGCCTTCCAGCACCAGCACTTCTGGCTGGAGCAGACGGCGCCCACCGGCAGCCTGGCACCCGCCGGGCTGACCTCGGTCGAGCACCCGATCCTCGGCGCGGCGGTGTCCCTGCCGGCCACCGGAACGGTTCTGCTGACCGGCCGCCTCTCCCTCCAGTCGCACGCCTGGCTCGCCGATCACGATCTGCTGTCCGCCGCCGTGGTGCCCGGCTCGGTCTTCGTGGAGCTGGCGACGGCCGCCGGTGACCAGGTCGGTGCCGGGGCCCTGCGGGAGCTGGCGCTCCAGGCCCCGCTCGTTCTGCCCGAGCAGGGCGGAGTCGCCCTGCGGGTGGCCGTGGACGGCGCCGACGAGGAGGGCTTCCGTCCGGTCGCGGTCTACTCCCGCGACGAGGCGGCCGGGATCGACGAGCCGTGGGTGTGCCACGCGACCGGCCGGGTGGGCGGCGGCGCGCCGGCCGTCGGGATCGACCTGTCGGTCTGGCCGCCGCAGGGCGCGCGCGAGGTGGACGTGGAGTCGCTGTACGGGCGCCTCGCGCAGGCGGGTCTGGCCTACGGCCCGGCCTTCCAGGGCGTGCGCGCGGCCTGGCAGCTCGGCGACGCCCACTACGCGGAGGTCGAGCTTCCCGAGGGCGTGTCGGCGGAGGGCTTCGGCCTTCACCCCGCGCTGCTGGACGCTGCTCTCCAGGTGCTGCCGCTGGACGGGCGGGCGGCCAGGATCGCCTCCGGGTGGACCGGCGTCTCCCTCTTCGCCACCGGTGCGACCGCTCTGCGGGTGCGGCTCTCGGGCGGCTCGCTGATCGCCGTGGACGCCTCGGGCGAGCCCGTCCTCGCTGTTGGGGCGGTGTCCTGGCACGAGCCGACGGCCGACGAACTCGCCCTCGGCGGGGACGTGTTCCGCGACGCGCTGTTCCGGCTGGACTGGTCGGCGCTGGCGCTGCCCGCCGCCGGTACCGCCTCGTGGGCGGTGCTCGGCGAGGCGGACGGCGCTCTCGCCGGTGGCGCCGCGTTCGCCGGACCGGCGGAGCTGGCCGCGGCCGGCTCGGTGCCGGAGCTGGTGTTCGTGCCGGTGGCGTCGTCCGAGGGCGACGACCTGGTGGCCGCTGTCCACTGGTCGGCGCTGGACGCGCTGGCGCTGGTGCAGGCCTGGCTGGCGGAGGAGCGCCTCGCGGACTCGCGTCTGGTGTTCGTCACCCGTGGCGCGGTCGCCGTGGCCGGGGGTGTCGAGGACCTGGTCAACGCGCCGGTCTGGGGTCTGGTGCGTTCCGCCCAGGCGGAGAACCCGGACCGCTTCGTCCTGGTCGACACCGACCGCGGTCTCGGCGAGCTGGGGGCCGACCGGCTGCTGGCCGCCGTCGCCACGGGCGAGGAGCAGGTGGCCCTGCGCGGCGGCAAGGCCTTCGTGCCGCGCCTGGTCCGTACGCCGGTTGCCGGGGGCGGGTTCGAGCTGGACGCGGCCGGCACGGTGCTGGTCACCGGCGGTACGGGTGCGCTGGGTTCGCTGGTCGCGCGCCACCTGGTCACCGAGCACGGCGTCCGTCACCTCATCCTGACCAGCCGTCGCGGCCTGGCCGCCGAGGGTGCGCGGGAACTGGCGGACGAGCTGGTCGAGTTGGGCGCGGCCGAGGTGGAGGTCGCCGCGTGCGACGCCGCCGACCGGGAGGCGCTCGCCGCTCTCCTGGCCACCGTTCCCGCCGGGCACCCGCTCACCGCGGTCGTGCACACGGCCGGTGTGCTGGACGACGGCGTGATCGGTTCGCTCACCCCGGAGCGGTTCGCGGCGGTGCTGCGCCCGAAGGTGGACGCGGCGCTCAACCTGCACGAGCTGACCCGTGAGCTGGACCTGTCGGCGTTCGTGCTGTTCTCCTCCGCCGCCGGTGTCTTCGGCGACGCCGGTCAGGCCAACTACGCGGCGGCGAACACCTTCCTGGACGCGCTCGCCTCCTACCGCCGCTCGCAGGGCCTGGCCGCCACCTCGCTGGCCTGGGGCTTCTGGGAGCAACGCAGCGGCCTCACCGGTCACCTCTCGCAGGCCGACACGGAGCGCATCAAGCGCTCGGGCATGGTGCCGATCTCCTCGGAGTTCGGCATGGCGCTGCTCGACGCCGCTCTCCGGGCCGACACGGCCGCGCTGGTGCCGATGCCGCTGGACCTGGCCGCCCTGCGCCGCCAGGGCGCGGCTGCTCTGCCGGGGCTGCTGCACGGCCTGGTCGGTGCGCCCGTCCGCCGCGTCGCGAGCGGGAGGGCGGCCCGCGCCGACTCCTCGTCGCTGGGCCGCCGGCTCGCCGGGCTCGCCGAGGACGAGCAGAACAGCGTGCTGTTCGACCTGGTCCGTGCGCACGTCGCCGCCGCGCTCGGCCACAGCGGCGGGGAGGCGATCGCGCCCAAGCGCGCGTTCAAGGAGCTGGGCTTCGACTCGCTCACCGCGGTCGAGCTGCGCAACCGCCTCAACGCGGAGACCGGGCTGAAGCTGCCGGCGACGCTGGTGTTCGACTACCCGACGCCCGCCGCCCTGGTGGACTTCCTGCGGGCGGAGGTGGTCGGGGCGGCCCCGGTGGTCGCATCGGCCGCCGCCCGTACGGTCACCGCCGCCGAGGACCCGATCGTGATCGTCGGCATGAGCTGCCGCTTCGCGGGCGGGGTGACCTCCCCCGAGGAGCTGTGGCAGCTGGTGGCCGACGGCCGCGACGGCCTGGTGCCGTTCCCGGCCGAGCGCGGCTGGGACGTCGAGGGCCTGTACGACCCGGACCCGGCCACGGCCGGCACGACCTACGTCCGGGTCGGCGGCTTCCTGGAGAGCGCGGGGGACTTCGACCCGGCGTTCTTCGGGATCTCGCCGCGCGAGGCGCTGGCCACCGACCCGCAGCAGCGCCTGCTGCTGGAGGCGGCCTGGGAGGCGCTGGAGAGCGCCGGGATCGACCCGAACGAGCTTCAGGGCAGCCAGACCGGTGTCTTCGCCGGTGTGATGGCCACCGACTACTTCCCCGGCCTCCAGTCCGTCCCCGAGGAGCTTGAGGGCTACCTCAGCACGGGCACCTCCGGCAGCGTCGCCTCCGGCCGCGTCTCGTACGCGCTGGGCCTGGAGGGCCCGGCGGTGTCGGTGGACACGGCGTGCTCGTCCTCGCTGGTCGCGCTGCACCTGGCGGTGCAGTCGCTGCGGCAGGGCGACTGCTCGATGGCCCTGGTCGGCGGCGTCACCGTGATGGCCGGGCCGGACACCTTCGTGGACTTCTCGCGCCAGCGCGGTCTGGCCTCCGACGGCCGGATCAAGGCCTTCGCGGCGGCCGCCGACGGCACCAACTGGGGCGAGGGCGTGGGCATGCTGCTCGTGGAGCGGTTGTCGGACGCGCGGCGCAGCGGGCACAAGGTGCTTGCGGTGGTGCGGGGTTCGGCGGTGAACCAGGACGGTGCGTCGAACGGTCTGACGGCGCCGAACGGTCCCTCGCAGCAGCGGGTGATCCGGCAGGCGCTGGCGGGTGCCGGGCTTGCGGCCACCGAGGTGGACGTGGTGGAGGCGCACGGGACGGGTACCCGTCTGGGCGACCCGATCGAGGCGCAGGCGCTGCTGGCCACCTATGGCCAGGAGCGTGAGGGCGGCGAGCCGCTCTGGCTGGGCTCGGTGAAGTCCAACATCGGCCACACACAGGCCGCAGCCGGTGTCGCCGGCGTGATCAAGATGATCAAGGCGATGCAGGAGGGCCACCTGCCGCAGACCCTGAACGTCGACGGGCCCACGCCCGAGGTGGACTGGTCCGCGGGTTCGGTGGAGCTGCTGACGGAGGCGCGGGACTGGCCGAAGGTCGGGCGTCCGCGCCGGGCCGGTGTGTCCTCGTTCGGCCTGAGCGGGACCAACGCGCACGTGATCCTGGAGCAGGCGCCCGTCGAGAAGGCCGTCGAGGCCGACGAGGTGACGGTCGACGCTCCGGTGTCGTGGGTGGTGTCGGGCAAGTCGGAGGCGGCGCTGCGGGCGCAGGCCGGGCGGCTGGCTTCCTTCGTCGGGGAGCGGCCGGAGCTGTCGCTCACGGACGTCGGGTACTCGCTGGCGCTGTCGCGCTCCCGCTTCGACCACCGTGCGGTGGTGTCGGGTGCGAGCCGTGAGGATCTGCTGGCCGGGCTGGCGGGTCTGGCGGCTGGTGAGTCGGGCACGGAGACCGCGGCCTACGGGAAGCTGGCGTTCCTGTTCACGGGGCAGGGCAGCCAGCGGGCGGGGATGGGCCGGGAGCTGTACGCGGCGTTCCCGGTGTTCGCCGCCGCCTTCGACGAGGTGTGTGTCAGGTTCGAATTCCCGTTGAAGGACGTGGTGTTCGAGGCTTCGGAGCTGCTGGACCAGACCGCGTACACGCAGGCGGCGCTGTTCGCCGTCGAGGTCGCGCTGTTCCGCCTGGTGGAGTCGTGGGGTCTGAAGCCCGACTTCCTGGTCGGTCACTCCGTGGGTGAGATCGCTGCTGCACACGTTGCCGGTGTGCTGTCGCTGGAGGATGCGGCGAAGCTGGTGGAGGCGCGTGGCCGGCTGATGCAGGCGCTGCCCGAGGGCGGCACGATGGCGGCGATCCAGGTCACCGAGGCCGAGGTGCTGCCGCTGCTGGCGGGCCGGGAGTCGGAGATCGCTGTCGCGGCGGTCAACGGGCCTTCCTCGGTGGTGGTTTCGGGTGACGAGGCCGCTGTGCTTGAGGTGCTGGAGTACTGGAAGAGCGAGGGCCGCAAGGGCCGTCAGCTGCGGGTGAGTCACGCGTTCCACTCGCCGCGGATGGAGCCGATGCTGGCCGAGTTCCGCGCCGTGGCGTCCGAACTCACTTACTCGGAGCCGCAGTTCGCGGTGGTCTCCAACGTGACCGGTGAGCCGGCGACCGAGCTGACGTCCCCCGAGTACTGGGTGCGCCACGTCCGTCAGGCTGTGCGCTTCGCCGACGGCATCGCGTACCTGGCCGCCCAGGGCGTCACCGACTTCCTGGAGCTGGGCCCCGACGGCACCCTGTCGGCCCTCGCCCAGGAGATCACGGACGGCCACTTCGCCCCGGTCCTGCGCAAGGACCGCCCCGAGACCCAGACCTTCACCCAGGCCGTCACCGGCCTGCACACCCGGGGCGCGGTGCTCGACTGGGACGGCGTCTTCGCCGGTCGCGGCGCACGCCGTGTCGACCTGCCGACGTACGCCTTCCAGCACGAGCACTTCTGGCTGAAGGTGACGTCCTCCGGCACCGGTGACGCCACCGGTCTGGGCCAGGCCGCGACGGGGCACCCGCTGCTGGGCGCGGCGATCGCTCTGCCGGACTCGGACGGCGTGCTGCTGACGGGCCGGGTGTCGCTCCAGTCGCACACGTGGCTTGCCGAGCACACGCTGCTGGGCGCGGCCGTGGTGCCGTCGTCGGCGCTGGTGGAGCTGGCGATCCACGCCGGTGACCAGGTCGGCGCCGGGGCGCTCCGGGAGCTGACGCTGCCGGCCCCGCTCGTCCTGCCCGAGCGCGGTGGTGTCGCTCTGCGGGTGACCGTCCAGGCGGACGAGGACGCCGGCGGTCACGCGGTGCGGGTGTTCTCCCGCGCCGAGGACGCCGAGGCGGACGAGCCGTGGGCGCTCAACGCGACCGGCATGCTGACCGATTCCGTCGCTGCCGGGTCCTTCGACCTGTCGGTCTGGCCGCCGAAGGGTGCCCAGCCGGTGGCGTCGGAGCTGCCGGGAGTCCGGGCCGCCTGGCGGCTCGCCGGTGACCTCTTCGTCGAGGTCGTGCTCCCCGAGGGCGTGTCGGCGGAGGGCTTCGGCCTTCACCCCGCGCTGCTGGAGGCGGCCCTCCAGGTGCTGCCGCTGGAAGGGCAGGCGGCCAGGATCGCCTCCGGGTGGACCGGCGTCTCCCTCTTCGCCACCGGTGCGACCGCTCTGCGGGTGCGACTGTCGGGCGGCTCGCTGGACGCGTCGGACGAGTCGGGCTCGCCGGTGTTCTCGGCGGCGGCGATCGGCTGGCGCGAGGCGTCGGCGGACGAGCTGGTGGCGGCCCGGCGTGGTGAGTTCCACGACGCGCTGTTCCGGGTGGAGTGGCAGGAGACCGCGGCCGTGGCGGCGGGTGCCGCCGGTCCGGCGGCGGTGATCGGTTCCACCGGCCGTACCGGATTCACCGGTTTCGCGGGGCTCACGGAGCTGGCCGAGGCGGGCGCCGTGCCGGGCGTGGTGTTCGTGTCGCCGGCCGTCGCCGGAACAGCCGGTGCGGACACGGCGGACACGGCGGACGAGGCCCGTGGGGCAGTTCACCGGGCGCTGGGCCTGTTGCAGGGCTGGCTGGCCGAGGAGCGCTTCGCCGACTCGCGTCTGGTGTTCGTCACCCGTGGCGCGGTCGCCGTGGCCGGGGGTGTCGAGGACCTGGTCAACGCGCCGGTCTGGGGTCTGGTGCGTTCCGCCCAGGCGGAGAACCCGGACCGCTTCGTCCTGGTCGACACCGACCGCGGCTTCGACGCCCTGCGCGCCGACCGGCTGCTGGCCGCCGTCGCCACGGGCGAGGAGCAGGTGGCCCTGCGCGGCGGCAAGGTCCTTGTCCCGCGCCTGGCCCGCTTCGCCCCGGAGACCGGCGACCGTGCCGGGTCCGGCGACGGTGCCGACGCCGTGAACGACGCCGTGAACGACGCCGTGATCGACGCGGCCGGCACGGTGCTGGTCACCGGCGGTACGGGTGCGCTGGGTTCGCTGGTCGCGCGCCACCTGGTCACCGAGCACGGCGTCCGCCGCCTCGTGCTGACCAGCCGTCGCGGCCTGGCCGCCGAGGGCGCGCGGGAACTGGCGGACGAGCTGGTCGAGTTGGGCGCGGCCGAGGTGGAGGTCGCCGCGTGCGACGCCGCCGACCGGGAGGCGCTCGCCGCCCTGCTGGCCACCGTTCCCGCCGAGCACCCGCTCACCGGCGTCGTGCACACCGCCGGTGTGCTGGACGACGGCGTGATCGACTCGCTCACCCCCGAGCGGCTCGACACGGTGCTGCGTCCGAAGGTGGACGCGGCGGTCAACCTGCACGAGCTGACCCGCGAGCTGGACCTGTCCGTCTTCGCACTGTTCTCCTCCGCCGCCGGTGTCTTCGGCGAGGCCGGTCAGGGGAACTACGCGGCCGCGAACACCTTCCTGGACGCGCTCGCCTCCTACCGCCGCGCGCAGGGCCTGGCCGCCACCTCGCTGGCCTGGGGCTTCTGGGAGCAGCGCAGCGGCATCACCGGTCACCTCTCGCAGGCCGACCTCGAACGCATGCGGCGGGCCGGCACCATCCCGCTCCCCTCGGAGCTGGGGCTCGCGATGTTCGACGCCGCCGTGCGCGGCACCGAGCCGACCCTCGTCCCGATCCCGCTGGACATCACCGGGCTGCGCGCCCAGGGCGCCCCGGTGCCCGCGCTGCTGCACCGACTGGTCGGCGCCCCCGCGCGCCGCACCGTCCGCACCGGGCCCGCGGTGGGCGGTTCGGACCTGGCGACGCGCCTGGCCGCACTGACCCCCGGCGAGCGGGACGCGGCGCTGCTCACCCTGGTGCAGACCCACGTCGCGGCGGTGCTCGGCCACGGCGGGGCGCACACCGTCGAGGTCGGCCGGCCGTTCAAGGAGCTGGGCTTCGACTCGCTGACCGCCGTCGAGCTGCGCAACCGGCTCAACGGCGCCACCGGCCTGCGCCTCCCGGCCACGCTGGTGTTCGACTACCCGACGCCGGCCGCGCTGGTGGAGTTCGTCCGCGCGGAGGTGCTCGGCGACGGGGACGACCAGGCGGCGGTCGCCGTCGAGGCCGTGGCCGTCACCCCGGGTGTGGCCGACGACCCGATCGTGATCGTCGGCATGAGCTGCCGCTACCCGGGCGGCGCCGGCTCGCCCGAGGAGCTGTGGCAACTGCTCCTCGCGGGCCGGGAGGGCCTGACGGACTTCCCGACCGACCGCGGCTGGGACCTGGACACCCTCTTCGACGCCGACCCCGACCGGGCCGGCACGACCTACGCGCGGGTCGGCGGCTTCCTGGAGAGCGCGGGCGACTTCGACCCGGCGTTCTTCGGGATCTCGCCGCGCGAGGCGCTGGCCACCGACCCGCAGCAGCGCCTGCTGCTGGAGGCGTCGTGGGAGGCGCTGGAGGACGCCGGGATCGACCCGGTGTCGGTGCGCGGCAGCCAGACCGGCGTGTTCGCCGGTGTCATGAGCTCGGACTACTACGCGGGCCGGGACGCCGCGCCGGAGGGCCTGGAGGGCTACCTCGGCACCGGCAACTCGGGCAGCGTGGCCTCCGGCCGGATCTCCTACACCCTGGGCCTGGAGGGCCCGGCGGTGTCGGTGGACACGGCGTGCTCGTCCTCGCTGGTGGCCCTGCACCTGGCGGTGCAGTCGCTGCGCCAGCGGGAGTGTGCGCTCGCCCTGGTCGGCGGTGTGACGGTCATGGCGACGCCGGAGACCTTCGTGGACTTCTCGCGGCAGCGCGGTCTGGCGCCCGACGGCCGGATCAAGGCCTTCGCGGCGGCGGCCGACGGCACGGGCTGGGCCGAGGGTGTCGGCATGCTGCTCGTGGAGCGGCTGTCGGACGCGCGGCGCAACGGTCACAAGGTGCTTGCGGTGGTGCGGGGTTCGGCGGTGAACCAGGACGGTGCGTCGAACGGTCTGACGGCGCCGAACGGTCCGTCGCAGCAGCGGGTGATCCGGCAGGCGCTGGCGGGTGCCGGGCTTGCGGCCACCGAGGTGGACGTGGTGGAGGCGCACGGGACGGGTACCCGTCTGGGCGACCCGATCGAGGCACAGGCGCTGCTGGCCACGTACGGTCAGGGCCGTGAGGGCGGCGAGCCGCTGTGGCTGGGCTCGGTGAAGTCCAACCTCGGCCACAGCCAGGCCGCTTCGGGCGTCGCCGGCGTGATCAAGATGGTCATGGCGATGCGGGAGGGCTACCTGCCGCAGACCCTGCACGTGGACGAGCCGACCCCCGAGGTCGACTGGTCGGCCGGCTCGGTGGAGCTGCTGACCGAGGCCCGCGCGTGGCCGGCGGTGGACCGGGCCCGGCGTTCCGCCGTCTCCTCCTTCGGTATCGGTGGCACCAACGCGCACGTGATCCTGGAGCAGGCTCCGGACAGCGCGCCGGTCGAGGTGGCGGAGGCCACCGTCACCGCTCCGGTGTCGTGGGTGGTGTCGGGCAGGACCGAGACCGCACTGCGGGACCAGGCCGCGCGGTTGGCTTCCTTCGTCGGGGAGCGGCCGGAGTTGTCGCTCACGGACGTCGGGTACTCGCTGGCGGTGTCGCGTGCCCGGTTCGAGCAGCGTGCGGTGGTGTCGGGTGCGAGCCGGGAGGAGCTGCTGGCCGGGCTCGCAGGTCTGGCGAGCGGTGAGGCGTCCGGCGCTTCGGTGAGCCGTGGCAAGCTCGCGTTCCTGTTCACCGGACAGGGGAGCCAGCGGACGGGGATGGGCCGGGAGCTGTACGACGCCTTCCCGACCTTTGCCGCCGCCTTCGACGAGGTGTGCGCCAGGTTCGAATTCCCGTTGAGGGACGTGGTGTTCGAGGCTTCGGAGCTGCTGGATCAGACGGCGTACACGCAGGCGGCGCTGTTCGCCGTCGAGGTTGCGCTGTTCCGTCTGGTCGAGTCGTGGGGCTTGAAGCCCGACTTCCTGGTCGGTCACTCGGTCGGTGAGATCGCTGCTGCCCACGTCGCCGGGGTCCTTTCCCTGGACGATGCGGCGAAGCTGGTCGAGGCTCGTGGCCGGCTGATGCAGGCGCTGCCCGAGGGCGGCACCATGGCGGCGATCCAGGCCACTGAGGCCGAGGTGTTGCCGCTGCTGGCGGGCCGGGAGTCGGAGATCGCCGTCGCGGCGGTCAACGGGCCGACGTCGGTGGTGGTTTCGGGTGACGAGGCCGCCGTCCTGGAGGTGCTGGAGCGCTGGAAGGCGCGGGGTCGTAAGGGCCGTCAGCTGCGGGTGAGCCACGCGTTCCACTCGCCGCGGATGGAGCCGATGCTGGCCGATTTCCGCGTGCTGGCGTCCGAACTCACCTACTCCGAGCCGAAGTTCTCCGTCGTCTCCAACGTCACCGGCGAGCTCGCCACCGATCTGACGTCCCCCGAGTACTGGGTGCGCCACGTCCGCGAGGCTGTGCGCTTCGCCGACGGCATCGCGTACCTGGCCGCCCAGGGCGTCACCGACTTCCTGGAGCTGGGTCCGGACGGAACCCTGTCGGCTCTGGCGCAGGAGATCACGGACGGCCACTTCGCCCCGGTCCTGCGCAGGGACCGCCCGGAGGCGCTGTCCTTCACCCAGGCCGTCACCGGCCTCCACGCCCGCGGCGCCGAACTCGACTGGGACGGCGTGTTCGCCGGTCGCGGCGCGCGCCGCATCGACCTGCCGACCTACGCCTTCCAGCACGAGAACTACTGGCTGGAGCCCGTCGCCACGCTCGGCAGCGCCACCGGTCTCGGCCAGGCCGCCACCGGGCACCCGCTGCTCGGTGCGGCGATCACACTGCCGGAGTCGGACACGGTGGTCCTCACCGGCCGGCTCTCCCTCCAGTCGCACGCCTGGCTGGCCGATCACACCGTGCTGGGCGCGGCGCTGCTGCCCTGGTCGGTGCTGGCCGAGCTGGCGGTGCACGCCGCCGACCAGGTCGGCTCCGGCGCCGTCGCGGAGCTGGCCGTGCAGGCGCCGCTGGTGCTGCCCGAGCGCGGCGGTGTCGCCGTGCGGGTGACGGTCGACCCGGCCGGCCCGGACGGGCGCCGTCGGGTGGCGGTCTTCTCGCAGCCGGACGACGCGGAGGCGGGCACGCCGTGGACGCGGCACGCCGAGGGCGCGCTGACCGGGGCCGCTCCGGCGGCCGGGTTCGACCTGGCGGCCTGGCCGCCGAAGGACGCCGAGGTGATCGAGACCGACGGCGTGTACGCCGATCTCGCCGGCCTCGGCGCCGTCCACGGCCCGGTGTTCCAGGGCCTGCGGGCCGCCTGGCGCCGTGGCGACGAGCTGTTCGCCGAGGTCGCCCTCCCCGAGGGCGTGGCGGTCGACGGCTTCGGCGTTCACCCGGCACTGCTCGACGCGGCCCTGCACCCCGTGCTGCTGGACGCGTTCACCGCGGCCGACGGCCGGATCGCCCTTCCCGCCGCCTGGAACGGCCTGACGCTGTTCGCCACCGGCGCCTCGCTGCTGCGGGTGCGCATCGTCCGCGGCGGTGAGGGAACGAAGGCCCTGTCGGTGCAGATCGCCGACGGCGCGGGCGCGCCCGTGGCGGCCGTCGCCTCGCTGGAGCGCCGCCCGGTGACCGCCGAGGGCCTGGCCGCGGGCCGTACCGGCTTCCACGAGTCGCTGTTCCAGTCGGAGTGGGCGGCGCTGCCGTTCGCCCCGGCCGCCGGCGGGAACGCCGGTGCCGGTGCCGACTGGGCGGTGCTCGGCGGCGACACCTGCGGCCTGCCGTTCGACGAGGTCACCTGGTACTCGGAGTTGGCGGAGATCGCGGCCGAGGAGGCCGTGCCCGAGCTGGTGTTCGTGCCGCTGGGCTCGACGACGCCGAACCGAGGGGACGCGTCCGAACTCGTTCGGGAGACCCACACCGCGCTGTACGGGGCCCTCGGTCTCGTCCAGGAGTGGCTGGCCGAGGAACGGTTCGCGGACTCGCGCCTGGTCGTCGTGACCCAGGGCGCCACGGCCACCGGGCCGGACGAGGACGTGACCGACCTGGCGCACGCCGCCGTGTGGGGCCTGCTCCGCTCGGCGCAGCGCGAGAACCCGGACCGGCTCGTCCTGCTGGACGTGTGCAGCAACGAGCTGACCGCCGAGCTGCTGGCGGCGGCCGTCGCCACCGGGGAGCCCGAGCTGGCGGTGCGCGGCACCCGGGTGTCGGCCCGCCGGCTGTCCAGGGTCCCGGTCGTCGGGGTGGGCACCGCCGTGCCGGCCGAGCTGGACCGCGCCGGCACCGCGCTGATCACCGGCGGCACCGGCACCCTCGGTGCCCTGGTGGCCCGCCACCTGGTCACCGGGCACGGGCTGCGCAACCTCGTGCTGACCAGCCGGCGCGGTCTCGACGCCGAGGGCGCCCCCGAGCTGGTGGCCGAGCTCACCGAGCTCGGCGCCCGGGTCGAGGTCGTCGCCTGCGACGTGACGGACCGTTCGGCGGTCGAGGCCCTGCTGAAGTCGGTTCCGGCCGAGCACCCGCTCACGGCCGTCGTCCACACCGCCGGTGTGATCGACGACGCCACGATCGGCTCGCTCAGCCCGGAGCGGCTCGGCCGGGTGCTGCGTCCCAAGGTCGACGCGGCGCTCCACCTGCACGAGCTGACGGAGTCCATGGGCCTGGCGGCCTTCGTGCTCTTCTCCTCGGCCGCCGCCATGTTCGGCGAGGCCGGGCAGGGCAACTACGTCGCGGGCAACACCTTCCTCGACGCCCTCGCCCAGCACCGCCGGGCCAGGGGGCTCGCGGGAGTCTCCCTCCAGTGGGGCTTCTGGGAGCAGCGCAGCGGCATCACCGGCCACCTCACCGAGGCCGACGTCCAGCGGATGGAGCGCGGCGGCATGCTGCCGCTCACGGCGGACCTGGGCATGGCGCTGTTCGACGCGGCCCACGTGTCGGGCCGCCCGGTGCTCTCGCCGATGCGCCTCGACTTCGCGAAGCTCCTCTCGGACGGCGCGGACGACCCGCTGCTGCGCGGGCTGCGCCGCGGCGCCGGCCGGCGCACGGCGGCCACCGGCGGGACCGCCACCGGTCCGGTGTCGCTCGCGGAGCGGCTCGCCGCCCTGCCGGGCGAGGAGCGGGACGCCGTGCTGACCGACCTGGTCGGCACCCACGTCGCGGCCGTCCTCGGCCACGGCGGCGGGGCCGCGCTGGAGCCGGGCCGCGCGTTCAAGGAGCTCGGCTTCGACTCGCTCACCGCGGTCGAGCTGCGCAACCGCCTCAACGCGGCCACCGGGCTGAAGCTGCCGGCGACGCTGGTCTTCGACTACCCGACGCCCGCCGCGCTCACCGCCCACCTGCGGGCCGAGCTGGTGCCGGACGACGCGGCGGACGACGCGGACCCGGAGGAGACCCGGATCCGCACCGCGCTCGCGGCCATCCCGCTGGACCGCTTCCGGGCCGCCGGCGTGCTGGACCTCCTGCTTGACCTGGCAAACCTCGGGGGTGGGGAGACGGCGGCCGAGGAGGCCGACGCGACCGGAGCGATCGACGGGATCGACGCGATGGACACCGAGGACCTGATCCGTATGGCGCTCGGAAACTCCGACTCCTGATGGCTGATGTGTGGAGCTCTTGATGACAACGTCCCAGGCACAACTCGTCGAGGCGCTGCGTGCGTCGATCAAGGAGACCGAGAGTCTCAAGCAGCAGAACCGGCAGCTCGTCGGCGCTGCGACCGAGCCGATCGCGATCGTCGGCATGGCCTGCCGCTACCCGGGCGGGGTCACCACGCCCGAGGAGCTGTGGCAGCTGATCGCGGACGGCACCGACGCGATCGCCGGGTTCCCGACGAACCGCGGCTGGGACGTCGAGGGCCTGTACGACCCGGACCCGGACGCGTTCGGCAAGTCCGTCTCGGTGGAGGGCGGATTCCTCTACGACGTGGGGGAGTTCGACCCGTCCTTCTTCGGGATCTCGCCGCGTGAGGCGCTGGCCATGGACCCGCAGCAGCGGCTGCTGCTGGAGGTCTCCTGGGAGGCGTTCGAGCGGGCCGGCATCGACCCGGCTTCCGTGCGGGGCAGCCAGACCGGTGTCTTCGCCGGCGTGATGACCTCGGACTACTACACCGGCTCCGTCCAGGCCATCGACAGCCTGGCGGGCTACCTCAGCACCGGGAACTCGGGCAGCGTCGCCTCCGGCCGGATCTCCTACACCCTGGGCCTGGAGGGCCCGGCGGTGTCGATCGACACGGCGTGCTCCTCCTCGCTGGTCGCGCTGCACCAGGCCGTGCAGGCGCTGCGGCGCGGCGAGTGCACGCTCGCGCTCGCGGGCGGCGTCACCGTGATGTCGACCCCGGACACCTTCCTGGAGTTCTCCCGCCAGCGCGGCCTGGCCGGCGACGGCCGCTGCAAGCCCTTCGCGGCGGCGGCGGACGGCACGGGCTGGGCCGAGGGCGTCGGCATGCTGCTCGTCGAGCGGCTGTCGGACGCGCGGCGCAACGGGCACCGGGTGCTGGCCGTCGTCCGGGGTACCGCCCTCAACCAGGACGGCGCCTCCAACGGCCTGACCGCGCCGAACGGCCCCGCGCAGCAGCGGGTCATCCGGCGGGCGCTGAGCAACGCCGGGCTGACCACCGGCGACGTGGACGTGGTCGAGGCGCACGGCACGGGCACCCGGCTGGGCGACCCGATCGAGGCCCAGGCGCTGCTGGCCACGTACGGCCAGGGCCGCGAGGGCGGCGAGCCGCTGTGGATCGGCTCGCACAAGTCCAACCTCGGCCACAGCCAGGCCGCTTCGGGTGTCGCGAGCATCATCAAGATGGTCTTCGCGATGCAGGAGGGCATCCTGCCGCAGACCCTGCACGTGGACGAGCCCACCCCCGAGGTGGACTGGTCGTCGGGTGCGGTCCGGCTGCTCACCGAGGCCCGGAAGTGGCCGGAGACCGAGCGGCCCCGGCGCTGCGCCGTCTCCTCCTTCGGGATGAGCGGCACCAACGCGCACGTGCTGCTGGAACAGGCTCCGGAGGCCGGGCCGGTCGGGATGACCGAGGTGACGGTCGACGCTCCGCTGCCGTGGGTGGTGTCGGGCAAGTCGGAGGCGGCGCTGCGGGCGCAGGCCGGGCGGCTGGCGGCGTTCGTGGAGCGGCGGCCGGAGCTGCCGCTCACGGACATCGGGTACTCGCTGGCGCTGTCGCGCTCCCGCTTCGACCACCGTGCGGTGGTGTCGGGTTCGAGCCGGGGCGAGCTGCTGGCCGGGCTGGCAGGCCTGGCGAGTGGCGAGGCGTCCGGCGGTTCGGTGAGCCGTGGCAAGGTGGCGTTCCTGTTCACGGGCCAGGGGAGCCAGCGGACCGGCATGGGGCGGGAGCTGTATGACGCGTTCCCGGTGTTCGCTGCGGCGTTCGACGAGGTGTGTGCCCGCTTCGAATTCCCGTTGAAGGACGTGGTGTTCGAGGCTTCGGAGCTGCTGGACCAGACCGCTTACACGCAGGCGGCGCTGTTCGCCGTCGAGGTGTCGCTGTTCCGTCTGGTGGATTCGTGGGGGCTGACTCCGGACTTCCTGGTGGGTCACTCCGTGGGTGAGATCGCGGCCGCGCATGTCGCGGGTGTGCTGTCACTGGCGGATGCGGCGAAGTTGGTCGAGGCGCGTGGCCGGCTGATGCAGGCCCTGCCCACGGGTGGTGCGATGGCTGCCATCGAGGCGACCGAGGCCGAGATCCTGCCGCTGCTGGCGGGCCGGGAGTCGGAGATCGCCGTGGCGGCGGTCAACGGGCCGACGTCGGTGGTGGTTTCGGGCGACGAGGCCGCGGTGCTGGAGGTGCTGGGGCACTGGAAGGCGCAGGGGCGTCGGGGGCGTCAGCTGCGGGTGAGCCACGCGTTCCACTCGCCGCGGATGGAGCCGATGCTGGCCGCGTTCCGCTCGGTCGCGTCCGAACTCACCTACTCCGAGCCGAAGTTCGCCGTCGTCTCGAATGTGACGGGTGAGTTGGCGACCGAGCTGACCTCGCCCGAGTACTGGGTGCGCCACGTCCGCGAGGCTGTGCGCTTCGCCGACGGCGTCGAGTATCTGGCGGAGCAGGGTGTCACCACGTTCCTGGAGCTGGGTCCGGACGGCACCCTGTCGGCTCTGGCGCAGGAGATCACCGAGGGCCACTTCGCCCCCGTCCTGCGCAAGGACCGCCCCGAGGCGCTGTCCTTCACCGAAGCCGTCACCGGCCTGCACGCCCGTGGCGCGTCGCTCGACTGGGACGGCGTGTTCGCCGGTCGCGGCGGCCGGCGGGTGGACCTGCCGACCTACGCGTTCCAGCGCGAGCGGTTCTGGCTCGGTTCGACGGCTGCGGCCGGGGACGTGACCAGCCTTGGTCTCGGGAGCACCGGTCATCCGCTGGTGGGTGCGGTGGTTGATCTGCCGGGCTCGGACGGTGTGGTGCTGGCCGGTCGGGTGTCGTTGCAGTCGCACGGGTGGCTGGGTGAGCACCGGGTGCACGGTGTGGCGGTGGT
>NZ_JBIVUM010000039.1:0-19867 GCF_044757205.1 Kitasatospora sp. NPDC091335 | reverse complement strand
CGTTCCCACTCGGCATCCGTCAGATCTCCCCGCCCCATGCCCCGACCAACGACCAAGGCAGGCAATAGTCACATGATCGGCCGGACAGCTCCTAGTGGCGGGTCGAGGGACACCGACGACACCGAGCTCGCGGTGAACCCCCAGCGCCGCCCGGTCGCGTCACGCCCGGTGACCACCGAGACGGGCGCGGCGAACAGCGCCATCGCGTCCTTGTAAGGCTGGGCGTCCACCACCGGAATCCGATCCTGGGCTGTGCTCATGAGTGCTCCTTGTCTGATCGGCCGCACGGGCGCGCGGCCGTGTGCCGGGGCCGGCGCCTGTGGCACCGTCCTGTCAGTCCCGGTCGACGGAGACGCCGGTCGTCCGCCCGCCGAGGACGGCAACCGACGCCACGACGACGGCCATGGCGGCGGCGATAATGGTGAACATGGCGCCCGGCCCCTGTTTCTGGAGCACCGGCAGCAGGATAAACGGCAGGGCCGCGGCGCTGAGCTTGGAGAGCGAGTACGCGAGGCCGGTGGCCGCCGCCCGGATGTGGGTGGGGTACTGCTCGGCCAGGTAGACGTGGCTGACCGTGGAGAAGACGTTGCTGACCAGGGTGTAGAGCACGCCGAAGCACACCACGCGGGCCGCGGAGCCGGCGTGCGCGAAGCCGAGGCCGCACAGCGCCATCGCGGCCGCGCTGAGCGAGACGAGCCACTTGCGTTCGACCCGGTCCATGATCGGCACCGAGAGCAGGGAGCCGATCGGATAGCCGATGAAGGACACCGCGGTGAAGCCGATGCCGGTGACGACCCCGTACCCCTTGGAGGCGAGGGCCTGAGGTGCCAGCGCCCCGAAACCGTAGTAGCCGACCGCGGACAGCGTGGCGAAGAGCCACAGCATGGCGGTGCGGCGCCGGAAGCGGGCCTGAAACACCACTCGCAGGCCCGCCCTGCGGGGTCCCGCCTGCTCCGGGGCCTGGGCCTCACCGGCGCCCGCGCCGCCCGCCGTGGCCCGTGCCTCGGCCTCCATGCGGGCCACGATCTCCTCCGCCTCCCGGGTACGGCCCTGGCTCGCGAGCCAGCGCGGCGACTCAATGAGCTTGCGCCGCAGCGCCCACACGATGGCCGAGCCGAGAGCTCCGAGCACGAACAGCCAGCGCCAGCCGGCGAAGCCGAGCGGGGTCAGCGGCACCAGCCACAGCGCGGCGAAGCCGACGGCGGGCACCCCGCAGAAAGCCAGGGTGTAGGCCCAGGCGGTGTAGCGCCCGCGCGCTCGCGCAGGCAGGACGTCCGCCAGGTAGCAGTCGGACAGGGACTGTTCGGCCCCGATGCCGACGCCGGCGATGAACCGGGTGACGATCAGCCACGCGGCGTTCGGGGAGAACGCGCCGAGCAGCGAGAACCCGGAGTACAGCGCGAGGTTGATCAGGAAGGCCCGGCGCCGTCCGAAGCGGTCGGCGACCCGTCCGAGCACCAGGGAGCCGACGAACTGCCCGATGAACGCCGAGGCCAGGACAAGCTTGAGGGTGGTGCCGTTGAAGGCGAAGTCCTGCTGCAGCACCTTTGAGATCGTGCCGGAGAGGTTGTTCTCGAAGGTGTCGAAGAGCAGGCCCACGCCGATGACGGCCGTGAGCGTGCGGTGCGTGGGCGTGACCGGCATCCGGTCGAGGCGCTGGCCGATGGTGGGCGACGCGCCTGTAGAGCGCAGGGCCGTCTGCTGTGACATGGGTTCAGTTCTCCTGGAGTCTGGCCGGGGCC
Organism: Kitasatospora sp. NPDC091335; assembly: GCF_044757205.1. Lineage (NCBI taxonomy): Bacteria > Bacillati > Actinomycetota > Actinomycetes > Kitasatosporales > Streptomycetaceae > Kitasatospora > Kitasatospora sp. NPDC091335. Next base: position 18,125 of record NZ_JBIVUM010000039.1, on the reverse strand, counting down.
TCGGGCCGGGGACGGGCCGACCGAAAACCGCCCCCGCCCCGGCGGGGAGCCGGGGCGGGGGTGGGACGTCCCTTCTCTGGTTCGGGCAAGGCGCGGGATAGTGGCCGCACGCGGGGACATGACGTCGAGAGGTGCGCCCGATGGGTTCAGACGCTGACGCCGACCTCGCGCTTCTGCCGTGTCGGGGCGCTAACCTCGTGCAGGAAGGTGGCAACCTGCCGGTAGGACTCCCAGAATCCGACCTCAAGGTAGGGGATGCCGCGCTCCGCGCAGTAGTCGCGGGTCAGCTCCCGGGCGCGGGCGAGGTTCTTCTGCGGCATCGCCGGGAACAGGTGGTGCTCGACCTGGTAGTTGAGACCGCCGTAGAGGAAGTCGATCCACCAGTTGGGGCGGATGTTGCGGGAGGTGAGGACCTGCCGCTCGAGCCAGTCCAGGGACTCCTCCTCGCCGTCACGGACCTCCATGCCCTTGTGGTTCGGGGCGAACATCAGGCCGAAGTAGACGCCGAGCGCGACGTGCTGCACCACGATGAAGGCAACGGCCTGCAGCGGTGTGAGGACCGTGAAGACGGCCGTCAGATAGATCGCGGCGCGCAGCAGGACGAGGACGATCTCGAGGGAGCGGCGCTTGGCGCCGGTCTTGGAGAGCTCCTTGACCGTCGTCTTCTCCATCTTGTAGCCCTCGAGGACGAGCAGGGCGAAGAAGAGCACCCGCTGATGGCGCACGATGAAGCGCTGCACGGGAGTGCGGGTAGCGTACTGCTTGATGTCGAAGATCGCCGTGCGACGGCCGATGTCCGGGTCGAGGGTGATGTGGTTGGGGTGGCTGTGGTGCCGGTTGTGGTGGTTGACCCACCAGCCGTAGCTCACGCCACTGAAGAAGTTGGCGTGGAAGTAGGCGACGACCTGGCCGACCTTGCGATCGCGGAACATCGCCTTGTGGCCCACCTCGTGCCACATGTAGGCGCTCTGGACGCCGCACAGCCCCATCCACACCGCGACCGGCATCTGCCACCAGGAGCCGCCGATGAGGAAGAAGGCGGCGAGGCCCGCGCCGATCAGGGCCAGGTTCAGCGCGAGGCGGCGGTAGTCGTAGCGCGGGTTGAGGTCGAGCAGTCCTTCGGCCTTCACGCGCTTGAGGAGTTCACCAAAGGTGGCGGAGGCGCCCTGGCTGCTCATCTCGCCCGTGGCAACCGCGAGGCCGGTGTCGACGGGCCGTGGGGTGCCTGAAGCTTTCTCGCTGATGGTCTCGTTCGGAGACTGCATAAAGGGATCTCCTTGGGCAGGGCGTGATCCCGGCGTGGGGCGCCGGGCGAAGGCTCACATGAGCGTCGGACACGGCCCTGATCTGACGCTGATGACCGCCTGGAACATCACCAGTGCGAACCGGGAACGGGCTGCGGGACGCGGCGGACGGCGAGGCGCGCGCAGCGGACCCTCACGCGGCGCCCGCCTGCCGGGCGAGCCGCGCGTCCAGGTCGCGCAGCACGTCGTCCGCGGCGCAGGCGACGTCCTGGTCGTCGGGGGCCCCGATGACGCCCATCAGCGACTCAGCCAGCTTGTGCTTGAGGGCGTCCGTCTCGGTGGGCGCGGCCGCCTGTTCGGTGCTCTGTTCGCCGGGCATGGCTGTTCCTCCTTGGACTGGCAAGAAATCTGATGATGAATCAGAAGGCGTTGCAGGCACGGAAGATGTGAGCGAAGGCCGACAGGGATGCCGCTTCCCGTCCGTCGAAGGCCACGTACTCGGGGATCGACGCCTCGGGCGCCCACTTCTCCTTGTAGGCGAGCTGCGTCTGGGCGGGGTAGAACGCCGCGCCCTCGGCCCACAGGAAGTGCATCAGCCACTGGAAGGCCGCGCTGTGGCCAGGCAGTTCGTTCTCCTGCGCGAGGCCCGTGAACGGGGTGAAGCCGAAGTGCAGCCAATGGGAGCCCTCGCCCCGCAGGACCTCGATGACGTGCGCGTTGATGGCCTCCATCAGGCCCGGGGTGCCGTCGGGAATGCGCCGGCTCAGGTCGTGCATCCAGCCCGCCCTGGTGCCGTAGACGGGTGAGTACGAGATGTAGCCGACCGGCTGGGAGTCGATCGTGCCCACGAACAGCCTGCGGTGCTCCTGCGCGGGACCGCCGATCTGACCGACCAGGAACTCCAGCGGCCGGGCCTCCTCGCCCTTGGAGCGCAGCCAGGCCTCGTCGATGTGCCGGATCGCATCGGTCAGCTCCCGCGCGGACGCCTCCTTGACCTGGAGGCCGGCGCGGCGGGCTCGGGAGATCTTGTTCCGCATGCGCATGAACCGGGTGCCGTGCAGGGTGAACTCCGGCAGGTGGACCACCCACGAGGAGCCGAACTGGTTGACGGTGAAGCCGTGTTCGGCGTACACCTCGGCGTCGGCACGCTGCAGCTGGGCGCCGACCACCTTCAGGTCCTGCTCGTGGGCATGGGCCACGAACCGGTCGAGCAGCGGGAGGTAGTCGTGCGGGGCGGCGAAGGGCCCGCCGAGCTGGACGAGGTAGCGGCCCGCTCTGCGGTAGGCGATGACGCCGTCGAGTCCGGGCGCGGTGAAGGCGCTGATGCCCTGGCTCATGGCCAGGAACGCGCTCGGATTTTCGGACGCAGTGTGCTGGCGAATCGATGCGAGAACGGTGTTTTCGGCCGTTGCTGTCGGGGACATGCGACCCTTCCTTCCAGCGGAAGTCCAACGGTGAACACACGACAGTAGAGCACCTGCGGGATGAGCCCCGGAAGAGCCGAATTTCTTCGCGCCGCACATGTCCAGCGGCCTGTCAGCCGGATATCAGAAGGGGCTGTGACAGTGAGTTCCACAACCGGGACGAAAGGGAGCGAGGATAGGTGCCCGGAGTGGCTTATCAGGGACCGGAGTTCGCTTCAGTCGGATGCAAGCCCGCGCAGGTTCGAATCCTGTCCCTCTCCACCACGGGACGTGTCGTCGCGCTCCCCGGGGCACGCGGCCGTGTCCGCCTCCGCCCGCACACCGGGCGGCCCCGCCCCACGAGGCTCGGTCGGTGCAGCACCGACCGCCGATCACCGACGGCAGCGTCTGGAGAACCGCCTCATGCCGACCTTGGCATCCCCCTCCCCCCGACGGGCACTGGTCGTCGCCAACCCCACGGCGGGCACCGTGCGTCCCGGACTGTTCGAGGACGTCGTACGGCTGTGCCGCGAGCGGATCGAGAGCGTCGACATCCACCTCACCACGCACGCCAGCAGCGCGACCGCGGCGGCGTGTGCCGCCGCGCGCGAGCGCGCCGGGGTGGACCTGGTGGTCGCGGTCGGCGGGGACGGCACGGTACGCGAGGTCGTCAAGGGGCTCGTCGCCCCCGACGGTACCGCGGGGCTGGCTCTGGCTATCGTGCCCGCGGGCACCGGGAACTCCAACTACCGCGCGCTGTGGGCCGACCGGCCTTGGGAGGAGACGCTGCGCGCCGCGGTGAGCGGCGACCCGGACCGGGCTGCGCTGCGCCGCATCGACCTCGGCTCGCTCGCCGAGACCGGTGAACTGGTGCTGCTCGGCGCCTGCTCGGGGCTCATCGCCGAGGGCCTGGTGACGGCGCGCGCCGTCAAGGTCGCGGGCCGCGAGCGCTACGCGCGCGCCCTGCCCAACGCGGCGTCCTCCCACCGCCCCTACCCGGGGCGGGTCACGGTGGACGGCACGGTCCTGTACGAGGGCGACACCGTCCTCGCCAATGTCGGCGGCGGCCGCTACCGGGGCGGCCAGTACCTGATCCTGCCCTACTCCGAACTGGACGACGGGCTGCTCGACGTCTGCGTCGTGAGCTCCGAGGTGCCCGCGGTCGACGTCCCCGGCCTCGCCCGCGAGGGCCGGCTGCACGAGCGGCCCGGCGTGCTGCTCGGCCGCGGCCGGCACATCATCGTCGAGCGTCTGGACGGGCAGCCCCTGTGTTTCGAGCACGACGGTGAACTGCAGCAGCCCAACTGGGCCCGCATGACCCTCGACGTCCTGCCGGGCGCGCTCGCGGTCTGGGGTGCCCCGACGAAGGAAGTGACGCGTGTCGATACTGAGGGATCTGTGCCACTGGGTGGCGCGGCTCGGGCCTGAGGACATCCCCACCCCCGTCCTGTCTCTCGCGGGCAGCCAGCTCCTCTCCCAGCTGGCGTCCATCAGGGCCGGCATCAGCCATCCGCTGGGCCGGCGCATCATCGAGGGCTTCGGCCCTCCCCTGCAGAGCGACCCGCGCGCCTCGGCCTGTGTCCTCGCGGGCCTCGGCTCCTGGCTGAACCTCGACGACACCGCGTACGCCGGCCACCTGTCGAACTCCACGGTGTCGGTGCCCCTCGCCTACGCCTACGCCCGGCGCCTCGACGGGGCCGCCCTGCTCACGGCGATCATCGCCGCCAACGAGTGCGCGGCCCGCATCACGGCGGCCGCCACGCTCGGCCCGCTGCGCGGACACAGCGCCGTGCACACGCACCTGGCGGGCGCGGTGTGCGGGCGGCTGCACTGCGAGGGCGCCGACGACGCGGTGTGGGCCAACGCCCTCGGGCTCGCCTTCGCCATGCCCAACTGGCCGCTGATGCGCGCCTTCCTGGCCAGCGACGCGCGCCTGTTCAACACCTTCACGCCCGTGCGCACCGCCATGGACGCCTGCGACGGGGCCCGCGTGGGACTGCGGGGCGCGGTGGACATCCTGGAGCACCCCGACGGCTTCCTCGACCGGTTCTCCTCCGTACCGCTGCCCGACGCCGTCAACGCGGGCCTCGGGCAGCGGTGGCACACCGAGACCCTGTCGTTCAAGATGCACCCGGGCGGGCCGGGGGTCGACGCGGCCGTGGACTGCGCGGCGGCACTGCACCGCGATCTCGGCCCGTGCCGCGCCGAGGACGTCGAGGAGGTCGTCGTCGAGGCCTCCCTTTATACCCTCTTCGCCGGCAAGAAGGCCGCGTCGTACATCGTGGGCCCCGGCTCGCCCCTGGGTGCCCTCGTCCTGCACACCCCGTACCCGGTGGCCACCGCGCTGCTCACCGGAGGTCTGACTGTCGACGACTTCACGGCACCGCTGCTGAGCGAGCGGGCCCGCTGGGACCTCGCCGAGCGGGTGCGTCTGGTGCACGACCCGGAGATGACCCGGGCCCTGTTCGCGTCGGAGGCCCCGTTCGGCGAAGCCGTCCGGCAAGCCGGGGACGCGGCCGGGCCCTGGCTGCGCGCCTTCGGGGGCGAGGACGTGGCCCGCCTCGCCCAGGAGGCGGCGGGCGACAGGACGCGCCCCGACTTCACCTCGTCGACCAAGGCGACCGGCGCCCGGGTGACGGTGCGGCTGAACGACGGGCGCACGGCGTCCAGGCAGCGCCTGATCCCCCTCGCCGCGGCGGGGCCGCACACCCGCGCCCACCACGCCGAGCTGATGCGGGCGAAGTTCCTCGAGTTCGGCGGGGCCCCCAACGTGGCCGACGCGGCCGCGCACCTGGGGGCGATGAACGCCGACGACCTCCGCGAATGGATCGGGTCAGCACTTCGGTAACGCACGAGGCCGCTGTCAGCGGTCAGTCAGCAGCCGCTGACAGGATCGTTATCCGGTGAACGGTGAGCAGCGCCAAGATCGGACTTGGGAAAGGTCCTTTGATGCCTGAAAAGAAACTCCGCAGCTACAAGCTTTATATCGCGGGCAAAGACGTCGAGGGCGACGGTTGGGTATACACCGTCAGTGCCAAGTCACTGCTCGAGGACGTATTCACGAGCGTGAGTCTGAAGCGGGAATTGGAAAAGAACCCGAAATCCGATGCCGCCGGTCACCCCTATGTGGTGGGCCGCTGCGCGATAGCCTCCGACGCGTCGATCGACCTGGCGACGAAGGCCGCCGCCGCGGCCGCGAGCGCGTGGGCCGCGGTCCCCCTCGACCGCCGCATGCGCCTTGGCTCGATGTTCCGCGAGGAGCTCATGCGCCGCGAGGACGAGTTCCTGGAGATCCTGACCGCCGAGTCCCACCCGCTGCGCCTGGCCCGCTGGGAACTGAGCTGCATGAAGCAGATCTACAGCGAGGAGAGCCTGTACTGGTACCGGCAGCGCATGCACACCGAGTTCGAGCACGGGGGGCGGCGTCTGATCGTGCGTCGCCAGCCCGACGGTGTCGTGGCGTTCAACCCGCCGCAGAACGCGCCCGCGCCGAGCGCCGCCCTCGCCGTGCTCGCGCTCATGGCCGGCAACAGCGTCGTGATGCGCGCCCCGCGCAGCATCGCGCTCAGCACCATGTGGCTGATGCGCGACGTGGTGGGCCCGCTGCTCGAGGAGATCTGCGCCCCTCCCGGAGTCCTCAACGCCATCTGCTCCAACCCCAAGCAGACCCTGGACCGCTGGGTCAAGTCGCCGCTGATCAACGACATCTTCTACATCGGCGGCAGCGAGGAGGGCCTGCGCTTCCAGGAACGGTGCGTGGCCAACGGCAAGAAGCCGATCTTGGAGCTGGCCGGAAACGACACCATCGTCGTCTGGAGGGGCGCCGACCTGAAGAAGGCGGCGGAGGCGATCTGCGAGTCCTTCTACGGCTCGGGCCAGATCTGCATGGTGCCCAACTGCGTGCTCGTGCACCCCGAGGTCGCCGAGGAGCTCATCGCCGAGGTCAAGGAGCGCGCGAAGCTGGTGCGCCCGGGCTACCCCGAGGACGAGGACGTCCTGCTGTCACCGGTGCGCCGCAGCGAGAGGTTCTTCGCGCTGCTCAAGCAGTCCCTGAACCTCGGCGGCGAGATCATCACCGGCGGGCAGCGCACCGAGATCGACGGCACCCCCTCGCAGACCGGTGTATTCCTGCAGCCGACCGTGGTGCGGGTCAACGGCCTCGCCGGGGCGCGCCGGCACGACATCGTCAGGAGTGAGACGTTCTTCCCTCTGCTGCCGATCGTGGTGCCGGAGCCGGCCGACGACGACGCCCTGCTCAACTGCTTCATCGACTTCGTCAACACCAATGAGTACGGCCTGCGTAACTCGCTGTGGAGCAAGTCCGCGCGCGTCGTCAACGCGTTCGTGCAGCGCGTCGTCAACGGCGGCCTGCTGAAGATCAACGACTCCCACATCGGCTTCCTGCCATACCTGCCCAGCCACGGTGGCACCGGCCTGACCGGTGGCGTCTACGGCGAGGCGAACTACCCGATCCTGAAGACGTCGCACGTCCAGGGCGTCAGCATCGCCACCGACATCAGCCCCCACGAGGCGGTCTTCGGTGCCTGACCCGGGCCGCCGACCCCGTCACGCCCCTGCCACACCTTTGGAGGTGTCCCCGTGCGATCCATCGACTCTGCCCGCGCGGTCTGCGACCGGTTCCACCCGGGTCTACTCAAGGCCCTGGAAGATATCCCCTTCGCGGAACGCGAGGCCCTCGGGAGCCCGGCGATCGACCTGTTCCGCACCCACGGCGGCGTGGCGCTGCTCGTGCCAGCCGAGTTCGGCGGGCACGGTGCCGACCCGGTGAACGCGGTACGCGTGCAGCGCGCCGTCGGAGCCGTCTCGCCGTCCGTGGCCGCCGCGGTGACCATGCACCACTTCACCGTCTCCATGCTGTACGCGCTCGCCGGGCGCTCGGGGCGCCTGACGCCCGGCCACCTGGACCTGCTGAACCGGGTGGTACCCGACCAGATCCTGATGGCGTCCGGCTGGGCCGAAGGCAGGACGCAGCAGAACATTTTCGCGCCGTCCGTGGTGGCCGAGCCGGTCGAGGGCGGCTACCGCCTCAACGGCGCCAAGAAGCCCTGCAGCCTGGCGCACTCGATGCAACTGCTCACCGCGTCCATCACCGTGCCCGGCCCGGACGGCTCCCCTGAACTCGCCCTCGCCCTGGTCCCGGCCTCCGCCGAGGGCCTGACGGTGCACCCGTTCTGGGGCAACGACGTGCTGGCCGCGTCGGAGAGCGACGAGGTGCGCCTGAGCGACGTGTTCGTGCCCGAGGACATGGTCATCCGCACCACCGACGACGACCCCGGGCGCCTCAACGACCTCCAGGCCCAGGGCGTCATCTGGTTCGAGATGCTGATCTCCGCCGGGTACGCGGGAGCGGCCGCCGCCCTGGCCGAGGTGGTCGTCGAACGCGGCCGGGGCAGCGCCGGCGAGCGGGCCTGCGTCGTCATCGACGTGGAGAGCGCCAACCAACTCATCGAGGGCGCCGCCCGCGCCGTCCACGACGGCCTCGACGGCGAGGAGGCCGTGTACAGGGTGCTCGTCGCCCGCTACGCGGCCCAGGACCTGCTCACACACGCCGCGGACCAGTGCCTGAACCTGCTGGGCGGCATCGACTTCATCCGCAGCTCCGACCACACCCGCCTCGCGGCCTCCGTACGACCGTTGATCTTCCACCCGCCGGGGCGCTCCGCCACCGCGGGCGCGCTCGTCGACTACGCGGCTGGAGGGCCCTTCGACCTGTAGCGCGCCGCACCGGCCACCGCGTCATCGCCCACCAACAGGCCCGTCGTATCCAGGGAGTTAGCCGTGACCACCGAGCCCCAGAACCCACGGGCCGAAACCGAGGAGATCCTCGGCCTCTACCGGGCCCACCTCAGCAAGGGCAGGGCCACCCTCGCCGAACTCTTCGGCAGCCACATGGAGGTGGAGTCCTCCGGTGCCTGGCTGACCACGAGCGACAGGGAGAAGTTCCTCAACGCGGGCGGCTACGGCGTCTTCATCATGGGAGCCCGCCACCCCATCGTGCTGGAGGAGGTGGAGCGCCAGCTGCGCACCCACCCCACCGCAACCCGCATCCTGCTTGAGCCGACCGTGGCCCGCGCCGCCGAGGCCCTGGTCTCCGTCATGCCCGAGGGCCTGGACCGCGTGCACTTCTCGCTGTCGGGCGCCGAGGCCGTCGAGACCGGGCTCAAGCTGGCCCGCGCGGGCGGGCGCAAGCGGACCGTATCGATGCGTGGCGGCTACCACGGCAAGACCCTCGGCGCCCTGTCGGCAACCGCCAAGGAGGTCTACCAGAAGCCCTTCCGCCCCCTGATCCCGGACGTGCTGCACCTGCCCTTCGGCGATGCGGACGCCCTAGAGGAGGAGTTGCGCAAGCACCCCGGCGAGGTCTGCGTCATCCTCGAGCCGGTGCAGGGCGAGGGCGGCGTGATCATGCCGCCGCGGGGCTACCTCAAGCGCGTCGAGGAACTCGTGCGCGAGTACGACGGGTTCCTCATCCTCGACGAGGTGCAGACCGGCATGGGGCGGCTCGGCGAATGGTGGGGCGCCGACATCGAGGGTGTCGTGCCGGACGTGCTGCTGGCCGGCAAGGCGCTCGGCGGCGGCGTACTGCCGGTCTCGGCGGCCGTCGCCACGCACAAGGCGTTCCGCCCCTTCGACAAGGACCCCTACGTCCACACGGCGACCTTCTCCGGACAGCCCCTGCTGATGGCGGCCGTCCAGGGCGCCATCCGGGCCGTCAAGGAAGAGCGCATGGTCACCCGAGCCACGGACCTGGGCGCCGTGCTGCTGCCCAGGATCCGCGAGATCGCCTACCGCACCATCCCCGACCTGGTGGTCGACGTGCGCGGCCGCGGCCTGCTGATCGGCGTCGAGCTGACCGAGGCGGGCCTGGCGGGCGAGCTCCTGATCGAGCTCTTCAACCACGGCGTGGTCGCCAACCACTCGATGAACGGCAGTTCGGTGGTGCGCTTCACCCCGCCCGCCGTCTTCACCGAGGACGATGTGGAGTTCCTGCTTAGCTCCTTCGAGAAAGCAACCCTCGACCTGGTCGCCGGTTCGGCCAGGATGCCGGAAGGCGGTAACAACTGATGCGGCACGTGGAACTGGACGCCGTGGTTCTCGACGAGAGCGCCGAAACCGTCTTCGAGTCCATCGCCAGGTTCGACCGATTCCCCGAACTCGCCCCACACGTGAGCTCCACCACCGTGCACGGCACCCTGCCCGACCCGAAGGGCAGCTCCAGCTGGGAGCTGCACTTCCGCAGCGGCCTGCTGCGCTGGACCGAGGAGGACCGCTTCGACCGCGAGGCGCTGGAGATCCGCTTCGAGCAGGAGTACGGCGACTTCGACACCTTCGAAGGCCAGTGGGCGCTGTACGAGGAGGACGACGGCGTCGTCGTCCACTTCGAGGCTGACTTCGACTTCGGCATCCCGAGCCTTGAGGGCATTCTCGACCCGATCGCCGAGCGCGTCATCAAGGAGACGGTCGCCTGGGCCGTCACCGGCCTGTTCGAGCGCACCGAGCTGCGCGGCGAGGTCCAGATGGGCACGCCCGCCGACATCGCCGCCTGAGGAGGGGTCATGGACCAGGCCAATCCGTTCGAGACCCCTCGGACCTTCTCACTGCACCGCGCCGAGTACCTGGTGGGCTTCGCGCTCAGCACCGTCCTGATCGTCGAACACTTCGGCGACATCCGCTGGCCGGTGTGGATCGGGCTGTTCCTCTACATCGACCTGATCGGCTACATCCCGGGGGCCCTGGCCTTCCGCCGCAGCGGGGGACGGCCGATCTCCAAGGTCTACTACGTCCTGTACAACGTGATGCACAGCCTGATGACGCAGAGCGCCGTCATTGGTCTGTGGTGCTGGCTCGTGGGCCCGGAGTGGGCGCTGCTCGCCATCCCGTGGCACCTGAGCGGCGACCGGGGCCTGTTCGGCAACTTCATGAAGTCCTTCGCACTGCCCTACGAGCCGGTGCGCCAGAAGGGCTACCTGCGGCTTCTCGACGACCTGCGCCTACCCCACCCCAAGCCGGTGGGACACGCCCAGGACCCCGAGCCCGTCGGCCACCTTCCCGCCCGTCCCGCGCCGCGCGTCGTGCGCGAGAGCGAGCACGCCGGCTCCGCGACAGACCGCTGACCGCACACCCGTCATCTCCCGGCCCACCGGGGCCGAGCTTAAGGAGCACAAGCCGCCATGACCGATTCGACGCAGCGTGCCGTGGCGCAGGAAGCCGACTGGGAGACCGCTCCCCGTCTGCTCGACGGCGCCAAGGAACTCACCCTCGGGCCCGAGGAGTGCAACCTCGCCTACTGGATCACGCAGGTCGCCCAAGGCACGTTGCGCGACCGCGGCGTGACCGGGCACCACGAGTCCGCGTTCGTCCCCGACTTCCTGAAGCAACCCGGACCGCTCCGCGAGGCGCTGGTCCTGGAGTTCGGCTTCCGCGGCCTGTCGGAGGAGATCGCCACCCGGCTGCTCGCCCCCTACGTGGAGGTTGCCCCGGGCATCCCGCAGATGGAGTTCTACGCCACCCAACTGCTCGACGAGGCCCGGCACGCCCGGGTGTTCCGCAACCACCTGGTCGAGCTCGGCATGCCGGAGGCGACCCTGCTACGGGACATCGACGAGATGGCCGTCGAATACCGGCGCGAAGTGCTGCAGCCGGTCATCGACTTCACCCTCGACATCGTCCAGAAGCAGCGGGACTTCGCCGGCGGGGTGGCCGTGTTCGCCATCGTCATCGAGGGCGTGCTCGCCCCCGCGGCGGAGCTCAGCGAGCGCAAGTGGACCCCGCTGTCGCCGGCCACCGGAGAGATCTCCCGCGGCACAGCGATCGACGAGATCCGCCATCTGACGGTCGCCAGCACCATCCTGCGCGACCACGTGCGGCAGAACCCGGAGTACCGGCCGCGGCTCAGGGAGATCCTCCAGGCCGGCGTCGAACTGTGGGACAGCATCGACGACCGCAGGTTCGTCATCCACCGCGAGGAATTGTTCCAGCAGGGCATGGAGCAGCACGCCGACAGGATCGGCGACTACGAGATCTGGCCGGGCACCCGGCTGCTCGACACCAGGCCCGACCAGCGCTACGACATGGCCGAGCAGTGGACGGACGAGATGGCCGAGGCGCGCATGGCTTACATGGGTCTGCCCGTCGGGTGGCTGAACTCCCCCGAGCGGAGCGTGGCGTGAGGTCCGCGGTCATCGCGGGTGCCGGGGTGCACCTGCCGCCGAAGCTGGTGACCAACGAGGATCTGTGCGCGCGCCTGGACACCAGCGACGAGTGGATCCGCTCCCGCACCGGCATGTCGGTGCGGCACGTGGTCGAGCCTGGCGGCGCCACCTCCGACCTGGCGGTGGAGGCCGGGCGGCGGGCTCTCGAGTCCGCGGGCGGCGGCGCGGACCTGGTCGTCCTGGCCACCACCACGCCCGACCACCAGGTCCCGCCCACCGCGCCGGACATCACGCACCGGCTCGGCCTGGGCACCATCCCCTCGTTCGACCTGTCGGCGGCGTGCGCCGGGTTCCTGTACGGGCTCTCGACGGTCGCCGCCCTGATCGCCACGGGGACGGCCGACCGGGTGCTCCTCATCGGGGCGGACGCCTTCACGACCATGGTCGACCCCGACGACCGCGGCACCGTGGTGCTGTTCGGGGACGCCGCGGGGGCGCTGCTCCTGCGCGCGGGCGAGGCGGACGAGCCGGGGGCCCTCGGCAAGGTGGTGCTCGGCAGCGACGGAAGCCTCGCCGGCCTGATCCAGGTCCCGGCGGGCGGCTCCCGGTCGCGTTCGGCCGGGCCCGTGACCAAGCTAGCCGACCCGGCCGAGGCGTACTTCAAGATGAACGGCCGCGAGACCTTCCGTCACGCGGTGCAGCGCATGAGCCAGGCCTCCCGCGCCGCCGTCGCGGCTGCTGGCTGGAGCCTCGACGACGTGGACCGCCTCTGCGCCCACCAGGCCAACGCGCGGATCCTCTCGGCAGTCGCAGACGAACTCGGCCTCTTCGAGGACCGGCAGCTGTCGAACATCGCCGAGGTCGGCAACACGGCGGCGGCGTCACTGCCCACGCTGCTCGCCATGTCCGCGGCCGACGGCACCCTCAAGCCCGGCCACCGGGTGCTCCTCACCGCATTCGGCGGCGGGCTGTCCTGGGGCGCGGCAACCCTCACCTGGCCCGACGTCGAGGTCGGCTGAATCCCGCTGAAAGGAAGCACGTCATGTTCGACACGCTCAAGGAGATCCTGGTCGACAAGCTCAAGGTCGACGCAGGCCTCATCACCCCGGACGCCACCCGCGAGGAGGCCGAGCTGGACTCGCTCGCCGTCGTCGAGCTGTCGATGCTGCTCGACAAGGAATACTCAATCACGATCAGCGACGACGAGCTGATGGAGGCCAAGACCATCGGCGAGATGGCCCGTCTCATCACGGAGCGCCGCGCGGCGGTATGAACCGCCGCCCGGCCCGGCGCGGGCCCCGGCACGCGACGCCGAACTCCCGCCCGCCATCCCCGGCTTCCCCCCTGGCGGTACCTGGCCGATGCGCGTGTTCGAGGCGGTGCCGCCTCGAACACGCGCATCGGCGGCTTCTTCCTGGATTCGCGGGCCCGGGGGACGGCCGCGTCGAACACGCGGTGGGTACCGTATCCGGTGAACCGTCGGGCCGGGCCGGGCTCGTCCGCCCCCGCGCGGCAAGCCGCATTCGAGGCGCCGCACCCGCCTCGGAGCGTTCAGGCCGAGGTGCCCGGGACGGCCGACGGGCCGGGCAGCGGGGCCTGGTTGAGAATGGCCAGGAACCGCTCCCGCAGCTGCGGCGAGGGCTCCATGCCCAGTTCGGCCACCATCCGGCCGCGGGCGGTGTGGTACGTCTCGATCGCCTCGGCCTGCCGCCCGCACCGGTACAGGGCGAGTATCAGCATCTCGGTGACCCGCTCACGCCAGGGATGGGCGACGCTCATGCATTTCAACTCCCCTATGACAGAGTGCACTTCGCGCTCAACATCGAGCCACAGCTTGTCCTCCGTGGCGGCCAGGTACTCCTCCTCGAGCTGCGCCGCGACCGACCTGCACAGCGGCCCGCCGGTGACGTCCTGCATCGGGGTGCCGCGCCACAGGGCAAGGGCCTCGTCGAGGAGCTCGGCCGCCCGCGCCGGGTCGGTGGCCCGCGCCGAACGGGCCTTGGCGATGCGGCTCTTGAAAACGTTCATGTCCAGGGCGCCGGCGGGGAACTCAAGGACGTACCCCATGGACCGGGTGACCAACGAAGGGGCCGCGGGGCCCCATCCATGCATGGTGCGGCGCAGCCGTGAGACGTGGGCCTGCAGCGAGTTCACCAAAGTCAACGGCGGTTCGTTTCCCCATAGTTCGGTGTAGAGCTCCTCCGCGGGCACTAGACGGCCCCCGTTGACGAGCAGCACGGCGAGCAGTGCGCGCTGCTGTCCGCCCCGGACGCTGCGGAAGCGCCCGTCCACCTCGACGCCCACGGAGCCGAGAACTTTGAACTCCACTGACTACTCCTCCCCTGCCTGCTCCACGCCCCTGGAGGGTGCCCGCCGCGGCGGCGGGCGGGGCGGTACCGAGCGGGCTCGTCCGAGTTGAGCCTGGCACCCGGCCCTCACCAAACCCTTGAGCCTGACTCGAGATTCGTTGGTGGCCGGCGGTATCCGAGCCGGTGCGGCCGTGGACCCTGAAGGAGGCCTGCGGCAGGGCCGTCGGCCAGGGACCGGGGTTCGGCTTCCCTGGGATCGGGTTCCCGCCCGGGGCGCGGCGGGTGCGGGTGTCGTGGCCGGACGTCGTCGCCCGTGCCCGCGCACACGAAACCGGCCCGCCGTGGGCGGGCCGGTCGTCGGCGGAGAGGGCAGGATTCGAACCTGCGCGGGCTTACGCCCGACTGAAGCGTGCTTCGGTCCCCGATAAGCCACTCCGGGCACCTCTCCTCGTCTTGGGAACCGGTCCGGTCTCCCGAGCCGTTCCCTTCGACAGTTACCACTATGCCCGCGCCTTCTGACGGGGCGCTGACGAGCCGCTTGACGGCCGGGACGATCTCGCGGCGTCTCGCGGGGGTGCGGGGCGAGGGCCGGGTTCGGCCGTCCGCGGAAGGCGGGCGGGGCACCTCCTCGGGCGCGGCCGGCTCCGCCTGGACGCCGACGAGCCCGGCGAACCGCGTCAGGGCGGGTTCGCCGGGCTCGGGGTGGGGGCGAGAGGTGATCCGCTCCCCGTCGTCGGGTTCAGTGAGTGAGGGCGCCCGCGAAGCGGCGCAGGTGCCGTGCGAAGTCCGTGGTCACCGCGAGCGCGTGCTGGTCGATGTAGAAGTGGCCGCCGGGGAACTCGCGGTGGCCGAGGTATTCGGGACTGCGGTCGGCCCAGTGAGTCATCGCGTCGGGGTGCTCCTGCAGGGGGTCGGCGTCGCCGCCGTAGGAGGCGAGGGGGCAGGAGACACACACGCCGTCGTCCTCGTGCTGGGCGGCGATGCGCAGGTCGGCGCGCAGGGCGGGCAGGACGAGCGCGAGGGTCTCGGGGTTGTTGTAGACCTCGGCGGGGAACGAGCCCAGCTTCTTGATCCATTCGAGGATCTCGGAGTCCGGCATGAGGCTCTGTTCCTCGGTGGGCCGGAAGAAGCCGATCGGGGACCAGCCGGACATGCCGATCATGACGGGGGTGCGTTCGCCCTCCTGCTCTAGGCGGACGGCGGTGCGGAAGGCGAGCTGTGCGCCCAGGCAGTGGCCGAAGAGCGCGAAGGGGCGGTCGTCGTCGAGTTCGTCGAGGACCGCCTCGTACAGGGCGTCCTGGAGCGGCTCGAGTTCGTCGTAGGTCTCCTCGCCGCGCCGGTTGTGCCGTCCGGGCAGGGTCACCGCCTGCGCGGTGATGTCCTTCGGCAGCAGGTTCGGCCAGTCGCGGTAGATAATCGCACCGCTGCCGGCGTGCGGCAGCAGGAACAGGCGGATGCTCGCGCCCGGGTCCGGCTCCATGGGGTGGAACCAGTGGCCCGCCGTGGACATGCTCTGGCCGACGTCGATGGCGCTCACTGGATCTCCTTCAGACAGGGCAGGACGATGTCCGCGATCTGCTTCAGCTGTGGTTCGGGGTCGAGGGACCCGATGCGGACGATCACGTGGCGGGCGCCCTCCCGGACGTACCCGGCGAGCGCCTCGGCGCAGGTGTCCGCGCTGCCCCAGGCGTAGGCCTGCACGGTGACCATCTGGTCCAGGGTGCGGCCGTAGTAGTGCTCGATGTAGTGCTCAAGCTCGGCGCGGGCGCGGTCGGGGTCCTCGTTCACGGTGATGGTGGCGTACAGGGCCGGGGTGATCGCGTCCGCGGGCCGGCCCGCCTCGGCGGCCAGCTGCCGGATACGGCGCCAGGCGGCGCCGTAGTCGGCGGACTGGGGCAGGAACGGCATCCATCCGTCGTAGTGGCGTGCCACACGCTCCAGGACGCGCGGGGTGTCGCTGCCCGCGAGCCACAGCGGCGGGCCGCCCGTGCGGTGCGGGCGCGGCAGCCGGTCGAGGCCGTCGGCCTGCCAATGGCGTCCGGTGAACGCCGTCGGGGCGCCGGGCGCCGAGGAGTTCCAGGCGGTGCGCCACAGCGAAACGATCTCGTCGAGGCGCCCCACGCGGCCCTTGAAGGAGGCGCCCACGGTCGCGAACTCCGCCTCGGTCTCCGGCATGGGGAAGCCCGAGCCGAGTCCGAGCACCAGGCGCGAGCCGCAGACGTGGTCCAGGCTCGCCAACATGTGCGCGCCGGTCAGCGGGTGCCTGAGCGCCGGGGTCAGGGCGGCGGTGCCGAGGGTGACCCGGCTTGTGACCGCGCCGGCGGCGGACAGCACGACCAGCGGGTCCAGGCGCGGCCGGGCGACCAGAGAGTCGCCCGCCCACAGGGAGTCGAAGCCCGACTGCTCGGCCTGGCGGGCGAAGTCGAGCAGCGGCGCCGCCGCGTACGTGCCGTTGATGGCCTGCTCCCGCGTCGGCAGCAGCATGCCGACGGACGCAGGGCCCGGGAAGGTGTCCATGGATCGCACTCCGTTCAGGACGTGTCGTACGAGGTGAGGCCCGGGGCGGAGGGGAGCCGCCCCGGGCGGCCGGTCAGGCCGGAGCCCGTTCGGTGTCCTCGCGCAGTTGCTCGCGTACCGTGCGGCGCAGGATCTTGCCGGACGGGTTGCGGGGCAGGTCGTCAAGGAAGTGGTAGGCGACGGGGATCTTGTAGTCGGCGATGCGCCCACGCAGGAAGAGCAGCAGCTCGCGGGGGCGCACCTGGGCGCCCTCGCGCAGCACCACCGCGGCGTGCACCGCCTCGCCGAAGCGGGCATCGGGCACGCCGACCACGGCGGCGTCCGCGACCCCTGGGTGCTCGCTGAGCTGCTTCTCCACCTCGGCGGGGTAGATGTTCTGGCCGGCGACGATGATCGTGTCGTTGATCCGGTCGCACAGGAACAGGTATCCGTCCTCGTCTAGGTAGCCGGCGTCCCCCATGTGCAGCCAGCCGTCCACCAGGGCCGCGGCGGTGGCCTCGGGCTGGTTCCAGTAGCCGAGCATGCGGGCCGGGGTGCGGATGCAGACCTGGCCGATGCTCCCGGGCGGCAGTTCCCGGCCCTCGCGGTCGACCACCTTGATCTCGTTGCCGGGGCAGGGCCGGCCTGCCGCCTTCAGCAGGTCGCTGCCGGGCTGGTGGTCCTTCGGTGGCAGGCACACCGCGACGCTGCCCGCCTCCGTGCTCGCGTAGATCTGCACGAGTTGGCAGCCGAACACCTCCAGGCTGCGCAGCAGCAGCGCCTCGGAGATCGGTGCCGCGCCGTAGGCAATCTTCCGCAGCGAGGCGAAGGCGCGTGGCGTGGCGGCCGGTTCGTCCAGCATCATCTGGAGCATGGCGGGCGCCGCAAAGGTGATGGTGACGCCGAGTTCCTCGATGAGCCGGACCACCTCCTGCGCCATGTACATCGGCATGACGGCGTTCGTGGCGCCCGCGATCATCCCGTGCAGGAACCAGCCGATACCCGCGATGCCGAAGCCCGGCAGCGAGATCAGGCTGACGTCGTCCTCGCGCCAGTCGGTCCAGTCGTCCGGGTCGGCGCCGGTGGTGCGCACCGCGTGGGGCAGGGTGAAGAACGTCCGGTTGGCGAGGACCACGCCCTTGGGCAGGCCGGTGGTGCCGCTCGTGTAGATCTGCAGGACCGCGTCGTCCGGGCCGGTGTCCGGCTGCGGGTCGGTGTCCGGGGCGTCGCTGTACCAGGCGGCGAGCCCCGCCCCGTGTCCGCGTGTGCCGTCCTCTCCCGCGGCGTCCAGGCGGACCACGGTGCGCAGGTCCGGCAGGGCGTCGGCAGCGACAGCGAACTCGTCTTCCAGGAAGAGGAGTTCGGCACCCGAGTCGCGCAGAATGTGGTCCACCTCGGTCGCGGTTAGGAGCTGTCCGGCCGATCATGTGACTATTGCCTGCCTTGGTCGTTGGTCGGGGCATGGGGCGGGGAGATCTGACGGATGCCGAGTGGGAACGG
>NZ_JBIVUM010000038.1:0-23005 GCF_044757205.1 Kitasatospora sp. NPDC091335 | reverse complement strand
GGTGGAGCGGATGATGCGGGACGCGAAGATCACCCAGATCTACGAGGGCACCAACCAGGTCCAGCGGATCGTGATGGCCCGCAACCTCCCGTAACGGGGTGCGGTCGGCCCCCGTCCGCGTGCCGCGGCCGGGGGCCTCCGACTGTCACACTGTGGCACATGGAGGCCAACCACTTCTCGCTCACCAGAGTCAGACTCAGGCACTACCGAAGCATCGCTTCGGCGGACGTCCGACTGGGTAACCTGCTGCTGCTCGTCGGTCCGAACGGCTCGGGCAAGAGCAACTTCCTCGATGCTCTTCGCCTGTTGTCGGAATCACTTCAGACCTCGCTGGACCAGGCACTCCGAACGCGCGGCGGTGTCGCGGAGGTGCGGCGACGCTCCACAGGCCATCCGACGCACTTCGCCATCGACCTTGAGTTCCAGGGGGTGGGCTTCAGCGGCGAGTACGGCTTCGAGGTCGCCGCTGTGAAGGGAGGTGGATTCCGTATCTCCCGCGAGAGCTGCCGAGTCTGGTTCGGCGAGCGTGACGGTGAGGGGCCTCGGAGCGCCGACGCGGAATTCCGTGTCGAGAACGGAGCGCTGGTCGCGCAGACCGAGCCGGTGATGCCGCCGGTCGGGGAGTATCGGCTGTACCTGGTCTCCGCGGCCGGGCTGGAGGTCTTCGCGCCGGTCTTCGACGGGCTGGCCGGCATCAGTGTCTTCAGCCTGAATCCTGACGTCATGCGTCAGCCGCAGACTCCGGACTCGGGGGACTTCCTGCACCGTGACGGCTCCAACATCGCCAGCGTTCTCCACCGCCTGGAACGTAGCCAGCACGGGCAGGTCGACAAAGCGCGGATCGAGGAGTATCTCCAGCAGATCGTGCCGGGTATGCATGGCGTCTCACGTTCGGAACTCGGCAACTGGGAGACGCTTGAGTTCGCGCAGGATGTGCCGGGATCCAGGAACCCGTGGCGCTTTCAAGCCCAGTCGGTATCCGACGGCACTCTCCGGGCACTGGGTGTGCTGGTCTCCTTGTTCGCCGGCACCGGACGGACGTTGAGCACGGTCGGGATCGAGGAGCCGGAGAGCGCACTGCACCCAGCAGCCGCCGGGGTTCTTCTCGACGCACTGCGGGACGCGAGCGAGCGCCGCCAGGTGATCGTCACCAGCCACAGCCCCGATCTGCTCGATCGGGACGACTTCGACCCCGACCAGTTGCGCGCGGTGCGGTCGATCGCGGGCGAGACGAAGGTCGCCGGCCTTGACCGGGCGGGTGCTCTGGCGCTTCGGGAACAGCTGTACACCCCCGGTGAGCTACTGAGGATCGATCAGCTCCTCCCTGATGTCTCGGCGGTTCGCGGGGCTGCCGAATGAGCGACGTAGTGATCGCGCCGATCGTCGAGGGGCACGGAGAGGTCAAAGCGGTACGTGACCTCATCACCCGGATCGCGATGGAGTACTGCGGAGCATGGGTCGAGGTGGCCCAGCCGTTCAAGCTCGACTCCAACAAGATGAGAAAGCCCGACGAACTGGCCCGGGCCCTCAGGGTGCAGGCGGCGCGCGTGCCGTCGCGGGGCGGCGTGCTGGTCCTGCGCGACGGTGACGACAAGGACGTCGACTGTCCTGTCGCGCTGGCCAGGAGCCTGGCTCCCGCGCCGGAGCTGGTCGGCGTGCCCGTGGAGATCGTCATCGCCCATCACGAGTACGAGGCGTGGTTCCTGGCGTCGATGGAATCGTTGCGTGGGCACTCGGCCGTTCGGGATGACGCGGTGTCGCCGTCGGAGCCGGAGGCCAAACGGGACGCCAAGCGTCAGCTGGAAGGCCTGATGAACGAGTCGTACAAGGAAACCCTCCATCAGGCGAAGTTCTCCGCGCTGGTCGACCTGCGGGCGGCCGCGGTGAGCAGTCGGTCGTTCCGTCGGATGGTCCATGCGGTCGAGTCCCTGGTCGGTGGGCTCGGGTAGGTCCGCGGAGGCTCGCCCGGACCATCTGTCGCTGTGGTCCGGATCCCCGTCGACTCGTCCTTCCGGCAGGTGAGTGGCCAGGGACGAGCGGCTGTCCGCGGGAAGTCCACTGGCTGGAAGGGGGAGGAGCGCGGTCGGACAAAACCGCGCGACGGCGGGCAGCCGCGCTCCGTAGGCTGCCCGCCATGCCGATCACGCCCTCCCCGCTCAGCCTGGCCCCCCTCACCCCCGGGAACCTCGACGCCGCCCTCGCCCTGCGGGTCCGTCCCGACCAGGAGCACCTGGTCGCGCCGGTGGTGAAGTCACTGGCCGAGGCGTACGTCCACGGGGAGGCCGCCTGGCCCCGGCTGATCCTGGACGGCGGGCGGCCGGTCGGCTTCGTGATGGCCTTCTTCGACATCACCTTCTACCCCGACCGCCCCGGCGACGGCCCCCGCTCCGGCCTGTGGCGGCTGCTGATCGACGCCGGGGAACAGCGCGGCGGCCACGGCCGCTTCGCGGTCGAGCAGGTCTGTGCCGAGATCCGCCGCCGCGGCGGCAGCCGCGCCACCGTCACCTACCACCCGGGCCCGGACGGCCCGGAGGAGTTCTACGCCCGGCTCGGCTTCCGGCCGACCGGCGAGACCAGCGGCGGCCAGACGGTGGCCGAACTGGACCTCCCGCCGCTCAGCTGAGCAGCGCCGCCGCCTGCTCCCGCGCCTGCCGCAGCCAGCCGGCGCGCTCGGCGGCGGGGGAGCCGGTGACCGTGCGGAACACCGTCCGCCGTACGTCGGTGACCCCGACGTACGGCAGGACGCAGGCCGCCCAGATCCGCTCCAGCGGGTCGCCGAACTCCTCGCGTTCCCGGGCCTCCGGGGTGTCCGAGGTGTTCAGCACCAGGGCCCGTCCGGCGCGCAGCAGCCCGGCGGGCTCGCCGTCGGCCGTCCCGAGCTTGTACGCGACGCCCGGCACCAGCACCCGCTGCACCCAGCCGGTGAGCACCGCGGGCGGCATGCCCCACCAGTTGGGGTGGATCAGCACCAGCGCGTCCAGGGTGGCCACCTCGGCGCGGTGCAGGGCCAGCCGGGGATCGGCGGGCCGCTCCGCCGCGGCCACGGTGCCGGTCTCCTCGGCGGTGAGCAGTGGCGCGAAGTCCTCCGCGTACAGGTCGTGGGCGCGCACCTCGCAGCCGCGTCCGCGCAGTTCGTCCACCACCGCCCCGTACAGCGCGTGGTTGAAGCTGCCCGGCCGCGGATGCGCCAGGTAGACCCCGATCGTGCTCATCTTCCGTCCCCCCTCGGGCTGGTTGGCGGGAACGATGCTACGGCCGGGCGGCGGCGGGTAGGGTCCCGGGCCATGACCGAGCCGGACTTCATCGTCGAGACCAGGGCGTTCTACGACGCCGTCGCCACCGAGTACACCGACCTCTTCCGGGACCACCTGGGCGGCGCGCCGGTGGACCGGGCGATGCTGGCGCTCTTCGCCGACCTGGTCCGCACCGAGCGGCCGGACGCCAGGGTCGCCGAAGTCGGCTGCGGACCGGGCCGGATGACCGGCCCGCTGCACCGGCTCGGTCTGGACGTGCAGGGGATCGACCTCTCGCCGAGAATGGTGGAGCTGGCCGGGCAGGCCCACCCCGAGGTGCCGTTCGTCGTCGGCTCGATGTTCGACCTCCCTTTCCGGGACGGGGAGTTGACCGGCGTGGTGGCCTGGTACTCGATCATCCACACCCCGGCGGAGCGGCTCCCCGAGGTGTTCGCCGAATTCGCCAGGGTGCTCGCCCCCGGCGGCCACCTGATGCTCGCCTTCCAGGTCGGCGACGTGCCCTCGCGCCAGGAACGGCCCTTCGGCTACCCGGTGACGCTGGACTTCCGCCGGCTGCGGCCGGAGCGCGTCGAGGAACTGGCCGGGGAGGCCGGGCTCGCGGTCACCTCCCGTACGGTCCGCGAGCCGGAGGGGGAGGAGCCGACTCCGCAGGCGTACGTGCTGGCCCGCAAGCCGAAGGCCTGAGGGCCCCCCGAGGGCGCCTACGCGGCCTCGGACGGCGGCCGGGCGGAGGCGGCCGCGATCACCTTGTCGAGCACCTCGCGGGAGCGCAGCAGGTCGCCGATCGTCCGGTCGATCCGCTCGCGCTCCGCGGTGAGCTCCTCGACCAGCATCGGGGTGGCGATCTCGTTCGGGCTGCCGTCGGAGTCCCGCATGCAGGGGAGGATCCGGTGGATGGTCCGGCTGTGCAGTCCGGCCGCGAACAGCTCCTGGATGTGCACGACCCGGTCGACCGCGGCGTCCGGGTACTCCCGGTGTCCGCCCTCGGTGCGGCGGGCGGCCAGCAGGCCCTGCTGCTCGTAGTAGCGCAGCGAGCGTTCGCTCACACACGTGCGCCGGGCCAGTTCGCCGATCCGCATGCTGCCCACCCCGTCGTCCCGGTCGTCGTCCCGGGTGTCGTACCGCGCCAAGGTCCGAAGCCGACAGCGATGTTAGCGTTCCCGGCACCGGTGCGGAGCGGCCTGGACCGGGCCGGGAAAGCCGGGCCGGGCAACCGGATAACACAGCCGCTTCCGGCCTCGCCCGGCCGGGGGCGGCGCGCGGCGAACAGGTGATCGTGCCATCATCCCTGCATGTCTTCCAACGTTTTCTTCGACATCGAGATCGACGGCAAGTCGGCCGGCAAGATCGTCTTCAAGCTGTACGACGACGTCGTTCCGCAGACCGCCCGCAACTTCCGCGAGCTGGCCACCGGCCAGAACGGCTTCGGCTACGAGGGCTCCGGCTTCCACCGCGTGATCCCGGCCTTCATGCTCCAGGGCGGTGACTTCACCAACCACAACGGCACCGGCGGCAAGAGCATCTACGGCGAGAAGTTCGCGGACGAGAACTTCAAGCTCAAGCACGACCGCCCGGGTCTGCTGTCGATGGCCAACGCCGGCCGCAACACCAACGGCTCGCAGTTCTTCATCACCACCATCGTCACCGACTGGCTGGACGGCAAGCACGTCGTCTTCGGCGAGGTCGTCGAGGGTCTGGACATCGTGAAGAACATCGAGTCGCTCGGCTCGCAGAGCGGCCGCACCTCGGCCAAGATCACCATCGCCAAGTCCGGCGTGGTGGAGTAGTCACCACCGCCACCTGGCACGCACCGCCCCGGGGCGGGACGTCGGAGTTTCCGGCCTCCCGCCCCGGGGCGGTTCCGTGTCCGGATCCGGATTCGGAACCGATGCCGCGCCCGGCCCCGGGCGCGGTGCGGCGGGCAGGGTAGCCCGGAGCGCGCTCCTTGGGGCCGGAACCGGGCAATCGCGCGGTCCCTCGCCGCCGGCGTCCTACGCTCGAATCGGACGCGGCCCCAGCCGCGGCCGAACTCGACTCCGCGGCAAGGTGGTTGACCGATGATGGAGCAGGGCGCCGACGACGGCGAGGTGACCTACGAGCAGGTGACGGTGGTATCCCTGGCCGGCTGCGAGCCGGTCGGCCCGGCGCGGTTCGCCGTCCGGGTCGTCCGCGAGGGCATGACCGTCAAGCGGGTGGCGGGCTACTGGGTGCGCTGGGACGAGTGCCGGGACGAGGAGGAGGTCCGCCACCACGCGCGCTGGGTCGCGGACGAGGAGTACGTGCGGCCGGACACCGGCAGCCTGGACGGCACGCTCGCGGTGATGGTCGCCGCGTACTGGACGGACCCCGCGGGCGCCTTCCCGCGCCGCCCGAGCACCGAGACGGCGGTGACCTTCCGGCCCGGCGAGACCGAGCACGAGCTGGTGCTGGAGCAGTGCGCCCCGCCCGGCCCGGCCGCCGCCGCGCACCGCCCGGCCTCCCTGTCGGTGCAGCTGACCCACGCGAGGTGGCTGAGCGGCGAGGGGCAGCCGATCCACTACGGCTTCTCGGGCGCGACCGAGGAGGCCGGCGGCGAGGGGGAGTGGCTGGTCCGCTTCCCGGAGTGCGGCACCGGCCTGCTGCCGTACGTCTGAGGCCGCCCGGAGGGGCCAGGGGCGGGCGGGGCCGGAGAGGGCCCCCAGGTGCCCGCCCGCATCCCCACCTTGCGGGCCGGCACCCCGGCCCAGATCTCCCCGGGCCCGGTGGAACGGGTGAGCACCGCGTTGGCCCCGACGACGGTGCCGGCGCCGACGGTCAGCACGCCCTGCTTGCACACCACCTTGGCGCCCGCGCACAGCACCGCGCCGTCCTCGACCACCACCCGCCGCATCGCGCTCTCCTCCTGCGGCACCCACGGGTCGGCCCGGCCGATGGTCACGCCGTTGTAGAGCGTCACGCCGGCGCCGAGGGTGGTGTACGGGTGCAGCACGGTGCCGAAGCCGCGGTGGAAGACGGCCAGCCCGGGCCCGATCTCGCAGGCGGCGGGCACCTCCATGCCGTAGAGCGCGAGCGCCTCCTGGACCAGGCGGCCCAGGAGGCGGTGGCGGCGGCGGTGGATCAGCGCGGTGACGAGTGACATCCACTCATTGTGGCGGCCCGGTCACCGGAAGTGGCCGGTTACTTGAACTCGGGCACCGCGGTGTCGTTCTTGAAGGCGTCGAAGAGCTGCTTGGACTTGCCGGCGTCCCACAGCACGGCGGACTCGCCGGTCTTGGTCCGGTAGTCCGGGTTGCCGATCGGCACGGTGAGCGACTTGCCGCTGCCGCCGTTGACGTCCTTCATGGCGAGGAAGAACGAGCCGAGGTCGGTCAGCCCGCAGTCCTCGTCGACGATCAGGGTGCCGAGCGCCGAGTCGACCAGCGGGTAGAAGGTGAACGGGTTGACCAGGTTGCCGGGGGAGGCGGCCTGGTGGGCGAGGGCGCCGAGGAACTTCTGCTGGTTGCGCATCCGGCCGAGGTCCTGGTCGGCCATCTGGTGGCGCTGGCGGACGAAGGCCAGTGCCTCCTTGCCGGTGAGGGTCTGGTCGCCCGCCTTGAGGTCGAGCCCGGAGTCCTTGTCCTTGATGTCCTGGTCGATGTGCATCTCGACGCCGCCGATCGAGTCGACGATGCCGACGAAGCCGCCGAAGCCGATCTCGGCGTAGTGGTCGATCCGCAGGCCGGTGTTCTGTTCGACGGTCTGGACCAGCAGCCGGCCCCCGCCGTTGCCGAAGGCCGAGTTGATCTTCGCGGTGGTGCCCTTGACCGGCTTGCCGTTGCCGCCCGGGTGCTCGGGGATCGGCACCCAGGAGTCGCGCGGGATGCTCATCAGGGTGTTCCCGGCGTCCCCGACGTGCAGGATCATCATCGAGTCGCTGCGCTTGCCCTCGGTGTCGTGCCCGGTGTGCAGGTCGTCCTGCTCGGAGTCGGTCAGGCCCTGGCGGCTGTCGGACCCGACGATCAGCCAGTTGGTGCCCTTGCCCGCGGCCGGGCGGCCGGGGTAGTCGGCGAGCACGTTCTCGTGGTTGAGCTTGGAGTCCGCCCAGAACCAGGTGGACACCGCGGTGACCATGACGGCGATCAGCACGCCGAAGACCGACCACTTGACGATCCGCCGCCGCGGCCAGCGCCGGGGCCGGGTGCCGGCGGGCCGGGCACCGCCGGGCCCGCCCGGGCGGCCGGGACCACCGGAGCCGCCGGGCCCGCCGGGGCGCCCCGGGCCCGCGGGCCGGTCGCCGGGCGCGCCGACCCCCTGCGGCGGGACGCCGCCGAGCCGGGACGGACCGGGCTGCCCGGGCTGTCCCGGGTGCCGCGGCGGGGGTGCCGCCGCCCCGCGCGGGTTCAGCGAGGCCGGCAGCGGCGGCTCGGCCGCGCCGCTCCCGCCGTACGGGTTCCCGCCGCTCCCGCCGTTGCCGCCGTACGGGTTCCCGCCGCCCCCCGGGCGGCCCTCCTGCCACGTGTTCATGCCGATGAGGATGCCCGACCCCGGTCGGGCTGACTCCCCCCGGGGTGCCCGCCGGGCCTCTTGTAGCAGTTTTGATGCACGTACCGGATCGTTCCGCCGAAACGTCCGGACACCCGGCGTTCCACCTGCTGAAACGTTTCTTGACCAGCTCGAACACAGCGTGTTTGCATTTCCGGCATGGACCAGCGTTGGGCACTCACGCGTCGGCGGCACGTCGACCTGCGGCGCGGTGTGGCCTGTTCGCTCTGTCGCGGCTGACGCTCGCCCGCCGAGTCCCCGCCCTTCCCGCACCCCCCGCACGTCCGCCGACGTAGCGCCTCCCCGGTGCCGCCTTCCCGCACCACCCCGGGTCCCGGCCCCCGGCACCACGCCGGATACCGGCCCCACCACGGCGCCCTCCACCGCCGCGCCGCGCCGCCCCGCTTCCAGCCAGAGGTGAACCCATGGCCGTCGTCCTGTCCGTTTCCGGCTCCCCGTCCGCGACCTCCCGCACCACCCGCCTGCTGCGCCACGTCGACGCGCGGCTGACGGAGCGCGGCCACCACGTCATCCCCTTCGAGGCCCGCAGCCTGCCCGCGCACGCGCTGCTGTCGGGCGACTTCGACCACCCCGGGATCGTCGCCGTCACCGAGCTGTTCGCCCGCGCCGACGGCGTGGTCATCGGCACCCCCGTCTACAAGGCCGCCTACTCGGGCCTGCTGAAGGCCCTGCTGGACGTGCTCCCGCAGTACGCCCTCGCCGGCAAGACCGTCCTGCCGCTGGCCACCGGCGGCTCGCCCGCGCACGTCCTCGCCGTGGACTACGCGCTGCGCCCGGTGCTCAGCTCGATGGGCGCCGGCCACATCACCCAGGGCTGGTTCGTGCTCGACCGCCACATCACCGCGGGGGAGGACGGGACGACCCTGGTGGAGCGCGAGACCGAAGCGCTGCTGGCCCCGGTGGTGGAGGGCTTCGCCACGGCCCTGGAGCGGCAGGCCGCACCCGCGCTGACGAGCTGACGGACCGTCGCCGCCGGCCCGTACGGGGGGTCCCCGAGACGGGCCGCGGCGACCCCTAGGGGGATGCGCTCCGGGCCCCGTAGAACCTTGGTTGAACCGCTTCATTCCGGCGGATGACGAGCCCTCCGCCGACGGCTCCTAACGTGGTTCACACATCCCCACCCGCCAGAAGAAGGCCCGGTCGCGTCGGGCCCGGTGGCCAGGTCCACCGGGAGGGTGGAGACAACTCCCGGTCGGGGACTACCGCCTGCGCCATGTCGCGGAGGCGGGTCAGCCCGCGAGGCTGGGGGCCAACGGGTGAGCGCATCTTCTGAGGAGACTCCAGTGACGACGGCCGCAGCCGTGTACGACCCCCAGCTTCCCGGCGGTGCGTCCGCCGTCGCCGCGTCGGCCCGTCAGGTCACCAAGGCCTACGGCGCGGGCGAGACCAGGGTCACCGCGCTCGACGCGGTCGACGTCGACATCCAGCGCGGCCGGTTCACCGCGATCATGGGCCCCTCGGGCTCCGGCAAGTCCACCCTGATGCACTGCCTGGCGGGCCTCGACACGGTGACCACGGGGCAGATCCGGATCGGCGACACCGAGATCACCGGCCTCAAGGACAAGCAGCTCACCCGGCTCCGCCGGGACAAGATCGGCTTCATCTTCCAGGCGTTCAACCTGCTCCCGACCCTGAGCGCGCTGGAGAACATCACGCTCCCGATGGACATCGCCGGCCGCAAGCCCGACCAGGCCTGGCTGGCCCAGGTGGTGGAGACCGTCGGCCTGGCCGGCCGGCTCAAGCACCGCCCGACCCAGCTGTCCGGCGGCCAGCAGCAGCGCGTCGCGGTGGCCAGGGCGCTGGCCGCCCGCCCCGAGATCATCTTCGGCGACGAGCCCACCGGGAACCTGGACTCCAGGGCCGGCGCCGAGGTGCTGACCTTCCTGCGCCGCTCGGTGGACGAACTGGGCCAGACCATCGTGATGGTCACCCACGACCCGGTCGCCGCCGGCTACGCGGACCGCGTGCTCTTCCTCGCCGACGGCGTGATCGTGGACGAGATGTACGCGCCCACCGCCGACTCCGTCCTCGAACGCATGCGCCGTTTCGACGGCAAGCGCACCAGCTGAGCGGCGGGAGGACACCATCATGCTGCTCAAGACCTCACTGCGGAGCTTCTACGCCCACAAGGGCCGGATGGCGCTCTCGCTCATCGCCGTGGTGCTGTCGGTGGCCTTCGTCTCCGGCACCCTGGTGTTCTCGAACACCGCCACCGGCACCTTCGACAAGCTCTTCGCCGCGACCTCCTCCGACGTCTCGGTCCAGCCGCCCAAGCCTGCCGAGGACGAGGGGCAGCAGGCCGCCGTCAAACCGCCGACCGTCCCGGTCGAGCTGGAGAGACAGGTCGCCGGGCTGCCCGGGGTGAAGTCCGCGGTCGGCCAGGTCATGGTCGAGAACGCGGTCCTGGTCAACCCGGCCACCAACAAGCTGGTCGGCCCGACCACCGGCGCGCCCACCCTGCTCGCCAACTGGACGGACACCCCGGGCAACCCGGTCAGGCTCACCTCGGGACACACGCCGCGGGGCCCGACCGAGCTGGTGCTGGACGCGGACACCGTGAAGAAGGCCGGGCTCGGCCTCGGCGACCGGCTCAGGGTCGACAACCCGACCGGGCGGCACGACTTCACCGTCGTCGGCATCGGCACCTTCACCACCACCAACCCGGGCGCGGCGCTCGCGTTCCTGGACACCCCGACCGCCCAGCAGGTGCTGCTCGGCGAGCCGGCCTTCAGCACGATCGAGGCGTACGGCGACGGCAGCCGCAGCAACGACCGGCTCAAGGCGGACGCGCTGGCCCGGCTCGGCGGCGGGTACCAGGTCAAGACGGCGGCCGAGCAGAAGGCCGACCGCAGCGAGCAGGTCGGCCAGGGCCTCGACTTCATGAAGTACGCGATGCTCGGCTTCGCCTTCGTCTCGGCGATCGTCGGCGCCTTCCTGATCGTCAACACCTTCTCGATGCTGGTCGCCCAGCGCACCCGTGAGATCGGCCTGCTGCGCGCCGTCGGCGGCAGCCGGAGCCAGGTCAACCGCTCGGTGCTGGTCGAGGCGCTGATCCTGGGCGTGCTCGGCTCGACCCTCGGGGTCGGGGCCGGTCTGGGCGTGGCGGTCGGCCTGATCGAGCTGATGGACGCGATCGGCATGGACCTCCAGGCGGCCGACCTGCGGATCGGCCCCGACGTCTTCGTCGCCGGCTACGCGCTCGGCATCGTGGTCACCCTGGTCGCGGCCTGGTTCCCGGCCCGCCGGGCGAGCCGGATCTCGCCGATGGCCGCGCTGCGCGACCACGGCACACCGGCCGAGGGCAGGGCCAACCTGATCCGCACGGTGCTGGGCCTGCTGCTGACGGCGGGCGGCGGCGCGCTGCTGGCGCAGGGCGCGAGGGCGGAGAAGGCGTCCGCCGGCGGCCAGTACCTGGGCCTCGGCGTGGTGCTCACCCTGATCGGCTTCGTGGTGCTCGGCCCGCTGCTGGCCTCGGCCGTCGTCCGGGTGCTCGGTGCGCTGCTGCCGGCGCTGTTCGGCCCGTCCGGCAGGCTCGCCCAGCGCAACGCGATGCGCAACCCGCGCCGCACCGGTGCCACCGCCGCCGCGCTGATGATCGGCCTGGCGCTGGTGATCGCCTCCGCGGTGTTCAGCTCCTCGGCGGTCAACTCGACCAGCGCGCAGATCGACAAGTCGGTGGGCGCGGACTACATCGTCTCCGGCGGCCGCACCGCGATCACCCCCGAGGTGCTGGCCGCGGTCGAGCGGACCCCGGGCATCGACCACGTCACCACCCAGCGGTTCTACCCGGCCAAGGTCCGGCTGCCGGACGGGCAGCAGGCCAAGACCTCGCTGACCGCCGTGCCGCCGGCCTTCTTCGGCACCGACTTCCGGCCGACCGTCGACTCCGGTGCGGTGGACTCGATCCAGCGCGGCTCGCTGGGGATCGGCGCGGCCTTCGCCAAGGACCACGGCCTGAAGGTCGGCGACCAGGTCACCGTCGACTACGGCCGGGGCCGTACCCAGGTGGTGCCGGTCGGCGCGGTCTTCGGCAAGGGCGAACTGTTCGGCGACGGCTCCTTCGTGGCCATGGACACCGTGGACAAGGTCGTCCCGGCCGCCGAGCAGCCGCCGGTGTGGACCTTCTTCGCCAAGGCCGCCAAGGGCGCCGACGTCGACCGGACGCTGACCGCCCTCCAGGACGGGCTGAAGGAGTACCCGCAGCTGACCATCAAGGACCGGGCCGGCTACAAGGAGCTCGTCCAGTCCCAGATCAACACCCTGCTGTACCTGATCTACGGGCTGGTCGCCCTGTCCATCACGGTCGCGGTGCTCGGCGTGGTCAACACCCTGGCGCTGTCGGTGGTCGAGCGGACCCGCGAGATCGGCCTGCTGCGGGCGATCGGGCTCTCCCGCCGCCAGCTGCGCCGGATGATCCGGCTGGAGTCCGTGGTGATCGCGGTGTTCGGCGCGGTCCTCGGTACCGGGCTGGGCCTCGCCTGGGGCGTCACCGCCCAGCGGGTGCTGCGGGACCAGGGCCTGGGGACGCTCTCCGTCCCGACCACCACGGTCGCGATCACGCTGGTCTCCTCGGTGGTGATCGGTCTGTTCGCCGCCCTCTTCCCGGCCTTCCGGGCCGGCCGGATGAACGTTCTCGCGGCCATCGCGACGGACTGACCCGGCGTCGGGGGGCGCCGGGCACAGGCCCCGCGGGGCCGGGGGAGCACGGGGGAGCACGGGGGAGACCGCGGGGAAACGGGGAAGCGGGGGGACGGGGGCCGGGTGCGCACAGCGCCCGGCCCCCGGGGGGGGGGGGGGGGGCGGGGGCCGGGGGGGGGGGGCGCGCGCGGGGGGGGGGGGGGGGGGGGGTTGGCGCGGTGGGGGGGGGGGGGCGCCGCGGCGGGGCCCGGAGCCGGGGGGGGGGGGGGGGGGGGGGGGGGGGGGGGCCCCCCGGGCCCGGCCCCCGGGCGGGGCCCGCCCCCCCCCACCACGACGGGCCGGCCACCGGACTGCTGAGATGATCGTCCGATGTTCCCCTCGGACGCTCCGCCGCTGCCCAGCGCCGCTCCCCTCACCGCGGCGGCCGCCGCCCGCTGGCGCGCCGCCAGGACCGCCTGGCGGCTGGACGGCCGCTGGCTCGCGCTGGCGCCGATCGGGTTCGTCATCCTGGCCGGCGCGGTCGAGCCCGAGGCGGTCCGGTGCAACGCCCAGGGCATCTGCCGGGACGCCTGGGGCTCGGCGCTGGCCGGCTGGTCGGTGCTGGCCGAGGTCCTCCTGCTGGCCACCAGGGTCAGGGTCAGGGTGCTGGTCCCGCCGGTCGTCCTGGCGCTGCTCTGGTACCTCCCCGAGGGCCTGGTCACCCCGCTCGCCCGGTGGTCCGCGGTGCTGCTCCACGTACTGCTCACCGCCGTCCTGCTCGGCGCCGAGGCCGGCCGCCGCCGCGCCCGCCAGCAGCTCGACGAGCTGATGGCCCCGCCCGTCGACTACCCCTGGACGGCCGCCGGCGCGCCCTCGCCCGTCCACCGGGACGGCCCGCCGGTGCTGCGCCGCACCCTCGGGGCCCTGCTGCTGGTGGTCGCGGTGGCCTTCCCGGCGTACGGCCTCTGGGAGCAGGCCAGGGCGGACTCCGCCGCCGAGCGGGCCACCCGGATCACCGGCACCGCGGGCACCAGCGACCGGGACGGCGTGCTGACCGTCCGCTTCCAGCCGCCCGGCGGCGGCCCCGAGCGCACCGCCGCCCTGGACGTCCGGTGGCAGCGGCAGCCGCAGCCGGGCGAGCCCGTCCCGCTGCTGGTGGACGGCGACTGGGTGCGCGCCCCGGGCGACGACTACGACGTCTCCGGCCAGCTGAGCGCCGGCGGCCTGATCGCCCTGCCCGGCCTGGTGCTGCTCGGCGCGGCCGCCGCCGCGAGCGCCCGCAGGACCGGGCCCGCCTTCGTCGGCGCCGCCCCCGCGCTCGCCGTCCGGGTGCGCGCCGACGAGCGCGGCGACCTGCTGGTGCTGCCGCTGGACGGTCCGCCCGACGGCCCCGGGCTCTGGCGCCTGGTCGAACACGACCGCTACCGCTGGGCCCGCAACGGCGCCCCGGACGGCGAAGGACCGGCCTGGGTGCCCGCGCACCTGGAGACCGAGGAGCAGGACGAGGACTACCCCGACCCCCCGGTGCCCGACTACGACGAGGAAGAGGAGGAGTACGAGGACCTGGTCCACCGGGCGACCCCGGCCGAGGCCGCCGAGTGGCTGGCCAGGGCCGGCCGCAGCGTGCCCGCCGTGCTGTACGTCGGCCCGGACGGGCCCGGCCACCAGCTGCTCGTCCGTCCCGGCGTGCTCGACTGCGACCCGCACTGGGTGGCCACCGTGGTCGCCCCCGCCGCCCGGGCCCCGCGGTTCGGCCGGCGCTCCGGGCGCTACCGCGAGCGCGACCTGGCCGTCGCCGCGCTGACCGCCGAGACCGTCGCCGCCGCCCCCGCGGCCGGCCCCGGCACCGCACCGCTGGCCGCCCGGCGCTGGGAGATGCCGCTGCCGCTGCGGGCGGCGGCCGGACCGCTGGCGGCGCTGGTGGTCGCCACCGCCGTGGTGCTGCTCGACGAGGACGGCTGGTGGCAGGGGCTGCTGCACCCGCTGTGGATCGGATCGGCGGCGATCCTCGCCTGCGCCCAGACGCTGTCCTGGCAGGTGGTGGCCGACCGCCGCGGGCTCCGGGTGGCCACCGCGCTGCGCACCCGCAGCTACCGGTGGGCGGAGGTCTCCGCGGCGGCGGTGCACCGGAACCTGCTCACCATCCGGCTGCACAGCGGGCGGGAGTTCTCCTTCGTCTGCCGCCCGACGGGCCGGCTGGCCGAACTCCTCGGCGACCGGTACGACCCCCAGGCGCTGGCCAGGACCGTCGCCACCGCGGCCCACCGCCCGGACCTGCGCCCCGAGCAGGCGCTGCCGGAACGGCTGGGCGGGCCCCAGCACCTGCTGAACCGGCTCGCGCTGACCGGCTACGCGGTGTTCACCGTCGCCCACTACGCACTCTGAACCCGCCCCGGATCGGCACCGGATCCACACCGTCCCGGGCTCACCCGTACGGGGGAGTACGGTGTTCTTGATCACAGTGCCCGTGTCGCGCCGCGAAGCGGGCGCAGCCGCCCTGACCGGGACAAGACGGGGACGCGTCCGCACCGGTACGGTGGGCCCCGATGAACACCAAGGCTGCTGAGGAGCTGCCGGCTGTTTCCGTGATCATGCCGGTGCTCAACGAGGAACGTCACCTGCGCACGGCGGTCAGGCGCATCCTGGACCAGGAGTACCCCGGGCCGATGGAGGTGGTGATCGCCCTCGGTCCCTCCACCGACCGCACCGCCGAGATCGCGGCCGAGCTGGTGGCCGAGGACCCGCGGGTGCGGACGGTGGAGAACCCCACCGGCCGGACGCCGGCCGGGCTGAACGCCGCGATCCGGGGCTCCAGGCACCCGATAGTCGTGCGGGTGGACGGTCATGGACTGCTCACCCCCGGCTACATCACCACGGCGGTCGGGCTGCTCGGGGACATGGAGGCGGCCAACGTCGGCGGCATCATGCACGCCGAGGGCGAGACCGAGTGGGAGAACGCGGTCGCCGCCGCGATGACCTCCAAGATCGGCGTCGGCAACGCCGCCTTCCACACCGGCGGCCTGGCGGGCCCGGCGGACACCGTCTACCTCGGGGTGTTCCGGCGCGAGGTGCTGGAGAAGCTCGGCGGCTACAACGAGGAGTTCGTCCGCGCCCAGGACTGGGAGCTGAACTACCGGATCCGCCAGGACGGCGGCCTGGTCTGGTTCACCCCGCAGCTCAAGGTGACGTACCGGCCCCGGCCCTCGGTGCGGGCGCTGGCCAAGCAGTACAAGGACTACGGGCGCTGGCGCCGGGTGGTCACCCGCTACCACCGCGGCTCGGTCAACCTGCGCTACCTCGCGCCGCCGTCCGCGCTGCTGGCGGTCACCCTCGGGCTGGTGCTCGGCGTCGCCGTCCACCCGGCCTTCCTCGCGGTGCCGGGCGGGTACCTGCTGGGCATCCTCGGCGGCGCGGCCGTCGAGGGCCGCGGCCTGTCGTTCAAGGCCAGGGCGCTGCTGCCGGTGGCCCTGGCGACCATGCACCTCAGCTGGGGCTTCGGCTTCCTCACCTCGCCGCGCTCGCTCGCCCGGAGGGTGATCGCCAGTGTCGGCCCGTCCTCCGAGGACGTGCTCTCGAAGACCGGCTGATTCGTTTCGGCACCGCTATCGTCGGTGCGCATGGCGACAGTTGAGGGCGGGTCGGGTGCGGCCAGGATCGAGCCGAGCGCGGACGTCGACGAGCGGGCCGCGATCGGCGCCGGGACGACGGTCTGGCACCTCGCCCAGGTCCGCGAGGGCGCGGTGGTCGGCGCCGGCTGCGTGATCGGCCGCGGCGCGTACGTCGGTCCTGGCGTGCGGATCGGGGACCGGGTCAAGGTGCAGAACCACGCGCTGGTGTACGAGCCGGCGGTGGTCGAGGACGGCGTGTTCATCGGCCCGGCCGCCGTCCTCACCAACGACCGCTATCCGCGCGCGGTCACCCCGGAGGGCCGTCCCAAGGGGCAACTCGACTGGCGGGCCGAAGGAGTGACGCTCCGTCAGGGCTGCTCGATCGGCGGCCGGGTGGTGCTGGTCGCCGGGGTGACGGTCGGCCGCTGGGCGCTGGTCGCGGCCGGCGCCGTGGTGCACCGGGACGTCCCGGACTTCGCCCTGGTCGCCGGCGTCCCGGCCCGCCGGATCGGCTGGGTGGGACGGGCCGGCGAGCCGCTGCGGCCGGCCGGGGACGGCCTCTGGCAGTGCCCGGGGACCGCCGAGCGCTACCGCGAGGAGAACGGAACCCTCGTGCTCCTCTAGGGCGTGTCGGACACGCCCTGGCTACTTGGCGCAGGCGTCGACGTCGTCCGCCTGCACCCGCTGGAGGTCCTCGGGCGCCTCGGTGGGCACCGCGGGCGGGGCGGCGGGGGCGGTCAGCACGTCCTTGCCGAGCACCAGCAGCAGCCCGCCCTTCGGGTCCGGCTTCGCGGCCGGCCGGACGGCGTCGCCGGGCAGGCCGAGGGCGGCGGCCAGGGCGTTGGCCTCGGCCTCCAGGCCGGCCGGGTAGGACACAGTGGTGGTCTCGGCGAGCGGCGCGTCGCTGCCCACCGCGGCCTTGGCGAAGCCCTTCGTCCGGAGCTTCTCCGCGGTCGGCCCGGACTGCCCGCGGGTGCCGCTGCCGTTGCGCACCGTCAGCTGGACGCCCTTGGTGTCGGCGGGCGGGGCGGCGGCCGACTGGGTGGCCGGTGCGGCGGGGGCGGCGCCGGTGGCCGGGGCCTCGGGGGCGGCCGGGGCGGCGGTCTCGGTCAGCGAGCGGTCGCCCGCGATCATCGCGAACAGCTGCCCGGCGTCCGGCTGCTTGAGCACCAGCCGGTCCTTGTCCTTGGGGTCGTCCAGGACGGGGACGGTGGCGAAGGTGATGTTCTTGGTGTCCACCTTGCTGATGTCCAGCGCGAGGTCCTTGAGCTTGTCCACGCTGCCGATCCCGGAGTCCACGGTGAGCGCCTTGGTGGCGGCGTCCGCGAGCTTGTAGAGCTTGGTCGGGCTGGTCAGGGTGTCGTCGCTCTTGATCTTTCGGATCATCGAGCTGATGAACTGCTGCTGGAGCGGGATCCGGGTGAGGTCGCCGCCCTGGCCGACCGCGTGCCGGGTGCGGACGAAGGCGAGCGCCTCCTCGCCCTGCACCACGTGCCGGCCCTTGGTCATCCTGAGGTGGGAGCCCGAGTCGTTGATGTCCTTGGCCGCGCAGACCTCGACCCCGCCGACCGCGGTGGACAGGGACTTCACCGCCTCGAAGTTGACCTGCACGAAGTGGTCGACCCGGATGCCGGTGCTCTTCTCGACGGTCTTCCAGGTGCAGCCCGCGTCGCGGCCGTCCTGGCCGAGGCTGGTGTTGAACATGTCCCGGGCCGAGCCCGGGATCTTCTTCCCCTGGGCGTTCTGGCACTCCGGGATCGGCAGCATCAGGTCGCGCGGGAGGCTGACCACCGTCGCGTTGGTGCGGTCCTTGGCGATGTGGAACAGCAGCGTGGTGTCGGCGTGCCCGGCGCTGCCCTCGTCGCCGTACTCGCGCCCGAGGCCCTCCCGGCTGTCCGTGCCGATCACCAGGATGTTCAGCGCGTCCCCGGCGGCCTGGGGGCGCTCGGCCTCGTCGCCCAGCTGGACCTTGACCGAGGTCAGGTTGTCGTTGAAGTGCCGGTAGAGGTAGTACGCCCCGCCGCAGCCCGCCACCATCACCAGGGCGCCCGCCCCGGCGGTCCACTTGAGCACCCGTCGGCGCCGGTGGCGCTTGGCGACGGCGGCCGCCCGCCGCCGGCTGTCCCGGCGGCCCTCCGGGGCCGGTGCCGTGGGCTCCTCGGTGCCCCGGTGACGCTGCCGGGGGACGCCGGGGGCCGGGTCCACCCGGTAGCGGCCGGATTCCGGTTGCTCCTCGTGCACGGGGTTCCCTACGTTCGACCGGTACGGCTCGGGCCCACCCGTACGAACGGGCCGATCCGGACACAGTAGACGAGCCGGACGAGACAGTCGTTCCCGGTGTGATCTCCGCCATGTTCCGGCCGTGCGAGGGCAAATACCGTTCGTGGCCGCGCAATTGCGGAAAGGCCCGGCTCGGTCTGCGGTGCGGCCCCGGGCCGTCCGTCCGGTCGGCTCAGTGCGGCGCGCAGGCGTCCACGTCGGCGGTGCGTCCCTCGAAGGTGGGCGAGGCGCCCGCCGAGGGTGACGCGCTCGCCAACGCCGCCGCCACCTCGGCGGTCGGGTCCGACCCGGGGTCAGTCCCGGGTCGCGGCGACGGGGACGCCAGGGACGACAGGGTGGACGGGGACCGGCCCGCGCCCGGCGAGGCCGCCGGCCCGGGCGGCCGGACGGCGACCGGCCGGTCGTCCCGCAGCGCGGTGAACAGCTGCCCGGTCAGCGGCTGCACGAACTCGTCCCGGTCCGAGTCGTAGCGGTACGAGCGGCGCGGCGCGGTCAGGAAGACCACGTTCGCCGAGGGGATGCCGCGCAGGTCCTGGGTGAGGTCGTACAGCGCGCCGAGCGAGGACAGTTCGCCGTCCGCCCGGACCGAGGAGGTGGCAGCGTCCAGCACCGGCCACAGCTTCGCCGGGTTCAGCAGCACGCCCTGCGACTGCACCCTGCGGATCAGCGAGGCCAGGAACTGCTGCTGGCGGCCCATGCGTTGGGTGTCGCTGCCGTCGCCCAGGCTCTCCCTGGCCCGGACGTAGCCGAGCGCCTGCTCGCCGTGCAGGGTCTGTCGGCCGGCGGGCAGGTCGAGCCTGGCGTCCTTGTCGTGGATCGGCTGCGGCACGCACACCTCGACCCCGCCGATCGCGTCCACCATCGTCTTGAAGCCGCTGAAGTCGAGGATCACGTAGTGGTCGATCCTGATGCCGCTCAGCTGCTCGACGGTCCGGATCGAGCAGGCGGGGCCGCCCGTCTCGAAGGCCTGGTTGAACTGCGCCAGCGCCGGCCTGCTGCGGGTGCCGTCCGGCTTCTCGCAGGCGGGGACGGTGACCATGACGTCGCGGGGGACGGAGACCGCCGTCGCGTGCTTCCGGTCGGCGGCCAGGTGCAGCAGGATCGTGGTGTCGGAACGCTCGGTGCCGGCCTCGCCGCCGTAGGAGCCGTTCGCCCCGGAGCGGTCGTCGCTGCCGATCAGCAGGATGTTCTCGGCACCCCTCGCCCCGGCGGTGCGGCTCGGCCGTTCGGCCTCCAGCTGGGCGAGCAGCCGGTCGGTGGCCGAGTCCGCGCGGATGTTGCCGTCCAGCTTGCGGTAGGCGATCCAGAGCAGCGCCCCGGTGGCGACCAGCAGGAACGCGACGACGCCGGCGGTGATCGTCAACCACCGCCGGCGTCTGCGCGGGCGTCCGGTGCCGCCCGGAGGAGCGTCCGCCGCCGGGCCGTCGTGCGCCGGGCCGTTCGTCGGGGGAGTGGCGGTCGGGGGGTGCTCGGTGTCGTCCTCGGCCATGGCAGCGATCCCTACCCGCCGGGCCGGGGCCGGGGGTTAGCCGAGGCGCAGTGTCACCCGTTCGGATTCCACCCGCTTCTCCCACTGCCCGGCGTCCAGCCCCTGCGAGTTGCGGCACAGCACCACCGAGGCGCCGGCCGCCAGCGGCGCCAGCAGGCCGGCCTCCAGACCGGTCCAGTCGTCGAACGAGAGGGTGGACAGCACGCGGTCACCGGGGTTCAGGCCGAGCCGGACGGCACCCTCCCTGGCCAGCGCCACGGTCTGCTCGCCCGTCAGCTTCAGCGGCAGCCCGTCCACCGCGGTCTCCAGCGCCTGCCCGTCCGGGGCGACGGGGGAGTACGGCGCGAAGCGGTCGCCCTGGCCGGGCACCTCGGCGGCGTAGTCGAGGAAGCCGTCCGGACGCTGCGGGAAACGGCCGCCGAGCGGACGCAGGGCGAGCGCGACCCGCTCGCCCTCGCAGGCCTGGGCGGCGTCCAGCCCGTCCGGGCCGCTGACCACCAGGTCGGCGGCGGCCGGGTCGCCGACCGGCGCCGCCGTCACCCCGACCGACCAGCAGGCCAGCAGCCAGACGGCGCTCTGCCAGTGGGCGGGCAGCAGCAGCGCGGCCCGGTCGCCGGGACCGGCGTTCAGCTCGTCCTGGAGGAGGTTGGCGGTCTTGGCCACCCAGTTGTCGAAGGTGCGGGCGGACAGCTCCACCCGCTCGCCGGTGGCGTCGTCGTAGAAGGTGACCAGCGGGGCCGCGGGATCGACCGAAGGGGTGCCGCCGCGCAGGAATGCGTGCAGCAGCTCGACGGGGGTGCGGGCATCGGCAGCGAAAGGCGCAGTCATGGTGCGCCCCAGCCTACGGCCTCCCGACCGGAGGCCGGGAGGGGCCGCCGAACGGGCGAGGAGTGCGTGGCGGGCGGTCCGGTTTGCGGCGACGATCCGATGCATGCGCCTCTCACCGCCGGCCGCGCTGCTCGTCGGCTGCACCGCCGCCCTGCTCCTCCACCCGGCCGCCGCCGCGACCTCCTCGCCGGCCCCGCAGCGCCGCGACTTCCCCGGCGGCGCCTCGACCACCTCGCTCGCACTGCCCGCCGGGTCCGGCCTCGCGCCGCGCGGCACCCGGCCGTTCGAGCTCCTCGGCCTCGGCTGGGACGGCCCCGCGGACGCGCTCGCCGGTGCGGTGGTCCGGGTCCGCACCAGGGACGCGGCCACCGGCCGCTGGGGCGACTGGCACCGGCTGGAGACCGCCGCCGAGGACGGCCCCGACCGGACGCCGCACGGCGCCACCGCCCCGCTGTGGACCGGCCGCAGCGACGGCGTCGCGGTCGAGGTCGGGCCCGGGCCCGCGGGGACGCCGCCGGGGCTGCGGCTCGACCTGGTCGACCCGGGGCACGGCGCCGCCGGGGACGCCGTACGGACGCTGCCCGCGCAGCCGCCCGTCGGGCCGCCGGCGCCGCCGTTCGGCGAGCCGCCGACGGGGCCGCCCGCCGGGCCGGTCAAGGGGCAGGCTCCGCGTCCGGCCATCGTCACCCGGGCCGGCTGGGGTGCCGACGAGTCACTGCGCGACCAGGGCTTCGAGTACACCGGCCCGGTCCGCGAGGTCTTCGTCCACCACACCGCCACCGCCACCGACTACGCCTGCTCCGACGCCCCCCGGGTGATCCGGGCGATCTACCAGTACCACGTGAAGACCAGCGGCTGGCGGGACATCGGCTACAACTTCCTGGTCGACCGCTGCGGCACCGTCTACGAGGGCCGCGCCGGCGGCGTCGAACTGCCCGTCCACGGCGCCCACACCCTCGGCTTCAACACCGACTCCGCCGGCGTCGCCGCGATCGGCACCTACGTCGGCGACCAGCCGCCCCGGCCCCTGCTCGCCGGCCTCGCGGCCGTCGCCGCCTGGAAGCTCGGCCTCGCCGCCCGGCCCGCCGACGGCCGCACCAGGCTCACCTCCGGGTCCGACGGCAGCCGCTACCCCGAGGGCACCGCCGTCGACTTCGACGCCGTCTCCGGCCACCGCGACGCCTTCGACACCGAATGCCCGGGCAAGGCCCTCTACGCCCGCCTCCCCGAGCTCCGCGCCGCGGCGGCCCGCCTCCAGACCCGCTGACCCGGCCCCGCCCGCGACCCACCGGCCTGTCCGACCCCCCGCGTATGGTTCATATCCGGAGGCGACCCGGGAGGCGACGGCGGTGGAAGCAGCACGGCGCTGGCGCCCGGCCTTCCCGCTGGACGTCGCCCGCACCCTGCTCCCGCTGCGCCGCGGCCCCGCCGACCCGGCGTACCGCAGCACCGGCGACGGGGCCGTCTGGCGCGCCTCCCGCACCCCGGCCGGCATCGGCACCCTGCGGGTGCGGCCGCACCCCGGCACCGGCGAGGTCGAGGCGAGCGCCTGGGGCCCGGGCGCCGACTGGCTGCTCGACCGCCTCCCCGCCCTGCTCGGCGCCGAGGACGCCCCGGAGGCACTGGTCCTGCCACCCGGCCCGCTGCGGGACGCCCAGCGCCGTACCGCCGGGGTCCGGCTGACCAGGACCGGCCTGGTGCTGGAGTCGCTGGTCCCGGCGATCCTGGAGCAGAAGGTCACCACCGACGAGGCCTACCGCGCGTGGCGCACCCTGCTGCGGGACTTCGGCACCCCGGCGCCGGGCCCGGCCGAGGGCATGCGGGTGGCCCCGTCGGCCCGCGAGTGGGCGCTGCTGCCGAGCTGGGAGTGGCACCGGGCGGGCGTGGACCCGAAGCGCTCCGCGACGATCGTGCGCGCGGTGCGGCTGGCCCCGCGCCTGGAGGAGGCCTCGGCGATGGGCCACGAGGAGGCCTTCGCCCGCCTCACCGCCGTTCCCGGCATCGGCGTCTGGACGGCCGCCGAGACCCTCCAGCGCAGCAACGGCGACCCGGACGCGGTCTCCGTCGGGGACTTCCACCTGCCCGACCTGGTCGGCTGGGCCCTGGCCGGCCGCCCCCGCAGCGACGACGACCAGATGCTCGCCCTGCTGGAGCCCTACCGCCCCCAGCGCCACCGCGTCTGCCGCCTCCTGCTGGCCACCGGCGCCCGGGCCCCCCGCTACGGCCCCCGCCTGACCCCCAACGACCACCGCCACCGCTGACCCCACCCCCAGCACCCACCCCCAGCACCCACCCCCAGCACCCACCCGCCCACCTGTCCCACCCACCCGCCCACCTGTCCCCACCCACCCACCCGCCCTTCCCCCTCCCGGCGAGAGGGACGCGCTGCGGGCGGGGGCGGCGCAGGG
>NZ_JBIVUM010000037.1:0-24889 GCF_044757205.1 Kitasatospora sp. NPDC091335 | reverse complement strand
AACCCGGAAGCTAAGCCTTACAGCGCCGATGGTACTGCAGGGGGGACCCTGTGGGAGAGTAGGACGCCGCCGAACAATTATTCCGAAAAGCCCCTTCCCATCTGGGAAGGGGCTTTTTGCGTTACCCTCTGCCAATGCAGAACCTGACCCTGACCTGGCAGTCCGCCGGCGTCGCCGCGATCGGTTTCCATGCGGGCGCCTACGCCGTGGCGAAGGGCCGGAGGCCTGCTCTGTCCGCGCTGCTGCGGGAGGCCGGCACGCTACTGGCGCTGTTCGCGCTCTGGCAGCTGGTCGGGCACCTCTCGGTGATGAGCACGGACCATGCCCTGGACCGGGCGAGCTGGATCCACCACACCGAGCAGGTGATCGGACTACCGGACGAGGCCTCCTGGCAGAAGGCGGTCACGCCGTACCCGGTGCTGGTGAGGCTGGCGAACTACTACTACGCGGCCATGCACTTCACCGTCATGCTGGGCGTGCTGCTCTGGGTGTTCCTGCGGCACCGCGAGCGCTACGCGTGGGTGCGCAACACGGTGGTGATCACGACCGCGGTCTGCCTGGTGGTGCAGTTCATCCCGGTCGCCCCGCCGCGGATGCTGCCGCAGAACGGGTTCGTCGACGTGGCGGCGCAGTACGGGCAGTCGGTGTACGGCGGTGCGGTCGGCGGTGTCGTGGTGGCCGACCAGCTGTCGGCGATGCCCTCGGTGCACGTCGCCTGGTGCGTGCTGGCGGCGGTCGCGGTGATCCGGGTGTCGCGCAGTTCACTCCGTTGGGTGATGGTGCTGCATCCGGTGCTGACGGTGGCCGTGGTGGTGGTGACGGCCAACCACTTCTGGTCGGACGGCATCGTGGCCGTGGTGATCCTGCTCCTCGCCTACGCCGTCCAGGCCCTCGCGGCACGCCGAAGGGGCCGGGCCTCCGCCGAGGCGGAGACCGGGCCCCGCCGCACCGCCGAGGAGCGGCTGGAACAGGTCGGCTGAACCAGGACTCAAGCGAGGGCCGGCCGCGGTCGAACCGCGGTCACGCCGGATCCGGGCCGGTCACTTCACCGGCAGGGCGATCTTCCCCCAGGCGCCGTTGCTCAGTGCGGAGGTGGCCCAGTACCAGGCGGCGAGCCCGGAGAGGGCCGCGACCCAGCCGCCGACCTTGGCCAGGCCGCCGTAGCCTCCGAAGGTGGCGATGGCGGAGAGCACCAGGGAGACCGTCAGCAGACCGTAGACGGCACGGCTGAGCAGGCCCGCGCCCCAGCCGGCCGCCGTGAGGGTGAGGGCGAGCAGGGCCCACAGCAGCAGGAAGAGTCCGGCGGCGTTCTTTCCGGCCCCGCCGGCCGCCGACCAGGTGGCCCAGAAGGCGCCGAGGCTGGTGAAGGCGGTTCCGGTGAAGCCCTCGCCGCCGCGGAGCTGCCAGAGGCCCGCGACGAAGAGGGTGACGCCGCCGAGCAGGTGGGCGAGGGGGGCCGCGCTGCCGACTCCGGTGCCGTGCAGGACGCCGGTGGAGAGCAGGCCGTAGGCGAGAAGTGTGAGGCCGAGTGCGAGGTAGCCGAGGTTACCCGCGTCGGCTCCGGTGGAGCGGGCGTTCGTTGCCCCGGTAGCGTCGTTGCTCACCGGAGGCTCCTTTCACTCTG
This sequence comes from Kitasatospora sp. NPDC091335, assembly GCF_044757205.1. Taxonomy (NCBI): domain Bacteria; kingdom Bacillati; phylum Actinomycetota; class Actinomycetes; order Kitasatosporales; family Streptomycetaceae; genus Kitasatospora; species Kitasatospora sp. NPDC091335. The sequence goes on along the minus strand of NZ_JBIVUM010000037.1, from coordinate 23,265 downwards.
GGCGCGCGCAGGGCGCAGTGACGCTGTGGTGTGGTGTCGGTGGGTGTGGATGCGCGCGACCGCGCCGAAGGCGCACGGCGGTGAGCGTGCGCGGGCGGCGGTCGGAAGTGATGGCCAGCGGAGAGCCGCTGGTCACGTCCCCGCCGGAGGGATTCCCCGGTGGGATCGGTCTACCCGGGCACCGCTCGCTTGTACCCTTGTGAATATAACAATTTGTGACTATGTGACTGCGCAAGTGGCCCGTCGGCCGCGCGGAGCATTCAGGCCCGGCATTCAGGCCCGGCGCTCAAGCCCGGCGCTGGATGGGCACCCGCAGGGTCAGGATCGCCATGTCGTCCGAGGGCGGTTCCGGGGCGAAGCGCTCGACCGCGCGCTGCACCCTCGCCGCGACCGCTCCGGCGGTCAGGCCGGTGCAGCCGGTGAGCACCTCGGCGAGGCCGTCGTCGCCCAGCATCCGTCGGCCCTCGCGGCGTTCGGTGACCCCGTCGGTGACGCAGAGCAGGACTTCGCCCGGGGCGAGCACCAGGTGCTCGGCGGTGAGGTCGAGGTCGTCCATCACGCCGAGCAGCGGCTGCGGGGTGGCGGCACGGTCCACCTGGCCGTCGGTGCGCAGCCGCAGCGGCAGCGGGTGGCCGGCGCAGACCAGGGAGAGTTCGGTGCTGCCGTCCGGGCGGGGCGTCAGCTCGCCGTAGAGCAGGGTGAGGAAGCGGCTGCGCGAACCCTCGTCCAGGATGGCCGCGTTGAGCCTGCGCAGCACCTGCGGGGCGTCCAGGCCCTCGCGGGCGAGCAGCCGCAGCGAGTGCCGGGCCAGGCCGGTGACCGAGGCGGCCTCGGGGCCGGTGCCGCAGACGTCACCGATGGCGAAGCCGTAGGTGCCCTCGCGGATGGTGAACAGGTCGTAGAAGTCGCCGCCGACCTCGTTGCCCTCGCCGGCCGCCTGGTAGTAGACGTCCACCTCGACGCCGGGGATCTCCGGCAGGTCCGGCGGGAGCAGGCTGCGCTGGAGGGCCTGGCTGGTGGCGGTGCGCTCGGAGTAGAGGCGGGAGTTGTCCAGGGCGAGGGCGGCCCGCCGGGAGAGGTCCTCGGCGAGCTCCAGGATCTCCTGGCGGAACCGGACGCCGGCCGCGACGCCGAGCACCAGCAGGCCGATCACGCGGTTGCGGGCGGTCAGCGCGAGGACGACGGTCTCGCCGAGCAGCCCGGCCAGTCCGGGGCCGTCGGTGAGGCCGCCGGCCTCGGCGGTCTCGACGGGCGCGGTCCAGAACCGGACGCCGTGGGTGGGGCCGGCCTCCGGCGCCGGGGTCTTGTCGAGCAGGTCGCGCAACGGGTCGATGCGGTCCTCGTCCTCGTGCAGGACGAAGGCGAGCCGGGCCGGTGAGGTGTGGTCGGCGGTGGTGTAGACGGCGCACCAGGAGGCCAGGGTGGGGACGGCCATCTGGGCCATCAGCGCGAGCGTCTGCTCGTGTTCGAGGGTGCCGGCCAGCAGGTCGGAGGCCTCGACCAGGAAGGAGAGGGAGCCGCGGCGCAGCTGTTCGAGCTCGGTCAGCCGGGTGCTCTCGACGGCGAGGGCGACCCGGTCGGCGGCGAACTGGAGGCGCAGCGCGTCCTCGTTGTCGTAGCGGCCGGGCCCGGTGGCGGCGATCCCGAGCGAGCCGATCAGCCGGCCCTCGACCTTGAGCGGGACGGTGACCAGGGAGCGCATGCCGCTGTCGGAGAGCAGGGGCATGCCGGTGGGCCGGGCGGCGAGGTCCTCGTGGACGGAGGGCAGTCGGGCGGAGTCGTAGCGGTTGCCGGTCTCGACCGGGAAGCGGGCGTGCCGGCGGTGTCCCGCGGTGAGGCCGGTGGCGGCGCGGACCTCGAACTCGGCCTCGTCGTCGGTGGTGAGCAGCAGGTACGCGGCGTCGCCGTCGAGCAGGTCGCGGGCGCGTTCGACGGTGCGCTGGAGCAGCGTGTCCAGGTCGTCGGTCGCGACCGGGCCGGACAGCAGGTCGAGCCGGGGGCCGGCCGGGTCGGGGCGTTCGCCGGGCAGGGTGCGGGCGGGGGAGCGCAGCACCGCGCGGTCGGGTTCGAGGACGAGCAGACAGAGGGTCGACGGGACGCCCTCGGTGTCGCGCAGCCGGACCTGGACGCCGTACACCTCGACCTCCTGGCCGTCCTGGCGGCGGATGCCGTAGCCGCCCTCCCAGCGGGCCATCCGCAGCGTGTCGGTCAGGCCGAGGCCGCGGACGGGGGACTGCGGCCAGACCGCGAGGTCGGCCCAGGGGCGGCCGAGGACGGTGGCGGCGGGGTACTGGAAGAGCGCCTCGGCGTCCGGGTTCCAGGCAAGCACCCGGCCGTCCTCGTCGAGCTGGACGACCGCGACGTGCACCGGGCCGGGGCCGCTGGGCAGGTCGCTGCCGGGAGTGGCGGGAACGGCGTAGCGGGTGCCGAGCACGTGTGCGGGCAGCTGGAGGCGGAACCAGACGGTCTTGCGGCCGGCCGCGTACTCGACGCCCCACCGCTCGGCGAGGGCGGAGCACATCAGCAGACCGCGGCCGCCCTCGCCGTCGGGGTCGGCGTAGCGGTCGGAGGCGGTGACCGGACCGTCGCCGAGGGAGGGCAGGCCACGCTCGGGATGGTGGTCGGTGACCTCGATCCGGACGGTCTCCTCCTCGCGCAGGCAGCAGACCTCCGCGGCGGTGCCGGCGTGCACGACGGCGTTGGTGACGAGCTCGCTGACCAGCACGACCGCGTCGTCGACGACCTCGGGCAGGCCCCAGCCGAGCAGCGCCTCCCGGACGAAGCCCCGGGCGGCGGCCGCGGACCGGCCGTCGGGGGCGAAGGTGGCGGCTGCGCGTGCGGTGACCACGTTGCCACTTCTCCTCTGCTGCTCTGGCCCTGGCTGTCCGGGGTGCGGCGCCGAATCCCCGTGCGCGCCGTCGGGGTGAGCGGCGGCGCTGGGTCGGGTCGTGGCCCGGTGCAGCGCTCCACCCTACTTTCCGCTTGGTTCCCCGTGGGGACGGGGAGTCGAAACTGGCACCAGAGGGTGATTCTGCCCACCTGTTTCGGACGGTGCGGTACGAACCGAGCGCAACCGGCCGTGCACCCGGCGCCGGTGCTGTCAGACTGGGGGGTCCGCGACGGCCGGTGGGAGCAGTACGGTCGTGTGGGTGCCGGTGCGCGCTGGGCCGCCGGCACGCAGCCCAGCCGGGCCGGTGCCCGGGTGCGTGCCGCACCGGCACGGACGGTCAACCGGACAGTTCACGATGTGGGAGGGGTCCGTTGAGTTCGGCCACCAAGGACGTAACCGGAACGACGCCGCCCGTCCCGCGCGGCGGGCGCCCCGGGGCCGTGCCGCGGAACGCGGCCGGTCGGCGGGCTCCGAGCCACAACCGTGGTGCGGAGCCCGCCGAACTGCGCAAGCTGCTGTCCGCGCTGACCGCGATGCGCGACGGCAACTTCCGCCGTCGGCTCACCGTCCCGGGGGACGGGCCGCTGGCGGAGATCGCCGCGGTGTTCAACGAGGTCGCCGAGCGCAACCAGCACCTGACCGGTGAACTGGCGCGGGTGCGGCGGGCGGTGGGCCGCGAGGGCCGGCTGAACGAGCGGCTGGAGACCGGCGCGGGCGAAGGCGCCTGGATGGCGGCGGTCGACAACTGCAACGCGCTGATCGACGACCTGGCGCGCCCGATGTCCGAGGTGGGCCGGGTGCTCACCTCGATCGCCGAGGGCGACCTGGACCAGAAGATGGAGCTGCGCTCGCTGCACAGCAACGGCGTGAGCCACCCGCTGCGCGGCGAGTACCTGAAGATCGGCCGGACCGTCAACGGGCTGGTGGACCAGCTCTCCGAGTTCACCGACGAGGTGACCCGGGTGGCCCGCGAGGTCGGCACCGAGGGCAAGCTCGGCGGCCAGGCCAAGGTCCGCAGCGTGTCCGGCAGCTGGAAGGACCTGGCGGACTCGGTCAACACCATGGCGGGCCGGCTGACCGCCCAGGTCCGCAACATCGCCCAGGTGACCACGGCGGTGGCCAAGGGCGACCTGTCCCGCAAGGTCACCGTCGAGGTGGCCGGCGAGATGCTGGAGCTGAAGAACACCGTCAACACGATGGTGGACCAGCTGAACGGCTTCGCCGCCCAGGTCACCACGGTGGCCAGGGACGTGGGGACGGAGGGCCGGCTCGGCGGTCAGGCCCAGGTGCCGGGCGTGGCCGGGGTCTGGCGGGACCTGACCGACTCGGTGAACTTCATGGCCGACAACCTGACCGGCCAGGTCCGCAACATCGCCCAGGTGACCACGGCGGTGGCCCGCGGGGACCTCTCGCAGAAGATCGAGGTGGACGCGCGCGGCGAGATGCTGGAGCTGAAGAACACCATCAACACGATGGTCGACCAGCTCTCCGGCTTCGCCGAACAGGTGACCAGAGTGGCCCGTCAGGTGGGCACCGAGGGACGGCTCGGCGGGCAGGCGCAGGTGCCCTGGGCGGCCGGGGTGTGGCGGGACCTGACCGACAACGTCAACTTCATGGCGAACAACCTCACCGATCAGGTACGAAACATCGCCCAGGTGACGACCGCGGTCGCCAAGGGCGACCTGTCGCAGAAGATCCAGGTGGACGCGCGCGGGGAGATCCTGGAGCTGAAGAACACCATCAACACGATGGTGGACCAGCTGGGCGCCTTCGCGGACGAGGTCACCAGGGTCGCCCGGGACGTCGGCACCGAGGGCATCCTCGGCGGCCAGGCCAGCGTGCCCGGCGTGGCCGGCATCTGGAAGGACCTGACCAACTCCGTCAACCTGATGGCCAACAACCTGACCAGTCAGGTCCGCAACATCGCCGAGGTGACCACGGCGGTGGCGCGCGGCGACGTCTCCAAGAAGATCACCGTCGACGCCAGGGGCGAGATCCTGGAGCTGGTGACGACCGTCAACACCATGGTCGACCAGCTGTCGGCGTTCGCCGACGAGGTGACCCGGGTCGCCCGCGAGGTGGGTACCGAGGGCATCCTGGGCGGCCAGGCCAGGGTGCGCGGGGTGTCGGGCATCTGGAAGGACCTGACCGACAACGTCAACTTCATGGCGTCGAACCTGACCGGACAGGTGCGGAACATCGCGGAGGTGGCCGGTGCGGTGGCCCGCGGCGACCTCTCCAAGAAGATCTCCATCGACGCGCAGGGCGAGGTGGCGGCGCTCGCCGCGACCCTGAACACCATGGTCGACCAGCTGTCCTCGTTCGCGGTGGAGGTCACCCGGGTGGCCCGCGAGGTGGGCACCGACGGCACCCTGGGCGGTCAGGCGAGCGTGCCGGGCGTGGCCGGCATCTGGAAGGACCTGACCGACAACGTCAACCAGATGGCCAACAACCTCACCGGCCAGGTGCGGAACATCGCGCTGGTGATCACCGCGGTCGCCCGCGGCGACCTCTCGCAGAAGATCGACGTCGACGCGCGCGGCGAGATCCTCCAGCTCAAGACCAACATCAACACCATGGTCGACCAGCTCTCCGCGTTCGCCGACGAGGTCACCCGGGTCGCCCGCGAGGTGGGCACCGACGGGCGGCTCGGCGGCCAGGCCAGGGTGCCCGGGGTGGACGGCACCTGGCAGGACCTCACCGAGTCGGTGAACGAGCTGGCCAACAACCTGACCCGGCAGGTGCGCGCGATCGCCCAGGTCGCCACCGCGGTCACCAGGGGCGACCTGAGCCTGCGGATCGACGTGGACGCCGCGGGCGAGCTCGACGAGCTCAAGGACAACATCAACCAGATGATCGCCAACCTGCGCGAGACCACCCGCACCAACCAGGAGCAGGACTGGCTCAAGACCAACCTGGCCCGGATCTCCGGCCTGCTCCAGGGCCGCCGGGACCTGGAGGCGGTCGCCTCGCTGATCATGACCGAGCTGACCCCGGTGGTCTCCGCCCAGCACGGCGCCTTCTTCCTCGCCCAGCCGGCCGGCCGCACCGCAGAGCTGATCACCGAGGACGACGACGAGAACGACACCGTGCTGCGCCTGATCGGCAGCTACGGCTACCAGCGGCGGGCGATGCCGACCACCTTCCGCCCCGGCGAGTCGCTGATCGGCCAGGCCGCGGTGGAGAAGCGGGCGATCATCCTCAAGGAGGCGCCGCCCGGGTACCTGAAGATCGCCTCCGGGCTCGGCGAGGCCTCCCCGGCCCACATCGTGGTGCTGCCGGTGCTGTTCGAGGGACGGATGCTGGGCGTGATCGAGCTGGCCACCTTCAGCTCCTTCACCACCGTCGCGCTGGACTTCCTTAACCAGATCGCCGACCTGATCGGTGTCACGGTCAACACCATCAGCGTCAACACCAAGACCGAGGGCCTGCTGCTGGAATCCCAGCGGCTGACCGCCGAACTCTCGATGCGGTCCGCCGAGTTGGAGGCGCGCCAGGAGGAACTGGAGCGCACCAACGAGGAGTTGCAGGAGAAGGCCGAGCAACTCGCCCAGCAGAACCGCGACATCGAGATCAAGAACAGCGAGATCGAGGAGGCCCGGCAGGTCCTGGAGGAGCGCGCCGAGCAGCTCGCCCTGGCCTCCAGGTACAAGAGCGAGTTCCTCGCCAACATGTCGCACGAGCTGCGCACCCCGCTCAACTCGCTGCTGATCCTGGCCAAGCTGCTCTCCGACAACAACGAGGGCAACCTCTCGCCCAAGCAGGTCGAGTTCGCCGACACCATCCACGGCGCGGGCTCCGACCTGCTCCAGCTGATCAACGACATCCTCGACCTGTCCAAGGTCGAGGCCGGCAAGATGGACGTCCGCCCGGCCCGGATCGCCCTGGTCCAGCTGGTCGACTACGTGGAGGCCACCTTCCAGCCGGTCGCGCTGGACAAGAACCTGGACTTCGCCGTCCGGGTCTCGCCCGCCCTGCCGGTCACCCTGCACACCGACGAGCAGCGGCTCCAGCAGGTGCTGCGCAACCTGATCTCCAACGCGGTGAAGTTCACCGACTCCGGAGCCGTCGACTTCTCGATCCGGCGGGCCGGCGCCGAGGTCCCGCAGCACGTGCGCGAGCGGCTGCTGGAGTCCGGCTCGATCCAGGGCCCGGACGACGAGCTGATCGCCTTCTCGGTCTCCGACACCGGCATCGGCATCCCCGACAACAAGCTGCGGGAGATCTTCGAGGCGTTCAAGCAGGCCGACGGCACCACCAGCCGCAAGTACGGCGGCACCGGCCTCGGGCTGTCCATCAGCCGCGAGATCGCCCGGCTGCTCGGCGGCGAGATCCACGCCGAGAGCGAGCTGGGCAAGGGCTCCACCTTCACGCTCTACCTGCCGCTGCGCTCCGAGGCCCCTGAGGTCTTCGGCGAGCTGCGGCTGGCACCCTCCCCGAGCCTCGCGGGGCCGCGCGCCTCGGTCGGCGTGACCCCGCTGGGCCTGCCGGTGCCGGTCGGCGAGAACCCGGCCGACCACTGGGCCCAGGAGGTCAGGGAAATGGCCGAGGAGCGCCGCCGCGGCGCGGTGGAGCGCCGGCGCAGTGCCGCCCTGGAGAGCGCCGCGGGGCCGCGGGCGGTGGAGCCGGCGCAGCCCCGCCCGGCCGGCGACGCCCGGCGCTTCGACGGCCAGCAGGTGCTGATCGTGGACGACGACGTCCGCAACGTGTTCGCCCTCACCAGCGTGCTGGAGCAGCACGGCCTGACCGTCCTGTACGCCGAGAACGGCCGGGAGGGCATCGAGATGCTGGAGCAGCACGAGAGCGTGGCGCTGGTCCTGATGGACATCATGATGCCGGAGATGGACGGCTACGCGACCACGGAGGCGATCCGTCGGATGCCCCAGTTCGCCGGCCTGCCGATCATCGCGCTGACCGCCAAGGCGATGAAGGGCGACCGGGAGAAGTCGCTGGAGGCGGGCGCCACCGACCACATCACCAAGCCGGTGGAGACCGACCACCTGCTGTCCGTGATGCACGAGTGGCTGAGCGCGGACCGCGCGTGACCGCGGGGGAGGCGTGAACTCCGGATCGGGCTCCCCCGTTCACGCCTCCCGGTCGGCCGGTTTGCTGGCGGTCGGGCCCGGGAACCGGGTAGGGTCACCGATCGTTGCGAACAGTGACCGGATGGCGACGCGCTGGTGAGCGCGCGCCGGAGCACTGGCTGCGCGCCGCTCCGGATCGGGTCACGACGGAGCGATGTGCCGGACGAGGGGGTGCGGCTAGCATGACCGGGGTAGCGGTGGGCAGTACGCGGGTGCCTGCACCGGGCGGCAGGCAGGCGACAGGAGGGCGAGCCCTGATGCAGAAGGCCAAGATCCTCCTGGTCGACGACCGACCGGAGAACCTGTTGGCGCTGGAGGCGATCCTCTCCGCGCTGGACCAGACGCTGGTGCGCGCGGCCTCCGGCGAGGAGGCGCTCAAGGCGCTGCTCACCGACGACTTCGCGGTGATCCTGCTGGACGTCCAGATGCCGGGGATGGACGGCTTCGAGACCGCCGCCCACATCAAGCGCCGTGAGCGCACCAGGGACATCCCGATCATCTTCCTGACCGCGATCAACCACGGTCCGCACCACACCTTCCGCGGCTACGCGGCCGGTGCGGTGGACTACATCTCCAAGCCCTTCGACCCGTGGGTGCTGCGCGCCAAGGTCTCCGTCTTCGTCGACCTGTACGCGAAGAACTGCCAGCTGAAGGAGCAGGCCGCGCTGTTGCGGCTGCGACTGGAGGAGGGCGGCGGCGAGCAGGACCTCGGCGGGGCGCTGCTGGGCGAGCTGTCCGCGCGGCTGGCGGCGGTCGAGGAGCAGGCGGAGGCGCTCGGCAAGCAGCTGGACGGGGCCGAGGACGCCGGGGTGGCCGCCACCGCGGCGCACCTGGAGCGCAAGCTCGCCGGGCTGCGCCGGGCGCTGGACGCGATGCGCCCCGGCAGCTCCTGACCCCCCGCCACCGTTCACCCGTCCGGGTGGCCCGGTAACACGACCGGGTGAAACCCGGTCAGCGTGACGGTGTGTCTGCGACACGTCAGGTCGCCCGGGCTCGGGCACATGTGCAGTGGTCGCCCGCCCCGGTAGGCTGCTGACCCATGGCCACTCGCACGCCCGGGAACGCAGCACGTAAGCCGACTCCGGGACCGTCCAAGAAGGCCGCGGCGAAGGCCCCGGGCAAGCCGCCCGTGAAGAAGGCGGCGGCGAAGAAGGCGGCTCCCGCGAAGAGGACGGCGGCGAAGCCGGCCGCACCCCCGCCCAAACCGTCCAGGTCGCTGCTGATGGGCACGCTCAACGCCCTCGCGAGCCCGATCGCCGCGCTCTTCCGGGGCTTCGGCGACGGGGCCAAGAACCTCGACCCGGCCCACCGCAAGGACGGCCTGGGCCTGCTGCTGTTCGCGCTCGCGCTGGTGACCGCGGCCGGCACCTGGTTCAGCCCGCAGGGCTGGCTGGGCGAGGGGGCCACCGCCGTGGTGTCCGGGCTGTTCGGCCGGCTCGACGTACTGGTGCCGTTCCTGCTGGCCGCGATGGCGATCCGGCTCTGGCGCCACCCGGGGCTGCCGGAGGCCAACGGCCGGATCATGATCGGGCTGGGCGCGCTGCTGGTCGGCGTCCTCGGCCTGGTCCACATCGGCTGCGGCGCGCCCATGATGGGCGGCGGCGCCTCCCGGATAAGGGCGGCCGGCGGGATCATCGGCTGGGCCGCGTCCACCCCGATGATGGCCGCCGCCGGGCCCGCGCTCGCCGTGCCGCTGCTCCTGCTGCTGGCCTTCTTCGGCCTGCTGGTGGTCACCGCGACCCCGGTCAACCGCATCCCGGAGCGGATCCGGGCGCTCGGCATACGGCTCGGCGTGGTCGAGCCCGGGCCCGAGGACGAGCAGCGCTGGGGGCGCACGCCGGAGCACGAGCTGTCCACCGATCCGCCGGAGGACGCCGACCCCGACGCGCTGCCGTTCACCGTGGACACCGACGGTGAGGACCCGGGGGACGAGGTGGCCGCCCGCCGGCGCCGCCGCCGGCGCAAGCCGGCCGAGGACCCGGAGGACGCCGAGCGGATCTCCCTGGACAAGGAGCCGCTGGACCCGTACGCCACCCGCGACCTGGCCGCCGGCGCGGCCGCCGACCTGGACGGCGCGCTGGTCTACGGGGTGCCCGCCTCCTCCGCGGTGGCGGACATGATGCACCAGGTGCAGGACCGCACCGCCCCGCCGGAGGAGCCCGCCGTCCCGGCCGCCCGCAGCGGCGGCCCCGGCGCTCCCGAGGCGCACGGCGAGGCGCCGGTGCGGATGGAGCAGCTCCAGCTCGGCGAGGGCATCACCTACACGCTGCCCTCGCCCGACCTGCTGGACCGTGGCGGCCCGGCCAAGGCCCGCAGTGCCCTCAACGACGAGGTGGTCGCCCAGCTCACCGGCACCTTCGCCGAGTTCAAGGTGGACGCCAGGGTCACCGGCTTCACCCGGGGCCCGACGGTCACCCGCTACGAGGTCGAGCTGGGCCCGGCCGTCAAGGTGGAGCGGATCACCGCGCTCGCCAAGAACATCGCGTACGCGGTGGCCAGCCCGGACGTGCGGATCATCAGCCCGATCCCGGGCAAGTCCGCGGTCGGCATCGAGATCCCCAACCGGGACCGCGAGATGGTCAACCTCGGCGACCTGCTGCGCTCGCGCACGGCCGCCGAGGACACGCACCCGATGGTCGTCGGCATGGGCAAGGACGTCGAGGGCCACACCGTGATGGCCAACCTCGCCAAGATGCCGCACATCCTGGTGGCCGGTGCGACCGGTGCGGGCAAGTCGTCCTGCATCAACTGCCTGATCACCTCGATCCTCGCCCGGGCCACCCCGGACGAGGTGCGGATGGTGCTGGTCGACCCCAAGCGGGTCGAGCTGACCGCGTACGAGGGCATCCCGCACCTGATCACGCCGATCATCACCAACCCCAAGAAGGCCGCCGAGGCCCTCCAGTGGGTGGTGCGCGAGATGGACATGCGCTACGACGACCTCGCGGCGTTCGGCTTCCGGCACGTGGACGACTTCAACGCGGCCGTGCGGGCCGGCAAGGTCACCCCGCCGCTCGGCAGCGAGCGCGAGCTGAAGCCCTACCCGTACCTGCTGGTGATCGTCGACGAGCTGGCCGACCTGATGATGGTCGCGCCGCGCGACGTCGAGGACTCGGTGGTCCGGATCACCCAGCTGGCCCGTGCGGCCGGCATCCACCTGGTGCTCGCCACCCAGCGGCCCTCGGTGGACGTGGTCACCGGTCTGATCAAGGCCAACGTGCCGTCCCGGCTGGCCTTCGCGACCTCCGCGATGGCCGACTCCCGGGTCATCCTGGACCAGCCGGGCGCGGAGAAGCTGATCGGCAAGGGCGACGCGCTCTTCCTGCCGATGGGCGCCAGCAAGCCGATCCGCATGCAGGGCGCGTTCGTCACCGAGGCGGAGATCGCCAGGGTGGTGCAGCACTGCAAGGACCAGCTGAGCGCCGTCTACCGGGACGACGTGATGGCCGGGGCCGGGCCGAAGAAGGAGATCGACGAGGAGATCGGCGACGACCTGGACCTGCTGATCCAGGCGGCCGAGCTGGTGGTCTCCACACAGTTCGGCTCGACCTCGATGCTCCAGCGCAAGCTCAGGGTCGGCTTCGCCAAGGCGGGCCGGCTGATGGACCTGATGGAGTCACGCGGGATCGTCGGCCCGAGCGAGGGCTCCAAGGCCCGCGACGTCCTGGTGAAGCCGGACGAGCTGGACGGGGTGCTGGTGACCCTGCGGGGCTGAGGGGCGGTGTCCCGCGGGGCCGTCCGGTGCACCGCGGGGCCCGGCCCGTGTCCTGAGCGAGGTATCACTCGTTCGGAGGAGGGTAGGCGCCGGGTGGGGAACCGAACGTCCGTACGCCGCGTCACACGGCGGAAAGCGAACTCCGGGCTCCCCGCGCGGCTGCGCCGACGGCTCGTCAGCGCGGTGCCGGACCCCGGTCGGATCGGGCGCGCGCATTCGGGCCCGTTCCGCTTGAGAAACGATCCGCCCCCGCCCCTAGACTGTTCCCCAGCAGGTGGCCATCCGCTCGAAAGGCGTGCCCCGTGACCATCGGCAAGTCCTCCGACCGCGAGAACGCCCCGTCGTCCGTCGAGCCGACCGACGACGTGGTGCAGGCGGCCGATGCCCCGAGCATCGGCCGGGTGCTGTCCACCGCCCGGATCGACTCGGGGCTCACGGTGGACCAGGTGAGTACCGCCACCCGGGTGCGGGTGCCGATCGTCCACGCCATCGAGCAGGACGACTGGGCCCGCTGCGGCGGCGACTTCTACGCCCGCGGGCACATCCGTCTGATCGCCCGGGTGGTGGGCCTGGACGGCGAGGCGCTGGTCGCCCGGTACGACGCCGCGCACGGCGGCTCGCCGGCCGCGAAGCGCCCGGCGAGCCAGCTGATCGACAGCGGCCCGATCAAGGTGCCCGGCCGCAGCCGGCCGAACTGGGCGGCCGCCATGGTCGCCGCGATCGTCGCCGTGGTCGCCCTGATCGGCTTCAACCTGGTCAGCGGCAAGGGCGGGCACGGCACCACGGGATCGGCCAGCGCGCCGCTGCCCAGCGGCTCGGGGACCGGCTCGGTGGCCCCCGCCACCACGCCCGCCGTCCAGCCGCCGGCGCCCGCGCCGAGCGCGGCCGCGATCGCCGCCGTCCCGGCCGACAAGGTCACCGTGAAGCTGGTCGCCGAGGGCGGCACCAGCTGGGTCTCGGCGATGGACGGCAACGGCAAGTCGCTGTTCCAGAACAACATCGGCGACGGCCAGGACCAGACCTTCACCGACCCCAGGCAGATCAAGCTGGTGCTGGGCAACGGCGGGGCCGTGCACGCGTACGTCAACGGGAAGGACCTGGGCCTCCTCGGCAAGGACGGCCAGGTGGTGCACGTCACGTACACCCCCGGAGACCCGCAGGCGGGCTGACCACAGGGGCCGGACGGCCCGGTGATGATCAGTTGATCCGAGGCGCGCGGCCTCCGGGGCGAACGGCACCGGAGCCCGCGCGTTAATCTTGGGCCTATGCCTGAACGCCGTACTGTCGCCCTTGTCACGCTCGGATGCGCCCGCAACGAGGTGGACTCCGAGGAACTCGCCGGGCGACTGGAAGCCGACGGCTGGTCGCTCGTCGACGACGCCGCCGACGCGGACGTCGCAGTCGTCAACACCTGCGGCTTCGTCGAGGCCGCCAAGAAGGACTCCGTGGACGCCCTGCTGGAGGCCAACGACCTCAAGGGGCACGGCCGCACCCAGGCCGTCGTCGCGGTCGGCTGCATGGCAGAGCGGTACGGCAAGGAGCTCGCCGACGCGCTGCCCGAGGCGGACGGCGTGCTCGGCTTCGACGACTACGCGGACATCTCCGACCGCCTCCGGACCATCCTCTCCGGCGGCCACCACGCCCCGCACATCCCGCGCGACCGCCGCAAGCTGCTGCCGGTCAGCCCGGCCGAGCGGCAGACCGCCGCCGAGGCCGTCGCGCTGCCCGGCCACGGCGCGGAGGCCGCCGCCGAGCCGATCACCGACCTGCCCGAGGGCCTCGCCCCGGCCTCCGGGCCGCGCACCCTGCGCAAGCGGCTGGACGACAACCCGGTCGCCTCGGTCAAGCTCGCCTCCGGCTGCGACCGGCGCTGCTCCTTCTGCGCGATCCCGGCCTTCCGCGGCTCCTTCATCTCCCGCCGCCCGTCCGACGTGCTGCACGAGGCCCAGTGGCTGGCCGGGCAGGGCGTGCGCGAGATCGTCCTGGTGAGCGAGAACAACACCTCGTACGGCAAGGACCTCGGCGACATCCGGCTGCTGGAGACGCTGCTCGGCGAGGTCGCCGGGATCGAGGGCGTCGAGCGGGTCCGGGTCTCCTACCTCCAGCCGGCCGAGATGCGCCCCGGCCTGATCGACTCGATGACCGGGACCACCGACGTGGTGCCCTACTTCGACCTGTCGTTCCAGCACTCGGCGCCCGCCGTGCTGCGCCGGATGCGCCGCTTCGGCTCCACCGACCAGTTCCTGGAACTGCTGGAGACCATCCGCGGCAAGGCCCCGCAGGCCGGCGCCCGGTCCAACTTCATCGTCGGCTTCCCCGGTGAGACCGAGGAGGACTTCGCCGAGCTGGAGCGCTTCGTCACGAACGCCGGGCTGGACGCGATCGGCGTCTTCGGCTACTCGGACGAGGACGGCACCGAGGCCGCGACCTACGACGGCAAGCTCGCCGAGGACGTGGTCGCCGACCGGCTGGACCGGCTGAGCCGGCTGGCCGAGGAGATGACCGCCCAGCGGGCCGAGCAGCGGATCGGCACCGAGGTCGAGGTGCTGATCGAGTCGGTCGAGGACGACGTGGTCGAGGGCCGCGCCGCCCACCAGGCCCCGGAGACCGACGGCCTGACCACCCTCGCCGGGGTCGAGGCCCCCGAGGTCGGCCAGTTCTGGCGGGCCAAGGTCGTCGCCAGCGAGGGCGTCGACCTGATCGCCGAGGCGCTGGAGCAGGTGCGGCTGCCCAGGACCGCGGGGGCCGAGGCCTCGGGAGCCGGGGAATGACCAAGGGGCCCGGCGCCACGGCCGCGGCCCACCCGGGCAGACCGGCGGCCACGGTGCCGGCCGTCCCGGGGGTGTGGAACATCGCCAACGTGCTCACCATGGTCCGGGTGCTGCTGGTGCCCGTCTTCGTGGCGCTGCTGTTCGCCGACGGCGGGCACGACCCCAAGTGGCGCTCGGTCGCCTGGGCGTCGTTCGCGATCGCGATGATCACCGACCTGTTCGACGGTGAGCTGGCCCGGCGCAAGGGCCTGGTCACCGACTTCGGGAAGATCGCCGACCCGATCGCCGACAAGGCGATCATGGGCGCGGCGCTGATCGGCCTCTCGCTGCTCGGCGACCTGCCCTGGTGGGTCACCGCGGTGATCCTGGCCCGCGAGCTGGGCATCACGCTGATGCGGTTCTGGGTGATCCGCTACGGGGTCATCCCGGCCAGCCGCGGTGGCAAGCTCAAGACGCTGACCCAGGGCACCGCGGTCGGCATGTACGTACTGGAGCTGACCGGCTGGCTGGCCACCGGGCGGGCCGTGCTGATGGCGCTGGCGGTGCTGCTGACCGTCGGCACCGCGCTGGACTACATCGGACAGGCGCTGCGACTGCGCCGCGAAGGACAGGCCGCGGCGCAGTCGGGCCGCTGAGCGACGGGGGGAACCGGGTGGCGGAGCGGGAGTACGGGCTGGCCGAGCGGGCGCACGCCGCGCTGCGGGCCGAGGGCGGCACGCTTGCCGTCGCCGAGTCGCTGACCGGGGGCCTGCTGGCCGCCGCTCTGGTGGACGTCCCGGGGGCGTCCACGACCTTCCGGGGTTCGGTCACCGCGTACGCGACCGAGCTGAAGGCCTCGGTACTCGGGGTGGACGAGGGACTGCTGGACGTGTACGGGCCGGTCCACCCGGTGGTGGCGCGGCAGATGGCCGAGGGTGTGCGCCGCCTGCTCGGGGCCACGTACGGGCTCGCGACGACCGGGGTGGCCGGGCCGGAGCCGCAGGACGGGCAGCCGGTGGGCACCGTACACCTGGCCGTCGCCGGCCCGGGGGGAACTCTGGTCAGTTCTCCCCTGCTGTCCGGCGGGCGTGCCACAATCCGTCACGGGGCGGTGACAGCCGCGCTGGAGCTGCTTCTCGGCCGGCTCGCAGGATAGGGCCCGCAGCGGGAACTCCACCGAACCGGATCTGCCGATCAGGGGCGCGGGCATGGGACAGCTGGAGGATCGTGTTACATCCAACACCCTGGTTGGGCAGAAACCAGGTGGCGAACGAGTTGCGTGACGGTGGCCGGGTGGGCCGCATCGGGTACCACGACGGGCCCGCGAACCCGGGTGCGACACCGGAACCAGGAGGGGGACGGCCTTGCAGCCCACAGTGAACACGACCAGGGTCCCCGCACGCGAAGCGGGCAAGGCGGTACGGTGGGGTCGTGACATCTCGATCCGCAGTCCGAGGAGGGAGGCACCGATGATCCTGCTCCGTCGCCTACTGGGCGATGTACTGCGTCGGCAGCGCCAGCGCCAGGGCCGCACACTCCGCGAGGTGTCGGCGGCCGCGAGGGTTTCGCTCGGATACCTCTCCGAGGTCGAGCGGGGACAGAAGGAGGCCTCCTCGGAGCTGCTCTCCGCCATCTGCGACGCACTCGACGTCCGGATGTCCGAGGTCATGCGCGAGGTCAGCGACGAACTGTCGCTCGCCGAACTTGCGGCGATGGCCACCCTCTCCGAAGGTGATCTGCTGAGGCCGGTACTCGAACCGGTTCCGCTGCCCGCCCCCGGCGCCGACCGGGCGAACATGTCGCCCAAGGCCGCCGCGATGGACGTGGTCGCCGCCTGATCCCGGCCTCGACTCCCGGGCGCCCCTGCCCGGGGCGAGCGAAGGGAGGGCGGTCGTGCGGACAGACGTACGGACGCGCCCGACGGCCCGAATACGGGCCCGGGCGCGGTTGATCCTTCAGGTGCGGCGCCCGGTGCGGTGGATCCTGGCGGCCTCGGTGGCCGGGACCGCCTGGTGGCTCCTGGTGATCCGGGGACAGCTGGCCGACGGAGCGGCGCTCGGGCTGCTCGCGGCCGGCGGCTGGGGACTCGGTCTCATTCCGGTCCACGCCGACCGGAACGCGACCGGACCGGCCCGGCGCCGCGACGCGGAGCCGGCGGGACCGGTGGAGGCGCAGCCGCCGCCGATCGGGTGATTCGACGTGGCCGGAGGCCGCGGGGTCGACGACCCCGCGGCCTCCGGCGCTTCCCGTCCCTGTTCGCTCCTCGTGCCCCCGGCCGGGACCGCGCCGGTCAGGGGCGCAGCCGCAGACCGCGCGGGGTGGCGTGGAAGCCGGCCTCCTCCAGGGCCCGGCCGAGGTCCGAGCCGAGGGCGGGCACGCCGTTGGCCCGCTCCACCGTGACGCTGCCGAGCGCGCCCTCGCGGACGGCGGCCGCGAGCGCCCCGGCGGCCAGCGCCCGGGTGGCCTCGTCCTCGGGCCAGGCCAGCAGCGACTTGCCGCCGCGCTCGACGTACAGCACCAGCTCGCCGTCCACCAGGACCACCAGGGCACCCGCCTTGCGGCCGGGACGGTGGGCCGTGGACTCCTTGCCGCCGGGGGCGGTGGGCGGTTCCGGCCAGGGCAGCGCGGCGCCGTAGGCGTTGGCCGGGTCGGCGGCGGCCAGCACCAGCGTCTGCGGCGGCTCACCGGCCGTGGCGGCCGGCCACTCGGCGGCCCTGGCCCGCTCCAGCCGGCCGTTGACCGAGCGCAGCCGGTCGGCCGCGCCCTCCATGGCGAACTGGGCACCGCCCAGGCCTTCGACGAAGTAGCCCCGGCGGGCCCGGCCGCGCTCCTCCATCGCGGCGAGCACCCGGTACACCCCGGCGAAGCCGCCGGGCACCCGTTCGGCCGCCACCGTGCCCCGGGTGAGCAGGCCGTGCCGGTCGAGCAGGCCCTGGGCCCGGGCGGTGGCCCGGACCGTCGGGTCGGCGGCGAAGGCGGGCAGCAGCGACCAGCGCCCGGCCACCGTCGGCGGGCCGCTGCGCAGGGTGCCGCCGGCCCGGCCGAAGGCCCGTCCGGCGCCGCCGTAGCGGCCGCGCGGGGTGGACCGGGGCGCGCGGTGGGCGGTGGCGCCCGCCGTCCGGCCGGAGCCGAGCAGGGCGCGCAGCGGCGCGAGGGTGTCGTTGGTGACGTAGCCGGCCCAGAGCAGGTCCCAGAGCGCCTCGACGACCTCGGGCTCGGCGGTCTCCTCCGGGAGCTGCTGGACGAGTTGGCGGAAGAACAGGCCGTAGCCGCCGGCCAGCGCCCGCAGCAGGGCGCTGTGCACCGGGGTGAGCGCGGGCGGGACGGGCTCGGGGCGCAGCAGGTGGGCGTTCTCGGCGAGGTGCAGGCTGAGCCAGCCGTCCTTGCCGGGCAGTGCGCCGGCCCCGCACCAGCCGATCTCGCCGGCCGCCGTCAGCTCGTCCAGCAGGCCGGGGGAGTAGTCGGCGAGCCGGGCCGGGAGGATCAGCTTCTCCAGCGCGGAGGCGGGCAGGGCGGTGCCCTGGAGCTGTTCGACCACCCGGAGCAGGCCGTCCGGGCCGCGCAGCCGGTGGCCGGCCAGGTGCTGCCACTGCGGCAGGAAGGCGGCCAGGGCGCGGGGCGGGACCGGCTCGACCTCCTGGCGCAGGGCGGCCAGCGAGCGGCGGCGCAGCCGGCGCAGCACCTCGGCGTCGCACCACTCCGGGGCGGTGTGGTTCTCGGCGGGCCTGAACTGGCCCTGGACCAGGCGGCCGGCCGCGGTGAGCCGGTGCAGGGTGCCGGTGACGACGGCGGTGCCGAGGCCGAAGCGGGCGGCGGCCTCGGCGGCGGTGAACGGGCCGTGGGTACGGGCGTGGCGGGCGATCAGGTCGCCCAGCGGGTCCTTGACCGGCTCGGTGAAGGCCTCGGGGACGCCGACCGGCAGCGGGGTGCCGAGTGCGTCGCGCAGCCGTCCGGCGTCCTCGATCGCGGCCCAGCGCCGCTCGCCGGCGATCCGGACCTGGATCACCCGGCGGGCGGCCTCCAGCTCCAGGTCCCAGAGCGGATCGGCGCCGCGGAGGGTCAACTCGGCCTCGGTGAGCGGGCCGAGCAGGCGCAGGGCGTCGGCGACGCCCTCCGCGTCCCTGATCCGGCGCTCAGGGGTGAGGCGCTGGAGCTCGGCCTCCAGCTCGGCGAGCACCTGCGGGTCGAGCAGCTCGGACAGCTCGGCCTGGCCGAGGAGTTCGGACAGCAGCCGGGAGTCGAGCGAGAGGGCGGCGGCGCGGCGCTCGGCGAGCGGGGAGTCGCCCTCGTAGAGGAACTGGGCGACGTAGCCGAACAGCAGGGAGCGGGCGAAGGGCGAGGGCTCGGTGGTGGTGACCTCGACCAGCCGGACGGCGCGGGACTCCAGATCGCCCATCAGCTCGACCAGGCCGGGGACGTCGAAGACGTCCTGGAGGCACTCTCGGACGGCTTCCAGGACGATCGGGAACGAGCCGTACTCGGAAGCCACTTCGAGCAGTTGGGAGGCCCGCTGGCGCTGCTGCCACAGCGGGGTGCGGCGGCCTGGGCTGCGGCGGGGGAGCAGCAGGGCGCGGCCGGCGCACTCGCGGAAGCGGGAGGCGAACAGGGCGGATCCGCCGACCTGGTCGGTGACCAGCTGTTCGATCTCGCCGGGGTCGAACAGGGCGGCGTCGGCGCCGACCGGGGCCTCGTCCGGGCTCGACTGCTGGGAGGGGGCGCCGAAGTCGAAGTCGGGGGCCAGCAGGTCGGCGTCGGGCAGACGGAGCACGATGCCGTCGTCGGCGTGCATGACCTGCGGGTCCAGGCCGTGCTTCTCGCGCAGCCGGGCACCGAGGGCGAGCGCCCAGGGGGCGTGCACCTGGGCGCCGAAGGGGGAGTGGATGACGATCCGCCAGTCGCCGAGCTCGTCCCGGAAGCGCTCGACCACGATGGTGCGGTCGTCCGGGAGGTGGCCGCAGGCGGTGCGCTGCTCGGCCAGGTAGTCGAGCAGGTTGGCGGCGGCCCAGTCGTCCAGGCCGGCCTGCCTGAGCCGCTCGGTGGCGGCCTCGGGCCGCATGCCGCCCAGCTCGCGGGTGAACGCGCCGAGGGCGCGGCCGAGTTCGAGCGGCCGGCCGAGGCTGTCGCCCTTCCAGAACGGGAGCCGGCCGGGGATGCCGGGGGCGGGGGTGACCAGCACCTTGTCGTGGGTGATCTCCTCGATCCGCCAGGAGCTGGTGCCGAGGGTGAAGACGTCGCCGACGCGGGACTCGTAGACCATCTCCTCGTCCAGCTCGCCCACGCGTCGCCCGCCGCCACCCTTCCTGGGAGGCGCCGCGCGCTGCCCCTCCTGCCGGCCGCCGGCCTCCTCGGGGGCCGTACCGGCGATGAAGACGCCGAACAGGCCGCGGTCGGGGATGGTGCCGCCGGAGGTGACGGCCAGGCGCTGGGCGCCGGGGCGGCCGGTCACCGTACCGGCCACCCGGTCCCACACCACGCGGGGGCGCAACTCGGCGAAGGCGTCCGAGGGGTAGCGGCCGGCCAGCATGTCGAGCACGGCGTCGAAGGCGGACTGGGGGAGGGTGGCGAAGGGTGCGGCGCGGCGGACCACGGCGAGCAGCTCGTCCACCGGCCACTCGTCCAGGGCCGTCATCGCGACCAGCTGCTGGGCGAGCACGTCCAGCGGGTTGCGCGGGATGCGCAGCGCCTCGATCCGGCCGGCCCGCATCCGCTCGGTGACCACGGCGGACTGCACCAGGTCGCCGCGGTACTTGGGGAAGAAGACGCCGGTGGAGACCGCGCCGACCTGGTGCCCGGCCCGGCCGACCCGTTGCAGGCCGGAGGCGACCGAGGGCGGGGACTCGACCTGGACGACCAGCTCGACGGCGCCCATGTCGATGCCCAGCTCCAGGCTGGAGGTGGCGACCACGGCGGGCAGCCGGCCGGCCTTCAACTCCTCCTCGACGAGCGACCGCTGCTCCTTGGAGACGGAGCCGTGGTGGGCCCGGGCGATGACCGGTGGCGCGCCCTTGGCCGCGCCGGAGCCGCCCATCAGCTGGGCCGGGGCGTGTGCTTCGGGGACGGCGGTGCCGGTGGCGCGCTCGTGGGCGATCTCGTTCAGGCGGTTGCACAGCCGCTCGGCCAGCCGGCGGGAGTTGGCGAAGACGATGGTCGAGCGGTGCGCCTCGACCAGGTCGACGATGCGCTCCTCGACGTGCGGCCAGATGGAGGACTGCTTCTGCGGGTCGCTGCCGGCGGCGCCGCCGGTGGCCGGGGCGGCGGGCACGTCGTCCAGGTCGGGGACCGGGACCACCACCGAGAGGTCGAAGTCCTTGGCGGCGGTGGGCTGGACCACGGTGGCGCCGCGCCGGGGGCTCAGGAACCGGGCCACCTCCTCGACCGGACGGACCGTCGCGGACAGGCCGATCCGCCGGGCCGGGCGGTCCAGCAACTCGTCCAGCCGCTCCAGGCTGAGGGCGAGGTGGGCGCCGCGCTTGGTGCCGGCGACGGCGTGCACCTCGTCCAGGATCACCGTGTCCACGCCGCGGAGCGCCTCCCTGGAGGCGGAGGTGAGCAGCAGGAACAGCGACTCGGGGGTGGTGATCAGGATGTCCGGCGGGTGGGTCGCGAAGCGGCGGCGGTCGGCGGCCGGGGTGTCGCCGGAGCGGATCGCGACCTGCACCTCGGGTTCGGGCAGGCCGAGCCGGACGGCGGCCTGGCGCAGGCCGGTCAGCGGGGCGCGCAGGTTCCGTTCGACGTCCACCGCGAGGGCCTTGAGCGGTGAGACGTAGAGGACCCGGCAGCGGCGCTTGGTCTCCGCCGGGGGCGGGGTGCTGCTGAGACGGTCGAGGGCGGAGAGGAAGGCGGCCAGGGTCTTGCCGGAGCCGGTGGGGGCGACCACCAGGACGTCCGTGTCGCGCCGGATGGCCTGCCAGGCCTCGGCCTGGGCGGCGGTGGGGGCGGAGAAGGCGCCGGCGAACCAGGCCCGGGTGGCCGGGGCGAAGCCGGCCAGGGGGTCGGGGGCGGGCTGGGTCGGGTGCTGGGGCGCCATGCCCCCATGGTGCCGGGTGGGACTGACAAGCGGGGGTGCGGCGGGGGTGGGGGTGCAAGCCAAAGGGCAGGAGTGATGATCCGCTCATATGGTGAGAAATCGGAAGCTTGATCCACCCGTGACCCACCGGACCGACGAGCGGAGGCCGTGCGATGGCGCAGGCGCACCCGTCGGGCGGGACCGCCCGGCGCCGCCGGGTCCGCGGGCCCGCCCGGGCGCTGCTCGCGATGCTGCTCACGGCACTCGTGGTGGGCGGCGCCGTTCCGTACGTGTCCGGGACCGGGCGGGCCTACCTCAGCTACCTGGTGCTGGCCGAGGGCGAGGACGCCGCCGGCGCGGACCTGGCCGGGGCCGCGAGCCGGGCGGCGGGCGGGCAGGTGGTGCAGGAGTACCCGCAGATCGGGGCCGCCCTGGTGTACGCGGCCGGGGGGTTCGCCGACCGGGTGCGGGCCAGGCCGGGGATCGCCGCCGTCGGGGCGACCAGGACCGCGCCGGTGGTCGCGCCGCCGCGGGCGGTGGCGGGTGCGGGGGACTTCACGGCCGGGGCGGGGCGGGGTGGGGGCGGTGAGGCCGGCGGTGGCGGCGATCGGGCGGACGGGGAGACCACGACGGTGGCCGATCCGGGGGAGAACGGTGCCTGGAACCTGGCCATGGTCGGGGGAGCCGGCGTGCGGGCGGGAGACGGATCCACGGTGTCCGCCGGGGTCGCGCCGAGCGCCGAGGCGCTGCACAGGGTGCTGGTCGCGGTGCTGGACTCGGGCGTCGACGACACCCACCCGGACCTGCGGGCCGCCGTGGACCCGAAGGCCTCCGTCTCCTGCGCCGACGGCCGGCCCGACGCCCGTACCGGTGCCTGGCGGCCGGACCCCGGGGTCGGTGAGAGCGGCCACGGCACCCACGTCGCCGGGATCGTCGGCGCGGCCAGGGACGGCCACGGTGTCGCCGGGGTCGCGCCGGGCGTGCGGATCGCGGCCGTCCGGCTGCTCGGGCCGCTCGGGCAGTACTACGCCGAGAACATCGTCTGCGGCATGCTCTGGGCCGCCGACCACGGGGCCAGGGCGATCAACAACAGCTACTTCGCCGACCCGTGGAAGTACAACTGCCCGGACGACCGGGACCAGGCCGCGCTGATCGCGGCCGTCGGACGGGCCACCGGGTACGCCCAGCGCAAGGGTGCGGTGGTGGTCGCCTCGGCGGGCAACGACGGTCAGGACCTGGGAGCCCCGCGGACCGACGAGCGCAGCCCCAACGACCGGGCCTCGGGGGCGGCGCGGGTCCGGCACCTGGGCACCGAGTGCGTGCGCCTTCCCGGCGAGTTGCCCGGGGTGGTCACCGTGACGGCGGTCAACCGGGACGGGCATCCGGCGGGGTACTCCAACTACGGGCGCGGGCGGGTCTCGCTGGCCGCCCCCGGGGGTGACCCGGACGGTGGGCCGCAGGGGGCGATCGTCTCCGACTGGCCGGGCGGGCAGTACGTGGCGTTGGCGGGGACCTCGATGGCGGCCGCGCACGTGACGGGGGCGGTGGCGGTGGTGGCGGCGTCGCATCCTGAGCTGGGGGCGGGTGGGCTGGCGGGGGTGCTGGCGGGGGCGGCGGTTTCGGGGTGTCCTTCGGGGCCGCGGGTGTGTGGGGAGCGGCAGTACTTCGGGGCGGGGGTTCTGTGGTTGTCGGGGGGCTTTCGGGAGGGTGGGGTGGCGGGGGGGGGGCCGGGGGGGGGGGCGGCGGGGGGGGGGTGGTTTTTGGGGGGCGCCGGGGGTGGGGGGGGGGCCCGCGGGGCGGGGGGGGGTGGACAAATGACC
>NZ_JBIVUM010000036.1:0-28334 GCF_044757205.1 Kitasatospora sp. NPDC091335 | reverse complement strand
CTGCAGGGGGGACCCTGTGGGAGAGTAGGACGCCGCCGAACAATTCTTCTGAAGAACCCCCATCCGGGAATCCCGGATGGGGGTTCTTTGCATTTTAGGATCATCTCACTCGATGGTGTCACTCTGTCCACCAGCAGGTGGTCCTAGGTCTACCCCGGGATTGGGGTGCCATGGCCAGTGTGGGTGGCGGGTGGTTCGTGAACACTGATGGAGGACGATCGGTACCGGCATCAGGAGCTTCCCGTGACAACAGTGAGTCGTACGAGCGGCGTCTCCGTACGTGCGCAGGCCCGGTCCGCCTTCGTGGCCGGCGGTGAGGGCCTGACGCGGCTGGTCGTGGTGTTGCTCGCCGCAGTGCCGGGGTTCGTGCTGCCGGTGATGGCCGCGGTCGTCTCGGGCGTGATGACGGCCCAGACCCTCCAGGGTTACGTCCCGGAGATCCTGGCCGCGCTGCTGGCGGCGGCGGTCGTCGGTTCCGTGGTGGCCGCCTCCCTCGTCCACAGCGTCGCCGCCCGTACCCGGGGGCAGGTGGAACGCTGGTTCGGCATACGGCTGCCGGCCACCTACGAGCCCCGGCCGGAGCTGGAGCTGGACGGTCGCGGGCATTGGTGGACGGGCTACACCTACCACCGCTCGCGGACGGTGGCGAAGTACGCGCAGGCGGTCCACTGGGGCCTGCGGGACCGGACCACCCGCGCCGAGCTGGTCTGGCTGGTGGTGAACCCGGTCCTCGCCGTGGTCCTGGTGGGCCCGGTCGCGGTTCTGCTCGGGCTGGGCCTCGCCTACACCCTGACCGGCGCGGTCCCCATGACCGACTTCGGTTTCCTGAGCGGCCGCGAGCTGTCCATCCTGGCGAGCCTCGTGCTCGGGGCCACCATGATCGTCGTCGGGATACTCGGGGCCCCACTGGCGGTCAGGGCGTACGCGGAGGCGGCCCGCCGCGTGCTGGACCAGGACGGCCGCGCGACGAACGCCCAGCTGACCAGGCGGGTGGCCGAGTTGACCGAGACGCGGGCGGACGCGGCGGGCAGCCAGGCGGCCGAGCTGCGGCGGATCGAGCGGGACCTGCACGACGGTGCGCAGGCGCGGCTGGTCGCGATCGGGATGACGCTGGGCACCATCGAGCACCTGATGGACTCCGACCAGGACGCTGCCCGGGAGCTCCTCGCCGAGGCGCGTCAGTCCTCGGCCCGGGCCCTCCAGGAACTGCGGGACCTGGTGCGCGGCATCCACCCGCCGGTGCTCGCCGAGCGCGGACTCGGCGACGCGGTCCGGGCGTTGGCGCTGGACAGCGCGCTGCCGACCGAGGTCTTCGTGAGCCTGCCGGACCGGCCGGCGGCACCGGTCGAGGCCACCGTGTACTTCAGCATCTGCGAACTGCTGGCCAACGCAGCCAAGCACTCGGGGGCGGAGCAGGTGTGGGTGGACATCCTCTACCGGGCCGGCTTCCTGCGGGTCACGGTGACGGACGACGGCGTGGGGGTGGCGGATCCCTCACGGGGGACCGGACTGCGCGGGATCGAGAAGCGATTGGGTACCTTCGACGGTGTCCTCTCCATCGACAGCACGTCGGGCGGACCCACCACCATCACCTTGGAGTTGCCGTGCGAGTTGTCCTCGCCGAGGACCTCTACCTCCTTCGCGAAGGCCTGATCCGGCTGCTGGAAGCGCACGGCTTCACCATCGCCGCGGCGGTGGAGACGGGTCCCGAGCTGCTGGAGGCACTGCTGACCCACCGCCCGGACGTGGCCGTGGTGGACGTCCGGCTGCCTCCGACGCTGACCGACGAGGGCCTGCAGGCCGCGCTCAAGGCACGCCGGGAGATCCATGGCCTGCCGGTGCTGGTGCTGTCGCAGCACGTCCAGCAGCTCTACGCACGGGAGTTGCTGGCCGACGGCACCGGAGGGATCGGTTACCTGCTGAAGGACCGGGTGTTCAACGCCGGACAGTTCATCGACGCGGTCCGTCGGGTGGCAGCGGGTGGGACGGCGATGGACCCGGACGTGATCGCCAAGCTGATGCAGACCACCTCGCGCCGGCCTGGCCCGCTGCTGCGGCTGTCCCCACGCGAGCGCGAGGTGCTGGAGCTGATGGCCGAGGGCTGTTCCAACTCGGCGATCGCCGCCCGGCTCTCGGTGAGCGACGGCGCGGTGGCCAAGCACATCGCCAACATCTTCACCAAGCTCGAACTCGCCCCCGACGAGGACGCCAACCGGCGGGTGCTGGCCGTACTGACCTACCTCAACGGCACCGCGGGGCAGACCGGCTGACGACCCGGCCGGCCTCCGACGCAGGTCCGCGCGGTGCCGGGGGCCGCCGTCGGGCCGTCGCCCTGTGACACCCCAGGCTGTGGGAACGCTTAAACAGGTGTACGAGTAAACTCCGATGGGCCGAGCCCGGAGGTTGCTCAACCGTCCGGCGGCCCGATCAGCGGCACCCGGCAGCCGAGGCAGCGTACGGCAGCAGCCGACCATCCAGGGGTTGATAGACGTCATGGCACGCCCAACGCTCACCAAGGCCCACCGGGGCCTGCTCGGCATGGTCGCGGCCGGCGCCTGCATCATCTCGGGTATCGGCTTCGCGGGCTCCTACACCGCGGTGCGCGATCTGGCCGAGGAGAAAGGTTTCGGCGCGTTCTCCTACGCCTTCCCGATCGGTGTGGACGCGGGCATCGTCGTGCTCCTCGCACTCGACCTGGTGCTGACCTGGCTGCGCATCCCCTTCCCGATGCTGCGGCAGACCGCGTGGCTGCTGACCGTCGCCACCATCGCCTTCAACGCGGCCGCCTCCTGGGGTGATCCGCTCGGCATGGGCATGCACGCCGTCATCCCGCTGCTCTTCGTCGTCGTGGTCGAGGCGTCGCGGCACGCGGTCGGCCGGATCGCGGCGATCACGGCGGACCGCCACATGGAGTCGGTCCGGGTGATGCGCTGGATCCTCTCCCCGGTGCCGACCTTCCGGCTCTGGCGGCGGATGAAGCTCTGGGAGCTCCGTTCCTACGACGAGGTCATCCGGCTGGAGCAGAACCGCCTGGTCTACCGGGCGCAGCTGCGCTTCCGGTACGGCCGTGGCTGGCGTCGCTCGGCGCCGATCCAGGCGCTGCTGCCGCTCAAGCTCGCCAAGTTCGGCGTGCCGCTCGATCCGGCGCTGCTCGACCGGCTGGACGACGAGGGACATGAGCGCGAGGCCAAGGAAGGCCTGGCGGAGAAGGAGGCGCAGGGAACCGGCCTCCAGGAGAACCACACCGCCGCGGCCATCGCCCCCACCCCGGTGGTGGCGCACCCGGAGCAGTCCCAGCAGCCGCAGCAGGCGGCGCAGACCGCCCAGCAGGCTCAACAGATCCAGCCGGGGCAGGCCCAGCAGGTCCAACAAGCCCAGCCGGAGCAGGCCCAGTCCGAACAGGAACCGGCCCAGGTGCCCGCGGCCGTCGCTCCGCTGTCGGCCGAGGTCGCCGCACCTATGCTCGCGAAGCTGGCCGCCGTGCGCCTGCGCGCCGCCCAGGAACCGGACGCGTCGGCGGAGGCCGCCCCGCAGCCGCGCGGCGAGGAGCTGAACGTCTGGACCGAGCGCCCGGTCCGCACCACCGGCCACCCGGCCGACGCCGCTCCCGGCGGACGGGTGCCCGGCCAGGCCTCGCCCTGGTTCAAGCCCCCGCGCCCGATCGCCGAGGAGACCGCCCCCGCGGACCCGGCCGGCCACCAGCAGCGGGCCGAACAGCCCGAGCTGGCACACCCGTCGGAGCAGCCGGTCCAGCCCTCCCGCTCCGACAGGTCCGACCGCTCCGAGCAGCCGGTCCCGATGGAGCCGCCCGTCCGCGCCGAGGACCAGGCGTCCCCCCAGACGCTCGGGCGCCTCGACCCGGACCTCGCCTACGAGGCGCTCGTCTCGTACATGGACAGCCACGGCCACCAGCCCGACCCCCAGCGTCTTGCCGACTGGCTGACCCGGGAGTACGGCGTCACCGGGAAGGGGCAGGACGGTTCGGTGCATCCGAAGGAGGTCGCCGAGCTCTACCCGGAGCTGCGCGACCGCTACGTTGCCGCTGGAAGGGACTGACCGCAGGCCGTCAGCATCCGGGGCCCGGGTGCCCGTTGACGCCCGATCCCGCCGGGGCTACCTTCGCGTCAACAAACTGTTGAAGTGCTGGTTCGGCACGGAGGAGTGCGGATGACAAGGGGCGAGGCCGACGGAACCGGGCCCGTGGACGGGGCCTCCTTCTCCACCGCGACCCGTGCCGCCGTGGAGGCACTGCTCGCCCCGGTCGACGCCGATCTGGCACGCCGTTACCCGGGCGAGCCCGCGACCAGGCAGCCGGTGCACACCGTCTACGTCCCGGCCGACGCCTTCGGCGCCGACACCGTGCGGGAGTGGGGCCGCCGGGCCCTGGAAGCCCTCGACCGCCACGCCGCCACCCCCGCCGAGCTGGCCCGCGCCCTCGGCGTCCCCGACGACGAACTGCTGGCCGACGTGCACGCCCGGGTCCGCGCCAAGCTGGAGCGCGAGCCGATCGAGGACCTGCGGATCGACTTCGAGGACGGCTACGGCCCCCGCCCCGACGCCGAGGAGGACGCGGCCGCGGTGCGCGCCGCCGAACTGGTCGCCGCCGCCGTGGCCGGGGGTGGCGCGCCGCCGTACCTCGGCATCCGGATCAAGTGCCTGGAGGCCTCCGTCCGGGCTCGCGGCATCCGCACCCTGGAGCTGTTCCTGGCCACCCTGCTGGCGCACGGCGGGCTGCCGGACGGCCTGGTCCTGACCCTGCCCAAGGTGGCCTACGCCGAACAGGTCACCGCGCTGGTCCGGCTGCTGGAGGACTTCGAGGGCCGGGCCGGGCTGCCCGCCGGCCGGATCGGCTTCGAGATCCAGATCGAGACCACCCAGGCGATCCTCGGCCCGGACGGCAGGGCCACCGTGGCCCGGATGATCGAGGCCGCCGAGGGCCGCGCCACCGGCCTGCACTACGGGACCTTCGACTACAGCGCCGCCTGCGGCGTCAGCGCGGCCCACCAGAGTATGGACCACCCGGCCGCCGACCACGCCAAGGCGGTCATGCAGGTGGCGGCCGCGGGCACCGGGGTACGGCTCTCCGACGGCTCGACCAACGTCATCCCCACCGGGTCCACCGAACAGGTGCACGCCGCCTGGAAGCTCCATCACGGCCTGGTCCGCCGCTCGCTGGCCCGCGCCTACCACCAGGGCTGGGACGTGCACCCGGCGCACCTGCCGACCCGCTACGCCGCGGTCTACTCCTTCTACCGCGAGGGCCTGGCGGCGGCCGCCGCCAGGCTGGCCGCGTACGTCGCCGAGGCGGGTGGCGACGTGATGGACGAGCCGGCCACCGCCCGGGCGCTGAGCGGCTACCTGCTGCGCGGCCTGGACTGCGGCGCCGTCGACCCCGCCGAGGTCACCGCGCTGACCGGCCTGGACCGCGAGCGGCTGAACGCGCTGGCCGGCCGCTGACCCACGGCCGGCCAGCCCCGGCTCCCCGGCCGCAGCCTCCCAGTCGCAGCGTCCTGGCCGCAGCGTCCTGGCCCCCGGCGCCCCTGCCCGCGGACCCGTGACCTCAGAGCCCCGGGTCCCGGGACGGGGGCGGCCCCCGGTCGCCGCTCCCCCCGCCGCGTGCCAACTAGGCTGGCGGTGCCGCCCCGGCGCCCCGGGTGCGCGCCGCCAGCCGTCGCCGTCCTCGGGAGGACCGCCGCACCATGTCCGCCACGCCGGAGCCCACCGCCAGGCCGTACCTGACCATCCGGCGGGCCGGCAGCCACGAGATCGAGATCAAGAAGTCCCGGTTCATCTGTCACCTCGGCCGGGTCGCCGACGAGGAGGAGGCACAGGCCTTCATCGCCGCCATCCGCAAGCAGTACTGGGACGCCCGGCACAACTGCACCGCCTTCGTGGTCGGTGACGACCAGCGCCGCGAGCGTTCGAGCGACGACGGCGAGCCCGGCGGTACGGCCGGGGTGCCGATGCTGGAGGTGCTGCGCCGACGGGGCCTGACCGACACCGCCGCCGTGGTCACCCGGTACTTCGGCGGGATCAAGCTCGGCGCGGGCGGCCTGGTGCGGGCGTACGGCAGCGCGGTGTCGGAGGCCGTGGACGAGATCGGCCTGCTGGAGCGTCGGCCGGTCGCGCTGCTCGCGGTGACGGTGGACCACGTCCGGGCCGGGCGGGTGGAGAACGACCTGCGGGCGGCCGGGTACACGGTGAGCGACCTGGCCTACGAGGCCACCGGGGTGCGGATCGAGGTGGGCGTGCCGGAGCCGGACACGGCGGACTTCCACGTCTGGCTGGCGGAGGCGACCGGCGGCACCGCGGTGGCCGTCCCGGCCGGCCGCACCTACGTCGAGGTGCCGGTCTGACCGCACCGGCGGGCGGCGGCGCGGGGGCTCCTGGGACGGTCCGGGCGCCCCGCTCGGACGGCCCGTGACAGGCTGTTTCCCGTAACCCAGCGTCCGCGGCACGCGGAAGACCGCTTGAGCAGATTCACTCGAACGTAGTGTCGTAGCCCGGAGTTGGAACTTCCGCTCCGGGCCGTGGCGTTTCCTGGGCAAGGTTCCGGCAGAACCGGACGAAACCGTCGATGGAGGACACAGGACCCCACCCCGCACCACGGAGGTATGCGCATGACCTCAGGCCGTTCGACCTCGACTCCCCAGTTCGCGCTCCACCCGACCTCGAACCACTCGGCCCCGGACCGCCCGACTTCCAACCATCAGGCCTCGAACCACCCGATCGCGAACCGCGCCGCCCCGAACCGCGTGCGCTCGCACGCCGGCCCCGAGCTGCCAGGCCCCCGCGGCCTCGCGACGCCCTACCGGATGACGGTCACCACGGCCCTCGCGCACGCCGAGGCCGTCGCCCTGGCCGACGAGCAGCTCGCCTCCTGGCTGAAGCAGGAGGGCTACGAGGAGCCCCCACCGGCCCCGTACGCCCCCGTCGGGCAGAGCGCCGCACCGGACCCCGCCACCGAGCGGCTCCGCCTGGGCGAGCGCGTCCTGCTCGACCGGGACCGGGGCCCGCTGCGTGACGGCCCGGGCGCCGGCCGCTACGACCGCCGCCGCCTGCGCACCCCGGCTCCGCACGGCACCCAGCAGCTCACCCTCACTGTGGCCACCGGGTCCGACGGCGCGACCTGGGTCCGGCTGGAGGCCGAGACGCACAGCACCGGCAGCGGTGTGCGCACCCCCTGCCGGGTGCCGGTGCCCGAACTCGCCCGTTCGCTCCTCCCGCTGCTCGACGCCACCGACGGCCCGGCAGCCGTCCACTCCGCACCCCGGGTGATCACGGCCGACGAGGTCGACGCCCTGATCGACGAGCTGTGCGATCCCGAGCGCAGGCTGCCCACCGTGGTCGCCAGCGTCCCGGTGAACCTCCCGCTCGACCGCTGGGTGCAGGACGTGGTCGGCCCGCTCTGCCAGCAGCTGCCCGGCCTCGCCACCGTCTGCGTGCTGGACCCCGGCGCCCGCACCGGGTTCAACGTCGCACTGGAGTACCACACCGTCTACGGCGGAGCGGTGCGCACCTTCCTGCCCGAGGTCGACCCGGCCTCCCGGCAGGACAGCGCCCGGCATCCGGTGCTCGCCCGGGGCCGAATAGAGGAGGACCTGCGTCGCGCCGCCGGGCTGCTCGCCCGCGAGCCGCGCCGCCTCGCCGCGGACCAGCCGCTGCCGGCTCCGCTGGCGGCCGTCCCGGTGCTGCGTGTCCCGCCGCCGCAGCTCCGTCCGGCCACGGAGCGGGCCGCCGAGCAGGCCCTCGCGCGGACCGCCGACCTGGCCGCCCCCCGCCAGGGCGCCGACCTGGCCGCGGTCGCCCGCGAGGAGCAGCAGGACCGCGCCGAGCAGCAGGCCAGGGCCGACGAGCTGGCACGGGTCCGGCACACCCTGCGCCTGGAGCGCAGGGACCACCGCGAGCGGGGCCAGGGCCGGGAGGGCCGCGACGGCCGGGACGTCAGGGAGGGCCGCCTCCGCTCCGGGGCCCGGGGCCTGACCAGCCGCCACTGCCTCACGCCGGTCACCGGGCCGGCCGTCGGCCCGCACTCCGCCGCCCGGCCCGCCGACCGCCGTGGCACGCCCGAGACCTTCACCGAGCTGATGGCCAGACTGGAGGAGTTCCCACTGGTGACCTTCACGGGCGACCAGAAGAACGCGCTCGCCCTGGACGATCTCCAGTGCGCCGGCGCCGGCTGGGCCCGGCTCGCCTGGGACGGTCTGACCGCCCTTCAGGAGTACGCCGAGGCGGCCGTGCGCGGCGCGGCGGGCGGGGACTTCAAGCAGTGGTGCGAGCGCACCCCCGAGGGCTGCCATGGCTTCCCGCCGCGCAAGGCGGTGCGCGGGGAGTCCCGGACGGTGTTCAGCCACACCAAGTGGAAGCGCGAGCGGATGCTGCCGGTGCCGGAATGCGTCGACTCCTCGCGGCGCGCGTTCATGGGCGCGCACCTGCGGATCGGCGGCGGTCGCACCGCGCCACGGCTGCACTACCTGGACGACTGCTCCGGCAGCGGCCGGATCTACGTCGGCTACATCGGACTGCACCTGACCAACACCCGCACCAACTGAGCGGCTTGGCTGACCGCTGCGCCCGTTCGGGGGACAATGTCCGGCAGGGGCGGGTCCACGGGTTCGCCGACCGCCTCTGGCAGGCGCCGGACGAGCATGGGGGAACGACGACCGATGCAGTACTCAGCAGACGGCCAGTCCGACGGAACCGCCACCGTCCAGTTCCCCCGACCGGGCTTCCTCGCCTCGGTATTCCGTGACCTCGGCGCAGAGGAGGACCGGGAGCCGGACGGTCCCGCCACCGGCCGCCCCGGCGGCGGGACGGCCGGTGGCGGCCCGTCCGGTGACGTCCCGTCCGACCCCGGGCCCGGCCCCGGCGGTGCGGGGGACGGCCCTGCCGACCGCGCCGCCGCCGACCGGGACCAGGTCAGCCCCGGCCCCGGCCCCGCCGAGCAGGGCGCAGGCCACCCCGGCCCCGGCGAGGCCGACCCGGATGAGGCGGTGGCGGCACACGCCAGGGCCGCCGCCCTGACCCACCACCGCACGCTCGCCGTGCAGGCCGAGCACGACCGGCTGACCGACCTGCTGCGGCGGGCCGCGCTGCCCGTCTCGGCCATGGACTTCGAGAGCCAGCTGCGCCACTACCACCCCCGCCCCTACCCGGCCGACGCCCCCGGCACCGACGACCGGCAGGAGCCCCGCTGGGAGGACTTCGCCCCCGCCGAGCCGCCCGCGGCCGATCCGGACAGCGGCCCGTCCCGCCGGCTGCTCGACTCCGGCTACCAGCGGGAACTGGCCCAGGCCAGACTCACCCACCAGCGCGCCCTGCGGGAGTGGCGCACCCGCAGGGCCGAGGCCGGCAGCCCGGCCGCCGACGAGTCCCGGCGCGCCCACGAGGCGGCCGAGGAGGCCAGGGCCCGCGCCGTGCGCGAGTACAACGAGAGCCTGGAGGAGTGCCGTCGGGCCTACCGGCTGGCCGAGCCGGCCGCCGTCGAGTCGCTGCTGGAACGGGCGCTGGCCGCCGCCGAGACCGCCACCCAGGACCTGCCCGCCCCCTGCCGGGCGGTGTTCCGCCCGCTCACCCGCACCGCCGTGCTGGACCTCGACCTGCCGCCGCTCGGCCTGGTGCCCTCGCTCACCGGCTACCGGCTCGCCCCGGACGGCGACATCCTCCCGGTGCCGCGCCCGCCCGCGGACCGGGCCACCGACTACCTGCGGCTGGTCGCCCGGCTCGCCCTGCGCGCCCTCCAGGCCGCCGACGCCGTCGACACCGACGAGATACTCGCCGGCGTCGTCCTCAACGGCTGGCTGCGCGATCCGGCCATGACCGAGCCGCTCTGCCTGGTCAGCGTGGACGCCGACCGCGACGCGCTGGCCCGCACCCGGCTGCTGCCGCCGGGCACCCCGTACGAGGAGCGCGACGACGAGGGCGTCTACGCCGACGCGGAGCAGGACGAGGCCCTGGTGCGGCTGCGCCAGCTCGGTGCGGCCGTCACCCCGAACCCGTACGCGTGGGCCGGGATCCAGCCGGCCGCCCAGGCCGGGGCCACCGTGCCGGCCGCCTCCGACCTGTCCGCCAACGAGTTCGCCCAGCTGGTGCGCGACCTGCTGACCCGGGGCGGCATCGCGCAGTGGAGCGTCCGGCTGCGCGGCCCGGCCGGGCTGGTCGCCACCGGCGAGGGCGCGCCCGGCAGCTCGCTGCCCGGCCGCTGGGTGGTCTGGGCCTCCCGGGACACCGTGCCGATCGGCACGGAGCAGATCGAGACCCTGGCCGAGGCGGTCGGCGAGGAGTCCGCCGAGCGCGGCCTGCGGCTGACCACCGGAAGCTTCACCGACGAGGTGCTGGACCTCACCGCCGAGGCGAGCCACCGGCACCTCCACCTGATCGACGGCGACGGCGTCCGCGAACTCGCCGGCACCCACCTCGGGCTGCCGCTCGCCACCGGCTGCTGACCACCCCGGCTCCGGTCGGCCGGCCCGTCGGGAGCCCTGCCGGAAGCCTCACACCGACGGCCCATCCGGCGGGCGGCCCGGCACCCCCGGACCGAGGCTGGGGGAACGGCTCCCGGCCGGGCCCCGGCACCCCGGGTGATCACCGCCGTACGGGCGTCCGGTACGGTCGGCGGTCGTCCCGGCCACGGGCGAACCCCAGGGGGAGAGGAATGGGCAGAGCGTTCGGCGGACCACACGACGGCCCCGGCCGGCCGGCCGGACCCGCGGTGGAGCCGGCCCGATGACCGCGGTACTGGTCGCCGCCGCGGCGTTCCTGATGACCCTGGTCGGCGGTTTCGTCGCCCAGCGCACCCGCGACCGCCGCCACCTGGTGCTCGGCTTCGCCGCCGGACTGATGCTCGGCGTGGTCGCCTTCGACCTGCTGCCCGAGGCGATCCACCAGGCGCCGGGCGAGGTGCACGGCGTGCCGCAGGCCCTGCTGATGTTCGCGGCCGGCTTCCTCACCATCCATGTGGTCGAGCGCGCGGTCGCCATCCACCGCGGCCACGAGGGCGAGTACGCCGCGCACTCCCACGGCCACCACGACGGGCACGCGCACGAGGCCGGGCGCCAGGGCATCGGGCTGACCGCCGCGCTGGCCCTGGTCGGGCACAGCGTGATGGACGGCTTCGCGATCGGCGCGGCCTTCCAGGCCGGCACCACGGTCGGCACGGTGGTGGCCATCGCGGTGGTCGCGCACGACTTCGCCGACGGCTTCAACACGTACACGATCACCCGGCTTTACGGGAACAACCGGCGGCGGGCGCTGACCCTGCTCGCGGCGGACGCCGTGGCCCCGGTGTCCGGCGCCGCGATCACCCTGGCGTTCACTATCCCGGGGCACCTGCTCGGCCTCTACCTGGGCTTCTTCTCCGGCTTCCTGCTCTACCTGGCGACCTCCGACATCCTCCCGGAGGCACACAGCCCGCACCCCTCGCGCAGCACCCTGCTGTGCACCGTGGCCGGGGTCGGCTTCATGTGGCTGGTGATCGGCTTGGCAGGCTGAGGCCCGGCTGAGGCGGGTACCGGCCCGTCGGTCGCCGAACCGGATGCCGTGCCCCTCGGCTCTTCCTCGGTATGCACGCCGGGATGCCGGCCGGGCTCCGTCCGGGGGCGGCCGGGAAACGCCCTGGCTAGTACCGCCTCGGCGGCCCGGCTGCGAGGAAACGGGCCTCGGCGGAGTGCAGCACCCGCAGCAGCACCTCCTCGTCGGCGGGGCTGACCTCGCCGAAGTACTCCTGCGCGACCTCGTCCCTGACCTGCCCGATCCGTTCCACCGCCGCCCGTCCGGCCTCGGTCAGCAGGATCCGCACCGCCCGCCGGTCGGCCGGGTCGGGGCTGCGTTCGACCAGGCCGGCCTCCTCCAGCGCGTCGACCACGGTGGTGGCCGAGCGGGGGGCGATGTGCAGCTGGTCGGCGAGGTCGCTCAGCCGCATCGCCCGGCCGGGCGTCTCGCAGCCGGGCACGTGGGCGAGCATGCGCAGGGCCCTGGCCTGGCCGGGGGTGATGCCGTACGGCTCCAGCCGCCAGCCGGTCTGGCGGCGGATCCGCTTGATCGCCCTGGTCATCGCGTCGGCCAGCTCGGCGGCGGCGCCCGGGGTGCCGGTTCGGGGGCCGGGGGAGGGGTCCGCCTGTCCGTCGGTCGGCGTGGTGGTCATCGGCGGTCTCCTCGGCTGGCGTCCGCCCCAGGGTAGCGGCCGGTCCGGGGCCCGCGGCCGGTGGCGGACGGCGATCGCGGAAATATGTTGAGCCTAGCTCAGTATCTGGGTTAGCGTTGCCTCTAGTGAGGGGACCCTAAGTTCCCCTCCCCGATCCTGGAGGGCCCGTGCCCCGCTCCGAAGCCCGCGTCACCACCGACCGCCCCGGCCGCTACGCCAAGCAGCTCACCGCCCACATGGGGCGCAAGATCGAGGCCACCTACTCCGACGAGACCGGCCGCGGCACGCTCGTCTTCGGCGCCGGCACCGCCACCCTGGAGGCGCAGCCGGACGCCCTGCTGCTCACCGTCGAGGGCGAGCGCGAGAACCTCCCCGGCCTGGAGGACGTCGTCGGCCGCCACCTGGTCCGCTTCGGCGCCCGCGACGAACTCGTCATCGAGTGGCACCGGGACAACGGCGAGCCCGGCATGGTTCACCGCAACGAGGACCCCGAGGCCTGACGGCTCCCGGCCCCGGGCCGGGGCAGCCACCGGGCGAGCGCCCACAGCACCAGGACGGCCAGGCACCAGCTCGCCACGACGTCCAGCAGCCAGTGGAAGTCGCTCCACACCAGCCCCGCGCCCACCCCGAGCGACAGCAGCACCGCGGCCGCCGCCGGCCCCCGGACCGCACGCGGCCCCGCCACCCGGGCCAGCAGCAGCGCCGCCACCCCGTACGAGATCGCCGCGGTCGCGGTGTGCCCGGAGGGGTACCAGCCCCACTGGCCGGCCGTCAGCGGCTCCCCGAGCGGGCCCGGCCGGGCGAAGGCCGACTTCGCCGGGACCACCAGCAGGGGGATCAGCGCCGCCGTCAGCGCCGCCACCGGCAGGGGCAGCCACCAGCGTCCGGCCCCGGTCCGGCGCCCCCGCCAGGCGGCCAGCGCGCCGGCCAGCAGCAGCACCGGGACCGCGGGGACGCTGCTGCCCAGGTCCGACAGGAGGTGGCCGAGGCGGTCGGGCAGCGCGTCAGGAGAACCCCGGTGGGCGGCGCGGACCGCGTGGCGGACCGAACGGTCCACGCCGAGCAGTGGCCCGTCCGCCGCGACCTGCCAGGACACCACCAGCAACAGCACCGCCGCCACCACCGGCACGGCCACCGAGCGCGCCGCCCGGCCCAGGACGGCGGACAGCCGCCCCGGAGCAGGGGGGAGAGCTCCGGGGCGGCTCTGATGATCGCCGTTCCGTGCGCCCCGGGGGGTGTGGGTCGGACGGTCGGTCGATCGGCCTTCGGTGTGCGCCGCCCCTTCCGGGCCGGCCTGGTCGTCCTCGCGCGGCACCCGCGGAACCGGCCCCGGAGGGGGCCCCGCGGACGGCCTCGCCAATGGCTGGGGCTCGCTGTCCATCTGCGATGACACTACGTCAACAGCCCTTCCACGCCGAGTGCCTTCAGTGATTCCGCACATCATCTTCACCCTGCGCCGGGCGGCCTCGCGGGCGCCCCGTCGACCATGCCGGGACCGCTCGCCCGGCGCGCCCGGAAACCGAACGGCCCGTGCGGACCAGAGGTCCCCACGGGCCGTTCAGTGCTGTCCGGACAACCCTCCGGAAGGGGGTTCACGACCTGACGGGCGGCACCGCTCAGAGAGCGGCGAACGCACCCTCCAGGATGTCCAGGCCCTCGTTCAGCAGGTGCTCCGGCATGACCAGCGGCGGCAGGAAGCGCAGCACGTTGCCGTAGGTGCCGGCGGTCAGCACGACCAGGCCCTCGGCGTGGCAGGCCTTGGCGATGGCCGCGGTGGCCTCCGCGTCGGGCTCCTTGCCGCCCGGCTTCACCAGCTCGACGGCGATCATCGCGCCGCGGCCGCGGACCTCACCGATGCAGACCCGCTCGGAGTGGGCGTGCTTCTCCTGCAGGGCCCGCAGGCGGCCCAGCATGATCTCGCCGATCCGCTGCGCCTTGCCGTTGAGGTCCTGCTCCTTCATGGTCTCGATGGCGCCCAGCGCGGCGGCACAGGCCACCGGGTTGCCACCGTAGGTGCCGCCCAGGCCACCGGTCTGCGCGGCGTCCATCATCTCGGCGCGGCCGGTCAGCGCGGACAGCGGCAGGCCGCCGGCGATGCCCTTGGCGGTGGTGATCAGGTCCGGGACGATGCCCTCGTCCTCACAGGCGAACCACTGGCCGGTGCGGCAGAAACCGGTCTGGATCTCGTCCGCGACGAACACGATGCCGTTCGCCTTCGCGAACTCCACGATGGCCGGCAGGAAGCCCTTGGCCGGCTCGATGAAGCCGCCCTCGCCCTGGATCGGCTCGATGATGATCGCGGCGACGTTCTCGGCGCCGATCTGCTTGTTGATGGTGTCGATCGCCTGGGCGGCGGCCTCGGCGGCGGCGTTCTCCGCACCGGTCAGCCAGCGGTACGGGTAGGCGACCGGCACCCGGTAGACCTCGGGGGCGAACGGACCGAAGCCCTGCTTGTACGGCATGTTCTTCGCCGTCAGCGCCAGGGTGAGGTTGGTGCGGCCGTGGTAGCCGTGGTCGAACACCACGACGGCCTGGCGCTTGGTGTAGGCGCGGGCGATCTTCACCGCGTTCTCGACGGCCTCGGAGCCCGAGTTGAACAGCGCGGTGCGCTTCTCGTGGTCACCCGGGGTCAGCTCGTTCAGCTGCTCCGCGACGGCCACGTAGCCCTCGTACGGGGTCACCATGAAGCACGTGTGGGTGAAGTTGCCCAGCTGCTCGGTCGTCCGGGCCACCACGGCCTCGGCGCTGTTGCCGACGTTGGTCACGGCGATGCCGGAACCGAAGTCGATCAGCGAGTTGCCGTCCACGTCCTCCAGCACGCCGCCGTTGGCACGGGACACGTACACCGGCAGGGTGGTGCCGACACCGGCCGCCACCGCACCCAGCTTGCGGGCGTGCAGCTCCTGCGACTTCGGACCGGGGATCGCGGTGACCAGGCGGCGCTCCTGCGGGAGCGGCATTGCGGCGCTCATGGGGTTTCTCCAGACTTCTCGGCTCGGTGCTTCGCAGGCTACGGCCGCCCTCCCCACCCGGGCACGCGCCACTCGGTAGCAGTGCGCCCTCCGACTTGTCCGGCACGGCCAGCGCGGGTGGTGCGACTACCCGCAGGCCGCGCTCCACTACCCTGAGCGCGGGCGTGTCGCCGGTATGGCGGCACGGGTATGGCGGCACCGACGGCGGTCGGGCCGGGCGGGCGAGGGAGCGGGGCCGTACATGGCACAGGGCGGGGCACACCACCACGGCGAGCGCACCGGCACCAGACCCCCGACCCCCCTGCCCCACCAACGGCCCGGCACGGCCGCGAACGGCCCCTTCGACCTCGCGGCCTGGGCCCGCGCGCCCCGCCCCGACGCCGACCCGGGCGTCTACCGGCTCGGCTACCGGCGCATGGATCCGGAGCGGGCGGAGGCGGCCAGGGTCGCGGCCTGGCCGCTGCTGCTGCGGGCGGGGTTGAACGGGGTGGTGGCGTGGTTCGCCTACATCTATGGCACCCAGCTGCTGATGTACATCCTGGTGTGGTTCGGCGGGCAGACGAGTATCGGTCCGCTGGCCTCGCCCTCCGAGTCCGAGGCCATGTTCACACTCCTGGTGGCCAATATCCTGGTGGTCGCCGTGGTCATCAAGATCTTCGGCCGGATGGGCCGCTGGCCCGAAGTGTGGCGCCGGTACGTCGCGCCGCTGCTGTCGCGGACGGTGACGCAGGAGCAGCCTGCCGAGGAGGACGTCCCGGGGGCGGAGGTCGCGCGGGGGCAGGACCCGTGGGACGGGCTGCGCCGGGGTGGCGCGGCCGAGGCGGCCGCCCGGCTGGACGCCGAGGCGGTGGGGGACGTCGACTACGTGCGGATCCAGCGCGCCTGGGAGTCCGCCCAGGCGGACCCGGTGTTCGTGCCCGCCTTCACCGGGCAGGTGGCCGCCCGCGGCGCCGCGGCCTTCGCCCACCCCTCCGAGTCCCGTGAGCTGCCAGGTCGCGCCGAGCGGCACGACCTGCTGCTCGGCCAGGTCAGGCTCGGTACCGCGCAGGACGTCCCGAAGAACCCGCCGGGCCACCGGGCGGCCGGTTTCGCGCTGGATCCGGCGGTGCTGGGGACCTCGCTGCTCGCGGTGGGCCCGGCCGGGACCGGGAAGACGGCGCGGCTGGCCCGGCCGGTGGCCGAGGCGCTGTGTCTGCAGGCGCTGTCCGGCACCGCCTGTGTGGTGGTGGTCGGGGCGGCGGACTCCGATCTCGGCCCGGACTCCTGGTACGACGTGGTGATCGCTCCCGGTGACCCGTCCTCGGTGTACGGGCTGGACCTCTACGGTGCCGCGCAGAACCCCGACGAGGCGGCCGCCCGGCTGGCCGAGGCGCTGCTGCCGGACGAGCTGACCGCCCGCTCGGAGCCCGCCCGTACCGCGTTGCAGCAGGTGGTGGGCCCCTTCCATGCCGCGTACGGCCGTTACCCCGGGGTGCGGGAGCTGCGGGGGCTGCTGGCCGGTGAGCCGGATGTGCTGGCGGCCCTGGTGAAGGCGCTCGGCGTGGCCGGCCGGCTGGCCGTCCACGAGCGGGACCTGGAGCACCGGGAGCGGCAGCGCGACCGGGCGGACGACCCCGGGGCGCTGCTGGCGGACCGGCTGGCGCTGTTGGAGCGGCCCGCCTTCGAGGGTGCCTTCGCGACCGACGGCACCGGTCGGCCCCCGTTCGCGATGCGGGTGCTGGACCATCCGCTGAGGGTGCGGGTGAAGCTGCCGGAGCGGAGTCACCCGGAGGCGGCCCGGATGCTGTCCCGGCTGGTGGTGGGGCAGTTCGTGCAGGCGGCCGGGGCTCGCGAGGACCGCTCCCTGTTCGCCGGACTGGTGGTGGACGACGCCTCGGCGGCGCTGGACGCGACCGCGGTGCGCGGCGTGCAGCGGATGCGCGGGGCGAACGCGGGCGCGGTGCTGCTGCTGCGGACGCTGGTGGACCTGCCGGAGGCGCTGCGGGCGCCGCTGTTCGGCGCGGTCGGCTGCCGGATGGCGTTCCCGGGGATCGCGCCGTGGGACGGGAAGCTGTTCTCGGAGGCCTGGGGGACGCACCTGGTGCAGGAGACCGCCGTCACCCACACCCCCGACACCTCCGGTGGTGTGATCAGGCGGGCCGGGCGGGTCGGGCGGAAGGCGTTGTCGGGGACGGCGGCGCAGACGGAGTCGGTGACGACGCGGGACGTGGAGCGGCTGCGGTGGTCGCCGTCGGATCTGGCGCACGCGTTGCCGGCCGGGCACGCGGTGGTGTCGTTGACGGCGGTGTCGGGGGAGCAGGTGCCGCCGTTGCTGGTGGATCTGCGGGGGTGACGGCGGGGCGGCGGGGGAAGTCGCCTTCGAGGTGGATTCGGCAGTGCGGGTTGTCCGGAGCGTCCATAATGAAGGGGAGAGACCCTCATCGGTCCCGTGTCCCTCTCCTCGCCCGGCCGCAACGGCGCGGTCAGGTCGATCCCCCGAAGGTGCCATGCCCCCCACACTCGCCTCCGTCGTCCGCAACACGTCGCTCCATCTGACGGTCCTCGCCGGTGCGGATCACCTGGAGCGGCCGGTCCGCTGGGTGCACACCAGTGAGCTGGACGATCCGACGCCGTTCCTGGAGGGTGGCGAGCTGCTGCTCACCACCGGTATCAAGCTGGGCCGTACGGCGGCGCGGTTGCAGGCGTACGTGCACCGGCTCGCCGATGCCGGGGTGGTGGGGCTGGGGCTCGGGGTGGGGCTGTCGCACACCGAGGTGCCGCAGCCGCTGGTGGACGCGGCGGCGCAGCGCGGGCTGCCGCTGCTGCGGGTGCCGGAGCCGACGCCGTTCATCGCGATCAGCAAGGTGGTGTCGGCGGCGCTGGCCGCGGAGCAGTACGAGGCGGTGACGACCAGCTTCGAGGCGCAGGAGGAGCTGACCAGGGCGGCGCTCGGCAAGGACGGCACGACGGCGGTGGTGCGTCGGCTGGCGGCCCGGCTGGGGGGCTGGGCGGCGCTGTACGACGGGTCGGGCGCGCTGTCGGTGGTGGCTCCGGACTGGGCGGCGCGCCGGGCCGGGCGGCTGGCGGCGGAGGTGGACCGGCTGCGTCGGCGGCCGGCGCCGTCGAGTGCGGCGCTGCAGGGGCGCGCGCCGGGGATAGACACGGCGGACGAGGACTACGTGGTGGTCCAGTCGCTGGGGGCGGACCGGCGGGCCCGGGGCTTCCTGGCGGTGGGGACCGAGGACCGGATCACGCCGACCGAGCGGTACGTGCTGAACGCGGCGGTGGCGCTGCTGACCCTCACCCTGGAGCGTTCGCGGGAGCTGCGGCAGGCCGAGGAGCGGATGGGCGCGGCGCTGCTGCGGATGGTGCTGGCCGGTGAGGTGGCGACGGCCCGCCAGGTGGCGGTGGGGCTGTTCGGGGGAATGCCCGAGGGGACGATACGGGTCCTGGTGGCCGGGGTCGGTGCGGCGAACGCGGATTCCGCCGAGTCGCTCGGGGAACTGGGCGACCGGGCCGAGCAGGCGGGTGCCCGGGTGGGCGAGAAGCTGTTGGTGGCGCGGGAGGACGGGGCGCACGGGCCGCGGCTGATGGTGCTGGCGCTGGACAACGGCGCGGTGCACCGGGCCTGCCTGGGGGCGGTGGAGGAGCACGAGGGCCTGTCGCTGGGGGTGTCGGCGCCGGCCGCGCTGGAGGAGGCGGGGACGGCGCACGCGCAGGCCGAGCGGGCGCTGGCGGTGGCGCTGCGCGGTGGCCGCAGGTCGGTGGACCACGAGGAGGTCGGCGCGGGGTCGCTGCTGCCGCTGCTCGGCGAGGACGCGGTGACGGCCTTCGCGGAGGGGCTGTTGCGGCCGCTGCGGGATCACGACCGGACGGCCCGCGGGGACCTGGTGGCCTCGCTGCGGGCGTGGTTGTCCCGGCACGGCCAGTGGGACGCGGCCGCGGCGGACCTGGGCGTGCACCGGCACACGCTGCGCTACCGGATGCGCCGGGTCGAGGAGCTGCTGGGCCGCTCGCTGGACGACACGGACGTGCGGATGGAGCTGTGGCTGGCGCTCCGCTCCGGCGAGGAGTAGGCCCCTGAGGCGTCCCCGGGGCCCCGGCGTGACGCGGACGCCCCGCCGGTAGGACGCGGTGGAGTGGCCCCGGGGTCGAACGCTCCGAGTCGGCCAATCCGGTCGGCGCGCCGCCGCCCCTACCCTCAAAACCGGGTCCCACGTCCGTGGGCCGTAGGACAGACGAGGAGAGGGCCGGTACCACGGTGACCACCACGTACGAATTCTGGCTCGCCGGCCGCCGGGCGAGCGGTGACGCCGACTTCGAGGTGCACAACAGCTGGGACGGCCGTCTGGTCGGCAAGGTGAGCATCCCGACCGAGGCCCAGGTCGAGGAGGCGCTCGACGCCGCCGTCGCCGCGCTGCCGGTGTTCGCCGCCACCCCGGCGCACCAGCGTGCCGCCGCCCTGGACCACGTGGCCAAGCGGCTGACCGAGCGCACCGAGGAGCTGGCCCAGCTGGTCAGCGCCGAGAACGGCAAGCCGATCAAGTGGGCCCGCGGTGAGATCGGCCGCGCGGTGTCGGTCTTCCGCTGGGCCTCCGAGGAGGCCCGCCGCACCAACGGCGAGACCATGCGGCTGGACACCGACCCGGGCGGCGTGGGCCGCTTCGCGGTGGTGCGCCGCTTCCCGCGCGGTGTCGTGCTGGGGATCGCCCCGTTCAACTTCCCGCTGAACCTGGTCGCCCACAAGGTCGCCCCGGCGATCGCGGTCGGCGCTCCGATCATCCTGAAGCCGGCCCCGTCGACCCCGCTGTCGGCGATGGTGCTGGGCGAGATCCTGGCCGAGACCGACCTGCCGGCCGGCTCCTGGTCGATCCTGACCGTGCCGAACGACCGGATGCCGGCCCTGGTGCAGGACGAGCGCCTGCCGGTGATCTCCTTCACCGGTTCGGACAAGGTCGGCTACCAGATCATGGACTCGGTGCCGCGCAAGCACTGCACCCTGGAGCTCGGCGGCAACGCCGCGGCCGTGGTGCTCGCCGACTGGTCCTCGGAGGCCGACCTGGACTGGGCGGCCACCCGGATCGCGATGTTCGCCAACTACCAGGGTGGCCAGTCCTGCATCTCGGTGCAGCGGGTGATCGCCGACGCGTCGGTGTACGACGCGCTGGCGGAGAAGGTCGTCGCCAAGGTCAGGGCGCAGGTCACCGGTGACCCGGGTGACGACGCGACCGACGTCGGCCCGCTGATCGACGAGAACGCCGCGAAGCGCGTCGAGTCCTGGGTCGAGGACGCGGTCGCCAAGGGCGCCAAGGTGCTCACCGGCGGCACCCGCGAGGGCGCGACCTACGCCCCGACCGTGCTGGCCGACCTGCCCGGCGACGCCATCCTGGCCAAGGCCGAGGTGTTCGGCCCGGTGCTGTCGCTGCACCGGGTGGACGGCGTGGACGAGGCCTTCGCGGCCGTCAACGACTCGGCGTTCGGCCTTCAGGCGGGCGTGTTCACCCACGACCTCCAGACCGCCTTCCGCGCCCACCGGGAGCTGGAGGTCGGCGGTGTGATCATCGGCGACGCGCCGTCCTACCGCGCCGACCAGATGCCGTACGGCGGCGTCAAGGACTCCGGTGTCGGCCGTGAGGGCGTCAAGTACGCGATGGACGACTACACCGTCGAGAAGGTCATGGTCCTGACCGGCCTCGACCTCTGATCGGCGTCGTGGCAGTGCCGTAGTCGTGGCAGTGCCGCAGCAGTGCCGTAGCGGGAGGGCCCGGTTCACCGAACCGGGCCCTCCTCGCGTTCCCGGGGCCGTCCGGTGCTCAGCCGTCGTGTCCGGCGGCCGCGGCGACCGCCTCCTCGACGGTGGCGTTCCCGGCGACCAGTTCCAGGGTCAGCCCGGCGGTGGCGGGCTCGCGCAGCAGGGCGGCCAGGACGGCGGCGACGTCGGCCCGGTCCACCGCGCCGCGGTCGACCGAGGGGGCCAGCCGGACCAGGCCGGTGCCGGGGCCGTCGGTGAGCCGTCCGGGGCGCAGCACCGTCCAGTCCAGCGCGGTGCGGGCCCGAACGGCGTCGTCGGCGGCGCCCTTGGCCCGCAGGTAGGTCTCGAAGACCTGGTCGGCGGGGTGGTGGGCGTCGGCGTCGGCGGCCATCGCCGAGACCATCAGGTAGCGGCGGACGCCGGCGAGTTCGGCGGCGTCGGCCAGCAGCACGGCGGCGTCCCGGTCGACGGTGTTCTTGCGGGCGGCGCCGCTGCCGGGGCCGGCGCCGGCGGCGAAGACCACCGCGTCGGCCCCGGTGAGCAGTGCGGCGAGCTGCGGCGCGGTGGCGGCCTCCAGGTCGAGCAGCAGCGGTTCGGCGCCGGCGTCGGCGAGGTCCTGGGCCTGTTCGGGGCGGCGGATGATCCCGGCGGGGCGTTCGCCGCGTGCGGCGAGCAGCCGTTCCAGCCGGAGCGCGATCTGTCCGTGGCCCCCGGCGATGACGGTACGCATGGTTCCGACGGTAGCCCGGGAGGGGCGGGGCGGCCCGTGGGGGTCGGGTGCGGTGCCGCGGACAGGACACAATGGGCGCATGACTTCGCTCGCTCACCCGCAGCTGCGTTTCACGCCCACCGTGGCGGACCCCTCCGGCCCCCGGGAGC
Organism: Kitasatospora sp. NPDC091335; assembly: GCF_044757205.1. Taxonomy (NCBI): domain Bacteria; kingdom Bacillati; phylum Actinomycetota; class Actinomycetes; order Kitasatosporales; family Streptomycetaceae; genus Kitasatospora; species Kitasatospora sp. NPDC091335. The sequence goes on along the minus strand of NZ_JBIVUM010000036.1, from coordinate 6,610 downwards.
TGGTGATCCTGGGCTCGACCGGTTCGATCGGCACCCAGGCCATCGACGTGGTGCTCCGCAACCCGGACCGCTTCCGGGTGGTCGCCCTGTCGGCGGCGGGCGGCCGGGTGGAGCTGCTGGCCGAGCAGGCGCTGCGGCTGGGCGTGCACACCGTGGCGGTGGCGGACCCGGCGGCCGGGCCGGCGCTGCGCGAGGCGCTGGCCGCCGAGGCGGCGGGCCGTCCGCTGCCGGCCGTGCTGGTGGGCCCGGACGCGGCGACCGAGCTGGCCGCGATGGAGTGCCACTCGGTGCTGAACGGCATCACCGGTTCGATCGGCCTGCGGCCGACGCTGGCCGCGCTGGAGGCGGGCCGGGTGCTGGTGCTGGCCAACAAGGAGTCGCTGATCGTCGGCGGTCCGCTGGTGAAGGCGGTGGCGAAGCCGGGCCAGATCGTGCCGGTGGACTCCGAGCACGCCGCGCTGTTCCAGGCGCTGGCGGGCGGGACCAGGGCCGAGGTCCGCAAGCTGGTGGTGACCGCGAGCGGCGGCCCGTTCCGCACCAGGAGCAGGGAGCAGCTGGCCGGGGTGACCCCGCAGGAGGCGCTGGCGCACCCGACCTGGGCGATGGGCCCGGTCGTCACGATCAACTCCGCCACCCTGGTGAACAAGGGCCTGGAGGTGATCGAGGCGCACCTGCTGTACGACGTGCCCTTCGACCGGATCGAGGTCGTGGTGCATCCGCAGTCGGTGGTGCACTCGATGGTGGAGTTCACCGACGGGTCGACCCTGGCGCAGGCCAGTCCGCCGGACATGCGGATGCCGATCGCGCTGGGGATCGGCTGGCCGGACCGGGTGCCGGACGCCGCCCCCGGCTGCGACTGGACCAAGGCGGCCACCTGGGAGTTCTTCCCGCTGGACGACGAGGCCTTCCCCGCGGTCGAGCTGGCCCGCGAGGTGGGCACCCTGGGCGGCACCAACCCGGCGGTCTTCAACGCGGCCAACGAGGAGTGCGTGGAGGCGTTTCTGAAGGGCCGCCTCGCCTTCACCGGAATCGTGGACACTGTTGCCAAGGTCGTGGCCGAGCACGGTCAGCGGGACGGCGCTCCGGCGGCGGGAACTTCCCTGACGGTCGAGGACGTCCTGCACGCGGAGGACTGGGCGCGCGCCCGGGCCCGCGAGCTGGCGGCCGGCTGACGGTCGACTGAACGGCCCCGATTGCGGTAGGACGAGACGATGAGCGGAGCGGCATGACGGAGGACCAGCGGTGGCAACGGTTTTGACGGTGGTCGGCATCCTGGTCTTCGTCATCGGGCTGCTGATCTCGATCGCCTGGCACGAACTCGGCCACCTCTCCACGGCCAAGCTGTTCGGCATCCGGGTGCCCCAGTACATGGTCGGCTTCGGCCCGACCCTCTGGTCACGCCGCAAGGGCGAGACCGAGTACGGCATCAAGGCGATCCCGTTCGGCGGGTACATCCGGATGATCGGGATGTTCCCGCCGGGCGAGGACGGCAGGATCACCAAGCGCAGCAGCTCGCCCTGGCGCACCATGATCGAGGACGCCCGCGAGGCCTCCTACGAGGAGATCCAGGAGGGTGACGAGAGCCGGCTCTTCTACACCCGCAAGCCGTGGAAGCGCATGATCGTCATGTTCGCCGGGCCGTTCATGAACCTGGTCCTGGCGTTCGGGCTCTTCCTGACCGTCATGATGGGCTTCGGCGTCCAGATGAGCGTGCCGACGGTCAAGACCGTCGCCCAGTGCGTCGTCAAGGCGGGCCAGCCCACCGACAGCTGCCCGGAGGGCGCCCCGCAGACCCCGGCCGCCCAGGCCGGGCTGAAGGCGGGGGACAAGATCCTCTCCTTCGACGGCGACCGGATCCGCAGCTACGACCAGCTCCAGGAGGACATCCGCAGGTCGGCCGGCAGGACCGTGCCGGTGGTGGTCGAGCGGGACGGTCAGCAGCACACCCTCACCCCGACCATCGCGGTCAACGACGTCCAGAAGTACGACGGGAACAACATCCCGATCAAGGGTGCGACCGTCCAGGCCGGGTTCCTTGGATTCACTCCTGCGAGTGGTGTGGTCCAGCTGGGATTCGGGCAGTCGGTGGACCGGATGTACGACATGGCCGAGAACGGGGTGAAGTCGCTGATCGCCCTGCCCGGCAAGATCCCCGGGCTGTGGAACGCGGTCGTCGGCGACGCCCCGCGCGACCCGGACTCGCCGATCGGCATGGTCGGCGCCGCCCGGGTCAGCGGCGAGGTCTTCTCGCTCGACATCCCCGGCACCCAGCGGATCGCGGTCTTCGTGAACCTGCTGGCCGGCATCAACCTGTCGCTCTTCCTCTTCAACATGCTGCCGCTGCTCCCGCTGGACGGCGGGCACATCGCCGGCGCGGCCTGGGAGGCGGTCCGGCGTCGGTTCGCACAGGTGTTCAGGCGGCCCGACCCGGGGCCCTTCGACGTCGCCAGGCTGATGCCGGTGGCGTACGTGGTGGCCAGCGTCTTCATCGGCTTCACGCTGCTGGTGATGGTCGCCGACCTGGTGAACCCGGTGAAGATCGGCTAGGGCGTTCGGGTACCACGGGTGTGCTGGGCGCCGTGGCGGTGCCGTACCGTGGAGGCCGGGTGCGCGATCGTCAGCGCGCCCGGCCTCGGCCGTGTCACGGCCGGGCGGTCGACCACACCTCTACCCCGGGGAACCCTGCGCACATGACCGCGATCTCGCTCGGTATTCCGTCCCTGCCGCTCAAGCCGCTGGCCAAGCGCCGCTACTCCCGGCAGATCATGGTCGGCAACGTGCCGGTCGGCGGCGACGCCCCGGTCTCGGTGCAGTCGATGACCACCACGGTGACCTCGGACATCAACGCCACGCTCCAGCAGATCGCCCAGCTCACCGCGTCCGGCTGCCAGATCGTCCGGGTCGCCGTGCCCTCCCAGGACGACGCCGACGCGCTGCCGATCATCGCCAGGAAGTCGCAGATCCCGGTCATCGCGGACATCCACTTCCAGCCGAAGTACGTCTTCGCGGCGATCGACGCGGGCTGCGCCGCGGTGCGGGTGAACCCGGGGAACATCAAGGCCTTCGACGACAAGGTCGGCGAGATCGCCAAGGCCGCCAAGGACGCGGGCGTGCCGATCCGGATCGGCGTCAACGCCGGCTCGCTCGACAAGCGCCTGATGGAGAAGTACGGCCGGGCCACCCCGGAGGCGCTGGTCGAGTCCGCGCTGTGGGAGTGCTCGCTGTTCGAGGAGTACGACTTCCGCGACATCAAGATCTCGGTCAAGCACAACGACCCGGTCGTGATGATCAACGCCTACCGCCAGCTCGCCGCCGCGTGCGACTACCCGCTGCACCTCGGCGTGACCGAGGCCGGTCCGGCCTTCCAGGGCACCATCAAGTCGGCGGTCGCCTTCGGCGCGCTGCTGGCCGAGGGCATCGGCGACACCATCCGGGTCTCGCTCTCGGCTCCGCCGGCCGAGGAGATCAAGGTCGGCAACCAGATCCTGGAGTCGCTCGGGCTGCGCGAGCGCGGCCTGGAGATCGTCTCCTGCCCGTCCTGCGGCCGCGCCCAGGTGGACGTCTACAAGCTCGCTGAGGAGGTCACCGCCGGGCTGGAGGGCATGGAGGTGCCGCTGCGGGTGGCCGTCATGGGCTGCGTCGTGAACGGTCCCGGCGAGGCCAGGGAGGCCGACCTCGGGGTCGCCTCCGGCAACGGCAAGGGGCAGATCTTCGTCAAGGGCGAGGTCATCAAGACCGTTCCCGAGTCGAAGATCGTCGAGACCCTGATCGAGGAGGCGCTCAAGCTCGCCGAGCAGATGCAGGCGGCCGGCGTCGAGTCGGGGGCGCCGACCGTGGTCGCGGGCGAGTGAGCCCCGCATAGCTTGTCCTGACCGCGCGGGAGGGTCCGCGCGGCGTTTTCCGGAAGCGGGGCCGTCCGTTCGCGGACGGCCCCGCGGCCGTAGCCGGGTGGGGCCACGGAGTAGGGTGCGGCCAGAGTCGTCTCAGTGAGGTGCTGTCTCGATGCTCGATCGAGGTGTGATGCTCCCGAGCTCCTTCCAGGCCGCCAGGGCCCTGGCCACCACCCGGGTGCTGGAGCCGCCCGACCTCGGGGACGCCCTGGAGATCCTCCACCGCGACCCGGTCGCCAACGCCTTCGTCGCGACCAGGGTCGAGGCCGTCGGGCTGGACCCGTGGCGGCTCGGCGGGGAGATCTGGGGCTGGTACGACGGCGACGGCGTGCTGGCCGCGCTCTGCTACGCCGGAGCGAACCTGGTCCTGGTCGACGCCGGTCCCGAGGCGGTCGCGGCGTTCGCGGAACGGGCCCGCCGGCAGGGACGGCGCTGCTCCTCGATCGTCGGGCCGGCGGCGGCCACGGCGGCCTTCTGGGCGCTGCTGGAGCGCAGTTGGGGCCCCGCGCGCGAAGTGCGGGCGCACCAGCCGCTGTTGGCGACCTCGGTGCCGTCGGCGGAGATCGCGCCGGATCCGCTGGTGCGGAGGGTGCGGCGCGACGAGGTCGAGACCCTGATGCCGGCCTGCGTGGCGATGTTCACCGAGGAGGTGGGGGTGTCGCCGCTGGCGGGGGACGGCGGGCTCCTCTACCAGGCCCGGGTGGCCGAACTCGTGTCCACCGGACGGTCGTTCGCCCGGTTCGGGGAGGACGGGCAGGTCGTCTTCAAGGCGGAGATCGGGGCGGTGACGGAGGGGGCCTGCCAGATCCAGGGGGTCTGGGTCGCTCCGGAGCACCGGGGGCAGGGGCTCTCCGAGACGGGGATGGCGGCGGTCCTGGGCATCGCGTTGCGGGAGGTGGCGCCGGTGGTGTCGCTGTACGTCAACGACTTCAACCTGCGGGCCAGGGCCGCGTACCGGCGGGTGGGGTTCCGGGAGGTCGGGGCGTTCATGAGCGTTCTCTTCTGAGCGGTTCGCGTGCGGGGTTGTTGGGATCTTCGGCCGCGCCGCGGGGCGGCTGGTAGTAACGTCCGGAGCATGGATCAGCTGACCGGGGTGACGATCGGGGCCATCGACCTTGCGGACTGGGCGCCGCAGGCGCTGGAGGTCCAGGCGGTGGCGTTCGGGCTCACGCCCGAGGAGGTCGCGGTACGGCTGCACATCGTGGGGCGGCACGCCCAGCAGCCGGGGGTGATCGCGCTCGGGGCGGTGAGCGGGGGGCGGCTGGTCGGGTTCGGGTACGGGATGCCCAACCGGCGGGAGCACTGGTGGAGCACGGTGATCGAGCCCTATCTGACCACCGGGGGGCACGAGGGCTGGCTGGACGGGGTCTTCGCGGTCACCGAGCTGCACGTGCTGCCGGAGTTCCAGGGGCAGGGGATCGGCTCGCGGATCATCCGGACGCTGTGCGAGCGGTCGGGACTGGACCGGAGCATCCTCTCGGCGATCGACGCGGAGACGCCGGCGCGGCGGCTGTACCGGGCGCTGGGGTACCGGGACCTGGCGCGGGCGGTGCGGTTTCCGGCGACGGACCGGCTGTACGCGGTGATGGGGGCCCGGCTGCCCCTGCGCGGGGCCGGGGCTCGAATCTCTGCGGGCTAGAGGGAGTTGGCGAACTCAAGGTAGAGCTCGGCGTCCTCTCGGCGGTCCGGGACGAGGGCGCGGAGGGCCAGGTCGACGGCGCGGAAGAGGGTCCAGCCGCGGAGCCGGTCCCGGTCGACCTCGAGGGCTTCGGAGAGCCGGCCCAGGCGGCGGCGGACGGCGGCGGGGGCGCCGGGGGAGCCGATCAGGGTGTCGGCGCGGTCCAGGGCCAGGCGGGCCAGGTCGTAGGCGCGTTCGCCGGCCAGCGGGCGCGGGTCGATGGCCAGCCAGGGGGCGCGGTCGGCGGCCAGGACGTTGCCGTGGTGGAAGTCGCCGTGCAGGAGGAAGGACTCGTCGGCGTCGCCGGCCAGGTTGCGGGCGGTGTCCAGGGCTTCGGCGATCAGGTGCCGGGCCTCGGCGCTGACGGGGTGGGGGTGCTCCGCGAGGCGGGCGGCGGTGGCGATCCGCTGGGGGACGGCGGGGAAGGGGTGTCCCTCGGGGAGTTCCGTCCAGAGGCGGTGCAGCAGGCTGGTGGCCTCCAGCATGGCCTTGGGCTCGGCGAGGGAGCGTAGCGGGATCTCGCCGTGGAGGCGTTCGAGCAGGAGCACGCCCTCGGCGGGGGCGGCGTCGAGGAGGAGGACGGCTCCCCGGCCGGCCCAGTGGGTGAGGGCGGCGTCCTCGTGGGCGGTCTCGGGGGTGGGGAGGCCGACCTTGAGGACGGCGGGGGAGAGGTCGTCGCGGTGGACGTAGGTGACCAGGCTGAGGCTGCCGCCGGGGTCGAGGGTCCGTTCCGGGGTGAGGTTCCAGGCGGCGAGGTGGGTGGCGGTCCTGGTGGGGAGGGTGGCCAGCCATTGGCGGCCGATCTCGTGGTGGGTGGCGGTGACGTTGTGCGTCAGCCAGGGGGGGACGGTGATGGTGGGTTCGGCTCCCGACATGGGTCCATTGTCGGGGTTTGGGGGGTGGGGGTGTGGTCGGGGGGCTTTCGGGAGGGTGGGGTGGCGGGGGGGGGGGCCGGGGGGGGGGGGGCGGGGGGGGGGGGGTTATATATCGGGGGGAGAGGGGGGGGGCGCGGGCGGCGGCGGGGGGGCCGGGAAATTTAACC
>NZ_JBIVUM010000035.1:0-30204 GCF_044757205.1 Kitasatospora sp. NPDC091335 | reverse complement strand
CAGCGCCCGCCCGTTCAAATGGACCAAGACCGCAGACCAGATCATCGAACGGATCTGCCGCTACTGCTCAAGAATCTCCGAACCAGCTCACTAGCTAGGCGGGGACGGCGTCGAGCGGGACCTCGGCTTCGGCGGCCTGCTTGGCGCGGTCCTTGGCCTCGCGGCGGGCGAGGACCCAGACGCCGACCGGGATCATCGCGGTGAACAGCCACCACTGGATGGCGTAGGCCATGTGCGGGCCGATGTCGGAGTGGTTGGGCTCGGGGATCAGCTGGGGCTGGTCGGCCGGGGCCGGGGTGGTGCCGGCGAGTTCGAGGTAGCCGCCGAGGAGGGCGGCGCCGGTCCGCTTGGCCTGCTCGTCGGTGTTGATCAGGTTGAACTGGCGGTCGGGCAGCCCGGTGCGGTCCTTGATGCCGCTGTCGCCGTAGGTCTCCTCGGCGCGCAGGCGGCCGGCGAGGGAGACCTCACCGGTGGGGGCGGCCGGGACGGGCGGGTACTCGACGGCCCCGTTGCCGGAGGCGACCCAGCCGCGGTTGACCAGGACGGTGCCCTTGCCGTCGGCGAGCAGGAACGGGGTCACGACGAAGTAGCCGATGCTCCCGTTGGAGTCGGTCCGCTTGCGGACCACGAACTCGTGTGCCGGGTCGTACTGTCCGGTGGCGGTCACCGCGCGCCAGGTGAGGTCCTTGGGGACCGCGAAGCCGGGGGTCGCCGACAGGGTGTCGAAGGGGACCGGCGCGGCCGTGAGGGCCTGGCCGATCAGCTCGTTCCTGGCCACCCGCGCCTCGTGGCGGTGCAGCTGCCAGAAGCCCAGCTTGATCGTCGCGGGGATCAGCAGCAGCGCGATCAGCATGGTGATCAGCCACTGTCGGGTCAGCAGAAAACGGTACACATGGGAACGGTACGCCGACCTCACAACGGGCTCACGCACCGGGGTGCGGGGCGACCTCGCGCAACAGCTGGAGGAAGGCGTCCTCGCCGACCACCGGGGTGCCGACGTCGCGGGCCTTGCGGGCCTTGCCGCTCCAGCTGTCCGGCTCGTTGGTGACGAGCAGGCTGGTGAGGCGGCTCACCGAGGTGGCGATGTGCAGGCCGGCCTCGACCGCGCGGTCCTCCAGGACCTCGCGGTCGGTGGCGGTGTCGCCGGTGATGGCCACCCGCATGCCCTGGACCAGTGGCTTGCCGTCCTCCCAGCGCCCCGGGTTGGGGTACGGGCAGGGCAGGCGCTTCTTGCTCTGGCGGTACGTGGCACCGGTCCAGGTGCTGCGACCGGGGGTGGCGGGCTCCTCCTCGCCGAGGTCGGTGACCGCGACGCAGTTCTGGAGCGGCAGCGGCACGCCGCCGTCGCGGGCAAGGTGCAGGCTGGGGCGGAAGGCCTCGGCGAGCACCCGGGCGTCGTCCAGGGCGTTGTGGGCGTGGCGCTGCTGGACGCCGAAGTGGGCGGCGAGCGAGGCCAGCTTGCCGTTGGGCAGCGGCAGCCGCAGGTCGCGGGAGAGGACCATGGTGCACAGCCGCTGCTCGACCGGAGCGTCCAGGCCGGCCCGGGAGAACTCGCGGGAGATCATGTTCCAGTCGAAGAGCGCGTTGTGCGCGACCAGGACCCGCCCGCGCAGCCGGTCGGCGAACTCGTCGGCGACCTGCGCGAAGGTCGGGGCGGCCGAGAGCAGCTCGGCGGTGAGGCCGTGGATCCAGACCGGGCCCGGGTCCCGCCCGGGGTTGACCAGGGTGTACCAGTGGTCGATGACGTCGCCGTCCGGGTCCAGCCGGTAGACGCCCGCCGAGATGACGCGGTCGGAGCGGCCGAGACCGGTGGTCTCGACGTCGACGACCGCGAAGCCCCCGGTGGGGGCGGCGGAGCGCTGGGCGGGGACCGGGGCGGTCCGCGGCACTCCGTACGTCTCGGGCTGGATCGGTTGCATGGTCCAACAGGATAAGGGGCGGGAGGGGACGCTCCGGTCGGAGTGTTCCGGCCGACCGGCCGGAATAGAGTGGTCGGCGGGGGTGTCGTACACCTGGTCGAGATCGTTTTCAGCTAAGGAACAGCGCATGCGTGCCACCGTGATCCACGGCCCCAACGACATCCGGATCGAAGAGGTGCCGGACCCGGTGGTCCAGCAGCCGACGGACGTGGTGCTCCGGGTGGTGAACGCCTGTATCTGCGGCAGCGACCTGTGGGCCTACCGCGGGGTGGCGCAGCGGGTGGCCGGGCAGCGGATCGGGCACGAGTTCCTGGGCGTGGTCGAGGAGGCCGGCGCCGAGGTGCGCGGCTTCGCCAAGGGCGACCTGGTGGTGGCGCCGTTCGTCTGGTCGGACGGGTCGTGTGACTTCTGTCTCGAGGGCCTCCAGACCTCCTGCCCGCACGGCGGGTTCTGGGGACAGGTCGGTTCGGACGGCGGCCAGGGCGAGGCGGTGCGGGTGCCGTTCGCGGACGGCACGCTGGTGAAGCTGCCGAAGGAGGCGGCGGGTGACGAGAAGCTGCTGCCCGGGCTGCTGGCGCTGTCCGACGTGATGGCGACCGGGCACCACGCGGCGGTCTCGGCCCGGGTGCGCCCGGGTGCGACGGTCGCGGTGGTCGGCGACGGCGCGGTGGGCCTGTGCGGCGTGCTGGCCGCGCACCGGCTGGGCGCGGGCCGGATCATCGCGCTGGGCCGGCACACGGCCCGCACCGAGCTGGCCCGCCGCTTCGGTGCGACGGACGTGGTGGCGGAGCGCGGCGAGGCCGCCGTCGAGGCGGTGAAGGAGCTGACCGGCGGCCAGGGCGCGCACGCGGTGCTGGAGGCGGTCGGCACCGAGGAGTCCATGCGGACGGCGATCTCGATCGCCAGGGACGGCGGTGCGGTGGGCTACGTCGGGGTGCCGCACGGCGGCAGCGCCGGCGTCGACATCGGTCAGATGTTCGGCCGGAACGTTTCGCTGAACGGCGGCGTCGCCCCGGCCCGCGCGTACATCCCCGAGCTGCTCCCGGACGTGCTCTCGGGCGCCATCGAGCCGGGCCTGGTCTTCGACCGCACCGTCGACCTGGACGGTGTTCCGGACGGTTACCGCGCGATGGACGACCGCTCGGCGCTGAAAGTGCGCATCGCGTTCTGAGACGTCGGTCTCCCGCACCGGCCCGTGCCGCCCCGTTCGGGGTGCGGCACGGGCCGGTGGCGTTCCTCCAGGGGGTGTGCCGACGGCGGCCGGGATCCGGTCGATGGGCGGTGCGGGCACTGGGATGGACTGCTTTTCGGCCAATCGGATGGTGCGAGGGGGTGAACGGTCGACTGATCGCGGTCAACCCCTTCCGGGGCGGGCAGGACGCTCCTAGCATTGCGCGGCGCACACCAGACATGTGACGCCCCTCACGTTCGATCGTCCCCCCCCGTGTGACACATACGCCGAAGGAGTGAGGAGACCCGCGTGGATTCGCCGCCGAGCACCACCGCCGCCACGGACGTCCAACTCATCGATGACAGCGAGGAGTTCCGTACCCTGCGGCGCTCGTTCCGGAGCTTCGCCTTCCCGGTCACCATCGGTTTCGTGCTCTGGTACCTGCTCTACGTCCTGCTCTCCTGCTACGCCCCCGGACTGATGCGGACCAAGGTCATCGGGCACGTCAACGTGGCCCTGGTGCTCGGGCTGCTGCAGTTCGCGACCACCTTCGCCATCGCCGCCTGGTACGCCCGCTACGCGGACCGGCGGATCGACCCGTCCGCCACGGCGATCCGCGAGGCGCACGGCGCCGTCGTCCACGCCCCCCGGGAGTCCGCCGAATGAGCCTGCTCGCCAGCTCCGCCACCGAGCACCGCGGCCTGACGATGGCCCTGTTCGGCGTCTTCGTCCTGGCCACCCTCGGCATCACCGTCTGGGCCGGGCGGCAGACCAGGAGCGCCTCCGACTTCTACGCCGGCGGGCGCGGCTTCACCGGCTTCCAGAACGGCCTGGCCATCTCCGGCGACTACATGTCCGCCGCCTCCTTCCTCGGCATCGCCGGGACCATCGCGCTCAGCGGCTACGACGGCTTCCTCTACTCGATCGGCTTCCTGGTCGCCTGGCTGGTCGCGCTGCTGCTGATCGCCGAACCACTGCGCAACTCCGGCCGCTTCACGATGGCGGACGTGCTCGCCTTCCGGATGCGCCAGCGCCCGGTGCGCACCGCGGCGGGCGTCTCCACCATCGTGGTGTCGATCTTCTACCTGCTCGCCCAGATGGTCGGCGCCGGCACCCTGGTGGCGCTGCTGCTGGGGGCCGAGGGGAACGCCGCCAAGCGCTGGACCATCGTCGGGGTCGGCCTGCTGATGATCGTCTATGTGGTGATAGGAGGAATGAAGGGCACCACCTGGGTGCAGATCGTCAAGGCCGTCCTGCTGATCGCCGGCGCCGCGCTGATGACCGTCCTGGTGCTGGCCAAGTACCACTTCAACCCCTCCGAACTGCTCGGCGCGGCGGCCAGCGCGAGCGGCAAGGGCGAGGCCTTCCTCCAACCGGGCCAGAAGTACGGAAGCAGCACCGCCAAGCTCGACTTCATCAGCCTCGGCATCGCACTGGTGCTGGGCACCGCGGGACTGCCGCACATCCTGGTCCGCTTCTACACCGTGCCCACCGCCAAGGCGGCCCGGAAGTCGGTGCTCTGGGCGATCGGCATCATCGGCGTCTTCTACCTGATGACCCTGGCGCTCGGCTTCGGCGCGGCCGCGCTGGTCGGCTCCAAGACGATCAAGGGCGCGAACGCGGCGGGCAACACGGCGGCTCCGCAGCTGGCCGAGGCGCTCGGCGGAGGTGCCGGGACCACCGGCGGCGCGATCCTGCTCGCGGTGATCTCGGCGGTCGCCTTCGCCACCATCCTGGCCGTGGTCGCCGGCCTCACCCTCGCCTCCTCGGCCTCCTTCGCGCACGACCTCTATGCCAACGTGATCCGGCGCGGCAAGGCCTCCGAGAAGGAGGAGGTGCGGTCGGCGAAGTGGGCCGCGTTCGCGATCGGGGCGATGGCGATCGTGCTCAGCCTCTTCGCGGACAAGCTCAACACCGCGGCCCTGGTCGCCCTGGCCTTCGCGGTCGCCGCCTCGGCGAACCTGCCCACCCTGCTCTACTCACTCTTCTGGAAGCGCTTCACCACCGTCGGCGCGGTCAGCTCGGTCTACGCCGGACTGGTCACCTCGGTGACGCTGGTGGTCTTCTCCCCGGTGGTCTCCGGCGCGAAGACCTCGCTCTTCCCGCACTCCGACTTCCACTGGTTCCCACTGGAGAACCCCGGCCTGGTCTCCATCCCGGTCGGCTTCCTGGCCGGCTGGCTCGGCACGCTGCTGTCCAGGGAACGCCCCGATCCGGCGAAGTACGCTGAACTGGAGGTCCGCTCGCTGACCGGGCTGGGCGCCCACTGATCGACCCACGATGACTATGCTGGCCCGGCCCGCCATGATGGTGGTCGGGCCGGCCGCATCTCGGGGAAGGACCCACGTGCTGCTCGACACCTTCGGACGACAGGCCGTCGACCTCCGGGTCTCCCTCACGGACCGGTGCAACCTGCGCTGCACCTACTGCATGCCGGAGGAGGGCCTGCAGTGGCTGGCCAAGCCCGACCTGCTGACGGACGAGGAGATCGTCCGGCTGGTCGCCGTCGCCGTGCGCGACCTGGGCGTGCGCGAGGTCCGCTTCACCGGCGGAGAGCCGATGCTGCGCCCGGGACTGGTCGCGATCGTCGCCGCCTGCTCCGAGCTGGAGCCCCGCCCCGAACTCTCGCTGACCACCAACGGCATCGGGCTGGCCCGTACCGCGACCGCGCTGCGCGAGGCCGGGCTGGACCGGGTCAACGTCTCGCTGGACACTCTCGACGCCGAGGTGTTCCAGACGCTCACCCGTCGCCGTCGCCACCAGGACGTGCTGGACGGACTGGCCGCCGCGGAGGCCGCCGGGCTGGCACCGGTGAAGCTGAACGCGGTCCTGATGCGCGGGGTCAACGACCACGAGGCGGCCGACCTGCTGGCGTGGTGCCTGGAGCACGGCTACGAGCTGCGCTTCATCGAGCAGATGCCGCTGGACGCCCAGCACGGCTGGGACCGCTCGTCGATGGTCACCGCGGCGGAGATCCTGGAGCTGCTGCGGGCCCGCTTCGCGCTCACCCCGGAGCCGTCCGCGCGCCGGGGCGCGGCACCCGCCGAGCGCTGGGTGGTGGACGGCGGCCCGGGCCGGGTGGGCGTGATCGCCTCGGTCACCCGCCCGTTCTGCCGCGCCTGCGACCGCACCCGGCTGACCGCCGACGGCCAGGTGCGCAACTGCCTGTTCGCGACCGGCGAGACCGACCTGCGCACCGCGCTGCGCTCGGGCGCGGACGACGCCGAGCTGGCCGCGCTGTGGCGGGCGGCGATGTGGGGCAAGAAGGCCGGGGCCGGGATCGACGACCCGGAGTTCCTACAGCCCGAGCGTCCGATGTCCGCGATCGGCGGTTAGACGGGCTCCTCGGGTGCCCCGGCGGTCTCGGGGGTCCAGTCGGCGAAGGCGACGACATCCTTGAGGAAGCCGCGCACCCCGAGGAACTGGGACAGGTGCTCGCGGTGTTCGTCACAGGCGAGCCAGGTCTTGCGGCGGTCCGGGGTGTGCAGCTTGGGGTTGTTCCACACCAGCACCCAGCCGGCCTCCGCCCGGCAGCCCTTGGCGGAGCAGATCGGCGTCTGCGGGGTGTCCATCGGGCCGTCCTCCACGATCGGCGGGTCTCTGCACCGCCAGTCTGTCACGCTCGCTCCGGCCGAAATAATCCGGGCATGGCGACGCCGGGCAGCCACGGGGGGAGCCGCCCGGCGTCGGTCCGTCGCTCCGACGGGGGATGCGGAGCGCGTACGCAGTATGTCACGCGAAGACCCTCGGATGGGGAGGTCTTGCATGATTAATCTGAGCTTCTTTTGAGCTTTCGTCGAGCCGGGCAGGGGCGAACCGACCTGAAAAGGACGGTCAGTTCACGTCCTGTGAAGGATCGGTGGCAGCGACCTTTGCCTCTGCTGTACCAGCCGTCGCAGGGGCCCCGCCTCTCCCACCCGTGCCACCGGGGCCGAGCATCAGCGGAGTGTCGAGCGGAATGTCGAAGGTGCTCGGCAGCCCCGGTGCCCGCTCCCGGCCGGCGTTGGCGATCAGCACCGCGAAGTACGGAAGCAGCACGGCACCCGCCAGCGCGGCGAACGCCAGCACCCGCTGGACGTCCCAGAGCACCACCGCGAGCAGCACGCAGACCGTACGGGCCAGCATCGAGATGACGTAGCGGCGCTGACGTCCCCGGACGTCCTCGGTGAGGCTGCTGCGCGCTCCCGTGATCCGGAAGACGTGCCCGTCGTCGGCGCTCTTGCCCATTGTCCTACCGCCCTCGTCACGCACCCGCGCGCCTGGCCGCGCGGCCTCCTCACGGTACGCCCGGACACGGGCGGCGACGAGACCGGGTGGGCCGGGCGCACCCGGTCGGGTACGAGAAGGGCCTGCCCGGCGGAGCGGACAGGCCCTTCGGCGGCGAACGGCGAACGGTGGTGCGATGCTGCGGCGGACTACGAGCGGCGCGAGAGGTACTGCGGGGGCACGGCGTCGGTGAGCCAGACTCCGTTCTCGCTGAGCCGGAACTCGTGGCCGGTCGCCGTCATCGCCGCCGCGTTCACGGTCAGCACCACCGGTCGGCCGTGCCTGGCGCCGACCCCGGTCGCCGTCTCGGTGTCCGCCGAGAGGTGGACGTCCTGGCGGGCCATCGGGCGCAGGCCCTCGCGGAAGATCGCCGCCAGGTGACGGTCCGCGGTGCCGTGGTAGAGCACCGGCGGCGGTACGGCGGCGGCCAGACCGAGGTCGACGGCCACCGTGTGGCCCTGGTTGGCACGGATCGAGAGACCGTCCGGCGAGTAGCCGAAGCGGCGCTTGTTGTTGGTCGCCACGACGTGGTCCAGCTCGGCCCGGGTGAGCGGCCTGCCCCGCGCGGCGATCGCGGCGAGCAGTTCGTCGACCCTGACCCAGCCGGCCTCGTCCAGCGTGACCCCCACCAGCCCGGGCTCGTGCCGCAGGATGCGCGACAGCATCTTGCTCGACCTGACCAGGCGCTTCTCGTCCATCATGTCTCTCGTATCCCCCGATGGTCAGTGGCTAAGAGGCCTGGCTGACCGAACTCATGTTGAAGTCCGTGACACGCACGGGTGGCATCGCGGTGCGGGTGAACCAGTCGTTCCACTCGCGGGGCAGGCAGCGCTCGGTGCGGCCCACCTCGGTGATCCGGTTCAGCAGGTCCACCGGGGACTCGTTGAACCGGAAGTTGTTGACCTCGCCGACGACCTCGCCGTTCTCCACCAGGTAGACGCCGTCCCGGGTGAGGCCGGTGAGCAGCAGCGTCGCCGGATCCACCTCGCGGATGTACCAGAGGCAGGTGAGCAGCAGACCGCGCTCGGTGCGGGCGACCATCTCGTCCAGGGTCGGCGCCGACTCCTGGTCGGCCGTCTCCAGCACGAGGTTGTCGATCGCCGGGCGCAGCGGCAGGCCGGTGAGGCCGGCCGTGTGGCGGCTGGTGATCAGGTAGTTCAGCACGCCCTCGCGGATCCACTCGGTGGCGGCGACCGGCCGGCCGTTGTCGAAGACCGAGCAGTCCCCGCCGCTGGAGTGGGCGAGCACGAACGGCGCGGCCTCCAGGCCGGGCTCGTGCGGGTCGGAGCGCAGCGTCAGCGGCAGGCCGCCGAGCTTGTCGCCGAGCCGGGTGCCGCCGCCGGGCTTGGCGAAGACCGTCCGTCCCTCCTGGGCGTCCCGGCCGCCGGAGGACCAGTTGAGGACGATCATCAGGTCGGCGACGGCCGAGGGCGGCAGCAGCGCCTCGTACCGTCCGGCGGGCAGGTCCACCTTGCGGGCGCCCCAGCCGAGCCGCTTGGTCAGCTCGGTGTGCAGGGCGGCGACGTCGATGTCGGCGAAGTCCCGGGTCGCGGCGCCCACCCAGGCCGAGCCGGACAGGTCGGCGGTCTTGGCGTTGATCTCGACCGTGCCGGTGGGCTGGTCGTGCCGCAGCCGCAGGCCGGTGGAGCTGCCCAGGTAGCTGGAGGTCACCTCGTGCCGGGCGAAGCCGTACAGCAGCTCGCCCCGCGCGGCGGCGCGGGCGAAGGCCTCGCCGAGGGCCGGGCCGAAGGCGTTGAACACCTCGACGGAGGTCAGCGCGGGCGGCTCGGTGAAGCCCGGAGAGGCGGGGCGGTCGGCGATCAGCGGCTGGGCGTCCTCGGCCGGGCCGGCCGCGCGGGCGGCCTCCTCGGCGGCCCGCACCAGGTCCTCCACCTCCTCCGCGGTGACGGCCTCGCGGGAGACCACGCCGGCGGCGGTGCCCTCGGCGTCGGCCACGGTGGCGATCACGGTGAGGCGGCGGCCGCGGGTGACGCCGTTGGTGGTCAGCGCGTTGCCCGCCCAGCGCAGGTTGGCGGTGGACTCCTCGTCGGCGATCACCACGCAGCCGTCGGCGCGGGAGAGGCCGAGCGCCAGCTCGACGAGTTCGTGGGGCTGCATCGCGGTCATCAGTGACCCGCCTCCTGCTGGGTGTTGAGCACGTTGACGTTGCGGAACAGCGCCGACGGGCAGCCGTGGCTGACCGCCGCGATCTGGCCGGGCTGCGCCTTGCCGCAGTTGAAGGCGCCGCCGAGCAGGTAGGTCTGCGGGCCGCCGACGGCCGCCATCGAGCCCCAGAAGTCGGTGGTGGTGGCCTGGTAGGCGAAGTCCTTGACCTGCCCGGCGAGTTCGCCGTCCTTGATGGTGTAGGCGCGCTGGCCGGTGAACTGGAAGTTGTAGCGCTGCATGTCGATCGACCAGGAGCGGTCGCCGACGATGTAGAGGCCGTTCTCGACCTGGGCGAACAGGCCCTCGGTGTCCGGGCCGTCGGCGGCGGGCCGGAGCGAGACGTTGGCCATCCGCTGCACCGGGACGTGCGCGGGGGAGTCCGCGAAGGCGCAGCCGTTGGAGCGCTCGAAGCCCTTCAGACCGGCCATGCCGCGGTCGAGCTGGTAGCCGACCAGGACGCCGTCCTTGATCAGGTCCCAGGACTGGGTGGCCACGCCCTCGTCGTCGTAGCCGATGGTGGACAGGCCGTGCTCGGCGGTGCGGTCACCGGTGACGTGCATCAGCTCGGAGCCGTACCGGAGCGAGCCGAGCCGGTCGAAGGTGGCGAAGGAGGTGCCGGCGTAGGCGGCCTCGTAGCCGAGCGCGCGGTCCAGCTCGGTGGCGTGGCCGATCGACTCGTGGATGGTCAGCCAGAGGTTCGTCGGGTCGATGACCAGGTCGTAGCGGCCCGCCTCGACGCTCGGGGCCTTCATCTTCTCGGCCAGCAGGACGGGCAGTTCGGCGAGCTCGGCGTCCCAGTCCCAGCCGGTTCCGGTGAGGTACTCGTAGCCGCGGCCGGTCGGCGGGGCCAGGGTCCGCATCGAGTCGAAGGCGCCGGTGCGCTCGTCGACCGAGGTGGCCTCCAGATCGGAGTGGACCCGGATCCGCTGCTGGGTGGTCACGGTGCCCGCGGTGTCCGCGTAGAACTTGTTCTCCTGGACGGTCCGCAGCGCCGCCTGGACGTGCGAGACGCCGTCGGCTGCCAGCAGCCGGGAGCTGCGCTCGGCGAGCAGCGCGGTCTTCTCGGCGTCCGGCACCTCGAAGGGGTTGACCTCGTACGCGGACACCCAGGTGACGTCCCGGTACACGGGCTCGTCGGCCAGTTCGACCCGCTCGGTGGAACCGGCCGCCCGGCTGATCCCGCCGGAGAGCCGGGCCACCGCGACGGCCTGCTCGGCGACCCGGGCCGCCGCGGCGGGGGTGAGGTCCACGCCGGCGGCGAAGCCCCAGGCGCCGTCCAGCACCACCCGGACGGCGAAACCGAGCTGCACGCTGTCGGAGGTGCCGGCCGGACGCGCGTCACGCAGCCGCCACGAGGCGCTGCGGATCCGCTCCAGGCGGAAGTCGGCGTGGCTCGCGCCCAGTTCGCGGGCCCGGGTCAGAGCGGCGTCGGCGAGGGAGCGCAGCGGCAGGGCGAGGAACAGCGGGTCGACGGCGCGCCCGTGCGGGGCGCCGGAGCGATCGGCCGGAGGGATCGGAGGCAATCGGGCTCCCAGGTCGCGGAGGGTGGCGGTGCGGCGCCACAGGGGCGCCCGCATCGCATCATTTCCGTCCAGCGGGTTTCCGGCCAGCGCATTTCGACCGGTGCGCTGCGGTTTCGGCCAGTACGGTCCGTCCACGGGGCCCGTTGTCCCGGTGGTCCCTGGTGCGCCGTCGGTCGCCGCTGTGCCGGCGGGCCCCGCTGTCTCGGCGCGCAGGTGAGTAGGTGAGTAGGCGAGCCGGTGCGGGCCGTCAGCCGACGGTCTCCCACCAGCCGTCCGGCTCCGGCGGGTTGTCGACGTCCACCCGCTCGCCGGGGCGCGGCACGGCCAGCGGGACGGCCTGCTCCTTGGCCGCCTTGACGAGCCGCTCGATCGGCTCGGCCCACGGGTGCAGGCCCAGGTTGAAGGTGCACCAGTGGACGGGCACCAGCAGGCCGGCCGACAGGTCCCGGTGGGCGAGGACGGCGTCCTCGGGGGTCATGTGGATGTCCGCCCAGGCCGCGTCGTAGGCGCCGATCTGGACCAGCGCGGCGTCGAACGGCCCGTGCTGCTCGCCGATCCGGGCGTAGCCCTCGAAGTACCCGGAGTCTCCGGTGTAGAAGACCCTGCGGCTCGGGCCGGCGACCACCCAGGAGCCCCACAGGGTGGTGTTGCGGGTCAGGCCGCGGCCGGAGAAGTGGTGCGCCGCGGTCAGGGTGAGCACCAGGTCGCCCAGGTTGCAGGTCTCGTCCCAGTCCAGCTCGATGATCCGGTGCTCGGGGACGCCCCAGCGGCGCAGGTGGGCGCCGATGCCGAGCGGCACCGCGAAGGGCGCGGACTGGCTGCGCACCAGGCGCTTGACCGTCGCCATGTCCAGGTGGTCGTAGTGGTCGTGCGAGATCAGCACCGCGTCGACCTGCGGCAGCTCCTCCAGTTCCACCGGCACCGGGTGCAGCCGCTTGGGGCCGACGAGCGCGGCGGGGGAGCAGCGGTCGCTCCAGATCGGGTCGAGCAGCACCCGGAAGCCCTCGATCTCCACCAGCGCCGAGGCGTGCCCGTACCAGGTGACCTCCACGCCCTCGGCGGCCGGCCCGGGCGGGGTGGCGGGGCGGACCGTCGGCACCGGGTGGGCGGGGACGCGGCCCTCGCGCTCGAAGAGCATCCGACGGGCGGTGGCGCCGTCGAAGCCAGGGGCGCCGGCGGCGCGGGCGAGGGTGGAGGGTGCGTTGTGGAAGACGCCGTCGCGGTACTGCGGGGAGTTGCGGACCCGCTCCTCGCGCTCGCCGTCCGGCCGCCGGCCGAACGCCGCCGGCAGGTCGCGCAGGGCCCAGGCGGTCGCGCCCAGGCCGGCCGCCAGGGCGGTGAGGGCCAGCAGTCGTCCGCGTCGGTGGGTGCTCCCGGGCCGTGCCATGGTCATCCGCTCTGCCTTCGTCACTCGCCGGGATGGTCGGGGATCGGCACGGCCCGTCCCGGGGCGGCCCGCACCACGGGGGCAACGGGTGCGCCCGCCCGTGTTGTTCCCGTACAGTCGCTCGGATCCGGGCGGCGCCCGGGCCTGGGCGATGTCCGCGGCCGGGACGGCTGGGGCGGGCACGGATTGTCGGATTGCGACAGATCCTTCGGGGTGGCGCTGTGGGAGCCCGATGCGCCGCCGCCGCCGACCGCCCGATAGCGTCACACTGCGTACGCATTCTGACGTACGTGTTCACACACGGAGAGAGGTGGATCGTTGAGCCGCTCGGTTCTCGTCACCGGAGGAAACCGGGGCATCGGCCTCGCGATCGCCCAGGCCTTCGCCGAAGCGGGCGACAAGGTGGCCATCACCAGCCGCTCGGGTGAGGTGCCCGAGGCGCTGGCCAAGTACGACGTCCTCGCGGTGCGCTGCGACATCACGGACGCCGGGCAGGTCGACGCCGCCTTCACCGAGATCGAGCAGAAGCACGGCGCGGTCGAGGTGCTGGTCGCCAACGCGGGCATCACCCACGACACCCTGCTGCTGCGCATGTCCGAGGAGGACTTCACCTCCGTCCTGGACACCAACCTGACCGGTACCTTCCGGGTGGTCAAGCGCGCGTCCAAGCTGATGATGCGTGCCAAGAAGGGCCGTGTCGTGCTGATCTCGTCCGTGGTGGGCCTGTCCGGCTCCCCGGGCCAGGCCAACTACGCCGCCTCCAAGGCCGGCCTGGTGGGCTTCGCCCGGTCGCTGGCGCGCGAACTCGGCCCGCGCAACATCACCGTCAACGTGGTCGCGCCCGGCTTCGTCGACACCGACATGACCGCCGTGCTCAGCGACGAGCGCCGCGCGGAGATCGTCTCGGGCGTGCCGCTGGGCCGCTACGCGGCGCCCGCCGAGGTCGCGTCCACCGTGCGGTTCCTCGGGTCGGACGAGGCCGCGTACATCACCGGAGCCGTCATTCCCGTCGACGGCGGATTGGGCATGGGTCACTGATCATGAGTGGAATCCTCGAAGGCAAGCGGATCCTGATCACCGGCGTGCTGATGGAGTCCTCCATCGCGTTCCACACCGCCAAGCTCGCGCAGGAGCAGGGCGCGGAGATCATCCTCACCGCCTTCCCGCGCCCGAGCCTGACCGAGCGGATCGCCAGGAAGCTGCCGCACCCGGTCAAGGTGCTGGAGCTGGACGTCTCCAACCCCGAGCAGCTGGCCGGCATCGCCGACCAGGTCCGCGAGCACCTGCCGACCCTGGACGGCATCGTCCACTCGATCGGCTTCGCGCCGCAGGACGCGCTGGGCGGCAACTTCCTGGACACCCCGTGGGAGTCCGTGGCCACCGCGATGCACGTCTCGGCGTACTCGCTGAAGTCGCTGACCACGGCGCTGCTGCCGCTGATGCAGGACGGCGGTTCGGTGGTCGGCCTGACCTTCGACGCGCAGTTCGCCTGGCCGCAGTACGACTGGATGGGCCCGGCCAAGGCCGCCCTGGAGTCGACCAACCGCTACCTCGCGCGCTACCTGGGCGAGCGGAACATCCGCTGCAACCTGGTCTCGGCCGGTCCGATCGGCTCTATGGCCGCCAAGTCCATCCCGGGCTTCGGCGACCTGGCTGACACCTGGAACCAGCGCTCCCCGCTGAAGTGGGACCTGAGCGACCCGGAGCCGGCCGGCCGCGGCATCGTCGCGCTGCTGTCGGACTGGTTCCCGAAGACCACCGGTGAGATCGTCCACGTCGACGGCGGTCTGCACGCCATCGGCGCCTGACGCCCCGGCCGTACTGCCGGCCGTACGCCGCTGCCCGGCGCCCCTTCACGGGGTGCCGGGCAGCGGCGTTTACGTCGGTGCGCTCTCGGGGCGGGGGCCGGCGAGGTCGGGGGTGTGGGCGTGCGCAGGGGCGTGGGCGAGGGTGTGGGTTGGCGCGTGGGTCTCGTCGCCGGGCCGGGTGCCGGTGCGGGGGTCAGACCTTGGCGGTGCCGCACTCGGTGGTGCCGCAGGCGCCGATGGCGCGGCCGGCCTCGACCGAGGCGCGCTGGGCGTCGCCGGCCCGGATGGCCTCCAGGATGCTCTGGTGGCCGATGTAGCGCTCGGCGATCAGCTCGGGGCCGACATCGTGCCGCAGGTGCTCGCGGGTGACCTCGCCGAGGTCGGCATAGACGGCGAGCAGGACGTCGTTGTGGGCGGCGGACACCACGGCGTGGTGGAAGGCGGCGTCGGCCTGGACGAAGTCCTCGGCGCCACCGGAGTGCCAGGCGGCCTCCCTGCGGGCCATCGCACCGTCCAGCAGCTCCAGGTCACGTGCGGTGCGGCGGTGGGCGGCCAGGCCGGCAGCGGAGGTCTCCAGGGCAGCCCGCAGCTCGGCGACCTGTGCCTGGTCGGCGTCCGCGAAGCGGCGGTGCATCACTCCGGCCAGCTCACTGGTGGCCAGCACGTACGTGCCGGAGCCCTGTCTGATGTCGAGCAGGCCGTTGTGGGCGAGGGCGCGGACGGCCTCGCGAACGGTGTTGCGGGCGACGCCGAGCTGTTCGACCAGGGCGGCCTCGGTGGGGATGCGCGAGCCGACCGGCCACTCACCGGAAGTGATCTGGGCACGCAGTTGTGCGATCACCTGGTCGGACAGCGGGGTGCGCCTCGGCGAGGACAGCGCCACGGGTACTCCTTGCGACTACGGCTCGGGTGGGGCCTGGGTGGAGGTGGCCGGTGGATGAACGGTCGGCACATCATGCCAATTCCAGGGTGCATCAATTCATCCCATCATTCTATGATGCTCCTCATGCCCGCAGCAGACACCACCGCTTCCAACCGGACCGAGAGCCGGCCGCCGACCACCGAGCGGCCCGCCGCCTCCGGCTCCGTCAAGTACCTGGGCTGGCTGTTCGCCGTCGCGATCGCCGCCGCCGCCTTCAACCTGCGCCCCGTGGTCACCAGCCTCGGGCCGCTGCTCGACCAGGTCCGCGACGACCTCGGGATGAACCCGACGCTCGCCGGACTGCTCACCGCCGTCCCGTCGCTGTGCTTCGCGCTGTTCGGCTTCGCCGCCCCGGCCGCGGCCCGCCGGCTCGGCCCGATCGCCGTGGTCACGGCCGGGATGGGCGCGATCACCGCGGGCGTGCTGGCCCGCTCCTTCGCCGGCGGTACCGCCGTCTTCCTGCTGCTGACCGCGCTCGCGCTGGCCGGTGTCGCGGTCTCCAACGTGCTGCTCCCGGTCGTGATCAAGCGGTACTTCCCGGAGAAGGTCGGTCCGATGATCGGCCTGTACTCCATGGCACTGTCCGCCGGCACCGCGCTGGCCGCCGCCGTCACCGTGCCGCTGACCAACGCGTTCGGCGGCGACTGGCGCTACGGCCTGGGCATCTGGGCGGGGATCGGCGCGCTCGCGCTGGTGCTCTGGCTGCCGGTGCTGATCGCCAAGCGCGAGCGCGGCGGGCGGGAGGCCGACGGCGCCGTCCCGGCCAAGCTGCCGATCACCCGCAGCCGTACGGCCTGGGCGATGGCCTGCTTCTTCGGCCTCCAGGCCACCGGTGCGTACGTGGTGATGGGCTGGCTGCCGAAGATCTTCCAGGACTCCGGCATCGACAAGGGCACCTCCGGGGTGCTGCTCGCGGTCACCATGGCGATCGGCGTTCCGGTCTCCTACGTCCTGCCCAACCTCGCCGCCCGCCGCGGCGACCAGCGGCTGTTCGTGGTCGTGCTGGCCTTCTGCGGCATCGCCGGCTACGCCGGGCTGGCGCTCGCCCCGGCCGGTGCTCCGTGGGTCTGGGCGGTCCTGGTGGGCCTGTCCAACTGCGCCTTCCCGCTGGTGCTGACGATGATCGGACTGCGCGCCCGGACGGCCGGCGGCGTCGCCCAGCTGTCCGCCTTCGCCCAGGGCGTCGGCTACCTGATCTCCATCCCCGGCCCGATCCTGATCGGACGGATCTACGAGGTCACCGGCCAGTGGCACTGGCCGCTGGGCTTCCTGGCCCTGCTGCTGGTGCCGCAGATGCTGTTCGGCCTGCGCGCGGCGCTCGCCCGGCACATCGAGGACGAGGCGGTCCACCGGGCGGAGCAGGCCAAGGCGTGACACCCGACGGGGCGGGGGAGAGCGACGGGCCTGGCCCGGTTGTGCGGGCCGAGGCCTGACGCGGAAGGTCAAGCCCCAGCCAAGGCGGTGGGGTCGGCGGACGGCGGGCGTGTTCGGGATGGAAGAATCCCGGACATGCCCGTTCTCGATCCCGATCCCGCCGACGGCCGCAAGCAGCTCGGCCGCATCGCCCTCGCCTTCGCCGCCATCGCGGTGCTGGTGGCGGTCATCGCCTCCGTCGCCACGGCGATGGGCTGACCGCGGTCCGTACGCCGCACGACGCCCCGGCGGGCGGGGTGCGATGGCACCCGTCGTCCCTCGGAGTGGCGGCACCCGGGAGCGTCGCGCCGCCGGGCCGCTTTTCTGCCAAGCTTGCTGGGTATGAGCGCCGAAACGCCCCGCAGGATCATCGTTCTCCGCCATGCCAAGGCCGACTGGCCGGACGGCGTCGACGACCACGAGCGGCCGCTGGCCGACCGGGGCCGCCACCAGGCCCAGGACGCCGGCCGTTGGCTGGCGGACTCCGGCATCAACCCCGACTACGTGCTCTGCTCCACCGCGCTGCGCACCCGCGAGACCTGGAAGACGGCGGCGCACGAGCTGGCCAAGCGGGCCCGCAAGACGGTGTACGAGGAGCGGGTCTACGAGGCCAGCCCCGGCGAGATCATCGCCGTGCTCCAGGAGACCCCGGAGGAGTACGCGGACGTGGTGCTGGTCGGGCACAACCCGGGCGTGCTGGGCCTCACCCAGGTGCTGGCCGGCGACGCGGGGGACCCGGACGCGCTGGAGCGGCTGCGGCTCGGGGGCTTCCCGACGGCGGGGATCGCGGTGCTCAGTTTCGACGGCTCCTGGAAGGGCGTCGAGCCGGGGGTGGCCGAGCTGGTCTCGTACCACACGCCGCAGGACTGACCCCGGAACGTGCACGAACGCGAGGGGCGCGCGGTTGGATCCGCGCGCCCCTCGTGTGCGTCCACAGGCCCTCTTCCGGCGGGCCTCACTCCGTCGGCCGGGGGCGGGGGACGGCCCCGCTCGGCCGGAGGGCGGGTGGGGTTCTACTCGGTCGGGGTGCCGTGCAGCGCGTCGGCCGCCTCGACCTCCTCGCGGGTGATGCCCAGCAGGTACAGCACGGTGTCCAGGAACGGCACGTTCACCGCGGTGTCGGCGGCCTCACGCACCACCGGCTTGGCGTTGAACGCCACGCCGAGCCCGGCCGCGTTCAGCATGTCCAGGTCGTTGGCGCCGTCGCCGATCGCCACCGTCTGCTCCAGCGGCACCTTCGCCTGCTCGGCGAAGCGGGCCAGCCAGCGGGCCTTGCCCGCGCGGTCCACGATCTCGCCGACCACCCGGCCGGTGAACCTGCCGTCCACCACCTCCAGGGTGTTCGCGGCGGCGAAGTCCAGCCCCAACTGCTCCACCAGGTGGTCGGTGACCTGGGTGAAACCGCCGGACACCACCGCGACCTGGTAGCCGAGGCGCTGGAGCGTACGGATCAGGGTGCGGGCGCCCGGAGTGAACCGGACCTCGGCGCGGACCTTCTCGGTCACCGAGGCGTCCAGCCCGGCCAGCAGCGCCACCCGGGCCCGCAGCGATTCGGCGAAGTCCAGCTCGCCGCGCATCGCCGCCGCGGTCACCTCGGCGACCTCCTCCTCGCAGCCCGCGTGGGCGGCGAACAGCTCGATCACCTCGTCCTGGATGAGCGTGGAGTCGACGTCCATGACCACCAGACGCTTGGCCCGGCGCTCCAGCCCGGCGGCGACCACCGCGACGTCCACCCGCTGGGTAGCCGCTTCCTGGGCCAGCGCGGCCCGAAGCTCGTCGGTGGCCACACCTGAGACGGCCAGCTCGACCGCCGTCACCGGGTACTTGGCGAGCCGGAAGACACGGTCGATGTTGCCGCCCGAGGCGGTGATCCGGGAGGTGAGCGCGGAGACGGCGGCGGCGGTCAGCGGGTTGCCGAGCACCGTGACGTGCGAACGGCCCTCGCGGCGCGGCCGGTTGTCACCGATGCCGGAGAGGATCTCGGCCTGGAGCTTCTGCTCGTCGGCCCAGCGGTGGACGGTGGCCCGCAGCCCACCCTCGGCGCCGGGTGCGGGGGGCGGGGTGACCAGGGCACACAGCGTGATGCGGCCACGGGTGACGACCTGCTCGATGTCGATGACGTCGACGCCGAAGCCGGCCAGCGTCGCGAAGAGGCCGGCGGTGATGCCGGGGCGGTCCTTGCCGAACACCTTGACGAGCAGGGTGCGCTCGTCCGCGGTCCGGTGCTGGGCGGCGGGAAGGGGCTCAGCGGCCAGGGGCGATGCGTTCATGGTGCCTCCCACGCTACCGGGCGCCCGATGGGCCGGGAGCACCCGTCCCACCTCGCGGGACGCCGCGGGACCGCGGCGGGTAGCAGCCTGGTCACAGTCACCCGGGGTGACTTTCATCGCCGGTCGGCGGGCTGGAATGATTCCCCCCGTCAGTCAGAGGAACATCGCAGCCCCGGCCGGGGGCCACAATTCGGGGGAACCGAGAGAGCGGGGCAGGCGAGCAGTGCCGCAACTCGTCATTGAGATCAACGGACAGCAGCGGACTCTGGAGCCCGGGCGGTCCTACACCATCGGGCGCAACCCGCAGTCGGACTTCCCGTTCGACGACGCCAGGGTCTCCTGGCACCACGGGACCATGAGCTTCAACGGCAGCGGTTGGCAGCTGGACGACCACGGCAGCACCAACGGAACGTACGTGGCCGGCGCCCGCACCATGCAGGCCCAGCTGTTCCCCGGTGCCGTGGTCAACCTCGGCAACCCGGAGAACGGCCCCCGGCTCGGCTTCTCCGCACCCGCGCACGCCGCCGCGGCGTCGGCCACCCCGATGCACGAGGCCGCCACCAGCCGCGGTCCGGTGCCGACGCCCCAGCCGCCCGCCCCGCAGCAGGGCTGGCCGCAGCACGACCCGTACCAGCAGCCGCAGCAGCAGGCCTGGCCGGGGCAGCCGCAGGCCCAGCAGCCGTTCCCGCAGCAGCAGTACGCGCCGCCGCAGGCCCAGCCGGCCCCGCAGCAGCAGCCCCAGCACGGCGGTTTCCCGCAGCAGGGCTTCCCGGCCCCGCCGCAGCAGGACGGCGGCGGCGGCCCGCAGCCGACCATCATCCGCAACCTGACGTCGGCCATGCGCACCGTCCGGATCGGTCGTGCGCTGGACAACGACATCGTGGTGTCCGACCTCCAGGTCTCCCGTCACCACGCCGAGCTGCGTCAGCTCCCGGACGGCCGCTACGAGATCATCGACCTCGGCAGCCACAACGGCATCTTCCTCAACGGCCAGCGGGTGCAGCGTCAGCTGATGGGCCCGCAGGACCGGCTGACCGTCGGCCACTCCGGCTTCGTCCTGGTCGGCGACCAGCTCCAGGAGTTCGTCGACACCGGCGCGGTCTCCTTCTCCGCCCGCCACCTGACCGTCGAGGTCGAGCACAAGGGCGGCAAGAAGATCCTGCTCAACGACGTCAGCTTCGGCGTCCCGGAGAAGTCCCTGGTCGCGGTCATCGGCCCGTCCGGCTCCGGCAAGTCCACGCTGCTGCGCGCCCTCACCGGCTACCGCCCGGCCGACCGCGGCGAGGTGCTGTACGACGGCCGCAACCTCTACAAGCAGTTCGCCGAGCTCCGCTCGCGCATCGGCCTGGTGCCGCAGTCCGAGATCCTGCACCGCGAACTCACCGTGCGCAACGGCCTCAAGTACGCGGCCCGGCTGCGCTTCCCCGGCGACACCGAGCCGCGCGAGCGCGAGGCCCGGATCGACGAGGTGCTGTACGAGCTGCGCCTGGACAAGCGGGCCGACAACAAGATCACCGCGCTCTCCGGCGGCCAGCAGAAGCGCGTCTCGGTCGCCCTGGAGCTGCTCACCAAGCCTTCGCTGATCTTCCTGGACGAGCCCACCTCGGGCCTCGACCCGGGCATGGACCGCGAGGTCATGCAGATGCTGCGCGGCCTCGCCGACGACGGCCGCACCATCCTGGTCGTCACCCACTCGGTGGCCGAGCTCGCGCTCTGCGACCGGCTGCTGGTGATGGCGCCGGGCGGTTCGGTGGCCTACTTCGGCCCGCCGGACGAGGCGCTGCACTTCTTCGGGTACGAGACCTGGGCGGACATCTTCCAGGCCTTCGAGAACTACCCGGACCACGACTGGGCCGGCCGCTACCGCGGCTCCGTGCACTACCAGCAGTACTCCGCGCCCGTCGCGGAGGCGGGCGAGGTGCAGCACGTCCAGGTCGCCCAGGAGGCCGTCAAACCGCCGAAGCCGCAGAGCTGGGGCTCGCAGTTGTGGACGCTGATGCGCCGCTACATGTCGGTGCTCGCCTCGGACCGCGGTTTCCTCGCGCTGTCCGTACTGCTGCCGGCCGTCATCGGCGCGGTCAGTGTGCTGGTACCGAACGAGGCGGGTCTCGCGGCCAACCCGAAGACACAGCTCCACCTCAACAGCGGGGCCGCCACGATCATCATGATCCTCGCGATCGGCGCCTGCTTCTCCGGAGCGGCCAACTCGGTCCGAGAACTGATCAAGGAACGGGCGATCTACGAGCGAGAACGAGCCACCGGGCTCTCCCGCTCGGCGTACATGATGTCCAAGGTCATCGTGCTGGGATTCTTCAGCGTGATCCAGGGCGCCATCATCTCCGCCGTCGGCTTCCTGCCGCGCAAGCTGCCCGAGACCGGCCTGATCGTGAAGAACCTCCCGGTCATCGAGATGACCATCGGCATGATCCTGCTCAGCTTCACCGCGATGATGTTCGGCCTGATGATCTCGGCCCTGGTGAAGACCGCCGAGAAGACCATGCCGCTGCTGGTCATGTTCGCCATCATCCAGGTCGTCTTCACCGGCTGCCTCTTCCAGATCTTCAGCAAGCCCGGACTGGAGCAGGGCGCCTGGCTGATGCCGGCCCGCTGGGGCACCGGCATCGTGGCCACCACGCTCGACCTGTCCAAGCTCATGGGCCCCTGGAACAAGGACTTCCAGAACCCCAACTACGACCCGCTCTGGGAGCACAGCGTCGCCCAGTGGGCGATCGACGCGGGTGTGCTGATCGTCGTCTCGGTCATCATCGGCGTCATCGTGACCCGGCTCCAGCGCCGGCACGAGCCCGAGGTGATGCAGAAGGGCTGAGCCCTTCTCCGACAGGCTGAGGGGCGGTTCTCCCATGGGGGAGAGCCGCCCCTCGGCGTTCCCCTCGGTCGTGTGGCGATCCCGAGCGGGCCCTGCGGCCTAGGCCCCCGGACCCGGGCCCGGGGCGGCCGCGGACGGACGCGGCGGTCGTCGGGGCGGCGGTAGTTTGGCGGTATGTCCAGCACCACCGGAGACCACCGGGCCCACCCGGGCCCGCTTCCCGCCTGCGAATCCTGTCTGTCCGGGATCGAGGCCGTCAGCCAGGCGCTGCTCGCCATGAGCCGGCACCTGGAGGTCCGCGAGGTGCTGCGCCGCATCACCGCTTCGGCCCGGGGGCTGCTCGGTGCCGAATACGCGGCCCTGGGCGTGCCCGACGACCACGGGGGCTTCGCCCAGTTCGTGGTCGACGGCGTCACCGACGAGCAGTGGCGGGCGATCGGCCCACTGCCCCGGCAGCACGGTGTGCTCGCCGCGATGCTGCACGAGACCGGGCCCACCCGGCTCGCGGACGTCCGCAAAGCGCCCGCCTTCGAAGGGTGGCCCGCCGCCCACCCCGACATGGACGCCTTCCTGGGCATGCCGATCCTGGACACCGACGCGGCCGAGGACGAGCCGGAGGTGATGGGCGTCATCTTCCTCGCCAACAAGAGTGGCGGCGGCCTCTTCACCGATCACGACGAGGAACTGCTGCGGATCCTCGCCGCGCACGCGGCCCTTGCCCTGTCCAACGCACGGCTGTACGAGCGCAGCCGTGAGCTCACGCTGGCCGGTGAGCGTGCCCGGATCGCGCACGACCTGCACGATGCCGTCTCGCAGAAGCTCTTCTCGCTCCGGCTCACCGCCAAGGCCGCCGCGAAGCTCGTCGACCGGGACCCGGCCCGGGCCCGGGCCGAACTCGCCGAGGTCGCCCGGTTGGCCGCAGAGGCCGCTGACGAGCTGCGTGCCGTAGTCGTGGAGCTGCGCCCCGCCGCTCTGGAGGAGGACGGACTGAGCGCGACCCTGGCCTCCCAGGTGCAGGTCCTCGACCGGGCGCACGCCGCCGACGTCACCTTCGCCGCCGCCGGCGTCCGGGCGCTGCCGCCCGCTCAGGAAGCCGCGTTGTTGAGAGTCGCCCAGGAGGCTTTGCACAACGCGCTGCGCCACTCCGGCGCCGGCCGGGTCTCCGTCATCTTGGCCGGGACGCCCGCGCGCGGTGCGGTGCTGCGGGTGCACGACGACGGGCGCGGCTTCGATCCGGAATCCGTTCGTCGAGCCGGCCGCCACCTCGGCCTGGCCTCGATGCGCGACCGCGCGGCCGCCGTCGGCGGCACGCTCACCCTTGAGTCGGCCCCCGGCCGGGGGACGCTCGTCGAGATGGAGGTCCCCGGTGCCTGAGAGCACACCGTCGATCCGTGTCCTGCTGGTCGACGACCACCAGGTGGTTCGGCGCGGGCTGCGTACCTTTCTGGAGGTCCAGGACGACATCGAGGTGGTCGGGGAGGCAGCCGATGGGGCGGAGGGCGTCGAGAGAGCCCGTGAACTCGACCCCGACGTCGTCCTGATGGACCTCAAGATGCCCAACGTCGACGGCATCGAGGCGCTGCGCACGCTCAAGGGTGAGGGCAGCAGGGCCCGGATCCTGATCGTCACCAGCTTCACCGAGCACCGCACGATGGTGCCCGCGCTGCGGGCCGGCGCGGCCGGTTACGTCTACAAGGACGTGGATCCGGAGGCGCTGGCCGGGGCGATCCGTTCAGTGCATGCCGGACACGTCCTGCTTCAGCCCGAACTGGCCGAAGCCCTGCTTTCCGACGATGGCCCACGCGTTTCCCAGGGCCGCGGTGGCACCCTCACCGAGCGCGAGCGTGAGGTACTCGGCCACATCGCCGATGGCCGGTCCAACCGGGAGATCGCCCGCAGCCTGCATCTGTCGGAGAAGACGGTGAAGACCCATGTGTCCAACATCCTCATGAAGTTGGACCTGGCCGACCGAACCCAGGCCGCACTCTGGGCCGTTCGCCACGGCGAAACCCGCGAGGAGTAGTGCGCCGGGGGCGCGGGACGTCGACGCGGACGCCGTGCCGATCGGCAGGTTTTCGGCCAAGGCCGGCGTCAAACAGCGGCCCAGGGTATGCCGTTCGGCAGGGGTAGCCCGAATTCGGGCGATGTGTCGCCATTCAGCTGTGCCAGGCTGAGCGCAGGCACCGATCCCGAGGGAGGGCCGGATGAACGCGATGCGC
The DNA here is from genome assembly GCF_044757205.1 of Kitasatospora sp. NPDC091335. NCBI lineage: Bacteria > Bacillati > Actinomycetota > Actinomycetes > Kitasatosporales > Streptomycetaceae > Kitasatospora > Kitasatospora sp. NPDC091335. Next base: position 6,313 of record NZ_JBIVUM010000035.1, on the reverse strand, counting down.
AGTGAGTGCGGGCCTGTCGTATTGGCCCACGAGCTTCAGTTGACATGCCGTCTGTTCGACGGCCCGTCGGGTTCCGAGTCTCGGTCGAGGCCGGTTGCCGGGAGCGGAGGCGGAAGTCGAGGACGGGAGGAAGGCCGCCCCTTGTCCGAGTGTCCGGAAACGTGCACCGGCGGTTGTACAGGCGTGGTTGTCGAACGCGCAGCGAGGCCGGTCCAGGACACGGTCCGAGACCGGGAGGCCTATGGCCCGGAGTTGCTGAGGCGCCGACTCCGGATGCGGCGATGGCAGTTCAACCTGGCACGGGAACGTGAACTGATCCCGGAGCCGGACCTCGACAACGGCGCCTGGTCGGCGATGGTCGAGGCACAGCTGAAGGTCCGTGCCGAGGAGATCGTCCTTGCGCTGGGCGTCGTGCCACCGGTGGGGGCGGCCAAGGCGGCCACGGTCCTGGGGCACACCACCGGCCTGCTGGTGATCGCCGAGGACGTCAGGCGGCTTGCCGCCGCAGGGGATCTTCGCCCCTGCGGCGGATACCGAGGCTGGCCGACGTACAGCCGGGAGTCCTTGGCCGCCGTCTCGTATGCCGCAGTGGAGCAGGCAGTCACCGAACGCTTGCACAGGGCTGCGGCCACGGCACGGGCCGCGGTCGAGGCCCTGGAGCGGCGCCTCGGGGAGAGCTTCTCGGCAGCTGAGGCAGCCGAGGTATTGGGGTGGTCCCTGCGCAGGTTGGAGGCCACCGCAGCTCAGGAAGGTTTGGCCCCTGGCGCCGACGGCAGGTACGAGCGCGCCGAGGTGCTTGCGCTCGTCGCTGCCGGCCCTCGGAGTCGGAACGTCTCAGCGGTCGTCTCGTTCGTCGACGAGGGTGTTGTAGGCGGCCACCTGGGCACGCCGGGCGGTGCGCCACAGCGGAGCCAGGACGGTCTGGCGGGCAACCATCTCGGAGGCGCTGACGGCGGCGCCGTGCCCGCCGGAGGCGATCGACAGCAAGACGGACACCTGGCGGGCCGACTCCACGACACGAACGGCCCGGGGCGGGTAGCCGGGAGCGAGAAGCTCGCCGTGGCCGCGCCGCCGGTAGGCATCGAGGGCACGAAGGGCTTCCGGTCCGGCGCCGGCCACATCGAGGCGGGTGAGCATGATGGTCGCCTCCCGGAGCCCGTCTGCCAGTTCACGCTCGGCTTCGTGCAGCGACGGTACGTCCGCCGGCGGGGCATCGTTGACGTCGGAACACCGCCACAGCACGGTGACCGAGCGGTCGCCGGCCGGGCCGTGAACTTCCACCTCCGGCACGAGCCCAAGCGGTGCGCCCACGGCCAGGACGGCCTCGCCCGCACTCATGGCGCGCTCGTTGAAAGCCCTTGGGCCGGTCAGTCCCAGCGGATGCCCGGCTGAGGGCAACGCGAGGCGCAGACCCTTCACACCGAGTACCCGTAGCCGTCCCAGCGCCCAGGTCAGCCCGTGCCGCTCGCCGGGCTCGTCCCCGGGGAGCCCGGACACTCGGTGGATCTCGTCCGCTCCCAGGACAGCCGCAGCGGCGTCGTCGGGCGGCACCAGGCCCGCCAGCAGGGCGTTGCCCCATGCGGTGAGCCGCCCCGAACGGGGCTCTTCGTACGGATTGTCGGGAGGAGTCGCGAGCATCCGGCCAGCCTACGGAATCGGCGGTCATCCGCGTGGCGTAGGTTTGCCCATGCGTGTGCGGCGCACCCACTCCGTGCCCACCGGCTGCCGGAGTAGGCTCGCCGCCCGCACCGACGGCCGAGAATCTTGTTTTTGGGGAAGGCATAGGCATGAGCGACGTGCTGGAGCTGGTGGACGTATCCGTGGTCCGAGAGGGGCGCGCGCTGGTCGACCAGGTCTCGTGGTCCATCTCCGAGGGCGAGCGCTGGGTCATCCTGGGCCCGAACGGCGCCGGCAAGACCACGCTGTTGCAGATCGCCTCCTCGTACCTGTTCCCGACCTCGGGCAAGGTCACGGTGCTGGGTGAGAAGCTCGGCGAGATCGACGTCTTCGAGCTGCGTTCCCGGATCGGCCTGGCCGGTGCTGCCATGTTCGACAAGCTGCCGGCCGAGCAGACCGTGCTCCAGACCGTGCTGACCGCCGCATACGGCATGACGGTCAGCTGGCAGGAGACCTACGAGCAGTCGGACGAGGCCCGTGCCCTCGCCCTGCTCGACCGCCTCGGTATGGCGAACCTCACGGACCGCAAGTTCGGCACTCTCTCCGAGGGCGAGCGCAAGCGCACCCTGATCGCCCGCGCCCTGATGACCGACCCCGAGCTGCTGCTGCTCGACGAGCCCGCCGCCGGCCTGGACCTCGGCGGCCGCGAGGACCTGGTCCGCCGGCTCGGTGCGCTCGCTCAGGACGAGTTCGCTCCGGCCATGGCGATGGTCACCCACCACGTCGAGGAGATCGCGCCGGGCTTCACCCACGTCCTGATGATCCGCCAGGGGAAGGTGCTCACGGCCGGTCCGATCGACACCGAGCTGACCGCCCGCAACCTCTCCAAGTGCTTCGGTCTGCCGCTCACCCTGGAGCGGCACGGCGACCGCTGGTCGGCCCAGGGTCTGCCGCTGGGCTGAGGCTCTGTTCGCCCGTCATCGGGAGGGCTGTCGGAACCGGTCGCACGCGCGACCGGTTTCCGCCCCTCGACCTGCGGGAACTGTCCGCTTCGAAAGCCTTCGCTCCCTAGGATGGACGTGTGGACAGCTGGATCTGGTGGCTTGCGGCCGCCGCAGGGCTCGGCATACCGCTGGTGCTCACCGCGATGCCGGAGTTTGCCATGTTCGCGGTCGGGGCGCTGGCCGCCGCGGGTGTGGGCGCACTGGGCGGGGGAGTGGTCCTGGAGACCCTGACCTTCGTCGTCGTCTCGGTCGCGCTGGTGGTGTTCGTCCGCCCGATCGCCTACCGGCAGCTCCAGAAGGGCCCGCACGTCAAGATGGGCATCGAGGCGCTCCAGGGTGCCACCGCAGTCGTCGCGGAAACCGTCGACGGGGAGGGCGGGCGGATCAAGTTGAACGGCGAGATCTGGTCGGCCCGTGCACTCCACCCGGGCCAGGTGTACCAACCCGGGCAGCAGGTCGACGTCGTCGAAATCCAGGGCGCGACCGCCCTGGTCGTCTAGGGGAGAGTCCGTGGAACCCGTCCTTATCGTTTTGGTCGTCCTGGTCGTGGTGGCCTTCATCGCGCTGATCAAGACGATCCAGGTCATCCCGCAGGCCAGCGCCGCGATCGTGGAGCGCTTCGGCCGCTACACCCGGACGCTCAACGCAGGGCTGAACATCGTTGTCCCGTTCATCGACCGTGTCCGCAACCGGATCGACCTACGCGAGCAGGTCGTGCCGTTCCCGCCGCAGCCGGTGATCACCCAGGACAACCTGGTCGTCAACATCGACACCGTCATCTACTACCAGGTGACCGACCCCCGCGCCGCGACATACGAGGTCGCCAGCTACATCCAGGCGATCGAGCAGCTCACCGTCACCACGCTGCGCAACATCATCGGCTCGATGGACCTGGAGTCCACCCTGACCTCGCGCGAGGTCATCAACGCCGGCCTGCGCGGTGTCCTGGACGAGGCCACCGGCAAGTGGGGCATCCGGGTCAACCGTGTCGAGCTGAAGGCGATCGAGCCGCCGACCTCCATCCAGGACTCGATGGAGAAGCAGATGCGCGCCGACCGGGACAAGCGCGCCGCGATCCTCACCGCCGAAGGCCAGCGCCAGGCCCAGATCCTCAAGGCCGAGGGCGAGAAGCAGGCCGAGGTGCTCAAGGCCGAGGGTGAGGCGCAGGCGGCGGTCCTGCGCGCCGACGGTGAGGCGGCCGCGATCCGGACGGTCTTCGAGGCCATCCACGACGGCGACGCCGACCAGAAACTGCTCGCCTACCAGTACCTCCAGACCCTGCCCGAGCTGGCCAAGGGCGACTCCAACAAGCTCTGGATCATCCCCAGCGAGGTCGGCGACGCGCTCAAGGGCCTCGGCGGTGCCTTCACCGGCCTGACCGGCAACGGCGGGGTGAACGGAGGCGCGCTCGCGGCGCCCAGCATCCCGCAGACCGCCCCGGCGGCCACTCAGGTGCCGCTGGACCCGGCGTCCGGCCCGCGGCCGGTGGACACCGAGAAGGGTGCTGCTCGCCCCCGGGTCGACCCCGCGCGGGAGTACCCGAAGATCGACCCGGAGTGATCGGTCGATTCGTGCTTCGCCGAGGGCCCGCTGCCGAGAGGTGACGGGCCCTCGGCCGTTCACTGCGGCGAAGCCTGCGGCCCCGGCACTGTGGCGTACGTCCCGAATCACGGGCGGGTCTGGTCGGGCGGCAGGGAGGTCCGGCATGATCCCCTCGGACAGGACCGAGAGGAGAGGTGACCCATGACGCTCTGGGAGTCGATCGCCGTCCTGGTGGCCGGCGTCGGTGCCGGGATGATCAACGTGATCGTCGGCTCCGGCACGCTGATCACCTTCCCGGTCCTGCTCGCCGTCGGCATCCCGCCGATCACCGCCAACGTCTCCAACTCCTTCGGCCTGGTCCCCGGTTCGCTCAGTGGCGTGATCGGTTACCGCAGGGAACTGGCCGGCCAGGGCCGCCGCGTGCTGCGCATGGGCACGGCCTCGTTGCTCGGCGGCCTGGTCGGCGCGTTGTTGCTGATCAAGCTGCCGAGCGGCGCCTTCGACGCGATCGTCCCGGTGTTGATCCTGCTGGCCCTCGTCCTGGTGGTGATCCAGCCCCGGGTCGCCAAGGTCGTCGCCGCCCGTCGCCGCCCCGGCGGCGATCCGGACGGCAGCCCGGTGCTGCTGGTCGGGGTGTTCCTCACCGGCATCTACGGCGGCTACTTCGGCGCCGCGCAGGGCGTGCTGCTGATGGCGCTGATGGGCATGCTGCTCCAGGAGGACCTCCAGCGGATCAACGCGCTGAAGAACGCCCTGGCGATGATCGTCAACAGCGTCGCCGCGCTGTTCTTCCTGTTCACCTCGACCGTGAACTGGGCCGCCGCCGGTCTGATCGCGGCCGGCTCACTGGTCGGTGGCCTGCTCGGCGCCAAGGTCGGCCGCCGCCTCCCGCCGACCGCGCTGCGCGGGGTCATCGTGGTGGTCGGCCTGGCGGCCGTCACCAAGCTGCTGGTGAGTTGAACGACCGTCAGACCGTATGCACTCGGAGGAGTACGTCATGGCCCTGGAGATGCGTGAGACCTGCGAGCGCTGCGCGGTGTCGCTGACCGCAGACGGCCCCGCCTCGATATGTTCCTACGAGTGCACCTTCTGCCCGGACTGCACCGAGGCCATGGCCGCCGCCTGCCCCAACTGTGGTGGCGAACTGGCGGCCCGGCCGCGGCGGAAGGCCGCCTGACACCGGGACCCCGGACCTCCCGGAATCCCGGCACCCAGGATGACGACCCACCAGGAGCGCGGCGATGAGCAACAGGGCCCGGCTGAACGAGGACGAGATCACGGCGGCCCTGGCGGCACTGCCCCAGTGGACGCGGGAAGGCGAGAGCATCGCCCGCGGCGCCGACGCCCCGGACTTCCCGGCGGCGATCCGGGTCGTCGCCGCCGTCGCCGAGCAGGCCGAGGCGCTCGACCACCACCCCGACATCGACATCCGCTGGCGCACGCTGCGTTTCGTCCTGTCCACCCACAGCGCAGGCGGCCTCACCGCTCTGGACTTCACCCTCGCCACCCGCATCGACGAGGCCCTGCGCGCCGAGTCGGCGGCCTGACGCGCACGGCCGAGAGCCCGGGACCGTACGAGCGAGGGCCCGGGCCGCGTTCCCGTGCGGGCGTGAGATGCTGACTGGCGCATCGGCAGGCAGACGGTTCGGGAGGGACGCAACGGATGGCCCAGGAGCCCTTCGGAGACGCCCACGCCCAGCAGCCGTGGCAGCCGCAGAACCCCCCGGACTGGCAGAACGACGTGTACGGCGGGTACTCCGAGCAGCACCAGACGTCGCACCAGTCGCCGCAGCAGCCGATCCAGTGGCAACCGCAGCCGGGCTACGGCTCCGCCGAGTACGGGCAGCAGCCGCCGCACGGCCAGGAGGTCTACGGCCAGGACACGTACGGGCACACCGGCTACGACCAGGGCGGGTACGGCCGGACCGGCTATGTCGAAGGCGGCTACGTCCAGGGCCAGTACGGCGGCGGCCAGGAGCAGTACCAGCCGTACCCGCAGTATCCGGACCACGCGCAGCAGCAGCCACACACGTCGTACGCCGCCTCGCAGCAGCCCCTAGGAGCTGTCCGGCCGATCATGTGCGGAGCCAGATGACGAGGGCGGCTGCGGTGACGGTGCCGAGGTAGACGTAGCCGCGTTTGTCGTAACG
>NZ_JBIVUM010000034.1:3245-33017 GCF_044757205.1 Kitasatospora sp. NPDC091335 | reverse complement strand
CCGTTACGACAAACGCGGCTACGTCTACCTCGGCACCGTCACCGCAGCCGCCCTCGTCATCTGGCTCCGCACATGATCGGCCGGACAGCTCCTAATCCTCGTCGCTATCGCCCTCGGATCGAGCTGCCACGCGGCCATGTTGGGCGCCGAGGAGTTCGCCGTCAACGTGCTCGGCGAGCGGCACCGGCCCGTCGCCCAGCGCTTTGCCACCCACGGCGTCGACCGCTTCGCGGCGGGCGGCTTCGGGGAGTGGGAGGGTGGCGTGGCGCTGCCCTACCTGCCCGACGCCAAGGCCCTGCTGCGCTGCCGCACCGTCGACGTGATCCGCGCGGGCGACCACGACCTGATCCTCGGCACCCCCCTGGAGATCCGCAACCGCGACGTGGGCACATCGCCGCTGTTGTGGTAACGGCGCGGCTTCCACACGCCGGTGCCCGCGGAAGCCGCCTGAACGGAGACCGCCCGCCACGGCCCGACGTCCCGGGGCTCCTGCACCTCCCCACCCAGGCAACCCCGCCCCCGGCTGGCCCGATGCCCCACGCCCTCCCACCCGTCCCCGTACCCCTGGAGCCAGCCGTGACCAGTACCAATCCACCATCCGTCGCCGCCGCCCGCAACGACCCCCCACCCGCCGAGCGGGCGGGCCTGAAGACCCGCCACATCCTCTTCGTCATCGTCGCCGCCGCGGCCCCCCTGTCCGCGATGGCCGGCACCGTGCCACTGGCCTTCGCTTTCGGCAACGGGGCCGGAGTGCCCGCCGCGTTCGCCGCCGCTGGACTCATCCTGCTCTGCTTCTCCATCGGCTACACCGTCAGCGCCCACCGCACCGGCGGCAATGGCGGCTTCTACGCGAGCGTCGCCGACGGACTCGGCCGCGTCACCGCCGTCGGCGTGGGCTACGTCGCCCTCATCGCCTACAACTGCGCCACCATCGGCATCGTTGGCGCCCTCGGCTACTTTACCCACCTCGTACTCGCCGGCCACGGACTCGATGTCTCCTGGGCCCTGTGCGCCGCCGTGGGAGTCGCCCTCACCGCGATCCTCGGCTACCGCGACATCGGCGTCAGCGCCCGGCTGCTTGCCCTGCTCATGACCGGCGAGATCGGCGTGCTGCTCCTCCTGGACATCGCGGTGCTCGGCCGGCACGGCGTGCACGCCCTGCCCGCCGCCTCGTTCTCGGGCGCCGAGGTGACCGGCCCCGGCCTGGGGGTGTCCCTGATGTTCGCCTTCGTGTCGTTCATCGGCTTCGAGTCGGCGGCACTGTACGGCAACGAGGCACGCGACCCGCGCCGCAGTGTCCCGCGCGCCATGCTCGGCGCCGTCGTCCTCATCACCGGCTTCTACGCCTTCACCAGCTGGCTCGCGGTGGGCGCGGTCGGCAGCGGCAACGTACGCGACGTGGCGACCAGGCAGATGGGCGACCTGTTCTTCGGCCTCGCCGACGACTACCTGGGCTCGGCGGGCGGCACCGTGCTCCAAGTCATGCTCTGCATCAGCATATTTGCCGCCCTGCTCGCCCTGCACAGCGCCACCAACCGCTACGCGCAGGCCATCGCCGCGGACCGGCTCCTGCCGCGCGGCCTCGGGGCGCTGCACGCCCGGCATAACTCCCCGCACCGGGCCGGCGTCGTCCAGTCCGTCCTGAACGCCGCCACCATCGCCGTCGCTGCCGCGGCGGGCCTCGACCCCTACGCGGACTTCGCGTCCGTCACGCTCGGCCTCGGAACCCTCGGCATCGTCGTCCTGCAGGCCTTCGCCGCGCTCTCGGTGCTCGGCCTGCGCCGCAAGGGCGTCGCGTACGGGACGTGGCGGGGCCTGGTCGCGCCGCTGCTCGCCGTTGTGGGCCTCGCCGCCAGTGTGTGGCTCATTGTGCGCAACTTCGACCTCGCCACCGGCAGCCAGTCGGCTTTCGTGGGCGCGCTGCCCTGGGTGATCCCGGTGGTGTTCGTCGCCGGAATCGCCTACGCCGGGAGCACGGGACACGGGACCACCCTGGGCCCCCTCGGCCACTGATAGCGCCAACCACAGCCTCCCGCACGGGAGTTCAAGCCGTACTCCAGCAGGTCTTGAACCCCCGGGGTCACAGTGGAAAACAGCCAGGCGTACCCGCCTGTACCGCAGAGAGGTCCGTACGACGGCCGCGGCCCGGCCCACAAGGCCATCGAGTTGCGGCGCCGCTCGAACCGGAGCGGCGCTCGCACGGGCGAATCGGCTGCCGCGCGTTCTCCCCCGGGGAACACGCGGCAGCCGATTCCTGCTTCCCCCTTCCCCCTTCGATACCGTCTCGTTCCGCCCACGATCGGCTCGCGGCCGAGGAAGCGGCAGCGTGGGAGGACTTGGTCGCGGGCGGATCCTGCGCCTGGTCGAGCAGGACTTCGGGTGGCAGAACGAGGTGTACCGGCAACGGTCCCTGGACCAATCCCATCAGCGGAGGATGGACGCCGCCTACCTTGTGCTGCGGGCGGTCGGGATTCTGACCGGTGCCGCCGGCCTGGCCGGGTACCTGTGGATCGCCAAGTACTTCGTCGATCACGACGCGGCCGTCCCCGCCGCAGGAATACTCGGCGGCGGAGTGGCAGCCCTTACCGCGGCGTTCTTCCGGATCCAGAGCCGGAAGGAGTAGCCCCCGGGGCGACACCGACCTCGGCGGCTGACCGGACAGTGGCACGGGGTGTGAGGCCGGCCGGGCAGGCTGTCCCAACCGGCACCCGCTGATCCGGGCCTACGGGCAGCGCGTGTTGCGCCCGGCCTGGTGGCTGTGACCTGCGCCGGTGAGTTTCGCCTCGGGCCGCTGGTGAGTTTGCCCGTTCAGGCCCGGCCGTCCCGCCCATCGTCGTCTCCGGGCCGTCCCCCGTCCGTGCCGTCCGTGTTCCCTGTGGCGGCGCTGCTCGCCGACTGCCTGGTGTCGCAGTCGCTCGCATTCCGGCGCGTTCCGTTGCTGCCGGCCTTCGCCGCGTTGCTGCGCCGCAGCCTCCGGCATCTCGACCAAGACGGGGAAGACTGCCGGGTCGGACGGTACGGACTCGCCGTTGAACCAGTCGTTCGGCGAGGTCTTCGTGAACGTAACCGATCTGACTCGTCGGCCGATCCGGATGATGTTGTTCAGCGAGTATTCCGAGGCCGTTTTCAAGGTCTCCGGCTCCCGCGCGAACTCCTGCGTCGTGTCCTGCGCCACCGGCGCCGCCCCTCGCCCGGTCCGAGTCCCAGTCGAACCCCCGGCCACCAGGGCGGTCGTGCCGTCCTGCCGGCCGCCTCGCCGGACCCCGCCCGGAGTCACTGCACCGCTGTCTGGTCGCCCGGCGCCCCGCCGGGCCGTACCCGAGGAGCACTCCGTGAACAACGACCGCCCTGCCCCGCGCACGCTGCGCGACGTCGTCCTCCACGCCGCCACCGGGACCGCGCTGCGCCTGCTGCCTACCGTTGCCGTCCGCGTTGTCATCAGTGCCGTCGTGGACGCCCTGGTGGACCGACGACGGGAGTTGCTGGTCGCGGCCGTCCGATCGCGGTCAGCGTCGAGCATCCGGGTTGCGTCGTGGCCCGGCCGGATCGGGTGGGGCGGCGTAGGCCGCAAGTGCACACGCCGTGACCGAGGAGACGGGGCTCCTTCTCCTGGCCGCTGTGCGGCCTGCCTGGGGCCTGCGAACGGATGCGTTCGAAAAGGGCCGCAGGCTCGGCCGAGAATCCGCTGCGAATCCGGGTGGCGGTGGGCGTCGGACCGACACTAATCCGGTCACTAAAAGGATTTACTTTAAATAAGTCCCTCGTTTGGGCGGTGCGGTGTTCGAAAATAAATGGCTAGCATTCATGGCGCCCGGGGTGCTGCAATTGCAGCGCCCGAGCGGCCCGGAGTGCGCCGTGGCCAGGCCGCGTACGCACCCACGGCAGGGTCGCCCATCGTGTACGTCGGAAAGGGAGGTCACATGCAGGACTTCACCAACGGGATGCCGGCCGGACTGATCAAGGGCGTTGCCTGGGCCAAGGTCCGGGCGAGCTACGGGAACGGCGAATGCATCGAGTTGGCAGGCCTGTCCACAGGGGAGGCGGCCATCCGCAACTCCCGGGATCCGGAAGGGGCGGCACTCATCGTCACCCGCCGCGAGCTCAAGGCGTTCTTCGACGGTGTCAAGCGCGACGAGTTCGACCACTTGATCGCCTGAAGGGGAGAGCAAGGGCGGAAAAGTCGGATTAGATCCCTGATCTGATCGAAGTTTATTCTGTGGCGGCACGTGGACTCGGTGTATGCGAGTATGTAGGGCCATTGGCGTTGAGGCCAGACGAGTCCCGTACGGAGTCCGCGTGCCATTTATTCCAGAAAGCTCCGAGGCGCCTGCCGATAAGCCCGTCGACGGCGCCGACGAGGTCGGAGGCGACAACCCGAGCCGGCCCGCAGCAGCCGAGGGCGCCCTCGCCGAGATTCTCCCGCTGAACCGCCACACCGGGGCCCTGGTACGCGGGAACCCGGCGGCGGACAGGGTGGTTCCTCGGGGAGCGTCTGCGCAGGGTGCGCGAGCGGCGCGGCCTCTCGCTCGACCGCGCGGCGGCGCGCGCCGTGACCATCCTGCCCGGGATATCCCTGTCCTACTCGACCCTGTCGCGTATCGAGAGTGCGAAGGCCCCCGCCCCTGTCGAGGTTGTCACCGCTCTCGCCGAGGTCTACGGCCTCGACGGGAAGGAACGGCAGGAGCTGGTGGAGCTGGCCGGCCGGGCGCAGCAGCCCGACTGGTTCGACGCCCCCGAGTACGCCGGCGTGATCCCGCGCTACTTCCGCAACTACCTGGGGCTGGAGACGGTCGCTCTGGAAGTGCGGTCCTACCAGGCCATGGTCGTGCCAGGGCTCCTGCAGACGGCGGGCTACGCCCGCGGCGTCATCGCCCGCCACCACCTGACCGTGGACAAGGACCTCGTGGAACGGGGAGTGGAGGCGAGGACGGAACGCCAGCGCAGGCTCTTTGCTTCGCCCCCGGACCTGACGGTCCTGCTGATCAACGAGCTGGCCCTCCAGTTGCCGGTCGGTCCCCCCGCAGTGATGGCGGCCCAGATGCGCCACCTGCTGCGCATGGCGGACATGCCTCAGGTGAAGCTGCGCATCGTGCCCATCGAGAAGACCGTCGCGACGCCTGTCAGCGGTCTCACCCACCTGAAGTTCCGTGCCGGCGGCCCGTCGGAGCTCGTGTACATCGAGGGCTACGACTCGGCCAGCTACCACCCTGCGGACGCCGGCGAGCCGAGTGAGCGCACGAAGGGCACTCGCAAGGGCCGCAATGCCAGCGCGGACATGGAGAAGTACGTGCAGTTGCTGCTGGAGATCGGCCAGGGCGCGGCCCACCGGCGCCGGAGTATGGACATCATCGCGCAGGCTCTCAATCGGTTCGAAGGCCGATAGCGAGCCGGTCTGCGGATCACGCGATGCGGGCCAGTCCTCCGTATTGCTGCCACATGTCGCAGCGCAGGGCCTGCTGGAGAGCCGACTGCGGGCGCCAGTCGACGACGTCCACCAGGCCCGGCTCCTCGACGGCCAGGCCCGCGACGAAGGCATCGACCTCCCAGCGCTCGCGCACCCGGCCCCAGCGGCCGCCGGTCTGGTCGTTCATGATCTTCGTGACGTCGTCTCGCGCCTTCGGGTCTTCGCAGACCAGGTGACTGACGGCCACGAAGCTTCCCGGCGCCAGGTGCCGGGTGAGGCGTTGCACCACCGCCCTGGGGCGGGCGGCGTCCGGCAGGCACTCCAGGGCCGCCACGAGCAGCACGCCAGTCGGCTGGTCCGGGTCGATCAAGTCCTTGACCGCTGCGTGCTCGAAGATCCCTTCGATGTCCGCGAGGTCCGCGTTCAGCACGGCGGTCCGGTCGTTCTCGTCCAGCGATTCGCGGCCGTAGGTGATCACGATCGGATCATTGTCGACATAGACGACCCGTGAGCGTGGGTCGATCCGCTGGACGATCTGGTGGACGTTGTCCACTATCGGCAGCCCCGAGCCGAGGTCGATGAACTGGCGGATGCCGTGTTCCACAGCGAGTGTTCGTGTCGCGCGCTGGAGAAACGAGCGGTTGGTCAGCGCGAGGGCGTCGGCGTCTGGCATGCGGACTCGCAGGTGCTCGGTGGCGACACGGTCGGCGTCGAAGTGGCGGGTGCCGCCCAGCAGGGCGTCATAGATCCGCGCCGAGCTGGGCACGGTGACATCGATCCCACGTTCGGAGTTCCCCACAACGCCCCTCGCTCCTGGCAACCATCGCGGGCCGCACGGCTGTTGCGGGCTCATTGTAAAGATCGCATGTCTAAGAGCGCCACGACTTTTGACTGTGCATCACCCCAAGGGGTGGCGCGCGGGCGTGGCGCTGCCATGGCGTATGCGCCGCCATCTTCACCGCGCACAACGAGGCGCGTTGAAGGTGGCGGCGATGTCACTCGGCCCTGGGCACCGCCCTTTCCGTCAGAAGCGCGACGTCGGCCATCAGCCGATCGGCACCGCGCAGCCCGGCTTGGACCGAGGCAGCATCGGTGCCCATGAGGTGGGCGGCGTCGGTCGCCGACAGGCCGAGCTGGCGGTGAAGGAGCGCAGCGTCGGCCAGCGGCTCCGGCAGGTACCGGTGCAGCATGTCGACCGGCTTCTCCGCCGCATGCCGGCCGTCGTCAACGGGCCGGTGGGCGGTGACCGCGTCGCGCAGCAGGTGCCAGGTTTCACCGGCGGTGGACGGGCCGGCGAGGAGGGCCGTCCAGCGGGAGCGGGCGCGCTTCAGCGCGTGGTCGACCGCGGACGCGCCGCTCACGCCGTCCGTGAGCCTGGCCGTGGCGTAGGCAAGGTAGTGGCGGTGGACGAGCGTCACGAACTCCCGGAAGCCGGCGTCGGGGGTCCGGCAATGGCGAGGTGTCAGGCCCGGTGCGGCGCCGGGCCCAGCGTGTGGTGCCTCTGGCATATTCTCGCAGTCCCTGGATGTGGCTGTGTGAGGTACCTGTTCTGATCGGAGTCCAGTGGCGTTCTGATGACGTGGATTCCGTAGGTTTGGCTGGAATTTCTAAGCTCGCGGTGGATGGCCGCTGAGCTGCGGTGATGTGCTGATGATGATCGTGGGTCGCGCTCACGGGTGATCTGACCTGAGGGTTCGGATATTTGCGTGGAATCACGTGGATGTTGCTGGAATGCCTGTGTGTTTCGCTGTATTTGCGCAGGTCAGTGCCTTGCTTGATGTTCGGGAGATGTGTCGTGAGGTGGTGCCGTGTTGCTGGCGGTGGGTCAGTTTCTTTTAGGGCCGGTGCCGTTTCTCGTAGATGCGTTCGGCCTTGGGGGCTGGGTTTGATGGGGGAGTAGCACGGCTGTTCCGGAGCGGGACGGGTTTCGGGGCAGTCCGAGTGTGGTTGTGTCGGCGTCGGTGGGGGAGCGTCGGCGGTCCTGGTGGTCTGTCAGGGCGCGGGCAGCAGTTCGGTTTTCCTCCTGTTGTGGGGGAGGTGTGAGGGCTATGGTGTGCCTCCACCACATGCGCGTGACGCGCTGGACGTGTGGTGGATGGCAAGAGCACCGACTGCGACGACGATGTCGCGGGCTGGAGGACGGCGTGGCCGGGATGTCTTCGGGACTGTGGTCGGATGAGCCGACGCGGTTGGATCTGCTTTCCTTCGACGCGGTCGCCGAGACCGTGGTGTGGGCCGTGCTGGACGACGCGCTCGACCCGGTGACCGTCGGCGTCTCGGGCGCGTGGGGCAGCGGCAAGACCACGGTGCTGCGCCTGGTCGAGGACAGGCTCGCCCCGCAGGCGCCTGGGGGTGACACCAACGTGCTGGTGATCAGCACGGACCCGTGGCGTTACGACCCCGGGGTCGGCGTCAAGGAGACTTTGATCGGGGAGGTTCTCAGCGCTGTCGCCGCGGAACTCGCCAAGGCGGAGAAGCCGGGCCAGGTACGCAGCCGCGCGCGGGCGGTGCTGGCCACGCTGCGCAAGCGGGTCGACTGGGCGAAGGCGTTGCAGGTGGCGGCGAAGACGTCGCTGACGCTGCAACTGCCGTCGGTCGACGATCTCACCAGTCTGATCAACACCGACGCGGCCGGCCAGGAGGCCGACTCCGCAGAGCCCCTGACGCGCGGACTCGAGGAGTTCCGCGGCGAGTTTCGCACGCTGATGGAGTCGCCCGAGCTGACCCACCTGCGGCGCGTGGTCGTGCTCGTCGACGACCTGGACAGGTGTCTGCCCGAGACGGTCGTCGACACGCTGGAGACCATCCGGCTGTTCCTGGCGGTGCCGAAGATGGCGTTCGTCGTCGCTGCCGACGAGCGCCGGGTGGCCGACGCCCTGCGGGTGCGCTTCCCCACCCCGGGCGGCGGCCTGGGCACAGGTGAGGCGGACGCCGAGGAGCCCGCCAGTCTCTACCTGCACAAGATCGTGCAGACGACGGTGCCGCTGCCCACCCTGAGCCGCTTCGACACCGAGGCGTTCCTCGTCCTTCTGCAGCTTTCCCAGCGGCTGCCCGCCGACGAACTCGCTTCCTACATCGCGCAGTGCGTGCAACTGCGGCGGACGACGGGTGTGTTGGACGACCTCGCCGACGCGGTGGTCGGTGGTGACATCTCCACGGAGCTGGCCTTCGCCTCACGGATGACACCCATCCTCCACGAGAAGCTGCAGGGAAGTCCCCGCCGCATCAAACGCTTCCTCAACGACCTGCGGGTACGTCAGTCCGTCGCCGCTCACCGCGGCATCGCGCTCGAGGCGGACATCGTGGCCAAGCTCATGGTGCTGGAGAAGCTCCTGGACCACTCCTTCGCCACCATCCTGGAGTGGCTGGCGCGAGGCGAACTACGCGCACGCATGACCAAGCTCGAAGCTGCCGCCGGCCGACCCACGACGCAGGCCCCGGTGTCCGAGGAAGCACCCTCCACGGAGGGCGGACCGGACCCCGCTCCGGAGCCTGCCGAGGGGGAGCCGCTCGCCTTCGAGGACGACCTGCTCCGGTGGGCGAAGCTCCCCCCCGGGGCTGGACGGCGTCGATCTGGCCCCCTACCTCTATCTGGCGGCGGCGTTCTCCGGCAAGCAGCTTCTCGACGCCGGGCTGCCCGGCCGGCTGCGGGACATCGCGGCCGGCCTGCTGTCGACGGTCCGCTTCGACCAGCACCGGGTGACCGACGCCGACATCACCGCGCTCGGCGAGGACGACGCCCTGAGACTGGTGGAATACCTCGGCCGGGCGGCCCGGGACCGCCCGGCCGAACAGAACGCGGCCGTGCGCGGCCTGGTGCGCATCGCCACTGCCTATCCGGCCGTCACCGACCAGGGCGTCCGGCTGCTGCAATCCATCCCCACCGCTGAGCTCGAACCGGCCACCATCCTCGCCCTACCCGCCGACAGGCCTGAGTTCCGCCGCGTACTGGAGCAATGGAGGAGCCACGCCCCCGCCGCCCCGGCCCGGATCAGAGCGACGCTGGAGATCGCCCTGAACACCGGAACCCGTCGCTGATGGGAACCAAGGGCTCCTACACGGGCAATGGCACACCGGCCAGCAAGGAACTCCAGAGCAACGTCACGCAGTGGCTCGACGCCCTGGCCGCCGCCGGTCCCGACGCACCCCCGCAGCAGCTCGACCCGGGCCAACTCCTGCCCTCCCTAGGGCTGTTCAGGCCGTCCGGCGGACATGCGGACGGTCCCGGAGCGGGGGCGGGAGGAGGTGGGACCGGCACAGGGGGCTCGGCCGGGGGAGGGGCGCAGCGCACCATCGCCCAGTCCTCCCGCACGGCCGGGCGCGCCGCAGCCGCGGCGTACGCGTACCGTACCGGCGACGCCGGGGCGCTGCGCGAACTGGGCCTCGACTACGCCCAGTTGCGGGCAGCGGCCAGTGACCCGATCGACTGGACCAGCCGGATCGTGGACGCTGCCTGCGGGCCGCTGGCCGACGGCACGATCGAGGACAAGGAGCGCCGCTTCGTCGCCAGCGAGGTCGCCCAGTGGGTCTTGGAGGCCGGCACCGCCGATACGCCCCCCAGTGCGGAGGAGGTCGTCCGGGAAACCCTGGCAATGATCATCTTCGAGGCGGTCGTCAGCGAGACCGCGGCGAAGATGAACGACGGATCCCGTCCCGCCTGGGCCACCGCGGACGGTGAACGCCAACTGCGTGAGACCGCACGCGCCCTGGCCGACCGGGCCTCTCTCACGATCACCGGACCCAGCGCCGCCGAGATCACCCGGGCCGTCGAAGAGGGCATCGGGGCGATGCGGTCCATCTGGATGGAGCCCTGATGCCCGCCTACACCCTGAAGCTGGACGCCGACACCTCACAACCCGGCGCCGCCGGCACCACGTTCTGGTGGCCCCCCGGCCCGGCCGTCTCTTTCGTCTCCACCCTCGGGCCGTCCCTGGGAGCGTTGGGGCCGGTGCCCGAACCCAACATCGAACTGGTCCGCCTCGCCGCCCTGGTCTACGCCGCAGACCGCAGCACACCCCGGCGCGCGGCCCGCTCCAACTGGACCCGGCGCACCTTCGAGCTGAGCGTGCCCGTCCACGAGCCGGCCCGCTGGGACGCCGTCCGCGACCGGCTCGAGGAGCTCCTGGGATTCCTGTCCGGCGACCGCTGGTCGATCGGCTTCCACCGCGCTCCCGCCCCGCAGGAGACGGTCCGGGCCACCCCGTATCCCGGCATACGGCGCGTGGTCCTGCTCAGCGGCGGCGCCGACTCCGCCGTCGGCGCCCTCGTCTCACGCCACGGCCTCGGACCGGAGCGGCACCTGCTCCTGTCCCACGTCGGCGCCACCAACCTCGCGCCCCTGCAGAAGGACACCGCAGGTGACATCGCCCGTCTCATCGACGGCCCCCCGCAACACCACCAAGGGCTGCGATTCTCCCGCAAGGCCCGCCGGCCCGACGGCCCGAAACTGCCCAACGAGTACTCCACCCGCACCCGCTCCCTGCTGTTCCTCGCCCTGGGCCTGGCCGCCGCGGCCGTCGAGGGGGTGCCGCTGTGGATCCCGGAGAACGGCTTCGCATCCCTCAACATCCCCCTCACCGCCGACCAGCGCGGCGCCCTGTCCACCCGCACCACCCACCCCCTGTTCCTGCAGAGCCTGGCCGCCATCGCGAAAGACGCCGGCGCCCACGCCGACATCCACAACCCCTTCGCCACCCGCACCAAAGGCGAAATGTTCCGCCAGGCCGCCGAACTCGTCGGCCCCACCCCGGCCGCCGAATTCCTCAGCCGCACCCACTCCTGCGCCCACACCGGGCACCGCAGCCACCGCATCCCCGTGCGCACCCACTGCGGAGTGTGCTTCGGCTGCCTGCTGCGCCGCGCCTCCTTCCTCGCCGCGAACCTCCAGGACACCACCGACTACCTCCACACCCGCCACGACGAGAACCTGCAGACCTACCTGCGCAACAAGTCGGTCGAACCGTCGCTGCGCACCTTCCTCGCGCGGGGCCTGCGCCCCGCCGACGTCACCACACTGAGCCTTCCCGCCGACTACCCCGCCCGCCAGGCCTACGAGCTGTGCCGACGAGGCGTCGCAGAGCTGGAGTTGCTGTACCCATGAGGACAACCGCACTGCCGCCGCTGGACCTGCACGCGCACATCGACACCGGGGTGCCGGCCGACGACCTCGCCGGACTGGGCGCCGTGGTCTTCGCGGCCACCCGCTCCCTGGCCGAGGCCGCCACAGCCGTCCAACGCACGGACACGCAGATCATCTGGGGAGTGGGTGTCCACCCCGCACTCGCCCGCAGCCACACGGCCTTCGACCCCGACGGCTTCGCCGGCCTGATCGAGCGCACCCCACTCGTCAGCGAGATCGGCCTCGACGGCAGCAGCCGCATCCCGATGGACCGCCAGCGGGCCACCTTCCGCAGCATCCTCGACGCCCTGACCCGCACCCCGCGCATCACCAGCGTCCACAGCCACGCCGCCCACCAGCAGGTCCTGGACGAGCTGGAACGATCCCCCGCACCCGGCATGGTCCTGCACTGGTGGCTCGGGGACGCCGAGCTGACGGCCCGAGCCGTCGCCCTCGGCTGCTACTTCTCCCTCAACGCCGCCGCCGCCCGCAGAACTCCACTGCTGGACTCCATCCCCCTCGACCGGGTCCTGACCGAGACCGACCACCCTTTCGGGGACCGCAGTTCCCCCACGCCGCGCCCCGGCAACACGACCCGGGTGGAGCAGTCCCTCGCCCGCCACCACCGCACGACGCCCGAGCAGATCCGCCTGACCGCGTGGCAGAACCTGGCCGCGCTCGTGCGCGACACCCGCTGCTCGGCGCTGCTCGGCCGGCGCATCCGGTCCCACATCGTGGCCCTCCCCCGGTGACGGGCCGCCGGGGCAGGGTCAGTGGTCTCGGCTGGTGGTGACGGCGGCGAGTTCGGTGAGGGTGATGTTCTCGGTGCCGGTGAGGACGGCGCGGGTGGCGGCTTGGCTGATGAGCTGGGACAGGTCGCGGAAGTAGCCGCCGGTGCGCCGGTGGAGGTACAGGCTGTGCTTGGTCAGGGCTTTCTCGTCGAGGTTGTGCAGGCACAGGTGCTTCTCGTACCCGGCGAGGACGGTGGGCCAGGAGGTCTTGTCGTGGCGGTCGAAGGGGATCGGGTCGAGCCAGGTGACGGGCAGCCGGCCGTAGGCGAGTTCGTCCTTCTCGTCGGCCGCGGTGTAGCCGGGGTGGGCCGGGTCCTGCTCCCGGGCCCGGGCGAGGCGTTCGGCGCGCTGGCGCACCACGATGGTGTGGCGGTCGGCGATGGCGCGTGCTTCGTGGACGACGCTGCTGGCGCCGGTGCCGCAGAAGACGGTGGTGATGCCGAGCCGGTTGCGCAGGTAGTCGAAGTAGTGCAGGACGGGGGCGAGTTGGGCCGGGGTGACGCGTTGGATGTCGTCGACGAGCAGCAGCCGGGTCAGCGCGGTCTCCAGGACGTAGTTGACCGGCACGGACAGGTCCGGGTAGCTGCGCCAGCGCATGAGGTCGTCCTCGGTGGTGGGCTCGGGGTTGAGGCCGAGGAAGCAGGCGATCTCCCAGATCCAGTTGATCTTGTTGTCGGTGTCGGCGGGCGCCAGGATGTGCACGACGGGGATCTGGGATCCGGTGAAGTGGGGGTGCTCCTCGATCTCGAGTTGCACGGCGCGTCCGATCGTGCGCAGCAGCATGCTCTTGCCGGTGCCCGAGAGGCCGTTGATGACCCGGTCGCTCAGGCCCTCGCGGCGGCGGCTGTTGACCAGGACCGCCTCGAGCACGTCGTCCATGCCAGCGCTGGCGGCGGCGCTCTCCACCATCATCAGGTGCCCGAGGAACCCCAGGCGGGGGTCTTTCCTGCGCTCCTTCTCCTCCTTGAGCGCGGGGTGGTCGGCGAGGGAGGGGACGACGAGGTGCTCGTGGGAGTAGTGGTTCCACCCGGGGAGGGTGTGGAGCCATTCGGGGCGCATCGGCGCGCTGAACGCCCGCTGCAGCGCGCGTTCGCGCCGCTTGTCCCTGAGCGCGGCCGATGCTTTCACAGCTCTCCTTCGAAGAGGAGGGTGGAGGCGTCCCCGCCGAGGAGCGCGGCCCGCTGCTCCTGCTCCGGATCCTCGTCCTCGTCATCGGCGTCGTCGCCGAACAGGCCGGCGAGGGCGGCGGAGGCGGGAGCGGGGCGCTGCGCCGGCAGAGGTTCGGCGGTGGGCAGGACGCGTACGGGGGAGGGGACGATCGCGTCGAGGTCGAGGTCGCCGATTCCGGCGTACCGGTCCTCGGCCACCGCTTCGACGTCCAGCGCGGGCCCTTGGAAGGGCGGCAGGGCGTTGGTGCGGCTGCGGCGCGGGGGAGCGGTGCGGGTGCGGCGGCGCCGGTCCTTCACCGCCAGCGCGATCGCGGCGTGGTGGTCCTTGCGGCCGCCGTCCGCCAGGACGAGGGCGGTCGCCGCGTCCCAGTGGTCGACGGTCCACGGATCGGTCAGCAGGTGCCGGTGGACGAACTCCGCCTTGATCCACCGTCCGGGGCTGCGGTGGTCGTACAGCCAAGCGACCTCGGGCCGGTAGGGGTCGTAGCGGACCTCCCACCGGCCGCCCGCGCCAGGGCCCTCCAGCCCGGAGTCCAGGCCCTCCAGCGGCTTGAGTTCGCCGCTCGGGCTCTGGTAGGGGCGGTTGTCGACCTCGAAGCCCTTGTCGGTGACCTTCACCCACGCCGGCACCAGCAGCTTGCGGCTGTCCTCGGGCGTCAGCGGCCGGGGCCGGTACCCGGACCGGGAGACCAGGGCCGCGTACATCTCGTTGGGGGACAGGTGCTGCCCG
Source organism: Kitasatospora sp. NPDC091335 (assembly GCF_044757205.1). Lineage (NCBI taxonomy): Bacteria > Bacillati > Actinomycetota > Actinomycetes > Kitasatosporales > Streptomycetaceae > Kitasatospora > Kitasatospora sp. NPDC091335. Next base: position 18,805 of record NZ_JBIVUM010000034.1, on the reverse strand, counting down.
GGCAGCACGGGGTGGGTGAGCCCCTTGTGCGGGAGCTGCTGGTACTCCAGGGCGACCCACTCGTTGGCCATCTGCTGCAGCTCGTTGATGGTCCACAGCGGGCCGCGGTCGATGCCGCGTCCGCGCGCCTGGTGGTTGCGGCCGGTCCAGCCGGCCACGTGCTGGCTGAAGCCGTCGGCGAGGGTGGAGAAGAACCGTTCGCCGATCGGCTTGTCGGTGGGCTGGTCCTTGCGGGCGTAGCGGATGGCGATGCGGAGGAAGGCGCACACGTCCTCGAAGTGCCGGCTCAGGTACGGGCTTCCCTGGTCGAGGACGATCGTGGCGGGGTGGATGACGGGCCGGGCCGCGGTCGCCTCGGTGTAGCGCGGGTCGGCGGCGCGCAGTTCACCGAACGGCAGCGCGGAGGTGGCGGCGGCGGTCAGCGGATCCCAGCCGGGCTGGGTGGGGAGCGGCGCGAAGCACTGGGCGAGGGTGAGGACCAGATCGAAGGCGCGGGTCGCGCGGCCGCCGACCCGCTGGCCGGGCGGGCCGTCGCCGGTGACTGCCGGGACGATCATCAACCCGGCCACGCTGCGGGAGGCGACGTCGACCAGGGAGGTCAGTTCGGCCGAGACCACCTCCCCGTCCTCGCCCAGGGCCTTGATCTTCAAGGGCGTGGTGTCGATCTGGGTCAGCTGGCCGGGCTTCTGCGCGTGCGAGGGGGCGTGGGGGCCCTTGGGTTTGCTGGCCCGGGCGGAGCGCTGGCGGGTCGTCTGGCGCAGGACGTCGGACAGTCCGAGCTCGGCCATCCGTTTGTAGAACGTGGACTGCGGCAGCAGCAGGCGCTCCGCCTCCGCCGGATCCCGCAGTTCCTTGGCGTACCGGCGCCGCACGAGGTCCTCGACCAGGTCCAGCGCCCGGTTGATCCGCCCGCCGGACTCCCTCGCCAAGGCGTCGGTCACCTCGTGCATGGCCTCGATCAGGCGGGGGTCGGTGTGGCCGCCGGGCCGGGGCGGGCGGCCCTTGCGCCCGTCCACGATGAGCACCAGCGGGTTCTCGCCCGCCGCTTTCCACTTGCGGCGCTTGTCGTCCAGCGTCCGCCAGCTGACGCGGACATCGCCCAGGTCCTCCAGTTCGGCGGCCTTGGCCTGGCAGCGCTGCGCCACGGTAGTGGTGGCCGGGTCGTAGCCGGGCCGCGGGTGCAGGCGGCCGGGCCGGATCCCGGTGTCGATCTCCTTGATGTGCCGGTGCCAGTCCAGGGCGTTCGTGCGGTCCTCCTTGCTGACGCCCCGCAGTAGCGTCCCCAGGGGCGGCAGTCCGGTGCGTTCGACGGGCCGTCCGGCGGGGTCGAGGACGGCGAAGTCCGCGGCGCCGGCCACCGCCCTGTACAGAGCGTCGACGGGCGCACCCGCCCCGGGCGCCACCGGTTGCAGGGTGACGGTCGGCCCGGCGAGGGCGTCCACCCGGTACTCCTCGCCCCGCCACCGGACATGGTCGCCGACCCGGACCCGGCCGCTCTCGAACCGCCCGGGCAATCCTTCTCCGCTCACGGAACCCCTCCCTCTCATGCCCACACCGGGGCGTCCGCCAGCAGGGGCCGCGTCCAGTCGAACCGCAGGCGCTGCTGCCACAACAGGCGGTAGGCGAGATCCAGCGCCACCAGTCGCGGCACCCCGCACGCCGCCACCCCCTCGTCCAGCGGCCTTGGCTGCCGGAAGGCGGCCAGTACGGCGTCCTCCCGGTCCCGCTCGCCGGGGGTGGGGAAGCGGTAGTCCGCGAGCCACATGAGGTTCGCCAGCCGCACACCGCGCGGCACCGGCCACAGCCGCACCGTCCAGCCTGCCGCCTTCGCGACCTCGTGCAGCGCCGCCATCCGCTCCTGCCACTGCGGACCGGCACGGCGCTCGGGCGGGACGACCACCGCGCAGCGCGATCCCCGGCGGGTGCGGGCGATGAAGTCCGGCCGCCACCGGTGCCGCACACGGCCCTGCAGCCAGTGCAGTTCGACGGGTTCACCGCTGAAGGGCCCGATTCCGGCGGTGAAGTCCAGCTCCACCGCCACCCGCAGCCGGCGCAGCGACCCGCACACCACCGTCGAGCGGGACGACGACGGCCAGGCGGTGATGACGCCCTGGCGGCCGTGGTAGGCGACGGGGTCCGTCGGCGGCAGGCGCTCCTCGAGCGCCACGCCGGCCAGGTCGCCGGCCCGCGACGACGTCAGCTCGCCGTGCTCGTCAAGGTGCCACCCGACGACGTCGCGCACCGGACTCCCCCTTCCCCACCCTCCCGGACGCCACCAGCTTGAAGACACCGCCGGCCGAGCGGGGGAGCGCCAAGGCCGGTATCACCCGAACGGATGAGCTTCCTTGACGCGGGCCCGCGCCCGGTGGCCGTCGTTCGGGGCCGCGGCGCCGTGCCGCACGGCTGGCGCTGCGGACGGGCAAGCAGCACAGCAGCCGCGCCCGGCTCTGCGGCCGCGACCCCGGCCCTCCCGCACGACACGAGGCCACGCTCGCTGGCGCCGGCCGCTGCAGGCCTCAAGGCCCGCAGGACGCCCCGTACCCGGTCTTCGCCTACCTGCGCCCCTCGAGCCAGCGCAGGAGCTCGTCCCGGCCGACCTCGCAGTCCAGCCCCGCCCCTGCCATCAGGCCCTCGGCCTCCCTGAGCCAGCGGCTGCGGTCGGGACCGCCGAACCGGCCACCGCGTTCGAAACGCAGCATCGAGCACGCCAGGGCCGCCGCCTCTGGATAGATCACCAACGGCACGGCCCTGGCCGTGCGGGCTCCCAGCCCCGCCCGCCAGGCCCGCTCCGCCCACAACGGCTCCTCCGGCGCGGCAGCCCACCACAGCCGCACCACCCGGGAGGCATCTGCGAAGGCCCGGCTCCCGGCCGCCGTGAAGCGCCGCACCAGCCGCAGCCGCACCTGATGCGCCCGCACGCACTCCGGCAGCGCCCGCATGTCCACGAAGGAGGGCTCTTCCTGGCGGGAGTCGTCCGTCCACCGCAGGTGCCGCAGACACACCTGCCAGGGCTGCGGCGACATTAGCCACACCGGCTCGCCGATTTGGCGCGCGTACCCGCACAGGGCACACCGGCGGACCGGGTACCCGTTCTCCGCCTCCCACGGCCACTGCCACAGCGCCTCCCTGCCGCCGGGCAGCACGTACTGCTCGGCCAAACTCGGAAGCGCCCGCCGCAGCATCTGCGCCGGCAGGCCGGACAGGACTGCCAGGTGCCGCAGCCCGGGCTCGTTCACGTACATCTCGGTGGACTGCGGATACCTCTCGACCCGCTCGGGATCGGCCGAAGCCTGCCCTTGACCGACGCGGCCCAGGAACTCGGCCAGTCCCAGGCCGTTGCCGTGTGCGAGCCGCGCGACGAACGAGCCCGTCGACTCACCTCCGACCAGGCGCGCCCGGCCAGGCAGCGGCCACCGAGGACCGAACCTCAGCCCCGGCGCATCCGTCACATGCCCTCCCGCTTGTCCCGCCCGGAACCGCAGCCCACCAGCGCGCAGCCCCTTGGTCAAGAAGGCGGTCACTCCTTCGGGTGAACGACCCGCAGACCCGTGCCTGCCAACGGCTGCTTCTCCCACGCTCGAACGTGAGAGCGTCGGCAGTCACCCGGGAGGGACCCTTGGCCGCACCGAGGCACGGGGGCCTGCGCAGTCCTCTGCGTGGACATCAGGACCTGGCCGTCGACTCGTGTGTGTCCGTCTTCAAGGAGGGCGCATCCCGGGCCACGATCACCATGGCCACCGGCAGCGGCAAGACCCACGTCGCACTGAACACGGTCCATGAGGTGGCCCCGAACGGACGTGCCCTCGTGGTCGTGCCGTCCCTGCGCCTGCTCGAACAGACCGCGGCCCTGTGGCACCACGAAGGACGTCCGGGCCGCTACATCGGCGTCTGCTCGCGCGACACGCCTGCCGACCCGACCCTGGCCGGCATCCTCACCACGACCGACAAGTCCGAGGAACTCGCGGCCCTGTCCGCACAATCCGACGGCCCGCTCAACGTGTTCTGCACCTATCAGTCCCTGGACAAGGTCACCCAGGCACACGCCGCCCTCCACCTGCCCGGCTGGGACGTGATCGTCGTCGACGAGGCGCACCACACCACCGGCAATCTCGACAAAGCCTGGGCACAGGTCCACGACAACGACGTGCTCCCCGCCCGCCACCGCCTCTACATGACCGCGACCCCTCTCGTCTTCGATCGGCAGAAGGGGACCGAGCGCGGCGTACCGCCCGACCGTGTCGTCGCCTCCATGGACGACCACAGTCTCTACGGGCCCACCGTCTACAGCATCTCCCTCGCACGATCGATCGACCAGGGACTGCTCGCCGACTACCGCATCGTCGTCATCACCATCCGCAACGAAGACCTGCTCCACGCCCTGCGCCGCGACACCAGCACCTGGACATCCGAAGCACTACGCACTGCCGCGGCCCAACTCGCCCTCACCCTCGCCCAGCAGCGCTACGACCTGCGCCGCACCCTCACTTTCCATCCCTCCATCGCCGCCGCAAAGACCTTCGCCGACACTCTCCCCGGCACAGCCGCCCTCCGCCCGGGCTTCGACCGCTCCCTGCTGCACGTCGGTACCGTCAACTCCCACGAGACCCCCTTCGAACAACACCAGGCCTACGCCGCCTTCGCCACCACCCCCCTCAACACCGTGCCAAGCACGGCGGCTCCGCACCGTGCGGTCCTCACTAACTGCCGGTGCTGCAGCGAAGGCGTCGACATTCCCGCCATCGACTCCGTGCTGTTCGCCCACCCCAAGACCAGCACCGTCGACATCGTCCAGGCCGTCGGCCGAGCGCTGCGCCAGACACCGGGCGACGGAAAGATCTCCACCATCGTCATTCCCATCTACCTCGCCCCGGGCGACGACATGGGAGAAGCCACCAGGAGAACACCCTGGCGCCTCCTCTACGAGGTCCTGATCGCCCTCAGCCTCTACGACGAGCACACCTTCCACCGCGTCGAACACCTGGAAGCACACCGCCTGGGCGAATCCGCACTACCCGAACTGGCAGCCGCCCCCGAACGCGCCGACGAGATCCTCCAATTCCTCGACCTCAGTGACACCCCCGCACCCAACCAGCTCTGGGACTACGGCTTCGCCAGCGCCGAGCGCTTCCGCCGCGCACACGGACACCTCAACGTTCCCAGCCGCTACCTCGGCCCCGACCGCTTCTACCTCGGCTGGTGGATCGGCCAGCAACGCTCACTACGGCTGAACGCCATGCTGCTCCCGGACCGGATCAGCACCCTCGACACCCTCGGCATGCTGTGGGAACACCCTCCCCGCAGCATCGAACGCAAACTCCAAGTCGCCCGTGACTACATGAGCCGCAACGGACATCTGGCGCCGGCAGAACACGAACGTCACGGCGGCCTCCACCTCGGCCGCTGGCTCGCCGACCGCCGCAGAGAAGTACGCGACCGCACCCTTCCCGTCTGCTACCAGCGGGCCCTCGGCGAGATCTACCCATGGTGGAGCGAGCCATGGCCGCCCGCCTGGAAACGGACCTACGCCCAGGCTCTCGCCGCTGCTCGCAAGGGCGATCTCGCCTTCCCCACCCTGCGCCCCCAGAGCGACCACGACCCGCTCACCCGCTGGCTCGACGACCAGATTGACAACCTCGCCAAGCTCGGTGACACCAGGCACAACCTTCTCGGCGCCCTCCCCTTCACCCATCCCCTCGCCCTCTTGTTGCGCCGTCCTCGCGGCGCCGCCGAGTGGGCTTTCGCCCGGGGCCTGAGAGCGGCCCGAACCTTCAGGCGCAACCACCAGCACCTCGACGTGCCCTCCTGGTACCGCTGTGCTTTGGACGGCACCGACTTCCAACTCGGCAGATGGATATCCGAGAGACGCCGAGACCCCGGCGCACTGTCACGTGAACAGCTCGATGCTCTCGAAGCCCTCAATATGCGCTGGACCTCACGCTGGCGCCCCCGCACCGGCTGAAAGACGCTCCGGCGTACTCGCACTTCCACACCCAGGGCGGCGGTTGTGGCCCTGGCGAATTGGGAGGTGTTCGATTCCTTCCTCCGCCACCAGCACATCCGTCATCCACCCCGGTTGTCCTGTGTCAAATGATCTTGACCGTTTCCCAAACGATCTTGATCACATCAGAACGGTTAGCTGTGATCACGAGGTTCGGCTTCACCGGAGCAGGTGGGGGCTGACGCCCTGCTCGTCGGCCAGGGCGGCAGGCTGCTGGCCCGGGATGCTCCAGTAGGCTGCGCTGGTCATGGATATGCATGCCGAAGCCGAGCAGGTCCGGTGCGGCGCGGGTGCTTTCGGTCCGCCGATCCGCCAGCTCTTCCGGGACGTCATCGCCGACCGCCTGCCGGGCCGCAGGCCGCCCCAGGCCGCGATGCTGTTCGACGCCGGGACCGACTCCTCCTGGGACGACCGAAGCTTCCTCGGGGACTTCTACAACGAGATCCTCCACCAGGACGCCTGTCAGCCGACTACTGCCGACGGCCTCGTCCTGCTCGCGACCCTGGCTGTCGACGACCGGGTCCCTGCCCGACACCGGTTCCAGGCCGTCGGCCTGCTGTTCAGGGCCGCCACCGTCGCCGAGCGCCATCTCGCCGAGGCCTGGCCGGCCACCCCGCGACATGCCGATCCCGACAGCGAGGCCCGGGCCCGCGGCGCGGTTCAGGCCCGCACGCCGGATCTGCTGACCCGTTGGCCGGCCGAATGCCCGGCGGTTCGGCTGGCCCTCGCGGGCCTCGCCGTTGTCTTCCCCACCGAACGCACCCTGCCCGCCCTGCTCCCACGCCTGCAGACCTTCATCCACCAGCACCCGCAGGGCAGCGACATCGGTGACTACGTGCGCCTCGTCCTCGTGCTTGCTACTCAGGACGAGGACCGGATCCTCACGATGACCGAGAACCTCACCGACACCTACTGGACGGGAACGGCGCGAGGAGCGCCGACACGGGCACGGGCCCTCCACCTCCTCGGCCAGATGCTGACCAGGGTCGGAGCCGGACTCAGCGGGCTGCGCGCCGGGCGGTGACACCCCGTGGGCAGCGCGGGTCCCGTGCCCAGCCTGGAGTGATTGGCCACTACTTCACGAGTCCGAACCCGTCCGGGAACGCTGCCAGGAATTCACGGCGGCCGGGATCGGTCTCGGCTTCGGTCATTGCGTCGATCACCTGCTGGAACTCCGCGCGCTGGGCGCTGGACAGGCGATCCACCACTGCGGCGACGCCCTCCAGCGCCTTCACCGCATCGTCCTGATCCATGAGGTCGTCGTCCGCGCTCTCGACGAACCTGGTGAGATCCACGAGCGCCTCCGCCAGGGCACGGGTCAGCGACGGGTACTGCGACATGGACGATCCTCTCGAAGGCAGTGGCCGCGGAAATCTGAGCGCACCCAATCACATGCGGCGGACACGCTGGAGGAAGGCGTTGATGGCGGAGTAGGTGAGCGGTGTGTCGTGGTCGTCCATCATCCGGGCCCAGATCTGCGCCGTCGAGCGGCCGGCCCCGGCCAGAGCGCGGATGCGGCGGCGCTGGGTGTCGTCGGCGGGCACGGCCCGGGCCAGCCGACGGACGGGTTGCTGCTGAAGGGCCCGGCGCAGGTCCTTGCGACGTAGTCCGTGGCGCCGGGCGGCCAGCCGCCAGGGGACGCCGTTGCGCGGCGGTGCCAGCGCGAGAAGCAGGTCGATCCCGCGGATGAGCTCACTCTGCCCGGCCTCGCGCAGGTCCGCGGGCTTGTGCTGTTCGGGCTGCGGCCTGCCGGGGGCATCGGAGAGGGCACGTCGCAGGTCGGCCGGGCGGCGTCCGGCGAGCTGGGCGAGGAGGGTGATGTCGGGCTTGCCGATGTTGGACCTCGGACTGGTCAGGGCGTTCAGATAGCTGGGTTTGAGGTGGTTGGCCCGCGCGAGGCGGCGGAGGTAGCTGTCGGTGCCCTCGCCGAGCCGCGGAGGGACACGGACCGGCAGGGGCCGCAGCGGCGGCCGGGTGCTCGGGTCGGTCATCGGCGGCGGCCGGAGGGCGGGGTGCTGGCACTGGTCTGGGCGGCGTGGTCGAGCGGGATGGCGTCCAGGCCACTCTTGGTGATCTCCTCGGTGCCGGTGAGGATCGCGTCGATGGCGGCGCCGCGGATCTGGTGGGACAGGGCGCCGATCATGCCGCCGGTGCGGTGGTGGAGGTGGCGGTCGAGGACGGCGAGGGTGCCCGGCCGGTGGTCGTGGAGCAGGAGGTGCTGCTCGAAGGTGGCGACCAGGGCGGTCCATTCCTCGCCGTAGGGGAAGGGGCTGGTGGGCAGCAGGGTGAAGCGGCCGGCGATCTGTGCGCCGCGGGTCCCGGACAGCAGGTTGCTGCGCTCGATGTCGATGCCGGCGTAGACGAACGTGGCGGGGATGCGCTCGGAGAAGTACTTGAGGGTGTCGGCGACCTCGGCACCGGAGCGGCTCGTCAGGGAGATGTTGTGCAACTCGTCGACCAGGACCAGGCCGGTGCGGGTGTCGGTGCAGACGCCGACGACGGCCTCGGTGATGTCGGTGATGTTCGCGCTCCGCGTGACCGGCAGGCCGAGGAAGCGGGCAAACTCGGCGGCGAGCATCCGCGGCGTCGCGGCGGGCGGGACGGTGATGTAGACGACCGGGATACGCTCGCCGCGGCCGGGGTGGCGGGCGCGGTCGAGGAGTTCGTGGGCGCGGCCGAGCTGGGTGATGGCGATGGTCTTGCCGGTGCCGGCCGGACCGGAGAGGATCAGCCCGCGCCGGGCGCTGACGGCGTGCCGGTTCAGCAGGACCAGACGCCGCCCGCAGGTGACCGCGTGCCGGACCGTGGAGGTGGCGACGACCCGCAGGCGGGCGTGGTGGTCGAGGCGGGCCTCGTCGTAGAGCGTCCGCTCCAGGTCGCCGAGCGCGTCGTACCGCCGCCGGGACAGCAGCCTCGGCGGCGGGGGCGGATCGGCGGTGAACTGCCGCCAGCCCTCCAGCGTGGTCAGGTGCCGCCCGGCCGCCTCGTCACCGTCCCGGTCGGCGGGGTCGGTGATGGTGGGGCGGGCGGTCACGTGCGTCTCCAGGGGTCTTCCAGGGGGTCGAACAGGCCGAGCGGGATGACCTTGGCCAGCGGCCGGCCGCCGTCTGCGGGCTCGGGCTCGGGCTCCGGAGCCGGTGCGGGCGGCGTGGGGGAGTCCTTCGGCGGGACGGCGGCCGCGGTGGCGGTCGCGCGGGTGCGGGCGGCGACCCGCCGGTCGCGCCGGCCCGACTTGCCCGCGGCGGGCCGGTCGGGTCCCGCGTGGGCGCGGGTGAGCAGGGCGGCGACCGCGTCGGCGATCTCGGGCTCGGTGGCGCCGGGGCGCTGGTGGCGGACATGGTCCCAGGCGAGTTCGCCGAAGGGGACCGGGGCCCGGTGCAGATGCTTCCAGGTCGCTTCGATCCAGGGTCGGTCTTCGGCGCGGTGGTCGCGTACCCAGATCCGGGAGACGTCGTAGGGGTCGCGGTGGATCTCCCACAGGCCGCGCTTGGCGGTGATGCCGGAGCCCTGGCGGCGGAGCGCGTCGAGGCCGGGGGTGTCGTAGACGCGGTGCTTGAACTTGATGCCGTAGTCGTTGACCGCGCGCCACTCGGTGGGCAGCAGCTCGATGTAGTCGTCGCCGGCGAGCGCGACGGGGACGTGGCCGCAGGCCTCGACGAGGGTCGCGTACTTCTCGTTCGGGGTGAACGTGCGGCTCGGGTGCGCGGGGTCGCGCAGGCTGTCGTGCGGCCGGTTCTGCCAGTGCGCGACGATCCACTCGTCCAGCAGCTCCTGGAGCTCCAGCAGCGACCAGAGCCGGTCGCGCTCGGGGTGGCGGCCGCGGTGGTCGGTGCTGCGGCCCAGATGGCCGGGCAGGAACTGCACGAACAGCGACGCGATCGAGGCCAGCATCTTCTCGATGTGGCCCTTCTCGAAGCCGGAGCCCTTGTGCGCGGGCTGGAAGTCGATCTCCAGGAACCGGCACGAGGACTTGAAGTTGCGGGAGATGAACGCCTTCCCGTGGTCGCAGACGATCATCTCCGGGACGATCACCGGCCGGGCGGCGGCGTGCTCCAGGCGCTCGTCCAGGCTCAGCAGCCGGCGGTGCGGCAGCACCGAGCGCGACATCCGCAGGGCCTCCGCCCAGCCCGGCCGCTGCGGCTCCGGTGTGACGGTGCGGGCCAGCAGCACGCTCGCGTCGACCGCCTTCGTGGTCGGCCGCAGCACCGCCGCGGTGAGCGTGCGCGTCGCCACGCCGATCATCGCCGTCAGCTCGATCCGGCCCGGGACACCGTCGTCCAGCAGCACCATCACGTCCATCGGCGTCGAGTCGATCTGCATCACCTCGCCCGGCGCGAACGCCGGCAGCTCGCCGAACGGGGTCTTCGCCCCGTGGGCCCGGGAGCGGCGGGTGCTCGCGGCACCGAAGGTGTGGGTGCCGCGGGTCAGCTTCGCCAGCAGCCGGTAGAGCGTGCTTCGCGAGGGCAGCTCGACGCCCTGGGCCTCGGGCGTTTGCCGCAGGATCTCCCCGGTCCGCCAGATCAGGTACGACCCGGTGCGGGTGGAGGCGTCGACGCCCTCGCTGATCGCCGCGCGCATCGCCGCGACCACTCGCGCATCGACCGCGGTGAACTCCGGGGTCCTGGGGGCGGCGCGGCGGTCGACCAGGCCGAGCACGCCGTCGGCCTGGTAACGGCGCCGCAGGTTGGCGATCGCGCTGGCCGACACCTCGTGGCCGGCCGCTGTCAGCTCGGCGGCCTTCGCCCGCTGCCGGGCCGTCAACGATGTCCCCAGCCCGTAGCCCGGGCGCGGCGCAGTGTCCGGGACGGCGTCCGGGCGGTAGCCGTGCAGGACTTCGAGGATGTGGTCTTCCCACCACAGAGCCTTCTCGACCGCCTGCGGCGGGAACGTCTCCAGCCGGGACTGCGCTGGCAGCGGCGTGCGGACCGGCAGGTCGACCACGGCGAGGTCGGGGTCGACCGTCAGCTCGCCGATCGGCACCTCGACCTGGCCGCCGTCGGCGTCCGACAGCGTCGCCGACTTCGCAGTGACGCCCACGATCGCCCGGACCTGCCCGGCGAAGCGCACCCACGAGCCGACCACGATCCGGGACGGTCGCTGCATCCCGCTCATCACGCCCGCCTCCCGGCGCCGACCGACGTGGTCGACGACAGCGGCGCGCTCTCCAGGTCCGCGGCCAAGTCGCCCTGCCACAGCAGGTGGAACAGCACGGGCAGCACCACCAGCGGATCGCCCGCCCGCGCTGCCCCGGCCCGAAGCGGCGTCCCGACGGCGAACACGTCGAGCAGCCGCGCGGCGATCTCCGGATCGGCGCACCGGCGCCGGCGGTAACGCGACAGCCAGCGCACGTTCTCCATCAACACCGGCTCCGGCTCGCCGACCCGGACAAACTCCCAGCCCACCGCTCGGCAGGCCCGTTCCGTTGCGGCGAACGCCTCCGCGTCCGTCCGTTCGATCCGGTCGTCGGCCCTTACGTCCACCACCCGGCCCCGGCCGTCGGCCAGCCGCACGAAGTAGTCCGGAGCGTGTCGGCGCTGCCGCTGCCCGTCGTGCCAGCGCAGCCAGAACGGCTGCGAGGCGATCCCCACGACCGCAGGCTCGCGGTCCAGCAGGATCAGCCGGTCCCGCTCCAGCCACGATTCGTAACCCACGTGGTCGCCCACGGTGGCGGAGAAATACGAGCCCGCGAACCCCTGCCCGCCCTTGGCCCACCGGAACTCACGCACCGGATCGACCGACTCGAACCGCCGGTTCCAGACCTGCCCGAGCGCCAGCCGCAGGCGCTCGCCGCCCTCGACGAAGTCCAGCTCGAACGCGGACAGCGCCGGGTCGTCGTACACCAACGAGGCAACTGCCATCTGGGCCCCCGCCACCGATCAAGATCGAATGACAGAAACCTATCGTCCGTCAAGATCATTTGACAAACGGTCAAGATCATTTGAGACGGGACAGTCAACGGATGCCTTCGCGCAGGCCTCAATTCAGTGATGTGCGCTGAAATGTGCGATCCAAAAGTGACTTTCACGCTAGGGTGTGTGATGTGGAGGTGAGGTGTCGATGAGTGAGGACCTGTTCGCGTCGATCGACGCGCTGCTGGCCCGGCCGCGCCCGGTGGACGACCTGCCGGTGCCCGCGGAGCGGGAGCGGCTGCGCAAGGCCGGCGACTACACCCAGGAGGAACTGGCCGCCGCATTGAAGACACGCCGGGAGACGATCGTGCGCTGGGAGGCCGGGACGACCGAGCCGCGCCCGCCCAAGCGCGAGGTCTACATCCGGTTCCTCGCGACGCTGGCGCTCCAGCACGGCACGGTCGAGCCCACCGAGTGGCTGCGCCGGGCGCAGACCGCCGGCCTCGTCCCCACCACCGTCCAGGCCCCGGCCGAACCGGCCCCGGCTTCGGCCGCGCCCGCACCGCCGGCCGCCGTTGCGACGCCGACTCCGACTCCCGCCGCCCTGCCTGCCCCGCCGGTGCTCGGCGGCGGGGACCACGCCGTGGTGGAACTCGACCGCACGGCCACTGGTGAGCTGGTCGCCGCCGCCCCCGCGCCGTGCGTACGGTGCGGACGTCCGACGCCGTACCGCTCCCAAGGCCGACCGATGCACATGGGCGGCTGGTGCACCCCCGACACCGGCGTCGCCGAGCTCGTCCGGTCCGCTCCGGACGCGGTGGCCACGCTCGTCCAGGCCCTCACCGCTGAGAACACGCCCGCCCCGGCGGCGCCTGCGGAGTCGCCCGCCCCGGTCGCTTCGGTCGCTGCGCCCCGCCCGGCCGCCCCCGCCCCCGCCGCCCCCGCCCCGGGCACGGGCACGGCTCGGCGCGGCACGTTGTCCCGCCCCGTTGGTGCCAGTGCGCCGGCGCGGCCGCGGAAGGCGACGGCGAAGAAGACGGCAGCCAAGACCGACGACCCGGCGGACTGGGAGGCCGCCGCGGCCGCGCGTTTCCCGGCCGGGCCGCTCGCGGTGCTGGACGTCGCCCCCTCGGGCAAGGCCCTGGTGGCCTACCTCGCTGACGGCTCGGTGTCGCCGGCCCCGCCGGCCAGGCGTTCCCTGGCCGACGTCGTCGAGTGGGCGCTGGAGGCGAAGCTGGGCTCTCCGCGGCTGCACCGGCACGGCAAGGACGGCGACGCCCTGGTCGTCCTCACCGACGCCGCGCTCGCCGAGCTGGGACTGCCGCCGCTCGGGCGGGACGAGAAGAAGGAGTTCGTCCCCCGTCTCGGCCGGCTCCCGAAGAACCACAAGACAGTGAAGGCGCTGGAGAAGGCGGGCTGGCTGCTCACCCAGCGCGGCCTCGGGCCGTGGGCCCGCATCTACCGCACCCCCGAGGACGGCAAGCGCCAGTGCGTCCAGCTCTGTATCCCCGGCTGGGGCGCCCTCGCGTCCGGGGGCTGGCAGATCCCGGACGGCCTCGCTGCCCCCGGCCTGGCCCGGCTGCTCGGCACCTACGCCAAACGCGTCCTCACCCCCCGCGGCTCCACCGCTGTCTCCGGCCTCGAACTCGTCACCGCGCTGCGCCCGCCCACGAAGGCGGTGCGCACCGAGGCCGGCTGGACGTCCGGGCCGGTGGAGGGCTCCCGCCCGAAGGACGCCTTCGACCCGGCGCCGCCAGAGGTCCCGGACGTGCACCCGCTCGCCCAGGACCGCGGCCCCGGGCAGGAGCTGGTGACCGAGGCGTGGGACTGGCACCGGCCCCTCACCGACGCCGAGAAGGTCGCCGGCTGGGCGGTTGGCCTGGACGTGAACATGGCCTTCCTCGCGGCCGCGGGCCGCTTGACGCTGCCGCTGTCCGGCCCGGTGCACGAGCTGAACCCCGTCTTCGACAAGACGATCCCCGGCTCCTGGCTGGTCGACCTCTCCCATGTCGCCACCGACCCGTTGCTGCCGAGCCCGTTCACCGCGGACGGCTCCCGCCCGACCGGCCCCGCCTGGTACTCCACGGCGAAGATCGCCTACGCGGTCGAGCTCGGCGCCGCCGTGCGGCCCACCGAGGGCTGGCTGCGGCACGAGAGCGGCCCCTACCTTGACCCATGGCACAAGCGGCTGCGCCAGGCCTACCTGGACACGATGGCCGCCCTCGGCGTCCCAACCGACCTCGCCGACACCGACCCGACCGCGTTCCTCGACGCCATGGCCAACCTCAAGCAGGGCGACCCGGCCGAGCTCGCGGTCCTCACCGCGATCAAGCAGACCGCCAAGGGCACCATCGGCAAGATGCGCGAACGCCCCCGCGGCCACGGCTACAAACCCGGCGAACGCTGGCCGGCCCTGGACCGCCCGACCTGGGACCCGCTCATGCGCGCCCTGGTCATCGACACCGCCACCGTCAACCTCCACCGCAAACTCCGCAAGATGGCCGCCGACACCGGCCTGCACACCTTCGCCGTCCTCTCCGACTGCGCCGTCTTCGCCGCCCCCGGCCCCGGCGCACTCGACATCCTCATCCGACCCGACGGCACCCTCACCACCGCGCTGCGCCTCGGCGTCAGCCCCGGGATGGTCAAGTTCGAGGGCAGCAGGCCCATGACCGAGATCGCCGAACTGCTCGCCGACGACGCCAACCCCGCCCGGCACATCAAGACCGGCGGCATCGTCTCCGCCGACGAATAGCCCCTGCGGCCCGCCGGCACTCGCCAGGCGGGCCACCCACCCCACCACCACGCGACGCCGTCCCGGCCGAGACGGCAGGAAGGACCTGATGCCCCGTGGGGGAGATCGACGAGGGCCTGGAGCGCGCCGAGCGCACCCGCCCCATCCCGGTGCACCTGAATACCCGGGTGCGCTTCCTGTGGGAGAAGGTCGCCAAGGAGGACACCGCCGAGCTCGCCCGGGCGGCCGGGGTCTCGGTGCGTACCGCGCAGCGCTGGGTGCACGCCCTCAAGGCCGTCGCCGAAGGGGAGGCGGCGGGCGACATCCCGATGGCGCCAGCGAACATCGCGAAGGTCGAGAAGGCGGTGCGTGCCGCCTGGCAGCCGCGGGTGAAGCAGCGGGTGCGCCGCGACGCCGAGCAGCGCGGCTTCATGCTCCACATCCAGGCGACCTTCGGCTACAGCTCGGCGGCCGGCTCCACCGACGACCCCCGCCTTCGCACCATCACCCACAAGATGCCCGGCGCCGTGGCCCAGAAGCTGTACGCAGCCCGGGACGCCGGAGCCAGCCAGGCCGAGCAGGAGCGGATCCTCGCCGAAGGCCTACGCGAGCACTACTTCAAGGACAACGGCCACCGCGCCCGCGGCCTCGACGTCGAGCTCAACGACGTCGCCTGGATGGACGTCGAGCTGTAGAACCACCATCCGCCCTACATCACGACCGCTCGTGAACGCATGGACCCGGGGCGGGACATCACCACGCCGGACACGACCCGGGCTGCTAACTCCACCCGGTCCTGCACAGCGGATCGGGCCCCAGCCAGCCCTGACCCGGAAACGGGCCGAGAAAACCGGGACCGAGGCACCGGAAGGCCGGCCCCGGCCCGGGGCCGCCGGCCCGGGGCGCCGGCCCCGCCCCCCGCCCCCCGCCCCCGCCACCCCCCCCGCCCGGGCCGGCCCCGCCGCCCCCACCACCCCCG
>NZ_JBIVUM010000034.1:0-3235 GCF_044757205.1 Kitasatospora sp. NPDC091335 | reverse complement strand
GCCGTCAACGGGGGTGGGGCCCCCCCCCCCCCGGCCCCCGAACGGGGGCCCAAAAACCGGCCCCCGGGCCCCCGCACGGCCGCCCCGGGCGGGGGCCGGCCTTCCGGTGCCTCGGCCCCGGCAGCCTGCCGCCGGCCAACGACACCAGCCCGGCCGGGACGGCCCGCTACGCCCACTCCACGCCGTGCTCCGCCAGCTGCGCGAGCTGGCCCGCGGTCAGCTTCGCCCGGCGGGCCTTCTGGTTGTTGAGCCAGGTGCCCAGGGCGAAGTGCGACACCACCACCTGCTCCTCGCCGCCGGGGCCGGCCTCCACGGCCTCCACCGGCTCCTTGTGCGGGCGAGGCACCCGGGGGTGCCGCTCCCGCTCGACGAACTGGGCGAGCGCGGCCAGGCCCTGGGCGAACCTGTCGCCGCGGGACACCTTCGGCTTCGCCTCGGCGGCGGCCTTCGCGGCCACCAGCTCCTGGTCCTCCTCGATGCCGATCGCTGACAGCAGGTCCCGCTGGTCCTCCTCCAGGTCCGGCCAGCCGGCTCGCTGCGCCTGCACCCAGCGGCCGAGCTGCTCGCCCTCGAACACCGTGTCCAGGGGCAGCCGTGCCCAGTCGACCAAGCCGTCGGTGTCCAGCCACCACAGCCGGGCGGTCGCGTAGGCGCGCTGCCAGGTGACCGGCCAGGCCGGGCACCACCACGGGTCGATCTCCTCCAGCGCCCGCCGCCGCTCCGGCACCAGCGCCCCCGGCTCGCCTGCCGGCACCTGCGCCGCGGCCCGCAGCTCCGAAAGCCACGTCCCGATCGCGTAGCCGCCGACCGACGCCCGCGCCGGCGCCGCCAGGCTCCCGCCGTGACCCTTCGCCCAGACCCTGGCCCAGTCCAACCCGGCCTCGAACCGGGCGTCGCTCACGGACCAGATCATGCCGAGCGCGTCCAGCATCTCCACCCGGTATGACGCCAGCTCACCATTCGCATTCTCGCCGCGCCGGTCCGACAGCCACTTTCCGAGCGGGTAATTCCCGTTCTCCCCGACAAGCGCAGAATAGGGAACGTCAAGCCCGCCGGTCTCCTCGAACCATTTCCGCGCGTGACCGATCCCCTCCCGCCACAACTGCGTCTCACCGACCAGGACCCTGGAGGCGATGAACAGCGCGAGCACGTTCTCGTTCACCGGCGACTGGAACCGCACCGGCAGCGTGAACGCACCCGACCCGCCACCCGCACCAACCATGCTCTCACCAGGACCGGAAGCAGCCTCAGCGCTGCGCCCCTTGGTCCGCTTGCCGGACTTCTGCGGCACCGCGAGGGCCTCGACCACCTTCGCGTCGTGGCTGCGCAGCGCGGTCAGGATCTTGACCAGGGGGCCGTAGGAATCGGACTCCAGAATGTCCCCGGGCTCCTCTCCGGGCTTGAGGAAAACCGGCACGATCAGGCTGGCAGTCTTTCCCTCCCCGGGCTGCATGCGCAGGGCCCGGCCGATGGCCTGGACGATATCCACCATGCTGCCCCTGCCCTGCAGAAGAACAGAATCTGCATTCGGCATGTCGACACCCTCGCCCAGGACCTTGCAGTTACTGAAAATCCGGTACCTGAGTCCGTCGTCCTCCTCGCCCTTCCCGAAGTCCCCGATGAGCTCCTTCCGGTAGTCGATATCGTGCTCACCGGAAAGCCACTGCGCCCAGACCTCGGGCGGGTATTTCTGAGGATTCTCGAAATGCAGCTTCTCGACCGTCTGATTCAGCGTCTCCGAGAAATACCGCACCTCGATCGTGCGACTGTGGAACGTGATGCACCGCCGGAGATCCCGCTCCACCACGGTCTTGACCAGCCCGGCCTGGATCGCGGCGATCCGCGCGGCCGGCACCTCGTCCTCGCTCCCGTCCAGGGCCTCGCCGACGCCCGGCCCCCACGGCACTCCCTGCGCCTCCGCCGCAGCCCGGTCGCCGAACGGGTCGCGCAGCTCCAGGACCACGATCTCGAACGGGGCCAACAACTTCCTGTCGATGGCCTCCGCCAGGCCCAGGGAGTACACGTGCGGCCCGTAGATCCGCTGGTCGTCCATGGACACCGCCAGCTCCTCCGGCAGCGGCTGGTAGGCGCCCTCGCGCCCCTTGGCGGGGCGTTTCGGTGGCGCCCAGATCCGCGGCGTCGCCGTCATGTACAGCCGTCGGTCCGCGGGGATGGCGGCCTGGTCGTGGACCACGGTCCAGGTCTTCTCGACACTGCCGGATGAGCGGTGCGCCTCGTCACAGACCATCAGGCCCAGTGGGGGCAGCAGCTCGCCCTGACGCTCGGCCCAGTACTCGTAGGCGTCGGCGACCGCGCCCACCGACGTGTAGGTGGCGAACAGGGTGGTCGGCCGGCGGTGCTTCGCGGCGGTCGCCAGCCACATCCCGATCATCAGCGGGCTGGTGCTCGCCATCACCCCGAACGGCAGCTCCGAGTCGACCAGCGAACAGATGGCGTGCATGTCCCCGGACCGCCCGGCCGCCCGCCAGGCACCGACCATCTGCACCAGCAGGTCCAGCGTGGGCACGACCACCAGCACCGTCCCGCGCGGGACGAGCTTCTGGCCGGCCGCAGCACCGACGTAGCTCTTGCCGGAGCCGGTGGCCATCTGCACCGTCACCCGCAGCCCGTTCGGAGCCGGATGCCCCGGACGGGGCGTCAGGCCCCGCACGATGGCCTCCAGGGCCTCCTCCTGGTGCCCGCGCAGCGAGATGCCGGCAGCGGACTGAGCGGCCTTCAAGCCAGGCTTTACGACGTTCACGAAGACGTGTCTCCCCTCACCCATTCCCGGACCCACACCAGGGACCACACGGGAAATGCTGACAGTGCCCTACTGATACATTCGACGGACCGGCCCGAGAATCGAGGCGACCGGAAATAGCGCGTGATAGAAGCGACTATCCGGCAAGATATCAGTCCCTGGCCGCGAATTTCGGTGAACGCCCGAAAAGCACGGGCCCGGACCCCACTCCCGGCGGGATCATCTGACGCTAGAAGACTGATACACTGGAGACCGTTGCTCACCCTTTGAGGGTAGCGCACCCCGACCCGCCGCGAGGCCGAAATGGAGGTCTAGACCGTGGACTAGACCAATTTTTCAGGAGTGAAGCCGACCCGCACGCGCCCCCGAGCGCCACCCTCCCCCTAGTCAGCCCGTCGTGAGATCAGCCGATTTCCCTGCTCAGCGATGTGATCACGCCTCAGCCCACCGGGCCGCCGGAGCGAAGCGGAGCGG
>NZ_JBIVUM010000033.1:0-63077 GCF_044757205.1 Kitasatospora sp. NPDC091335 | reverse complement strand
AAGGAACGGACGCTTCCTTCGGACTGCCTTCCAGCAGGCCCTCCGGGCTTCGTTCTTTCGTGTTTCCAGCTTACCAGATGTTTTCCGCTCCGTTTTCCGGAGTTTCATTCATCCGATTCCCGCCGACGGGATTCCTGCAAACTTCGTTCCGAAGCCTATCAAAGCTTTCGGAGTGTTCAGTCCGCGGGATTTGCTTCGTCAGAGGACGCGCATTCCGTGAAATGCGCTCGCCTCGATTCGGCGGTGTCGTAGACACTAACGCCCGGGCCCGACTGTTGTCCAGCCAGTCCCAACCGTTGAAACCTACTAGTCCATCCTCGCCACGTCAATGGTTTGGCCGGACAGGGAAGAAGAGTACCAGGTCAGAGGCCTGTTGATCACATCGGCTCAGGCCGCGACGGGCTGGAGGTCCGCCCGGTCGGCCGCGTCCAGATCACCGGACTCTCCGCCCTCGGCGGCCCGCCGGCCCAGCACCAGGGCGTAGAGGAGGAAGGCCGCCTCGGCCAGTACGCCGATCGCGATGCGGGCCCAGGTCGGCAGGCCGGACGGGGTCACGAAGGCTTCCAGGACGCCGGAGACCGCCAGGACCGTCGCCAGGCCGATCGACATTCCGATGATGGAGCGGCCCTGTTCCGCCAAAGCCACCGCGCGGGTGCGCGGGCCCGGGTCGATGACGGTCCAGCCGAGGCGCAGACCGAGTCCGCCCGCCACGAAGACCGCGGTCAGTTCCAGCAGGCCGTGCGGGATGAGCAGGCCGAGGAAGACGTCGAGGCGCCCGGCGGAGGCCATCAGTCCGACGCCGATGCCGAGGTTGACCACGTTGGTCCACATCACGTAGAGCACCGGGATGCCCAGCGCGATCCCGAACAGCAGGCACTGCACGGCGATCCAGGCGTTGTTCGTCCAGACCTGTGCGGCGAAGGAGCCGGCCGGCCGGTCCGAGTAGTACGCCTCGTACTGGCCGCCGGGGCGGGTGAGCTCCTGGAGGTGCTCGGGCGCGACCAGGCTGTTGCGGACCTCCGGATGGGTGGCCACCCACCACGCGAGCAGCGCGGTGGCGACCATCGAGACGACCGCGACCGGCACCCACCAGCGGCGCGCGCGGTACAGCGCGGCCGGGAAGCTCACCGTGTAGTAACGGGCGACGTCCTGCCAGCCGTTGGTCCTGGCGCCGGTCACCGCGCTGCGGGCGCGCGAGACCAGGCCCGTCAGCCGGCTGACCAGGGCCGGGTCCGGCGCGGAGGCCTGGGCCTTGGCGAGGTGGCCGGTGGCGCGCTGGTAGAGCGTGACCAGTTCGTCGGCCTCCTCCCCGGTGAGCCGGCGCCGACGGGCGAGGGCGTCCAGCCGGGCCCACTCCCCCTGGTGGGTGGCGACGAAGACGTCCAGGTCCATTTCGGCGGCTCCATGATCGGCGGCGGACGCGGACGTGCGTGCGCGGGCGGGTACGGGCGGACACGTGCGGCCCAGCATGCCAGCAGCGGCCGCTGCCCCGGCCGTCGGGATCTCACTTCCCGTGCGCCCACCGGGCCCCGTATGTTGGCGGCTGCGGATCAGACCGCGCAGAGCGGGTCACGGGGGCCGATCCGGGGTGATTCCCTCCCCTGCACCGCCGCCCGCGCGGACCGGGATTCTCCATGGGCGAGCCGTACCGGCTCCAAGAGCGTGAACGGACAGGTGTCTTGAGCGACCTGGTGACGGGCGAGGCGGTCGTCCTCGGCCTCCAGACGGCGAAGCTTCCCAGCAGGGCGCTGGCGATCGTGATCGACCTGCTGGTGGAGTTCGCCGCCCTGCTGGTGTTCACGCTGGTGCTGAGCCTCGCCCTGATCGGCCTCGACGGCGCGGCGCTGGCCGCCACGATGATCGGCCTGATGGTGTTCTTCCTGGTCGCCGTGCCCGTGATGATCGAGACCTTCACCCGCGGCCGTTCGCTCGGCAAGGCCGCGCTCGGCCTGCGGGTGGTACGCACCGACGGCGGGCCCGTGCGGTTCCGGCACTCGCTGGTCCGCGGGCTGGTCGGCTTCTTCGAGATGGTCGTGCTGACCGGGGCCCCGGCCGTGATCACCTCGGCGGTGCACTCGGAGGGCAAGCGGCTCGGCGACATCTTCGCCGGGACGGTGGTCGTCCGCGAGCGCACCCCGGTCGCGGGCGGCTCCGCCTCCCCGCTGCCGCCGGTGCACCCGCACCTGCTACAGGCGATGGGCCACGAGCTGGTCGCGATGGACCTGTCCGCGGTGCCGGAGCCGCTCTGGCTGTCCATCCGCCAACTCCTCGGCCGGATCGGCCAGTTGGACGAGTCGGTGATGCACAGGATGTCCGCCGGCCTGGCCGATGACCTGGCCGCGCGGATCGGCCACCCGGTCGCGCCGGGGCTGCACCCGGCGGCGTACCTGGGTGCGGTGCTCACCGAGCGCCAGCGGCGGGAGTGGACGCGGGCCCACCAGCGGCTGTGGGCGGCCGGTCCGGTACCCGCCCAGCCGGGCCCCGCCCAGGTGCCCGCTCCCCGTCCAGCCTCCGGAACCTTCCCCGCTCCCGCTCCCGCCCAGGCTCCGACGGGCCCCGCCGACGGACGGCCCGTCCGGGTCCTCGGCCTGCCGACGCCACCCGCACCCGGCGCACCGGCCGCACCGGCGGCCCCGTCCTTCGACAAGCCCGCCGCCGGCACCGGCTTCGCCCCGCCCGCCTGACTCCGCGCCAGGGCCCCGGCGACGGACGGCACGGCCCCGCTACTCCTCCTCCTCAGCCCCCACCCGCCAGGCGTTCGGCGGCGACTCCAGCTCCTCCAGCTCGATGCCCCCGGCCGCCAGCACCACGTCCCCCGCCAGGTGGACGACCTGCTGCTCCCCCGTCTCCAGGTCGGCCACCTGGTACCGCTCGACCAGCAGCGGCCCCGAGTCCGTCGGGTGGGTGTCGACGCCCTCCAGCAGCCACCCCTGGTCGAGGGTGCGCGGCGCCAGCACCGGCTCGGTGAACGCCACCAGCCGCACCCGCGCGCTCGCCCCCTCGCGCAGCCGCAGCAGCCGGGCGGTCGCGACCAGGAAGCCCGGCGAGCGGCCGGTGAAGGCGTGCGCCCGGTCGTGCCCCTCCGCCGCGTTCTCACCACCGGGGTCGGCCGGGTCGGTACGGACCCAGGCCACCCCGTCCACCGCCCCGCCACGCACCTGCCAGCCGCCGGCCCGCAGTTCCATCCGCAGCGGCCGGGCGCGCGAGTCCAGCGTGAGATCGGTGCTGCCGAGCACCCGGCCGTCCGGCGCGTAGGTCTTGGAGACGTACCGCCACCCGGCCGCCCCGGGGGCGCAGCTGAAGCGCTCCTCGCCGAGCTGGACGTGGTCGTGCGGGTCGGAGAGGGAGTAACGGCCGTTGGGCATGCCGGAAAGCCTACGTGCGCACATCGCGTGCAACGTTCCGGGCGGTGCCCGCATTAGAGGGGCGGACGGCGCGGCAGGAGGCCGCCACCACGACGAGAGGGGGTGCGGATGGCGAAGCACGCGCGCGACGCGGAGTTCACGGAGTACGTGGCCTCCAGGAGCGGCTGGCTGCGCAAGGTCGCCTATCTGCTGTGCGGGGACTGGCACCGGGCCGACGACCTGGTCCAGGAGTGCGCGACCAAGCTGTACGTGAACTGGTCGCGGGCCGGCCGGGTCGAGAACCTGGACGGCTACGCCCGCAGGGTGCTGGTCAACACCTTCCTCGCGGAGCAGCGCTCGCCCTGGTGGCGTCGGACGACCCGGACCGCGACGACGGCGGACATCGCCTCGGTGGCCGCCGACCTCGACGTCCGGCTCGACCTGCACAAGGCGCTGGCCGCGTTGCCGCCCAGGCAGCGGGCCACCGTGGTGCTCCGGTACTACTGCGATCTCACGGTCGATCAGACCGCTGATGCGATGAGCTGCTCCTCGGGCAATGTGAAGAGCCAGACCTCCCGTGCTCTCACCACCCTCCGCACGACGCTCTCCCCGCGTCCCGACAACGCCGAGAGGACGTCATGAGGTCGCACGAACAGCGTGATCTGACCGCCCGGCTGAACGCCCTCGCCGAGAGCCCCGCACCGCCCGCCGCCCTCGACGCCACGGCGGTGATCGCCCGCGGACGGGTCCGGCTGCGCCGCCGCCGGCAGGCCCTGATCGGCGTGGTGGCGGGGTCGACCGCCGCCGTCCTGGCCGGCGTGCTGCTGCTGCGCCCGACCGACGGGGCCTCCGTACCGGCCCTCCCCACGCCGACCGCCCCGACCCTGGCCGCACCGTCCCCGACCGCCACGCCGAAGCCGACGGCGTCCGCCGGGCCGCTGAGCACCGAGGCCCGCTTCGGCTGGCTGCCGTCGTGGCTGGCCCAGCCGGCCGTCGGTTACGCGAAGAGCGACGGCCAGTCCGTCGCCACGGCCTCCACGAGGACCGCCGTCCAAGGGGCGTACCCCAGCCTGAGGCTCTCACTGCTGAACGGCACCGCCGAGTCCGTCGCCCCCGGGCTGCACAAGGTCACCGCTCCCGCGGTCGACGGCCGGGAGGCCCACTGGCTGAGCTCCGACGAACCGTCGGGGGGCCCGGTCGTCCTGCGCTGGATGACCGCCTCCGGCCGCTGGGCCGAGCTGACCGCCTCGCTGTGGTCGGGGGCGAAGGTCCAGAGCGACCTGCTCCGGGTCGCGGCCGGCGCCGAGTTCGCCGGCCGGGACGTCCCGTTCCCGGTGCGGCCGACCGCCGTGCCCGCCGACCTCACGCTGCGCAACGTCGAACTCCACCGGCCTTCCAGGGACTCCGAGCCCCCGTGGAGCACCATCGTGTCGTACACCGTCGACGGGAAGTGGCTGAGCGTCACGGCCCAGCCGGCCGACTTCGGGGTGTTCGCGGACGGCCGGACGGACGGCGGCACACCGGTCTGCCGGGTCGAGAAGGGCGTCCGGCTCTGCGCCAACGGCACTGCGGCGGGGATTCCGTCCGTCCAGCGGATCGGCGGACTGGCGGGCCTGCTCGCCCGGTTCGAGGTGCTCGGCGCCGACGAGGCCTCCTGGAGCGCGGACGGGGGCCGCTGACGGCGGACGCCGACGGCCGGCGCCCCCTCGGGGAGGACGCCGGCCGTCGGTTCCGTCAACCGGTCAGTAGCGGTACTGGTCCGCCTTGTACGGGCCCTCGACCGGGACGCCGATGTAGTCGGCCTGGTCCTTGGTCAGGGTGGTCAGCTTCACGCCCAGCGCGTCGAGGTGCAGGCGGGCGACCTTCTCGTCCAGGTGCTTCGGCAGCACGTAGACGCCGATCGGGTACTGCTCGGTCTTCGTGAACAGCTCGATCTGGGCGATCGTCTGGTTGGCGAAGGAGTTGGACATCACGAAGGACGGGTGGCCGGTCGCGTTGCCCAGGTTCAGCAGGCGGCCCTCGGACAGCATGATGATGGTGTGGCCGTCGGCGAAGCGCCACTCGTGGACCTGCGGCTTGACCTCGGTCTTCACGATGCCGGGCAGCTTCGACAGGCCCGCGATGTCGATCTCGTTGTCGAAGTGGCCGATGTTGCCGACGATCGCCTGGTGCTTCATCTTCTCCATGTGCGCGGCAAGGATGATGTCCTTGTTGCCCGTGGTGGTGATGAAGATGTCCGCGATCGAGACGACCTCCTCCAGGGTGGTGACCTGGTAGCCGTCCATCGCGGCCTGGAGCGCGCAGATCGGGTCGATCTCGGTGATGATCACGCGGGCGCCCTGGCCGCGCAGCGACTCGGCGCAGCCCTTGCCGACGTCGCCGTAGCCCGCGACGACGGCGACCTTGCCGCCGATCAGGACGTCGGTGGCGCGGTTGATGCCGTCGATCAGCGAGTGGCGGCAGCCGTACTTGTTGTCGAACTTCGACTTGGTGACGGCGTCGTTGACGTTGATGGCCGGGAACAGCAGGTTGCCGTCACGGTGCATCTCGTACAGGCGGTGGACACCGGTGGTGGTCTCCTCGGTCACGCCCTTGATCGTGGCGGCGACCTCGGTCCACTTGTTCGGGGTGTCCTTGAGGGTGCGGTTGAGCAGCTCCAGGATGATCCGGAACTCGTCGTTGTCCGCGGTGGCCGGGTCCGGCGCGACGCCGGCCTTCTCGAACTCGACGCCCTTGTGGATCAGCAGGGTGGCGTCGCCGCCGTCGTCCAGGATCATGTTCGGGGTCTTGCCGTCAGGCCAGGTCAGGGCCTGCTCGGTGCACCACCAGTACTCGTCCAGGGTCTCGCCCTTCCAGGCGAAGACCGGCACGCCCTGCGGGTTCTCCGGGGTGCCCTCCGGGCCGACGGCGATGGCGGCGGCCGCGTGGTCCTGGGTGGAGAAGATGTTGCAGGAGCACCAACGGACCTCGGCACCGAGCGCCGTCAGGGTCTCGATCAGGACGGCGGTCTGCACGGTCATGTGCAGCGAGCCGGTGATGCGGGCGCCGGCCAGCGGCTGGGCCTCGGCGTACTCGGCACGGATCGCCATCAGACCGGGCATCTCGTGCTCGGCCAGCTGGATCTCCTTGCGGCCGAACGGCGCCAGGGAAAGGTCGGCGACCTTGAAGTCACCGGTGATGTCGGTCGACATGCGTCTGCTCCTCGCTGATGGGGGGTGGGGCCACGGTCCGGGTGTGCGTGCGTCGCGAGCGTCAGGCCGTACGGGTGCACGGCCGCGCCGGGGCTGCCCGGTCCGCGGTGGACCGGCTTCCCCGCTGCGCAGCACAAACCGTCGGAGGACCTCTCTCCCTCGACCGGCGCACACCCCACGGGGGCGGACCACCGATCGACCGCCATCAGCAGCGACGTTCTGGCTCTGGTGACGAATCTACACCGACGGCCCCGTCGGCCGTCCTCGGATGACCGATTTCGGCTCCCGGCCCGAGCCCGCCTCCAGCCGTGCCCCGGAGCGGGATCAGTGCCCCGCGGCCGGGCCGGGACCGCCGGGCGTGGCGGCCGGGTCGTCGCCCGCCGCGGCCTTCTCGGCGCTGTAGACGTCGGGCTCCAGGTAGATCGCCCGGGCGATCGGCACGACCGCCCTGACCCGCTCCTCGGCCGCGTCGATCGCCTCCGCCACCCGGGCCGCGCTGTCCTCCGCGTTGACGGCGACCTTGGCGGCGACCAGCAGCTCCTCCGGGCCGAGGTGCAGGGTGCGCATGTGGATCACCCCGGTGACCGACTCGCCGTCCACCAGCGCCTCCCGGATCCGCCGCACCGACTCCTTGTCGGCGGACTCGCCGAGCAGCAGCGACTTGGTCTCCAGCGCGAGGACCACGGCGATCACCACCAGCAGGACGCCGATGCTCAGGGTGCCGATGCCGTCCCAGATGCCGTCCCCGGTGATCACGGTGAGCCCGACGCCGAACAGCGCGAGCACCAGGCCGATCAGCGCTCCGGTGTCCTCCAGCAGCACCACCGGCAGCTCCGGCGCCTTGGCGGTGCGGATGAACTGCACCCAGCCCTGGCTGCCCTTGGCCTTGGCCGACTCCCGCATCGCGGTGAGGAAGGACCAGCCCTCCATGCCGATGGCGAAGACCAGCACGCCGACCGCCCAGCCCCAGGCGTCCAGCGTCTCCGGGTGGCTGATCTTGTGCCAGCCCTCGTAGATCGCGAACAGGCCACCGACGCTGAACAGCACGATGGCCACCAGGAAGCCGTACACGTAGCGCTCGCGGCCGTAGCCGAAGGGGTGTTCCTCGTCCGCCGCCCGGCGCGCCCGCTTGCCGCCGACCAGCAGCAGCACCTGGTTGCCCGAGTCGGCCACCGAGTGCACGCCCTCGGCCAGCATCGAGGAGGAGCCGGTGAAGCCGAAGGCGGTGAACTTGGCCACCGCGATCGCCAGATTCGCGGACAGGGCCGCGACCAGAGCCTTGGTGCCGCCTTCGGTACTCATGCCTGAAGATTCCTCACGGGTCGATCGGCTTGTCGAGCGCTTACCGTACCGGCCGGGAGGTTCCGCCCGGCCGACCGTCTCAGGACTGCGCGGCGGCGAGCCCCAGGTAGACGGCGGCGAAGTCGGTCAGCGCGACCAGGTCGGCCAGCGCGTGCAGCGCGTCCGGACGGGTGCTCGCGTACTCGGTCAGCCGGACGTCGTGCGCGGCGGCCAGCCGGTGCGCCCTGGTCACGCCGAAGCTGCGCGGCCCCGCGTCCTCCTCCGGCACCTCGGCCGGACCGTCCTGCTCCTCGTCCGCCGCCTGGCCCGTCTGGCCCGGGACGTGCCGCAGCAGCAGGACCTGGAGGTGCAGCGGGTCCGGCTCCTCGACCCGGTCGCGGAAGAAGTCGTCCGGGTCGGCGCCCGCGCCCAACTGCCCGGTGAACATGCCGCGGTGGGCGGTGAGCACCTGCGGCAGCGGCCCGGCCAGCGCGGGTCGGCCGGCCCGGTCGGCCAGCTGGACGGCGAACCGGGTGGCGGCCGCCCCGGCGATCGGGCCCTCGGCCCACAGCAGCGGGACCGTCCCGGCCAGCCGCGCGGCCAGGCCCTTCGCCGGGTTGGTGTACGCGGCGGCGTCCGGGCGGCAGCGCACGGCGGCGGCGTCCAGCAGGTCGGCGACGGCCGGCAGCGCGTCGTACGGGAGCTGGGTGACGCCGATCTTCTGGGCGAGCGCCAGCAGCGGGGCGAGGTGGGACCAGAGCGCCGCCGGGTCCTCGGCCGGCAGGTCGGGCTCGGCGGGCCGGGCGGGGGTGAGGTCCTCGGGCGGCCCCGAGGCGACGAACGGCAGCGGCAGCGCGCGCACCTGGAGCGCGGCCTCGGCCAGCGCGCTGCCGTCCGGGGCGGTGACCACGATCGCGCAGCCGCGCGCGTACGCCTGCTCGGCGAGGCCGACCAGGCCGCGCTCGCCGCCGTCGGCGGAGCTGATCACCAGCAGGTCCAGCGGGCCTGCCCAGCCGGGCAGCTGCCAGCCGAGACCGGCGGTGAAGGCGGGCGGGGCGCCGGCCCGGTCGACCCGCGGGGCGGACACCTCGGTCGGCGGCAGCGGAGTCACCAGGGAGGCCGTGCCGGCCAGCACGGACAGCATCTCGGCCGCGGTCAGCGCGCTGCCGTGCCCGGCGACCAGGACGGCGCGCGGGCGGCCGTCCGGGCGCAGCCGGTCGAGGCCGGCCGCGTCGGCCCGGCGCAGCGCGGTGCGGACCCGCGCGCCGGCGCCGGCCAGGGCCAGCAGGGCGCGGTCGTGGTCGGCGCGCTGGAGGGCGGCCGGGTCGTCGAGCAGGGTGTCGTCGAGCATGCGGCGAACCTCCGGCTGCGGTCCTGGGCGCGCGCTCGGTCGCGCGCCGGGCGGTCGGGGTGGGGCGTCGCCCCCAGGATCAGGCCGGGCGGCGGGCCTCGTCCACCAGGAGGACCGGAATGCCGTCGCGGACCGGGTACACGAGGCCGCAGTCCGCGCCGGTGCAGTCCAGCTCGGGCTGCTCCTCGGTGCCGCCCTCGGCGAGCGCGGCCCGGCACTGCGGGCAGACCAGGATCTCCAGCAGGAAGGATTCGAGCTTCATGGGGGCTCTCCAAAGTTCGGGGGTGGCACGGAGGTGCCCCGGCCGATAGGAAACCCTACCGGCCGGGGCACCACCCGCCGAGGTCAGGCGCGTCCGCTCGGACGGGCCCGAGGTCAGCCGCGGACGACGGCCAGCACGCCGTCGCGCAGCTCGGCCATCTTCGCCGGGTCCCTGGCCTCGACGTTCAGGCGCAGCAGCGGCTCGGTGTTGGAGGCGCGCAGGTTGAACCACCAGTCCTGGCCGGCCACGGTGAGGCCGTCCAGCTCGTCCACCGTGGTGCCCTCCAGGCCGGCGTACGCGGCGCGGACGGCGGCGGTGCTGGCGGCCTGGTCGGCGACGGTGCTGTTGATCTCGCCGGAGGCGGCGTAGCGGTCGTACTCGGCGGTGAGCTCGGACAGCGCGCCCTGCTGCCCGCCGAGCGCGGCCAGCACGTGCAGCGCGGCCAGCATGCCGGTGTCGGCGCGCCAGAAGTCGCGGAAGTAGTAGTGGGCGGAGTGCTCGCCGCCGAAGACGGCGTCGGTCTCGGCCATCTCCTGCTTGATGAAGGAGTGGCCGACCCTGGTGCGCACCGGCTTGGCACCCAGCTCGCGGACCACCTCGGGGACGGTCCAGGAGGTGATCAGGTTGTGGATGACCGTCGGCTCGGCCTCGCCGGCGGCGCGGGCGCGGGCCACCTCGCGGACCGCGACCAGGGCGGTGATCGCCGACGGGGAGACCGGCTCGCCGCGCTCGTCCACGACGAAGCAGCGGTCGGCGTCGCCGTCGAAGGCCAGGCCGATGTCGGCGCCGACCTCGCGGACCCTGGCCTGGAGGTCGACGATGTTCTTCGGGTCCAGCGGGTTGGCCTCGTGGTTCGGGAAGGTGCCGTCCAGCTCGAAGTACATCGGGACGAGCTCGATCGGCAGGCCGTCGAAGACGGTCGGCACGGTGTGGCCGCCCATGCCGTTGCCGGCGTCCACCACGACCTTGAGCGGGCGGATCGCGGTGAGGTCGACCAGGCCGAGCAGGTGGTCGGCGTAGCCGCGCAGGGTGTCCTGGGCGGACAGCCCGCCCGGCTTCACGTCCCTGGCCGGGACGGTGACGGTGTCGTCCTCGCCGGTCCAGGACTCGACCAGCTCGCGGATCTCGGCCAGGCCGGTGTCCTGGCCGACCGGGGCGGCGCCGGCCCGGCACAGCTTGATGCCGTTGTACTGGGCCGGGTTGTGGCTGGCGGTGAACATCGCGCCGGGCAGGTCGAGCTTGCCGCTGGCGTAGTAGAGCTGGTCGGTGGAGCACAGCCCGATCTGCACCACGTCGGCGCCGTAGGCCGCGGCGCCCTCGGCGAAGGCCAGGCTCAGCGACGGGGAGGAGGGGCGCATGTCGTGCCCGACCACGATCGCGGTCGCGCCGGTGACCTGCACGAACGCGGCGCCGAAGGCCCGGGACAGGCTCTCGTCCCACTGGTCCGGGACGACGCCTCGGACGTCGTACGCCTTCACGAGCTGCTTGAGGTCGCGCACTGCGGCTCCACCCTGGTCTCTGTACTGGTCGGTCACGGTACGTCGGGGCCGCCGCCCGTCCGGTCGACGGGCGCGCGGTGACGGTAGACGGGCAGCGTACCCGGGCCGGGCGAACGCACCGTGCCAGGTGAGGCCTCAGTTGTCGGGCGAGCGCAGCACCCGGAGGTGGCCGCGGCGGCTGCCCTCGACGGACTCGCCTCCGGGCCCGCGCCCCTGACGGGGGGTCTGCGGGCGGGCGGCCTCGCGCACGGCGTTGGCCAGCGCCTCCAGGTCGTCGCTGCTGCGGCGCAGCGGTCCCGCCTCGGCGGCGAGCCGGACGACCTCCCAGCCGCGCGGGGCGGTGAGGCGCTCGGCGTGCTCGGCGCACAGGTCGTAGCAGTGCGGCTCGGCGTAGGTGGCGAGCGGGCCGAGGACGGCGGTGGAGTCCGCGTAGACGTACGTCAGCGTCGCGACGGCCGGCCGGCCGCACGCGGTCCGCGAACAACGACGTACAGAGCTCACGAGGGTGGACGGTACCGCACTCCCCGCCGGGGAGCGAAGACCGCCTGCCCGGAGGGGGTGCCGTGTCGTCGTCCGGGCGCCGGGGCCGCGCATCCGACGCCCCGTGCGATTCCCGGTCGGAGTGGTCCACTTCCGACCGTCCAAGGACTACCCTCGGCAGTGATATGGACAGCTCCGCACCGCAGTCATCGACAGGGCCAGCGCGCCGCCCCCGGCACCGCGACCGGCACGGCAGGGGCCTGCGCGGCCCGCTGGCGCCTCCCCAGGTGCCGATCTCGCTCACCCGTTCCGAACTGTTCGACGACTACGTGCGCGAGTCGGTGGAGCGCCTCGAACGGCGGTGGCCGCAGCTGATCGAGGTGGAGTTCGCCGTCCAGGAGGTGCCGCTGCACGAGCCGGACGGCGGCGACGGCGAGGACGGGGTGCCGCTGGGGCGGGTGTCGCCGGGCAAGCAGGGGCGCAAGAGCCAGATCGTGGTGTACCGGCGGCCGGTGGAGATCCGGGCGAAGACCCGGGAGGACCGCGCGGCGCTGGTGCACGAGATCCTGATCGAGCAGGTCGCCGAGCTGCTGGGGCTCTCCCCGGACGCCATCGACCCGCGCTACGACGAGGACTGAGCCCGCGCCGGGATTCCGGCGCGGGCTCGCGCTCAGCGCAGGACGACGCCCGGGTCCTGGCCGGCCTGCGGGACCTTGACGGTGCTCCGGTCGTCGCGCAGCGCCTGGACCGTGAACATCGGGATGTCCTTGGCCGGGACGGACAGCATCCGGGCGGCGACCACCGGGCCGCCGGAGACGGTCTCCACGGTGAGCGCGAAGACCCCGTTCAGCCCGGCGGGCTCGGGCGCCGGGAGCGCGACGGTGCCGCCGGCCGGGAGCTGGACCTCCTTGGTGGCCGGGGTGCCGCCGCCGCTGCCGGCCGAGGCGGTGACCCGGACGGTGGCGGCCTCGCCGCTGGAGGTCAGGTAGAGCGTGGAGGCGCCGGCCCGGTTGTCGGCGACGGTGGCGCGGGCGCCGACCGGGTCGCTGCCGGCCAGCCAGGCCGCGTCGGTTTTGCCGTTGGCCGCCGCCCGGTCGATCCGCAGCCCGGCCACGACCGGGGTCCGGTGCTTGTCGTCGCTGGGCGTCAGCCGCAGCCCGGCGACCTCGTCCCGGGTGACCTTGCCGAGGTCGACGGCGGCCACCATGCCCGCCTTGACGTGGATCGACTCGTTGCCGGCCGGGCTGAACCAGCCGTTCTTGCCGGAGAGCTGGATCTTCAGGTCGGCGTCGTCCTCCGGCGGCGCCCAGACCACCAGGCGGGCGGCGGCGGTGTCGGCGGGCAGGCCGGGCAGCACCTGGGTGGGTGCCGGGTCGGCCGAGGCCGGGACCCAGTCCGCGCCCTTGCCGCCGTCGGCGGCGTGCAGCGCGGCGCCGACCCGCCCGGAGCGCACCACCACGTGCACGGCGAGGTCGGTGACGGCGCCCTTGCTGAGGGTCGACAACAGGACGGCCTGGGAGCTGCCGGGGGCGACGGTGATGCCGTTGGCGGCGTCGTTGTCGATCAGGCCCTTGTCGCCGTACAGCTTGATGTCCACCACGGCGGCGGAGGACTCGGTGTTGACCAGGCTGAGGTAGTCGACCCGGTCGCCGGCGGTACTGGCCCCGGCGAACCAGAAGCTCGTCCCGGCCGGGGTGCAGGTGAGGCCGGACAGGCCGGTGCCGCGCTGCTCGGTGACGACCGAGGTCTGGGTGACGGTGAAGCCGGGGGCGAGGGCGCCGTTGGCGACGGCACCGGTGCCGGGCGCGGCGTCGCCGTTGGCCGCCGGGCCGGTGGCCGGGGTGCCGGGCTTGGCCAGCGTCAGCCTGGCGTCGGCGGGCGCCGCGTTCTTGTCCTGGACCGGGGCGCTCGGGGCACCCGAGCCGGCCGGGGTCGCGGGAGCGGCCGGGGCCGAGGGGGCGGTGCTCGGCTGGGCGGCGGGCGCCGCGGGCGCGGCCGCGTCGGAGAGCCAGCCGGCCCCGCCGGTGGCGGAGCCCGTCCCCGGCGGGGTGTAGGCGGTGAGCGTGGTCGTTCCGGTCAGGCCCTGGACCGGCTGCGGGCAGACCGCCGACGTCCGCTCGACCTGCGCGGTGGTCGGGGCCGCTCCCGAGGCCGACTTGGCCGGGGCGGCCGGCGGGCGCAGCTCGGCGATCCCGAGCACGGCCGCGAGCACCACAGCCGCGGCGAGCAGGGACTGGGTGGTCTTGGCGGCGCCGCCGGCCCCGGCGGACCCCCCGGCGAACCGGCCGCGGCCGGCCGGGGCCGGCGCCGCCGCGAAGGCGGGCGCGGCCGGCCTGGCGGCCTCCCCGGCGCCGGACTTCTTCCTGAATGCGGGCTTCTTCATCGCGGGTCAGCTCCCCGATCCGTGCTGGTGCGGGTACCGGCCGGGGCCGTTGGGGTCGTTCGGGTCGTAGTAGGGCTCGCCCTGCTGCTGCCCGGGCAGCCAGGGCTGCTGCTCCGGCTGCTGCCGGTGGCCGTCGTCGTAGCCGTACGGCTGCTGCTGCCCCTGCTGGTACGGCTGCTCGTAGCCCTGCTGCTGGTAGCCCTGCCCGCCGCCGTCGTACCCGGGGGCGTCGTACCCCTGGCCGCCGTAGGGAGCGGCGACCGGCTGCTGGGCCGCGTACTGGTCGTAGCTGTACGGGTCGGCCTGCTGGTACGTCTGGTACGGGTCGGTGTACTGCTCGGCGTCCTGGACGGCGGCGGCCTGGACGGCTCCGGTCACCGGCTCGGCGCTCGGCTGCGCCGGGATCGCGCCCGGCTTGTCGTACACCCCGCCCTCCTCGGCACCGCCCTCGGTGCCCTCGGCGCGCTCGGCCATCCGGCGGGCCCGGCGGCTGCCGGGGGCGGGGGCCTGCGCCTGGGTGGCGGCGGCCAGCGCGGCGGCGGCGACCACCTCCTCGGGCAGGTCGTCGTCCTTGTGGCTGCGGCGGCCGGGCAGGGCCAGCACCAGGATGGTGAGGCCGAGCAGCACCTGGGCCCAGATCCAGCCGGTGTGGGCGGTGCCGCCCTCCCGGGTGACGGCCAGCTTGCCGCCGGCGGCCGGGAGCTTGAAGCCCTGCGCCCAGCCGTCGACCGTGGTGGACTCCAGCGCGGTGCCGTCCACGGTGGCCTTCCACTCGGGGGCGGCGGACTCGGCGAGCCGCAGCACCCGGCCGTCCGGTCCGGCCGGGACGGTGGCGGACAGGTCGCGGGGCCCGGACGGGACGACCACCGGGTTGGCACCCGGGGCGGTGATCACCGCGCGGACCGCAGGGGTGCCGTTGACCTGCCAGAGCGCGGCGGCGCCGTCCTGGTTGGCCTTGACCAGGCCGGGGGTGGTGTCCAGGACGTCCTTGAAGACGTCGATCACCGGCTGCTGGACGAGCACGTAGGCGATGCCGTAACCGGCCAGGGCGCTCGCCTGGTCGGCGCCGGAGCCGGCCAGCAGGCTGCCGACCATCTTGTCCAGGCCGCCCTGGGTGCCGGTCGCCGGGTCGACGGTGGACTCGGCCTGGCCGAGCGTCAGACCGGCGCCGCGCAGCACGGTGTAGCGGACCGCGCCGCCGCTCTTCTCCCCGGTGACGACGAGGGTGCGGGCCCGGTCGGTGGTGCCGGCCTCCTCGGCGATGAACGCGGGGACCTGGTCGGCCTGGCCGCGGTGCAGCGGCCCGCCGGCGCCGGTCAGCGCCCACCACAGGCCGGTGCCCAGCGGGGCCAGCACGGCCGCGGCCACCACCAGGGCGGCCACCGGCTGGCGCCAGCCGAAGGCGATCCCGGCCACCCGGGCGTTGGCGCCGTCGGCGCCGATCGCGGCAGCGGCCAGCAGGGCGATCCCGGCGATCAGGGTGGCCGGGCCGGCCCAGGCGGGCACCGCCGGGCCGCCGGAGGCCGGGGTGACGGAGGTGCCCGCCACCGCGACCGCGAAGACCAGGCTCGCGCCGGCCGCGCCCCAGGCGGCGAGCACCGCGCGGCGGCGGTCGGCGCGTAGCAGCGCGGCGAGCGCGGAGAGCACGACACCCGCCGAGAGCCAGATCGGCGGCACCCCGGCGCCGCCCGGGTTGACCATCAACAGGCCGGCCGCGCTCGCGCCGGCGCCGTGCAGGCCGGGCAGCCCGGCCTCCAGCAGCAGCCACTGCGGGTGCGACAGCACCTGGAGCGACCACGGGGCCAGGACGGCCACCGGCACCGCGAGGATCACCAGGACGCGCAGGCCGAGCAGCCGCAGCGCGGCACCGCCGGAGCCGAAGGTCCCGCCGCGCAGCACCGCGACGACCAGCATCGCCAGGCAGAGCGGCACCGCGAGCGCCCACGTTATCGGGACGAAGGCGGTGGCCAGGGTGAGCAGCAGGACGGTCATCCAGACCGGGCGCCAGCCCGGGCGGGCGCCCTTGGCCGCGCTCTCGGCACGGATGCCGAGGCCGGCCGCGATGGCGGCGGCGCGGGC
Organism: Kitasatospora sp. NPDC091335; assembly: GCF_044757205.1. Classification (NCBI taxonomy): domain Bacteria; kingdom Bacillati; phylum Actinomycetota; class Actinomycetes; order Kitasatosporales; family Streptomycetaceae; genus Kitasatospora; species Kitasatospora sp. NPDC091335. The sequence goes on along the minus strand of NZ_JBIVUM010000033.1, from coordinate 47,207 downwards.
GAGCGGCGGCAGCAGGACGGCCAGCACCGCGGTGCCGATCCGGCCCTGGGCGAGCGCGCCGGTCGCGGCGGGCAGCAGCGCGTAGGTGGCGCTGGCCCAGGCGCGGACCAGCTTGGAGTCCAGCAGCGGCCGGGACACCAGGTAGGCGCTGACCGCGGACAGCGGGACGGCGAGCACCACGACCAGGGTGAGCGCGAGGTCGGCGTGGTCGAACAGCAGCCAGGAGAGCACCGCGAGCACGCCGAGGTACGGCGGTGCGGCGGCGGCGGAGCCGGTGCCGACCGGGTGCCAGGCGTCCGCGTACATCGACCAGAGGCCGCCGGCGCCGTCGGCTGCGGGCAGCAGGGCGCCGCCGAACAGCTCTCCGCCGCCGAGCAGGCTGCGGCAGGCGACCAGCGCGAACACCAGCAGGGCCGCGAACAGCACCGGCGCCGGGCGCCGGGCGAGCTTCCTGACCAGTGCGAACTGCTCGACGACCAGGTCCTCGGCGTCCTCGTCGCCGCCGGCCTCGGCCGAGCCGTGCCGGCCGCCGGTGTCGTCGCCGCCCCCTATCCCGAGCGAGCCGACGACGCCCTCGACCGCCAGCCGGGTGGTGGCGCCGGGGGCGGGGAAGAGCGTGCGGTCGTCCAGGGCGTCCGCGGCCCTGGACCTGGCCCGGCGTTTGCGGGCGGCCAGCAGCCTCGGGAAGCGGACGAGTTCGTGGCCGAGGCCGGCGAGTTCGTCGAAGGCCTGGCGCGGGTCCTTGCCGAGCAGGTTGGTGACGGCCCGCAGCAGGGTGCCGAGCACCAGCCGCAGCAGGACGTAGGGGAAGAGCGCGCCCTTGCAGTTGGTGAGCAGGGTGTAGACGGCGCCGGCCTTGTCCACCCGGTGCGGGTGGGCGGGGCCGCAGTCGATCGCGCGGCGCTCGCGGGCGGCCGCCTCGGCGTGCCGCAGCACGGCGTCGGGGGCGACCACCACACGGTGGCCGGCGGCGTTGACCCGCCAGCAGAAGTCGGTGTCGTCCCGCATCAGCGGGAGGGCCTTGTCGAAGCCGCCGAGTTCCTCGAAGACGTCCCGGCGCACCAGCATGCCCGCGCTGGAGACGGCGAGCACCGGGCGGACCTGGTCGTGCTGGCCCTGGTCCTGCTCACGGCGGTCGAGTCCGGTCCAGCGGCGGCCCGAGTGGGCGATCGTCACGCCGACCTCGAGGAGCTGGCGGCGGTCGTACCAGCTGCGCAGCTTGGGGCCGACCACGGCGGCGCTGGGGGTGGAGTCGGCGACCTGGAGCAGCCGGCGCAGCGCGTCGGTCTGCGGCTCGCAGTCGTCGTGCAGCAGCCAGAGCCACTCGACCGGCCGGGTCTCGCGCGGGCCGCTGCGGCCGAGGTCGTCCTCCTGGGCGAGCGGGTCGCCGTAGTCGTCCCAGCCGCCGGTGACCGGGTCGTACCCGGAGGGGTCGAGCCGGTACGGGAGGTCCTCGGGGCGCAGCGGCGGGCTGTTGAACACGGCCTCGGCGACGGCGGTGCCGAAGCCGGCCCGGCGGCCGAGGACCAGCGGGCCGCTCTCCGGCAGCCAGTCGGAGAGGGTGTCCGCGAGCAGGTGCGGGGAGTTGTCGGTGGAGCCGGTGTCGACCGCGAGGATCCGCTGGACCTGACGGTCCTGCCCGAGCAGGCCGGCCAGTGCCCGCGGCAGCCAGCGGGCGCCGTCGTGCGAGACGATCACGGCGGTGACCAGGTGGCGCGGATAGGCGGGCGGCCGGGAAGCGGTGGAGCCGCTCTGGTGGCTGTAGACGGTCATCGCGTGCGCGGGCCCCAGTTCTCGGTGGACACAGCCGGTGAACGGCAACCGGATGGCGCACCACACTAACGGCTCCGGATGGCCGGTTCGTCCGGGGTGTGCGTGCGGAGACGGTGAAGGGGGCTCCGGGAACACGAAAGCGCCCCACCACCGCGGTGAGGCGCCCGTACAGCTTTGCGGTTGTCCCTCGTTGTCGGAGGGTCAGCGGGGGTCAGGGGCCGCCCCGGTCAGACCGCGCTCTTCTTGAGCCGACGGCGCTCGCGCTCGGAGAGGCCGCCCCAGATGCCGAAGCGCTCGTCATTGGCGAGGGCGTACTCCAGGCACTCCGACCGGACCTCGCAGGCGAGGCAGACCTTCTTCGCCTCCCGAGTCGAGCCGCCCTTCTCGGGGAAGAAGGACTCGGGGTCGGTCTGGGCGCACAACGCGCGCTCCTGCCAACCGAGTTCCTCCTCGTCCTCCGTGATGCCGTCCCCGATCAACAGCTCAAAGAGCTCGCTCATCTGGCGCGCCTCCTCTGCCCCTACTTGGCGTCCCCGTGGTTGCCGTTGCCTCGTGCGGCTGACGACACGAGTGAAATTACAGTTGCGTCACTCTGGCTCAGTCAAGCCGAGCTCTGGTATTGGGGCCGGGATTCACTCCCTGGCACCAAGCCGTTACGAATAGTGTACATATCCGGACACATCGGGCCTTCAGCCTCAAGGTCCCGAACAGTGCCGAACCATCCGCAACCATTCGCCAGGTGACGCTCGGTCACCGCCACGGGCCGGTCATCGGCCTGCTTTCCCGGCGATCTTCCCATCGAAACATAGAGAGTGATGAATCACCCCATCCGGGCAAGATCCGGACTTAACCCACTCGAATGCCGCATCCTTCGGTTTGACACCGCCCCTCCGGATGCGGTGTCCTTTTCTCTATGTCAGAGTTCGTCGGCCCCCGGAGCGGTTCCACCCTCCGCCGTGCCGTGAACTCTTGTTGTCGCCTCTGCTCCTGCTGTATCTAGGCGCCCGCGTCCCACCGCGCGCCGCCCCCAGGAAGCACAGAGGCCGCCCGCGATTCCCGTCCCAGGACATCCCGGATCCGGCTGATCCCGACGCCAGCCGACTCCTCCGAGGACGACTCCCGTGCGCATGATCCGCATCCGCAAGCGGAACCGCGACCGCAACAAGCTCGCCCGCCGCGGCCCCGCCACCGTCCGTACCGGCACCCCCGCCGACGCCAGGACCCGCCAGTGGGCCGACGGCCTCAGCGACGTCTCCATCGCCGGCGACCCGCTCGCCTTCCCGCACCTGGCCCGCACCGACCTGCCGGCCCACCCCACCACCGTCGCCGGGTACGCCCGGCTGGTGCGCGAGATCGCCGCCGACCGCGCCCGCTGGGAGCCGCTGGTCCGCTACGACGCGCTGACCCGCTGGTACGCCAGGCTGGAGACCGGCCCCAGCTACGAGGTCTGGCTGCTCAGCTGGCTGCCCGGCCAGTCCAGCGGCTTCCACGACCACGGCGAGTCCTCCGGCGTGATGAGCGTCGTCGAGGGCGAGCTGACCGAACGCTCCCTCACGCACGCGGGCGAGGGCGCCCGGGTCCTGCGGCCCGGCGGGCAGCGGGTGTTCTCCTCCGGCTACCTGCACGAGGTGGTCAACGGCGCGCTCGAACCCGCCGTCTCCATCCACCTCTACACCCCCGGCCTGACCGAGATGAACCAGTACGGCGCCACCGCCGTCCCCGAGCAGCACCCGGAGCGGCAGGACCGGGCCGGGACGCACTGATCACGGCCTGACGGGACGTCCGACCGTGGCAGGATGAACCACATGCGCATCGTGGCACTGGCAGGCGGAATCGGCGGAGCGCGCTTCCTGCGCGGACTCCGCGCGGCGGTCGGACCGCAGGACGAGATCACCGTGATCGGCAACACCGGTGACGACATCCACCTCTACGGCCTCAAGGTCTGCCCCGACCTCGACACCGTGATGTACACCCTCGGCGGCGGCATCCACGAGGAACAGGGCTGGGGCCGGACCGACGAGACCTGGTCGATCAAGGCCGAGATGAAGGAGTACGGCGTCGGCCCCGAGTGGTTCGGGCTCGGCGACCGCGACTTCGCCACCCACCTCGTGCGCAGCCAGATGCTCACCGCCGGGTACAGCCTCAGCCAGGTCACCGAGGCGCTGTGCGTGCGCTGGAAGCCGGGCGTGCGGCTGCTGCCGATGAGCGACGACCGGGTCGAGACCCACGTGCGGATCACCGACGAGCAGGGCAGCCGGGCGGTCCACTTCCAGGAGTACTGGGTCAGGCTGCACGCCGCGGTGGACGCCGAGGCGATCGTCCCGGTCGGCGCGGACACCGCCAAGCCCGCGCCCGGCGTGCTGGAGGCGATCGCCGAGGCGGACGTCATCCTCTTCCCGCCGTCCAACCCGGTGGTCTCGATCGGCACCATCCTCGCCGTCCCCGGCATCCGGGAGGCGATCGCCGGCGCGTCCGCGCCGGTGGTCGGGCTCTCCCCGATCATCGGCGGCGCGCCGGTGCGCGGCATGGCCGACAAGGTGCTCGCCGCGGTCGGCGTCGAGGCCACGGCGGAGGCGGTGGCGCTGGACTACGGCAGCAGGACGGCACCGCGGGGCGGTCCGGGCGAGGGCGGCGGGCGACGGGCGGGCCTGCTCGACGGGTGGCTGGTGGACACCGTCGACGAGGCCTCGGTGGCCGCCGTCGAGGCCGCCGGGATCGCCTGCCGGGCCGTCCCGCTGCTGATGACCGACGTCGAGGCCACCGCGGGGATGGCGCGTACGGCGCTGGCCCTGGCGGAGCAGGTCCGGAAGTGACCGCCTCGCTGGAGATCCTGGCGGTCCCCGGCATCCCCGAGGTCGAGGCCGGGGCGGACCTGGGCGAGCTGCTCGCCAAGGCGGGGACCTACCAGGACGGCGACATCCTGCTGGTCACCTCGAAGATCGTCAGCAAGGCCGAGGACCGGCTGCTGCACGCCACCGACCGCGAGGCCGCGATCGACGCCGAGACCGTCCGGCTGGTCGCCCGGCGCGGACCGATCCGGATCGTCGAGAACCGCAACGGCTTCGTCATGGCCGCCGCCGGCGTCGACGCCTCCAACACCGCCCCCGGCACCGTGCTGCTGCTGCCCGAGGACCCGGACGCCTCCGCCCGGGCGCTGCGGGCCCGGCTCCGGCAGCTCACCGGCCGCCGGCTCGCCGTCCTCGTCACCGACACCTTCGGACGGCCCTGGCGCAACGGGCTGACCGACGTGGCGATCGGCGCCGCCGGGCTCGCCGTCCTGGAGGACCACCGGGGACGCACCGACAGCCACGGCAACACGCTGGAGATGACCGTCACCGCGACCGCCGACGAACTCGCCGCCGCCGCCGACCTGGTGAAGGGCAAGGCCACCGGCGTCCCGGTGGCGGTCGTGCGCGGGCTCGGACACCTGGTCACCGCCGAGGACGGCGAGGGCGTCCGGCCACTGGTCCGGCCCTCCGTGGACGACATGTTCCGGCTCGGCACCTCCGAGGCGCTGCGGCAGGCCGTCACCCTGCGGCGCACCGTCCGCTCCTTCACCGCCGAGCCGGTCGACCCGGCCGCCGTCCGGCGGGCCGTCGCCGCCGCCGTCACCGCGCCCGCCCCGCACCACACCACCCCGTGGCGGTTCGTGCTGCTGGAGTCGGCGGACACCCGGGTACGGCTGCTCGACGCGATGCTCGCCGCCTGGCAGCGCGACCTGCGCGAACTCGACGGCTGGGACGAGGCGAAGATCGCCCGGCGCACCGCCCGCGGCGACGTCCTGCGCGACGCGCCGTACCTGGTGGTGCCCTGCCTGGTGACGGACGGATCGCACGACTACCCCGACCCGCGCCGGGCCGCCGCCGAACGGGAGATGTTCACCGTCGCCGCCGGCGCCGCCGTGCAGAACCTGCTGGTCGCCCTCACCGGCGAGGGCTACGGCTCCGCCTGGGTCTCGTCCACCATGTTCTGCCGCGACACCGTGCGGGAGGCACTGGACCTGCCGGCCGACTGGGACCCGATGGGCGCCGTCGCCGTCGGCCGCCCCGCCGAACCGCCGAAGGCCCGGCCGGAGCGGGGTGCCGACGCGTTCGTCGTGGTCCGGTAGGGGGGTTGCTGTTGGGAGCGGGGGCTTTCGGGAGGGTGGGGTGGCGGGGGCGGCTCCGGGGGTGGCCGCTCCGGGGGCTGGGTGATTTTCGGACTGCCCTGCTCGTGGGTGCGGTGCCCGACGGCGGTGGCAGTCTGAAAATCACCCGTCACGCCCCTCTCCGGGCCACCCCCTGCGCCGCCCCCGCCCGCGGCGCGTCCCTCTCGCCGGGGAGGGAGGGGGAGGGGCGGGGTGGGTGGGTGCGGACAGGTGGGTGGGTGGGGAAGAGCGGCGGGCTTGGGGGCAGGGGGCGGGCTGGGCTGGGTGTCTGTTGGGTTCCCGGGTCAGGTGGGGATGCCGGGGAAGGGGGTGGTGGGGGCGCCCCAGTGGTGGGCGCGGAGGGTGGTTTCGCGCAGGGCGGTGGCGGCGTGGTGGCGGTAGGGGGCGGAGATGGTGCCGGCCAGGTCGGCGTAGACGGTGGTCAGGCGGGTTTCGAGGTGGACGGCGAGCTTGGTGGCGTCCGCGGGGGAGGTGACGGGGAAGGGGAGCTGGTAGCCGCCGGCTGCGGGGGTGGGGGCGGCGGAGGCGGCGGTGAGGAGGCGTTGCCAGGCGTCGCGTTGGGCCTGGTGGGCGGCGTGGGTGGTGCGGGCGTCGGTGCGTTGGGGGTCGTCGGGGAGGTGGGCGCCGACCATGCCGTAGCCGTAGACGGCGGCGTGTTCGGCGCTGAGGGCGGCCTGGAGGGCGGGGACGGCGGCGACGGCGGCGGTGGGGCCGGAGGCGTCGCGGTTGTCGGGGGTGGTGACGGGGGTCCGGTCGCCGAGGGCCGCGGCGTGCAGGGCGTTGGAGGCGGCGATGGAGGCGAGTAGGCGGGCGAGGGGCGGCGTGACCTCGGCGAGGCCGTCGAGGCGGGCTTCGGCGGTCCGGCGTTCCAGGGCGGCCAGTTCGGCGAGGGTGGGGAGGGAGCGGGTCGGGGTGCCGCCGACCGGGGTGCCGGTGGGGGAGGGGCTGGACGGGCTGGAGCTGGGCAGGTCCTGGGCGAGGGCGGCGCGGTGCCGGGCGGTGTCGTCGCGCAGGGGCCGGAGCAGGGCGGTCTGGGCACCGGGGGCGGTGAGCAGGGTGTCGTAGGCGCCGAGCAGGAGGTCGGCGGCGCCGATCGCGCGGAGGCGGGCGGGGGTGTCCGGGTCGCGGGGCGGGGTGGGGTCCGCGGGGTGGTCGGTGGAGCCGCCGGTGCAGGCGGTGAGGGTGGTGAGCAGTCCGAGGGCCAGGAAGGTCCGTCGGCTGGGCGGCTGCATCGGGGTCACTCCGGGCGGGTACGGGAGGACGGCCTCCCCGCCTCCGCTCGTTGGCGTGAATGATTACAGAATCCCCACGTTCCCGTGTCCGGTTCGGGGATGCCGTGCCGGGTGTGAGCTTGCTCGCAGTGGGTGGTGCGCGAGCGGCCGGGGGCGGTCCGGAATCGGTGGTTGGGGGCTTCACCGGATAGGCTTTGGGCCGAGCTGTCGTGATCCGGTGTGGCACCGGGGACGCGGAGCGACCTTCTGACAACAGCAGACGCGGCCGAGGAGTCCACCCGGATGAGCACCACCCACACCGACCGGCTGCGAGCGTTGCTGGAGCCGCTGGCCGAGCAGGCCGGACTGGACCTGGAGGACGTCAGGGTCACCCGGGCGGGCAGCCGTCGGCAGGTGCAGATCGACGTCGACACCGACGACGGCGTGGACATGGACGCCATCGCCGAGTTCAGCCGGGTGGTCGGTGAGGCCCTGGACGGGTCGGACCTGATGGGGGACGACGCGTACCTGCTGGAGGTCGGCTCGCCGGGTGCGGAGCGTCCGCTGGTCCTGCCCCGGCACTGGCAGCGCGCCGAGGGTCGGCTGGCCAAGATCCACCTGGCGGACGGCGGGGAGATCGTCGCCCGGGTGCTGGAGGCCGACGAGGACGGCGCACTGGTCGAGGTGCAGCCGGTGAAGGGGCGTGGCCGCCCGAAGGAGCGCCGTCTGGCGTACGCCGAGGTGGCCCGGGCGCGCGTCCAGGTCGAGTTCAACCGCAAGGGTGACGACGAGCTCCTGGACGAGGCCGCGGACATCGACGAGGGGGACGACGGCACCGAGTGATTCCGGACGCCGTACGACCATGACGAACGTGACGAAAGACGAGGAGGCGTAGCCGTGGACATCGACATGAGTGCCCTGCGCACGCTGGTCAACGAGAAGAACATCCCCTTCGACCTGCTGGTCGAGTCCATCGAGTCGGCCCTCCTCACCGCGTACCACCGCACCGAGGGCTCGCGCCGTCGGGCCCGGGTGCACCTGGACCGCAAGAGCGGCCACGTCACCGTGTGGGCGATGGAGGACCCGGCGGAGCTGGACGAGGGCGTCGAGCCGAAGGAGTTCGACGACACCCCGAGCGGCTTCGGCCGGATCGCGTCCAGCATCGGCATCCAGGTGATGATGCAGCGGCTGCGCGACGCCGCCGACGACCAGACCTTCGGTGAGTACGCGGGCAAGGAGGGCGACATCGTCACCGGTGTCGTCCAGCAGGGCAACGACCCGAAGAACGTGCTGGTCGACATCGGCAAGCTGGAGGCCATCCTGCCGCCGCAGGAGCAGGTCCCGGGCGAGGACTACCGGCACGGCACCCGGCTGAAGTGCTACGTGGTGGCCGTGCGCCGCGGCGTGCGCGGGGCTTCGGTGACGCTGTCGCGCACCCACCCGAGCCTGGTGAAGAAGCTGTTCGCGCTGGAGGTCCCGGAGATCGCGGACGGCAGCGTGGAGATCGCGGCGATCGCCCGCGAGGCCGGCCACCGGACCAAGATCGCGGTCTGGTCGCGCCGCCAGGGCCTGAACGCCAAGGGCGCCTGTATCGGCCCGATGGGCGCCCGGGTGCGCGCCGTGATGGGCGAGCTGCACGGCGAGAAGATCGACATCGTCGACTGGTCCGAGGACCCGAGGGAGATGGTGGCCGCCGCCCTGTCGCCCGCGCGGGTGACCAGTGTGGAGATCGTGGACGCCGTCCAGCGCTCCGCGCGGGTGATCGTGCCGGACTACCAGCTGTCGCTGGCGATCGGCAAGGAGGGCCAGAACGCCCGCCTGGCCGCGCGTCTGACCGGCTGGCGGATCGACATCCGGCCGGACACCGAGGGCCAGGCCGAGGAATCGCAGGCCCGGTGATCAGTGTCGTCGTGGGCGTCCTCGTCGGTCCTCCGGGACCGGCAGGGCGGCGCCATGTCCCTTCGGAGGGGTAGACTTGCCTTCGTCTGGCCGGACGCATGTCCGAGCACGCCCGGAACGCACCTGCGTGGGCTGCCGCAAGCGCGCGGCCAAGCACCAGTTGTTGCGTGTCACGGCGGTCGAGGGCGAGTGCGTCCCTGATCCCCGTGGCGCACTCCCGGGCCGGGGCGCTCACGTGCACCCCGATCCGGCCTGCCTCGACCTCGCGGTCCGCCGTCGGGCGTTCCCCCGGGCCTTCCGGCTCCAGGGCGCGCTCGACACGGAGCGGCTCCGCGAGTTCATCGGGGAGCGGGCGGGCGGAGCCTCCTAGGCGGGCCGCCTTCCGCGACAGCCGCCGCTCGCGCGGCGGGGAACCACCGCAACAAGCCCAGCGCGCGGGCCGCCGCGCGCCGTGCCACCAGTCAGGTACCTCGCGATGTGGAAGTAGGTCGAGATTGCGATGAGCACTCGATGAGTACGCGATGAGTACGCGATGGGTACGCCCATGAAGTAGCGACAGTCCGGCGGACGAGACCCCCGGACTCATAGACAGGAGTGAAGTGGCTAAGGTCCGGGTTTATGAACTCGCCAAGGAGCTTGGCTTGGAGAGCAAGGCCGTCATGGCCAAGCTCACCGAGCTCGGCGAGTTCGTTCGTTCGGCGTCCTCGACGATCGAGGCGCCGGTCGTGCGCAAGTTGACTGACGCGCTTGGTGTGGCCCCCACCGGTGGTGGATCCGCCAAGCCGGGCCCGCGGAAGACCGCGGCGCCCTCCCCCGCTGCCGGCTCGGGTACCCCGAAGCCGGGGGCTCCGACCCCGGGTCCGCGCCCCAGCGCGACCCCTGGTCCCCGTCCGACCCCGGCTGCCGCCGCGCCTTCCGCGCCGGCCGCGGCCGCCCCCGCCGCTGCCGCCGCCCCGCGGCAGAGCGCGCCGACTCCGGGCCCGCGCCCGGCTGCGCGTCCCGCCGCTCCGGCGGCTCCGGCGGCCCCGGCCGCGCCCGCGGCCGAGTTCTCCTCGCCGGCTCCGGCCGGTGGTGACGCCCCGCGTCCGGCCACCCAGGCCCCGCGTCCGGCGGCGCAGGCCTCCGGCGGTGCCCGTCCGGGCCCGCGTCCGGCCGGCCCGCGTCCGGGCAACAACCCGTTCACCTCGGGTAGCGCCACCGGCATGGGCCGCCCCGGCGACCGCCGTCAGGGCGGTCAGGGTGGTGCCCCGCGTCCGGGTGGTGCCCAGGGCGGCGACCGTCCGCGTCCGGGTGGCGACCGTCCGCGTCCGGCCGGTGCTCCCGGTGCCGGTGCCCCGCGTCCGGGTGGCGACCGTCCGCGTCCCGCCGGTGCTCCCGGTGCCGGTGCCCCGCGTCCGGGTGGCGACCGTCCGCGTCCCGCCGGTGCTCCCGGTGCCGGTGCCCCGCGTCCCGGTGGCGACCGTCCGCGTCCCGACGGCATGCCCCGTCCGGCCGCGCCGCGTCCCGGTGGCCCGAGCCCGTCCGGCATGCCGCGCCCGAACCCGGGCATGATGCCGCAGCGTCCGGCCGGCCCGCGTCCGGGCCCGGGTGGCCGTGGTCCGGGTGGCCCCGGCGGCCGTCCGGGTGGTCCGGGTGGTGGCGGCGGCGGTGCCCGTCCCGGCTTCCAGGGCCGTCCGGCCGGTCCGGGCTCGCGCCCGGCCGGTGGCGGTGGCTTCGGCGGTCCGCGTCCCGGTGGCGGTGCCCCCGGCGGTGGCGGCGGCTTCGGCCCGCGTCCCGGCGGCTTCGGCGGTCGTCCCGGCGGCCCGGGTGCCCGTGGTGGCACGCAGGGTGCCTTCGGTCGTGGTCCGGGCGGTCGCCCGGCTCGTGGCCGCAAGTCGAAGCGGGCGAAGCGCCAGGAGTACGAGGCCATGCAGGCCCCGTCCGTCGGCGGTGTGATGCTGCCTCGCGGCAACGGCCAGACCGTTCGCCTGTCGAGCGGCGCCTCGCTGATGGACTTCGCGGAGAAGATCAACGCCAACCCGGCCGCGCTCGTCTCCGTCATGTTCAACCTCGGCGAGATGGTCACCGCGACGCAGTCGGTCTCCGACGCGACGCTGCAGCTGCTGGCCGACGAGATGGGCTTCCAGCTCGAGATCGTCAGCCGTGACGACGAGGACCGCGAGCTGCTGGAGTCGTTCGACATCGACTTCGGTGCCAACGAGGGCGACGAGGACCAGCTGGCCCCGCGCCCGCCGGTCGTCACCGTCATGGGTCACGTCGACCACGGTAAGACCCGCCTGCTGGACGCCATCCGCAAGTCGAACGTGGTGGCCGGCGAGGCCGGTGGCATCACCCAGCACATCGGTGCCTACCAGGTCGTCACCGAGGTGAACGGCGATCAGCGTCCGATCACCTTCCTCGACACCCCGGGTCACGAGGCGTTCTCCGCCATGCGTGCCCGTGGTGCCAAGTCCACCGACATCGCGATCCTGGTGGTCGCGGCCAACGACGGTGTCATGCCGCAGACGATCGAGGCGCTGAACCACGCCAAGGCCGCCGGTGTGCCGATCGTGGTCGCGGTCAACAAGATCGACGTCGAGGGCGCCGACCCGACCAAGGTCCGCGGTCAGCTGACCGAGTTCGGTCTGGTGGCCGAGGAGTACGGCGGCGACACCATGTTCGTCGACATCTCCGCCCGCCAGGGCCTGCACATCGACCAGCTGCTGGAGGCCGTGGTCCTGACCGCGGACGCCTCGCTGGACCTGCGGGCCAACCCGGAGCAGGACGCGCAGGGTATCGCCATCGAGGCGCACCTGGACAAGGGCCGTGGCGCCATGGCGACCGTGCTCGTGCAGCGCGGTACCCTCCGCGTCGGCGACTCGATCGTCGTGGGCGACGCCTACGGCCGCGTCCGCGCGATGCTGGACGAGAACGGCAACAGCCTCGCCGAGGCCGGCCCGTCCCGCCCGGTGCTGCTGCTCGGTCTGACCTCGGTGCCCCGCGCCGGCGACAGCTTCATCGTCGTCGACGAGGACCGCACCGCCCGTCAGATCGCCGAGAAGCGCTCGGCCCGCGACCGCAACGCCGCCTTCGCGCAGCGTCGGGTCCGGGTGTCCCTGGAGGACCTGGACAAGGCCATCGCCGCCGGCTCCATCGAGCAGCTCAACCTCATCATCAAGGGTGACGTCTCCGGTTCGGTCGAGGCCCTCGAGGACGCCCTGGTCAAGCTGGACGTGGGCGAGGAGGTCGAGCTCCGGGTCCTGCACCGCGGTGTGGGTGCCATCACCGAGTCCGACGTGGACCTGGCGATGGGCTCGGACGCCATCATCATCGGCTTCAACGTGCGCGCCGAAGGCCGTGCGCGCGCCGCGGCCGACAAGGAAGGCGTGGACGTCCGGTACTACTCGGTCATCTACCAGGCGATCGAGGAGATCGAGAACGCCCTCAAGGGCATGCTCAAGCCGGAGTACGAGGAGGTGCGCCTCGGCGCCGCGGAGATCCGCGAGGTCTTCCGCTCCTCCAAGTTCGGCAACATCGCCGGTGTCCTGGTCCGCGACGGCATCATCCGCCGCAACGCCAAGGCCCGCCTGCTGCGCGACGGCAAGGTCGTGGCGGAGAGCCTCACCATCGAGGGTCTGCGCCGCTTCAAGGACGACGCGACCGAGGTCCGCGAGGGCTTCGAGGCCGGTGTCACCCTGGGGTCGTTCAACGACATCAAGGTCGAGGACATCATCGAGACCTACGAGATGCGCGAGAAGCCGCGCGCCTAGTCGGTGTCAGCCGGGGCCGGTCGACGGGTGGTATTTCCGTCGACCGGCCCCGGTCTCGCTGTGTAGGGTCCGGGGTAGTCCAGACGTAGCGACGTCAGCCCGGTTCCGGGCTGCCCCCCGAGGCCTTCCAGGTCGGCGAGACCTGTCATACATGTTCGTGGGAACACTCACCTTCGACCTGCTGCTGGGCGACGTCCACTCGCTCAAGGAGAAGCGTTCGATCGTGCGGCCCATCGTGGCCGAACTGCAGCGCAAGTACAGCGTGTGCGCTGCCGAGACCGGGAACCAGGACCTGCACCGGCGGGCCGAGATCGGCCTGGCGGTGGTGGCCGGCGACGCCGGGTACGTCACCGAGGTCCTGGACAGCTGTGAGCGGTTGGTCGCCGGCCGCCCCGAGGTACAGCTCCTCTCCGCGAGGAGGAGGTACCACAACGACGACGACGAATGAGGACCGTGGAGGCGGCCGGCGGAAGTCGCCGTTCTCACACGGATCAGGACCGAGAGCGCCCGCAAGGCCGGGCGCGGGCCGGTACTTTGGGGCGTGGGCCCCGACGGGTGCGCAGTCCACCCGGGTACCGGGCCCACTGCACGAGGAGGCAAAGTGACCGACACCGCAAGGGCGCGCAAGCTCGCCGACCGCATCCAGGTGGTCGTCGCCCAGACCCTGGAACGGCGGATCAAGGACCCCCGTCTGGGGTTCGTGACCATCACCGACACCAGGGTGACCGGAGACCTGCGCGAGGCCACCGTCTTCTACACCGTCTTCGGTGACGAGACCGAGCGCGAGGCCACCGCGGCCGCGCTGGAGAGCGCCAAGGGCGTGATCCGCTCCGAGGTCGGCAAGATCGGGGTGCGCTTCACCCCGACGCTGACCTTCGTCGCGGACGCGCTGCCGGACAACGCCAGGAACATCGACGACCTGCTCGACCGGGCCCGCAGCTCCGACGCCGCGGTGCGCACCCAGGCGGCCGGGGCGGACTACGCCGGCGCCGCGGACCCGTACCGGGTCCCGGCGTCCGAGCGTGACGACGAGGACGAGTAGTCATGGCGGGTGAGCCGGCGCAGGCCGCCCCGCGAGCCGGCTCGACCACCACGGGGGCGCCCTCCACCAGCACGGTGGAGGGTGCCCTCGCGGCGCTCCCCGGCCCGCGCGCCGAGGAGAGCGGGTTCGAGCTGGTCTGGCAGCAGGCGGTGGCGGAGATCGGGCGGGCCCGTTCGATCGACCTGATCTGCCACATCTGCCCGGACGGCGACGCGCTGGGCTCCTCGCTGGCCGCCGCACTGGCGCTGCGCGCGCTCGGCAAGCAGGTCCGGGTCTCGTTCGGCGACGACCCGCAGGTCGTGCCCGAGTCGCTGGCCTTCCTGCCGGGGCAGGAGCTGATCGTGCCCGCGGCCGGGGTGCCGGACGTGCCCGAGCTGGTGCTCTGCTTCGACGTGGCCGCGGAGAGCCGGCTCGGCCTGCTGCACGACAAGGCCTTCGCCGCGCCCGTCCTGGTGGTGTTCGACCACCACGCCTCCAACCCGGGCTTCGGCACCCACCAGCTGATCGACCCGACCGCGCCGGCCACCGCGGTGCTGGTCGACGAACTGCTGCGCCGGCTCGGCGTCGAACTCGACCGGGACCTGGCCACCTGCCTCTACACCGGTGTCGCCACCGACACCGGTTCCTTCAAGTACCGGGCCACCACGCCCGCCACCCACGAACTGGCCGGCCGGCTGCTGGCCACCGGCATCCGGCACGACCTGATCTCCCGGCAGCTGTGGGACACCTCCTCCTTCGGCTACCTCAAGGTGCTCGCGGGCGCGCTCGACCGGGCCGTCTACGAGCCGGAGGCGGCCGGTGGGCTGGGTCTGGTGTGGACCTGGGTGCCGTACCAGGACCTCGCGCTGTTCAGCGTCACGGTCGAGGAGATCGAGGGGCTGATCGACATCCTGCGCCGCCCGGCCGAGGCCGAGGTGGCGCTGGTGCTCAAGCAGGACCCGGACGGCACGCTGCGCGGCTCCTCGCGTTCCAAGGGCGCGGTGGACGTCGCCGCGGCCTGCGCCGAACTGGGCGGCGGGGGACACGTCTTCGCGGCCGGGTTCAGCGTCCGGGAGGACGTGGCCCCGGTGGTCGAGCGGTTCCGGGGCGCGCTGCGACCGGTACGTTGATCGTTCCTCCTGTCATTCAGAGAAAGAACCCGAAGAACTCGATGAAGCGCAAAGGCACCGGCCCCGACGGCCTGGTGATCGTCGACAAGCCCGAAGGCATCACGTCGCACGGGGTCGTCGCCAAACTGCGGTGGCTGGCCGGGACGCGGAAGGTCGGCCACGCCGGCACGCTGGACCCGATGGCCACCGGCGTGCTGGTGATCGGCATCGAGCGGGCCACCCGGCTGCTCGGCCACCTGATGCTCACCGCCAAGACCTACGAGGCGACCATCAGGCTCGGCCAGACCACCGTCACCGACGACCGCGAGGGCGAGGTCACCTCCTCGACCGCGGCCGGCGCGGTCGCCAGGGAGGCGATCGACGCCGGGATCGCGGCGCTCACCGGCGAGATCCTGCAGGTGCCGTCCAAGGTGAGCGCGATCAAGATCGACGGCAAGCGCTCGTACGCGCGGGTGCGCGAGGGCGAGGACTTCGAGCTCGCGGCCAGGCCGACCACGATCCACTCGTTCACGGTGCACGGGCAGCGCGCGGCGGTCGCCGAGGACGGCACGCCGGTGATCGACCTGGACGTCACCGTCGAGTGCTCCTCCGGCACCTACATCCGGGCGCTGGCCAGGGACCTCGGCGCCGGGCTCGGTGTCGGCGGGCACCTGACCGCGCTGCGGCGCACCAGGGTCGGGCCGTACGGGGTGGAGTCGGCGCGCACCCTGGAGCAGCTGGAGGCCGAGGTCACCGGCGAGTCCGCCAAGGGTCTGGAGGTGCTGCCGATCGGGGAGGCCGCGGCGGCCGCCTTCCCGCGCTGGGACCTGGACGAGGCCTCGGCGCAGAAGCTGTCGCACGGTGCCCGGCTGAAGGCGCCGGGGATGGGTGTGGACGGGCCGATCGCGGTGTTCGGGCCGGACGGGCGCTTCCTCGCGCTGGTCGAGGAGAACGGCGGACAGGCGAAGCCGGTCGCGGTCTTCGTCGGCTGACGGTCCCGTGCCGTTCCGAGCCCCCGTCGGGAGTCATCCCGACGGGGGCTCTCCCGTTCCCGGATTCCCTTCACCCGGACGAGGGAGCGCGCGAAGTGTTCGCCGGTGGTGAGCGGCGCGGGCGTGGTCGGGCCGCCGCTCCGGCGGGCAGGCTCCCGGCGGCGGGCGAGCAGCGGGCGAGCGGCGGCGGAGAGGACACGGGATGCCGGGGTGTGCGGAGGGCGATCCGGGGCGGTACCTGCTGCGGATCCGCGACCTCGACGGGCGGCTGCGCGGCCTGGGGTTCGTCGCCGGCCCGCAGGGGAGCGTCCTGACCGCGCACGAGAGCGTGGCCGGCCTGGACCGGGTCGTCCTGCACACCCCCGGCGGGCAGAGCCGGGTGCTCGGCCCGGAGGCGGTCCTGCCGCTGCCCGAGCACGGGCTGGCCCTGCTGCGCACCGACGCGGTCGGCGGACTGCCGGTGCCGCCGCTGCCGCCGACCGCCGTCGGGGCCGGGCCCGAGGTGCTGCTGCCCGCGCTGGCGGGCGAGGACGGCCGGGTGGTCGTGCTGCGCTGCGGGCTGCTCGGGATCACCGGCGCGGTGTACCGCGGGCACCGGCTGGACGGGGTCCTGCTGCTGGACGTGCCGGTGGTCGGCGGGGTCACGGTGCCGGCCGGCTCGCCGGTGCTGGACGCCCGCAGCGGGGCGGTGGTCGCCCTAGCCTCGCCCGCCGTGCGCGGGCCCGGGACCGGTGGGGCGCTGGCGGCCGTGGCGGCCCTGGCGGCCGGGGGAGGCAGTCGGGGCGCCGAGGCACCGGCCGGGCTGTCGGCGGGCAACGTGGCGGCGGTGCCCGGGTACGGGCCGGCGCTCGGCCTGGCCGGGGTGCTGCGGCTGACCGCCGCCCAGCTGGCGGCCGCCGGCGCCGGGCCGGGGCGGGTGGCCCACCTGGCCGCCGACCGGGTGGACCGGCCGGACGGCCTGGCCGGGGACGAGCCCGCCGCGACCCTCACCGCGCTGGTCGGCGCCCCCGGCAGCGGGCGCACCACCGAGCTGGCCGCGCTGGCCGCCCGCCGGGGTGCCGCCGCCCACCCGCTGCCCACCCTCTGGCTGCGCGGCGCGGACCTGCGCGCCGGGGACCGCTCGCTCGCCGAGCCGGTGGAACGGGCGCTGGCCGCCGCGGCGGCCGCACTCGGCACCCCGGCGCCCGCGCCGGAGCCGGTGGCGGCCCTGTGCGCGGCGGCCGGCCGGCCGCTGCTGGTGGTCCTGGACGGCCCCGAGGAGGCCCCGCTGCCGGTGGACGCGCGCTGGCTGCGCGGCGCCGGGCAGTGGCTGACCGGCTGCGGGGCCCGGCTGGTGACGGCCTGCGGCGAGGAACTGTGGGAGCGGCTCGCGGCCGAGGACTGGGGGAGCGGCGGCCCGGGACCGCGGCGCGCGGAGGAGCCGCACCCGGACGGCGACCTGGGCAGCGCCCCCACCGTACGGATGGACGGCCGTGGCCCGGGCGGGCCGAGCCTGGCCGGTCAGCGGCTCGGCCCGCTGCCCCCCGAGGCGGCCGAGCGGGTGCGCCGCCGGTACGGGCTGCCGCCGGGCCACCCGGCCGCCGCCGAGGACGCGCGGCACCCGCTGGCCGTCCGGCTGGCCGGGGAGCTGTGGGCCCAGGGACTGCGCGACGGTCCGCTGTGCCGGGGCGAGCTGTTCGGCGCCTTCCTGGACCTGCGCTGCCTGCGGGTGGCCTGGCGGCTGGCCGAGGACGGCCGGCCGCGCCGCCCGGGCGCCCACCGCAGGGGCGCGGTGCGGCCGGGCGGTCCGCGGCACGGGCGGGAGCGCCGGCTCGCGGCGGCGGTGGCCGGGCGGGTGCACGAGGCGGCCCGGCGGATGCTCGGCGGAGAGGCGGGCGGCGGGCTGGACCGGGCCGTCTTCGAGGAGCTGTTCCCGGTCGAGGGCGGCTGGGCCACGGCGGTGCTCGCCGAGGGGCTGTTCGTCCCGGCCGGTCCCGGATTCCGCTTCGCGCACGGGGAGTTCGCGGACTGGTTGCAGGGCCGGCACCTGGATCTGGACGCCGCCCTGCGGCTGCTGCTCGGCGAGGCCGAGGACACCCCGCCGTGGCCCGCGGACGAGCCTTCGTGGCCCACGGACGAGCGGCCGTGGCCCGGGGACGAGCCGCCGCCCGAGGACCCGGCCGGGGGAGCGGGCCAGGGCCTGGACGCCGGGGCGAGCGCCGTCCCCCGGCACCGGATCGGCCCGGTCGCCGCCGCGCTGCGCCGGGTCGCCGAGACCTGGGGCGCCGGCGCGCTCGATCCGTGGCTGCACCGGATCTGGCGCGCCCTGGACCTGCGCCCGCCGGGCAGCGAACCCGCCTGGTGGGCGGCAAGGCTGCTCGCCGCGGGCCTGGCCGCCAGCCCGGAACCGGCCGAACACCGGGCGCTGCTCGACCAGTTGGCGGCCCGGATCGCCGAGCGGGCGGGCCCGGTGGGGGCGGCGGCGCTCCCGGCGGCCGGGCTCGGCCGCTTCGGCCCGGCCTTCTGGACCGGCCTCGGCCTGCCCGTCGAGGACGAACTCGCCCTGCTGCGCCGCCTGGTGGCCGCCGACGGCCCGGGGCAGCGCTTCCTCGGCGTGGTGGCCGGGCGGCTGCGCGCCGACCCGGTCACGGTGTTCCCGCTGCTGTGCGCCTGGTTCGAGGACGTGCGCGGCCTGCCGGGCCGTCCCGGCCGTACCGTCGCCGACCTCGCCCACGACCTGCTGCACGCCCACCGCCGGCTCGCGCTGGACGAGCTGGCCGACGCCCTGGCCGCCGCCGCGCACCCGAGGGCGGACGCGCTGCTCACCGTGCTCGCCGCCGAGGAGCCGTCCGCGCTCTGCCGCGCGGTGGACCGCTGGAGCCACGACCGGCGGCCCGAACGGCACGTCGCGGCCGCCGTGCACGCGCTGCGGACCGCCCCGTACGCCTCCGGTGCCGGGGCGGAGCTGCTGCGCCACACCGCGTTCGCGCTGCTCGCCCGCGAGGACGAGCCGGGCCTGCACGGCGCCGCGCTGGCGCTGCTGGCCGGCGATCCGGCGACCCGGGCCGGGTACCTGCCGGCCGCGCTCGCCCGGCTCAGGGCGGGCGGCGACGCCCTCCTCACCCCGCGGGCGCTCGCCCCGGCCCTGGAGAGCGACCCGGAACCCGTCCTGGCCGCGCTCGCCGACCGGGCGGCCGCCCCCGGCGGGGCCCCCGCCGAGACGCTGCGGGTGCTCGCCGACGCGGTGGCCCCGGCCGCCGTCCGGCGGGGCGCCGAGCTGGCGGCCCGGCTGCTGCGGGCGGACCCGGTTTTGGCCGGCCCGGTCGCCGTCGACTACCTCGGCCGCCGGCTGGCGCGTGCCGTCGCCGTCGGCCCGGCGGACCGGCTGGAGCTGCGGGCGCTGCTCGGCGCCGCGCTGGCCGCCCGCAGCGCGGCGGTCCGGCGGCCGTTCGCCGAGGCGCTGTCCGTCCCGGTGGCCGACCCGGCGGCGGACGCGCTGCGCTGCGAGCTGCTGGACACCCTGCTCGCCACCGAGACCGACCCGGCGGTGCTGACCGCGACCGTGGAGCGGCTCGCCGAGCACTGCGCGGCCGAGAACCCGGCCCGGGCCCGGGCGGTGCTGGCCAGGGCCACCCCGGGGCTGCCGGGCGCGGACGACCTGCTGCTGCGCTGCGCCGGGCGGTCGGCGGCCTTCGCCGGGCTGCTCGCCCGGTGGCCGTCCGGGGCCGCGCCGACCGCCGCGGACGGCCCCCGGACGGCCCGGACGCCGGTCCTGACGGGGGCCGGGAGAGCCCCTCAGCGCGCCGCCGCCGAGGCCGAGCGGGCGGTGCCCCGGTCGGCCGACGGGGCCGTCGGTGCGCTCAACCCGTATTCCGGTGCCTGAGCCGGGGCAGGCGCATGGCACGCTATAGGGGTTCGGTTGTGAGCGTTTGAGCGTACAGAGGGTACGCACCGTACGGAACAAGGAGCGGTCAGGTGCAGCGCTGGCGTGGCCTGGAGGAGATCCCCGGTGACTGGGGACGCAGCGTCGTCACCATCGGCTCGTTCGACGGGGTGCACCGTGGACATCAGCTGATCATCGGGCGGGCGGTCGAGCGCGCCCGCGAACTCGGCCTCCCCTCGGTGGTGGTGACCTTCGACCCGCACCCGCGCGAGGTGATCCGCCCGGGCAGTCACCCACCGCTGCTCGCGCCGCACTCGCGCCGTGCCGAGCTGATCGCGGAGCTGGGCGTGGACGCGGTGCTGGTGCTGCCGTTCACCACCGAGTTCTCGAAGGAGTCCCCGGAGACCTTCGTCCGGCAGGTGCTGGTGGACGCGCTGCGCGCGCGGCTCGTCATCGAGGGCCCCAACTTCCGCTTCGGGCACCGGGCCGCGGGGAACGTCGCGCTGCTCGGCGAGCTGGGCAGGGCGGACGACTTCGAGGTCGAGGTGATCGACCTCCAGGTGTGCGGCACGGCCGGGGACGGCGAGCCGTTCTCCTCCAGCCTGACCCGCAGGCTGGTCGCGACCGGGGACATGGCCGGAGCCAACGAGGTGCTGGGCCGCCCGCACCGGGTCGAGGGCGTGGTGGTGCGCGGCGCGCAGCGCGGCCGCGAGCTGGGCTACCCGACCGCCAACGTGGACACCGTGCCGCACAGCGCGATCCCGGCGGACGGCGTGTACGCGGGCTGGCTGACCGTCGAGGGGGAGGGGCCGCTCCTGCCCGAGGGCACGCGGGGAGAGCGGATGCCGGCGGCGATCTCGGTCGGCACCAACCCGACCTTCGACGGCACCGCCCGCACGGTGGAGGCGTACGCCATCGACCGGGTCGGCCTGGACCTGTACGGGCTGCACGTGGCCGTGGACTTCCTGGCCTACCTGCGCGGGATGGAGAAGTTCGACTCCATCGACGCGCTGCTGGACCGGATGGCCGACGACGTCAAGCAGGCCCGCGAGCTGACCGACGGCGGCTGAGCGCCCGCAACGACGGAAGGGGGTCCGCCGACCGGTGTCGGCGGGCCCCCTTCCGCTGTCTCACTGCTGGGGCGCCTGCGGCGGGTAGCCGTAGCCGGGGCCCGGCTGCTGCGGCCAGGGCGTCCCCGGAGCGGGCTGCTGCGGGTAGCCGTACCCGGGCGGGGGCGGCGGGGCCTGGCCGGGCTGCGGTGCCCACGGGGCCCCGGGGGCGGGCAGGCCGGCGTGCTGCGGGTAGGGCCGGGGCTGCTGCTGCGGGTCGGCGTA
Organism: Kitasatospora sp. NPDC091335; assembly: GCF_044757205.1. NCBI lineage: Bacteria > Bacillati > Actinomycetota > Actinomycetes > Kitasatosporales > Streptomycetaceae > Kitasatospora > Kitasatospora sp. NPDC091335. Next base: position 26,110 of record NZ_JBIVUM010000033.1, on the reverse strand, counting down.
GGGCTGCGGGTAGGCCTGGGCCTGCTGTTGCCAGCCGGACTGCTGGGCGGCGGCCTGCTGGGCCCGGGCGACGTCCTCGCCGACCAGGGTGGCCAGCTCGAAGTACGCCTCCCTGACCTTGGGCCGCATCATGTCGAGGTTGACCTCGGCGCCGGCCGCCAGGCTCTCGTCGAACGGCACCACGATCACGCCGCGGCAGCGGGTCTGGAAGTGCGCGACGATGTCCTCGACCTTGATCATCTTGCTGGTCTCGCGGACTCCGGAGACCACCGTGATGCTGCGCTGCACCAGGTCCGCGTAGCCGTGCGCGGAGAGCCAGTCCAGGGTGGTCGAGGCGCTGGAGGCGCCGTCCACGCTGGGGGTGGAGACGATGATCAGCTGGTCGGCCAGGTCCAGCACCCCGCGCATCGCGCTGTACAGCAGGCCGGTGCCGGAGTCGGTCAGGATGATCGGGTACTGGCGGCCCAGCACGTCGATCACCTGGCGGTAGTCCGAGTCGTTGAAGGTGGTGGAGACCGCGGGGTCGACGTCGTTCGCCAGGATCTCCAGGCCCGAGTTCAGGTCCTGCGAGGTGAACTGACGGATGTCCATGTAGCTGCGCAGGTGCGGGATGGCCGTCACCAGGTCGCGGATGGTCGCGCCGGTCTGGCGCTTGACCCGGCGGCCCAGGGTGCCGGCGTCCGGGTTGGCGTCGATCGCGATCACCTTGTCCTGGCGCTCGCTGGCCAGGGTCGCGCCGAGCGCGGTGGTGGTCGTGGTCTTGCCGACGCCGCCCTTGAGGCTGATCACGGCGATCCGGTAGCAGCTCAGCACCGGGGTGCGGATGATCTCCAGCTTGCGGGCCTTCTCGGCCGCCGCCGCCTTGCCGCCGAACTGGAAGCGCGGCTGCTGGCGCTGCTGCTTGGGCTGGCTGCGCAGCAGCCGGTCCGAGGACAGCTCGACGGCGGCGGTGTAACCGAGCGGCGCGCCGTGCGCGGTCTGCTGCGGGGCGGCGGCCTGCTGGAACGCGCTGGGCTGCGGGGCCTGCGGCTGCTGCTGCCAGGGCTGGCCCGGCTGCGGCTGGCCGGGGTGGACCTGCGGGCCGGGCTGCGGCTGGGCCGGCTGCTGGTACGCGGCGGGCTGCGGCCAGCCGCCCTGGCGCGGGTCCACCGGGCCGGGCTGCGGCACCGGGGCAGGCTGCGGCGCCGGGCCGGCCTGCTGTGCTGCGGCGGCCTGCTGGGCGGCCCACGCGGCCTGCGGGTCCCAGCCGGCCGGCGGGCCCTGCGGGTCCTGGGGGAGCTGCGGCGGGGCCTGCTGGACGGGCGGCTGCGCGAAGTTCTGCGGCTGGGCGGGCTGGACGGGCTGGGCGGGGTGCACCGGCGGCGCGGCCGCGGCGGGCACCGGCGCCGGGTACGGGTGCGGCAGGGGCTGCTGGGCGGCGGGCGGCTGCGCCGCGGCCTCCGGAGTCGGCCAGGCCGGGGCGGCGGCCTGCGGCTGCTCGGCCACCGGCGGAGCCACCGCGGCGGCGGGGAACGGGACGTGCTGCGCCTCGGCCTGCACCGGCGGGGCCGGCGGGGCCGGCACGGCGGGCGCGGGTGCGGGCGTCGGAGCGGGGACGGCGAGCGGCGCCGCGGCCTGGTCGGCCGCCGGAGTCTGGGCCTGGGCCTGGGCCTGCTGAGCCTGCGTCGGAACGGCGGCGGCCACCGGGGCGTCGGGCCCGGGCGCCGCCGCACCGGGCGCCCCCGGCACAGCGGGGGCCGCAGCCGCAGCGGCCGCAGCGGCCGGTGCCGCCGAGGTCTCGGTCTGCACGTACCAGGACGGGGGAGTGTAGTCAGGCGCGTCCGACCAGTCGTCGTCGTCCTCCGCCGCGTTGTCGCCGACGTAGACGCCGTCCCGATCGCTGCTCACTCTGGCTCCCTCGTGTTCGCCGCCGCTTGTTCAGCGGTGCCGTTGCCGCATCAAAGACTAGGCCGTACGGCAACCCCCGTTGAAGGCGGCTTCGCTTCCCTTCCGGCCCGCCCGGTGCGGCGAGCCGCTGCTCAGTCCATCCGGCGCGGGCCGCCGAGCACCTGCTGTTCGGCCTGTCCGGCCACGGCCCGGACGTACTGACGCCGCATCCGGGTCGCCCACAGGGTGAGGTCGTCACCGAGGGTGGGCAGCGCGGCCACGTCCTCCGGCGGCAGCGACAGCACCCGGCCGGTCAGCTCCGCCTCCTGCGGCGAGATCCGCTGCACGCCGACCAGGTCGGCCGCGTTCAGCACCCGGGAGGCGTTCGGACCGAGGTAGGGCAGCAGCGTCAGGGTGGTCTGCCAGGGCGCGGCGGAGAGCCGACTGCGCGGCGGTCGGGCACCGAGGTCGCGCACCACCAGCACCGGCGAGGCCACCGAGGCGCCCTGCGGGCCGAGCCGGCCGATCTGATGGACCGTCACACACGGCTGGCCGCCGCCGGCCGCCTGGGCCATCGGGCCCCACAGCTGCGCGCGGGCGGTCTCCACCGCGACCCGGGCGCCGATCGCGGCCGCCCGCAGCGCGATGACCTGCGCCGTCCACATGCCGCCGACCAGCACCAGGTCGTACGAGGTCGGGCGGAACAGGCCGAGCACCGCGGGCAGCCCCTGCGGGTCGACGCCGATGACCACGCCGTCGTCGCCGACCGGGAGGGCCAGCGCCGCGAGGTCGGCCGCCTCCAGGACGTGCTTCTCCCGGCGGGGGCCGCGCAGCCCGAAGCCTGGCAGGATCCGCGGCCTGGTCCGGCGCTGCTCGGCGCCCGGCTGCGGGCCGAGGGTGGGATAGGACTGGTACGCCATCAGGAAGCCCCTCCGAGCGGCAGGGTGGCGAGCATGCCGGGTGCCTGCTCCAGGTCGAGCCGGACCAGCCCGAGCCCGGTGCTCTGCGCCCTGGTCTCCACCTGGCGGCCGGCCTGCCCGACCTCGCTCTCGCTGCGGCCGGTCACCCGCAGGTGTCCGCTGACCGTCACCGAGCCGCCGGTGCCGTGCCCCGCGGTCAGGCTGAAGGTGCTGGCGAGGGCCGGGGAGCCGGTGATCAGGTTGACCAGGTCCGGCGCGGCGACCCGGCCGGGCGCGCCGCCGGGGCGGCTCAGCTGCGGCCAGCGGGAGATCCAGTACGTGGTGTGCCAGCGGTCGTCGATCCGCCAGAACCGGTTGCCCTCCTGGGTGCGGCGGGTGGTGCCGCCGCCGCTGCCGGTGCCCTGCCGGCCCGCCACCGCGATCGGGTTGGCGCAGGTGGAGATGGCCAGGGCGGCGATCAGCTCGCGCTCGTCCAGCACGGTCGCGTTGAACCCGGCGCTGTTGAGCCGTCCGGCCAGCTGGTCGGTGACCCGCTGCAGGGCCTTGCGGGCGCCCTCCTCGCCGCCGCCGCGGGCCCGGACGGCGGTGGCCGCGCGATCCGGGTCGAGCTTCAGCGCGACCCAGGTCAGCCGCAGTCCAGGGGTGGAGGTGCCGTCCGGCAGTTCGCGGTAGGCGCGGGCGGCCAGCGACTGCTCGGGCAGGTGGGGGGCGGGGGCGGGCTGGGTGTGCTGGACCAGCTGCACCGACTCCAGGGTGATGTCGTCCACGGTGAGCGCCGAGCAGATCACGTCCAGCGGCAGCGGCAGCGCGGTGCGCACCGGGCGCAGCGGTTGGTCCTTGGCCTGGACGAGCAGCACCGAGCTGAGGAAGGTCCCGTCGCCGACCATGCCGGTCTCCCGGCGGACGGGGCGGCCGCCGAACTCGGCCTCGGTGGCGTGGGTGCAGGTGCGCAGTCCCGGTTCGAGCTCCAGCGCGGGCGCCAGCGCCGGGTCGGTGCCGGCCGGCGGCAGCAGCGTCCTGGCCTTCCTGCGGCGGGACTTGAGGGCGGCCCTGACGCGCAGCAGTTCCGGGAGGGTGCGCCCGCGCACCGGCACGACCGCGAGGACGAGCAGCACCAGCGCGACCGCGCCGAAGCCGGCCGCGACCGGGCGGCTGATCGTCCAGCCGACCGCGACCAGGGCCGCCGCGACCTCGACCAGGACGAGCTGCTGGAGCTTCAACCGGCCGCCGAGGAGCCCGGGTCGGGGATTGACCCGGACTTGCACGGCGCCGCCGCCCCCGGTGCCGGTCGGCTGCGGCGGGGCGGTCCCGGCCTCGGTCGCCGGTGCGCTGTGCTGCGCCCGGTCGGCCCGGCGCGACCTCCCGACGCCCGCGCTGCGGCGGCGTCCTGGAGCGGTCTGGCTTGGCATCCCCCGGTGGCCCTCTCTGATCCGTTGCCGCGGCCCGGCTGGCTGGTTCGCGGACCGTACCCGTACCGTACTCACCGTCTGCTGCCGCATCGTAGAGGGTTCGCGCCGGTTCGTGCCCGGCGGGTGACCACGGGGCAGGCCGGTCTGACGGGGTCCGGCAAGGTCTGACAAGGGGGACGACGACGATGGCATCGCGCCGGGACGAGCTGAACGCGTACACCTTCGCCCGCAAGCGCACGGTGGGCGCCTTCCTGCTGCCCGCGGGCGGGGGCAGCGACGAGGACGCGCCGCGTCCGGTGAAGGCGGTGCTGCCGAGTGTGCTGGCCGGGGTGGTGATCGTGGCCGGCTTCGGGTTGTGGGGGGTGTTCAAGCCGAGCGCGCCGGTGAAGTGGGACGACGGCAAGAACGTCATCCAGGGCAAGCAGTCGACCACCAGGTACGTGGTGCTCACCGATCCGGACGGCAGGACCAGGCGGCTGCACCAGGTGCTCAACATGTCCTCGGCGCGGCTGGTGCTGCCCGCGGGCGCCAAGGTCGTGGTGGTGGACGACGGGGTGCTCGACCGGTACCCCAACCACGGGCCGACGATCGGCATCCCGTACGCGCCGGACAAGTTGCCGACCACGGACAACGCGAGCAAGCCGATGAAGTGGGCGGTGTGCGACCGCCCGGGTTCGGACGACAAGCAGGAGACCGTCAACCAGGCGGTGTTCGTGGTGGCCGGCGCGGACGCGGCGGCGCTGGCGGCCAAGGACCGGATGCTCGGCCCCGACCAGCTGATGCTGGTGCAGCAGGCGGACGAGCAGCAGGTGTCGGCGGCGCCGGCGCCGGGCCAGCCGGCCGCCGCGGGGGCGGCGGTGTTCCTGGTCGACGCGCAGGGCCGCAAGCACCCGATCGGCTCCCCGCAGTCGGACGAGAAGGAGCGCAAGGCGCTGATCACCGCGGTGTTCGGGCCCAACGCGGTGCCGCAGCGGGTCAAGCGGGACTGGCTGGAGACCCTGGTGAGCGGAACCCCGATCACCTTCCCGAAGGTCGAGGGCGTCGCCGACACCCAGGGCGGCAACAGCAAGGTGGAGCTGAGCAACCAGGCCGACCGCAGGGTCGGCCGGCTGGTGCACTACCAGGACCGCCACTACGTGGTCGGCAAGGACCAGCTCCACCTGGTCACCGCGTTCCAGGCGGAGCTGATCCGGCAGAACCCGGCCTTCCAGGTGCTCTACAAGTACGACCAGGACAAGAAGCCGCGCAGCGACGAGATGACCCCGTCCGACAACGCCCAGTGGGGCGGCGACGTCCGGCTGCCGGACACCGCGGCGGACTGGCCGCTGAAGGCCGGTGCCCCGGTGAACAACTGGCAGGACCGCCAGGACGCCCGGATGGTCGTGTGCAGCACCTTCGACGGCGTCGCCGAGGACGGTGGCACGGCCAGGCGCAGCGTCTGGGCCGGGACTTCGTACCCGGCGCCGTACAACAACGGAGCCGGGGCCGCGTACGTGACCCCGGGTCACGGGCTGTTCTACCGCTCGCTGGACCACTCCACCGCCGGCTCGGGAAGCGACTTCCTGATCACCGAGACCGGGCTGCGCTACTCCGTCCCGGCCAACGGGGACGGCGGCCGGCGCCCCACCGGCACGCCGCAGCCCGGTCAGAGCGGCACCCCGAAGCCGTCGGCGCCGCCGTCGGGCACCCCGGCCCCGGGGGCGCAGTCCCAGCTGCCGGGCCAGCAGCCGTCCCAGCAGCCGGAGGAACCCGGCGGCAACCAGGCCAGGTTGGGTTACCAGGGAGTCCAGCCGCTGCCGGTACCGAAGGAGTGGTCCAACCTGGTTCCGGCGGGCCCGCCGTTGACGGCGAAGAGCGCCGCCCAGCCGCAGAACGCCTGACCGGCCAAGCGCGGCAACCGAATTGGCCTCAGTGTCATGGTCTGGTAACTACTCCCTGCTCGGTGTTGGGTGAGTTGCGTGTGCCGACTACAGTGCTGCTGGACATCACACGGGTGATGGGACGGACGGCCCGCACCGGGCGCTCCGTACACGCAAGAATGTTGTCTCATGGGGGACGGTGGAGCATGGCTCAGGGTCAGTTCACGATGACCGCTCAGGAGATGCTGGCTTTCGCCAAGCAGATCGAAGAGGCCATCGGCAAGATCGAGGCTGAGCGGAACAAGCTCATCAGCACGGTCTCGGGTGTCACCAGCGGCTGGAAGGGCCAGGCGGCCACGGCCTACACGACTCTGCAGGGCAGGGTCAACGACGACATCGCGAAGCTCAAGGACTCGCTGACCGCGATCAAGCACGCGATCGAGCTGACCACCAAGCACTACGCGAGCACCGAAGAGGAGCAGAAGGCGATGTTCGGCTCGGCCCAGGGCTGACCACCGAATTCGCGCTGATCACCGCGGCCGCGGCGATCGCCGTTCTGTCCCGATCCACCGCTCCGCGGAGCGCCCGCCACTGACCGCGTGGCGCTCCGCGCCCTCGTCAAGGGAGACAACGTGTCCGACCAGATCCTCGTCAACTTCCAGACCGTTCACCAGGCGGCCGAGGAGGTGCGCGCCTCGGCGGGCCGCATCGACCACCTGCTGAACGACCTCAAGGCGAATGTCACGCGCATCGCCGCCAGCTGGCAGGGTGCCGCCCAGCAGGGCTACCAGCAGCACCAGACCCAGTGGGACACCCGCGCCAACGACCTCCAGCAGACCTGCGCGAAGATCGCGACCTCGCTGGACCAGGCCGCGCAGAGCTACAAGACGACCGAGGACGCCAACTCCAAGCTCTGGGGCTGACGTTCGGGTTCCACAGAGGAACGGCAGGGGGCGGGTACCCGGATTCCGGGCACCCGCCCCCGACGCGCGGCACGGGTGGACGACATGAGGGGTGGCAGGGTGTCCCGACACGGGTACCGGAAGGCGGCCGCGGCGCTCGCCGCGTTCGCGGTGCTGGGCGGCCCGCTCGCCGCTCCGGCGCACGCCGACGGCGGGACCGGACTGGCCGCGGCCGGCGACTGCCCCAAGAACGCGCCCGACGTGCAGACCGTGCCGTGGTCGTTGCAGCGGCTGCTGCTGGACGAGCTGTGGCAGGGCGGGCGGACCACCGGCGCGGGCGTCACCGTCGCGGTCATCGACACCGGGGTGGACATCACCAACCCGCAGCTGACCGGCAAGGTCGACGAGGGCCCCAACCTGCTGGTCAACCGGGAGACCAAGGAAGCGGTCCAGGGCAAGTCCATCGAGGACCCGGTCGGCCACGGCACCAAGGTGGCCGGCATCATCGCCGCCGGCCGCAGCCCCAGGACGGGCTTCGTCGGGCTGGCCCCCGACGCCCGGATCTTCTCGGTCCGGCAGAACGACAGCGACGGCAACGGCGACGTCTCCACCCTGGTCACGGCGATCAGGAAGGCGGTCGACCAGCCCGGTGTCAGGGTCATCAACATCTCCCAGGACGTCCGCGGCGCGGGCGACGCGCACTTCGGCGGCTACCAGGAGCTGAAGGCCGCCGTCGAGTACGCCGAGGCGAAGGACGTCGTGGTGGTCGCCTCCACCGGCAACGACGGCAAGGAGGGCGACACCTATCCGGGAGCCTTCCCCACCGTGCTGGCCGTCGGCGCCTCCGACCGCAACAACGAGCGGGCGCCGTTCTCCCAGTACGGCGGCTTCGTGAAGGTCGCCGCGCCCGGTGTCGACATGCTGTCCACCGTGCCGGGGAGCGGCCAGTGCGTGGACAACGGCACCAGCTTCGCCGCCCCGTACGTCTCCGGGCTCGCCGCGCTGCTGAGGGGCGCCCACCCGCGCTGGAAGGCGGCCCAGGTGCGGGCCTGGATCGAGCAGACCGCGCAGCGCACCCAGCGGGAGCCGGACGAGTTCGTCGGCTGGGGTGTGGTGGACCCGGTCAGGGCCGTCACCAAGGCGCCCGACGACGCGCCCTTCGCGGCGGCCCCGGACGCCCCGGTGCAGCTCGCCGCCGCGCCGATCGTGCCGCGCCCGGTGGGCCTCGGCGAGACCCAGGCCGACCGCGACGGCCGCACCGCGACGTACGTCCTCGGCATCGGCGCCCTGCTGGTCGCCCTGCTGATCGGCGGCGGCGTGGTGCTGCGCGACCAGCGGCGCAGGTCCGCCGACTGACGATCGGCGGGAATCGGCCCCACCAGGACCCACCGGCCCTACCGAGGCCCGCCGAGGCCCGCCGGGGCCCGCCGGGGCCCGCCGGAACTCCCGCGCGGATGTGGCGGTGCCCCGGGCTGGGGGAGGCCCGGGGCACCGCCGTGTGGGGGAGGGGTGGGGGTCAGTCCTGCTGGTCCTCGGGGAGGCTGATCACCCAGCGGGTGTCCTGCCGGGGGCGCAGGTAGAACAGCCAGTAGAGGGTGGCGGCGGCGGTGATGCCGCCGGTCCACAGCAGGGGCTCGGCGTCCAGCTTGGTGATCACGTAGACCAGGACGACGATCAGCACGACGGGGACGGCCGGCCACAGCGGCATCCGCCAGGCGGAGGCGTGCTTGTGGTGGGCGCGGCGGGAGAGCAGCGCGGCGATCGCGACCAGCAGGTACATCCCGGTGACGGCGACGCCGGTGATGTTGCTCAGCAGCTCGCCCTTGACGAAGCAGAGCGCGGCGCCGGGCAGGCCGACCGCGAGGGTGGCGATCCACGGCGAGCCGAACCGGCCGAGGGTGCCGAAGGCCTTGTTGACCGGCTCCGGCCAGGCCTTGTCGCGGGCGGAGGCGAACAGCACCCGGGAGTTCTGGATGACCATGACGATGCCGGCGTTGATGATGGCCAGCGCGACACAGAGGCTGATGAAGGTGCCGACCGCGGAGTTGCTCCAGGCGGTGACCATGCCGGAGATGTCGCCGGCGGCCAGGGTCTGGAGGTCGGGGGCGCCTATGGTGATGGCGACGACCGGGACCAGGATGATGGCCGAGGAGATGCCGAGCGTCCACAGCACGGTGCGCGAGACGTTGCGGCGGGGGTTCTCCAGCTCCTCGGACAGGTAGACCGCGGTGGAGAAGCCCTGGGTGATGAACAGGGCGATGCCGAGCGCGCCGACGATGGCGCCCACGCTGACCGTGGTGGTGGCGCCGCCCTCCCCGGTGACCACGCCGTGCAGCAGGCTGGGGGCGTCGCTGTTGGTGTGGGCGAAGCCGAGCACCGAGACCACGCCGGCCGCGATGACCTCCAGCACCAGGAAGACGCCGGTGATCCAGGCGTTGGCGCGCAGGTCGAGCAGGCCGGCCAGGGTGGCGGCCAGCATCACGGCGGCGCCGGTCATGGCCTTGTCCAGGTGCAGGACGGGGGCGAGGTAGTCGGCGGTGCCGAGGGCGATGACCGAGGGGACGATCATCACCACGATCAGCGAGAGCACGAAGACCAGCCAGCCCATCAGCCGGCCGGCCAGGGTGCCGACCATGGCGTACTCGCCGCCGGCGCTGGGGATCAGGGTGCCGAGTTCGGAGTAGCAGAAGGCGACCGCGACGCAGAGCACGGTGCCGATCGCGATGGCCAGCGCGGTGGCGCTGCCGATGCTGGAGAACAGCTCCGGCACGATCACGAAGAGCGTCGAGGCCGGTGTGACGCAGGACAGCGTGAGCAGTGTGCCGCCCACGACGCCGATCGAGCGCTTGAGCTGCTGGGGCGCTGCCGCCTCGGCCGCCGGGGCGGCTACGGTCTGTGGCGGGCGAAGCGTGTCGGTCATGTGGCTTCCGATCGGCTGTGCGGTCCTGGAGTGGGAGCGGTATCGCCTCCGCTGGCTGGTTGCTCGGTGTCCGTTTCCAGTCGCTCCCGGGCCGCCATGGAACCTTGGGCGTATCGATCGCGTCAACGTCGGAACTGCTTCGGAATCCGTTGCGAAGAACGGCACGGACATACGATCCGATGATCACATTCAGTCATTGCGAGCTTTGCCCGACTTGTTACCTTGGCCACATTCCAATTGAATCGAAGGTTAACAAAAGAGGGTGGATGTGATTCGAAGGTCGTCTTCCGAATGGATGGCGACAGGCTCAGGCGGCCCCGGAGCGTCCCGCAACGCCTGGGCCGGGTGCGGGAACCGCAGCCGCCGTCCGGAAATCGCCGGGTAACGTTTCGGAACCCGGGACGCCGAAGGGGCCGGACTCCACGAGTCCGGCCCCTTCGATCACCATCCGTGACGGGCGGCGCGGCTACGCCACCGGCAGCCAGCCCGTCTGGACCATCTGCCCGCCGGTCACCCTGCGTGACACGTAGACCCCTCGGCCCGGCGGCAGCGCCTGCGGCTTGACCGTCCCCAGCAGCGCGCCCTCGTCCCGGTTGCCGGAGAGGATCACGCCCTGCCCGCCCAGCTCGCGCATCCGCTGCAGCACCGGCTCGTACAGCGAGCGGCCGGCGCCGCCCGCGCTGCGGGCCACGATCACCCGCAGGCCGATGTCACGGGCGAACGGCAGGAACTCGGCCAGCGGGGCCAGCGGGTTGCCCGAGCTCGTCGCCACCAGCTCGTAGTCGTCGACGATCACGAACATGTCCTTGCCGCTGTACCAGCTGCGGTTGCGCAGCTGCTCGGCGGTCACGTCCGGGCCCGGCAGACGGCGCGAGCAGGCCCCGCGCAGCATGTCCACGATGGCCGCCATGGCCGGCTGCGCGGCCGCGTACTCCACCAGGTACTCCTGCGGCACCGTGCCGAGCAGCGCGCGCCGGTAGTCGCCGACCACGATGCCCGCCTGGTCCGGGGTGTACCGCTCGGTGATCTGCTTGATCAGCATCCGCAGCACCGCCGACTTCCCGGACTCGGTGTCGCCGAAGACGATGAACAGCGGGTCGGTCTCGAAGTTGACGAAGGCCGGAGCCAGCTCCGCCTCGTCCACGCCGAAGGCGACGCCGCGCTCCGGGTGCTCGGAGCCCTTCGGCAGCGAGTTGCCGTCCAGGACGGCCGGCAGCATCCGCACCTGCGGGGCGCGCGGGCCGGTCCAGGCGCCGTCGACGGCGCCGACCAGCCCGGCCACGCCGTCCTGGAGGTCGTCCACCGAGGAGGAGCCGTCCAGACGCGGCAGGCCGGACAGGAAGTGCAGCCGCTCCGCGGTGATGCCGCGCCCGGCCAGCGCCGGGACGTTCTGCGCCACCCGGCGGTCGACCTCGGACTCCATCGCGTCACCGAGCTTCAGCTCGGTCCGGTTCTGGAGCAGGTCCTTCAGCGCCGGGCGCACCTCGGCGTACCGGGTCGCGGTGACGACCAGGTGCACGCCGTAGCCGAGGCCGCGCTGGGCGATGTCGCCGATCACCGGCTCCAGGCCCTCGAACTCCTGCTTGAAGGTGTTCCAGCCGTCGATCACCAGGAAGACGTCGCCGAACGCCTCGTCCGGCAGCCCGCCGGCCGCCCGGCGGGCCCGGTAGGTGGCGATGGTGTCGATCCCGGCGACCCGGAACAGCTCCTCGCGCCGGTTCAGCACTCCGTGCACCTCGGAGACCATCCGTCGCACCTTGTCCACGTCCAGGCGCCCGGCCACCCCGCCGACGTGCGGCAGCCCGGCCAGCGACTGGAAGCTGCCCGCACCGAAGTCGAGCAGGTAGAACTGCACCTCCAGCGGCGTGTGGGTGAGGCCGAACGAGGCCACCGTGGTGCGCACCACGGTCGACTTGCCCGAGCGCGGGCCGCCCACGACCAGGCCGTGGCCGGCCGCCCCCGCGTAGTCGACCTCCAGGATGTCCGTCTTCTGCTCGCGCGGCTTGTCGACGATGCCGATCGGCACCCGCAGCCGGCCCGCCGGGTAGCCGGGCGCGGTCAGCCCGCGCTCCGGCACGACCTGGAGCGGCGGCAGCAGGTGGTCCATGCTCGGCGCCTCCTCCAGCGGCGGCAGCCACACCTGGTGCGCGGCCGGGCCCTGGCCGGCCATCCGCTGGACGAACACGTCCAGCACGGTGTCCACCAGCGCGTCGTCCTGCTCCGGGGCCTGCGGCGCGACCTCCTCCTCCACCGGGTCCGGCAGGTCCACGAAGGCCGCGGTGAACTCCACCGGGCGCGCGTTGATCCGCCGGCCGCCGGTCGACCGCTGCTGCCCCGGCGCCCGGTAGGGCCCCGAGACGTAGGCGGCCTTGAACCGGTCCATCACGTCCTCGCCGAACTTGAGGTAGCCGACACCGGGCACCGGCGGCAGGTGGTAGGCGTCCGGCACGCCGATCGCCGCCCGGGACTCCGCGGCCGAGAAGGTGCGCAGACCGATCCGGTACGACAGGTAGGTGTCCAGGCCGCGCAGCTTGCCCTCCTCCAGGCGCTGCGAGGCCAGCAGCAGGTGCACGCCCAGCGAGCGGCCGATCCGGCCGATCTGGATGAACATCTCGATGAAGTCGGGCTTGGCGGCGAGGAGTTCGGAGAACTCGTCGATGATCAGCACCAGCGAGGGCAGCGGGTCCAGTGCCGCGCCGGCCGCCCGGGCCCGCTCGTACTCGTGGATGTTGGCGTAGTTGCCCGCGGAGCGCAGCAGCTCCTGGCGGCGGTGCAGCTCGCCCTCGATCGCGTCGCGCATGCGGTCGACCAGGGTGAGTTCGCCCTCCAGGTTGGTGATCACCGCGGAGGTGTGCGGCATGTCCGCCATGCCGGAGAAGGTCGCACCGCCCTTGAAGTCGGCGAGGACGAAGTTCAGGATCTCCGAGGTGTGGGTCATCGCCAGCGCCAGCACCAGTGTGCGCAGCAGCTCCGACTTGCCGGAACCGGTCGCGCCCACGCACAGGCCGTGCGGGCCCATGCCCTCCAGCGCGGCCTCCTTGATGTCCAGGTAGACGTGCTCGCCGTTGGCGCCGATGCCGATCGGCACCCGCATCCGCTCGTGCTGGGCGCGCGGGCGCCAGCTGCGGGCCACGTCGAAGGAGCCCGGGTCCCCCGAGCTCATCATGTCGGTGAAGTCGAGGTTGGACAGCAGCGGCTCGTCGTCGCCGCCGGCCGAGATCCGGTACGGCGCCAACTGCCGCGCCAGCGCCTCGGACTGCCACACCGAGAGCAGGTCGGGCTTGCCGGTGTACGTCGCGCCGGAGGCCGAGCGCAGCACCAGCTTGTCGGCACCGACCGTCACCATCAGGTGCCCGCTGGGCTCGTCGACCTCGCCCGGCACCACCTCGATGACCGTCACGCCCTGCACGCCCTCGGGACTCGCCAGCAGCGAGTCGTGCGGCACCCCGGCGCCGTCCATGACGACCACCAGGTGCGGCTGGTCGGCCGGGGGCGCCACCTCGCGCACGAAGCGCTGGCGGCCGGAGAGTTCGTCCTGGAGCAGGTACTCCAGGTCGCCCAGGTCGGTCGCGAACAGCCGGCGCGAGCCCGCGCCGTCGGCCTCCTTGCGGTGCTGGTTGTGCGGGAGCCACTTGGTCCACTCCCACTCCTCGGCCGCGCCGGGTGCCGCCGCGACCGCCACCATCAGGTCGTCCGGCGAGTGCAGGGTGGTCAGCTGGGAGAGGATCGCGCGCACGTTGCCGTACACCGAGTCCGGGTCCCCGCACACCGTGATGTGGTAGAAGGCGCGCAGCGAGACCGCCAGCGGCAGGTCCTGGAGGGTGCCGTGGGCCTTCAGGAAGGAGTGCATCGCGGCCGCCGACAGCGGCTCCAGCTCGTCCATCGGCGCGGTCTGCGGCGCCACCAGCGGGGTGGACAGCTGGACCGGCCCGAGGCCCACCCGGATCTGCGCGAAGTCGCCGTCCCCGGTGCGCCGTTCCCACAGCCGCCGGCCGTCCTCGACGATCGACCACAGCTGGTCCGGCGCCGGGTTCAGGAACAGCAGCGCGCCGCGCTGGCGCTCCGCCGTGCGGCGCACCTGGCGGCGGGTCTGCTGGAGGTACTTCAGGTAGTCGCGCCGCTCGTCCGCCATCGCGGTCGAGCCGCCCTTGCGGGCCCGGACGATCTGCGCCAGCACCATGCCCAGCGTCGAGGCGACCATCAGGCCGCCCATGATCTTCATCGGGGCCGCGGCCCCCGGGGAGAAGAAGAACACCGCCGAGCCGCCCATGCCCAGCATCGGCAGGATGCTCATCAGCCAGTCCTCGCCGCCCTGCCGGGGAAGCTCGGGCGGGCTCACCAGCTCCACCGGCTCGTCCGGCACGGTGGGCGGGTACGCCCTGGCCGGTCGCTTGACCGTGATCACACCCATGTGTCATCCACCCCGCGGCGTCGATCGATCACTTCGGCATCAGCCCTCACGCGATTGCGCACGGTCCGTACGGGAATCCGGTGGCCGGGGACGCCCCACCCAGCAGCCCCCGTACCTTTGCGCAGGCGCCGATCCTAACGGTCGCCCCCGCACCGCCCGCCAGGGCCCGGTACGCGCCGCCCGGCGGGGCCCGATACGCACCGGCAGCGGGCACGAACCGAACGGGTAGGGTAACGCCGCGCCAACTCGCGGCCCGGCCGGGCCGGTTCCACAGCCACACCGAGCGCCGCCGTGCCTCGGCACCGTCAACAAGGGGGAGCGCCACGTGCGTCGAAGGATCGAGGTGGGGGCACTCATGAGCGAGCGCAGCGGGCTCGCCGTCGGGTGCGCACCGGGCGGGGTGCCCGCCGAGCGCGGCGAGGTGGGGGCATGAGCGCTGCGGCGACCGGCTACTGCCGGGTGACCGTCGTCGCCCCGGACCGCCGGATCGACGTCGCCCTGCCCGAGGACGTCCCGCTCGCGGACGTCTACCCCGAGGTGCTGCGGCTGGCCAACCAGAGCCAGCCCGACGGCACCCCCACCGGCTTCCACCTGGTCCGCCGCGACGGCACGGTGCTCGACAGCGGACTGCCGCTGGCCGCCCAACAGGTCCGCGACGGCGATCTGCTGGCGCTGCGTCCCTTCGCCGAGTCGCTCCCGCCGGCCGTCTACGACGACGTCGCCGACGCGATCGCCAGCGCCGTCGAGGCCGACCGCCGGTTCTGGACCGCCGAGCTGATGCGCGGCTTCGGCCTGATCGGCGCGGGGGTGCTGCTCACGCTGCTCGGCTTCGCGCTCTGGTTCTCCGACCTGCGCCACGACATGCACGGCCTGCCCGGCGTCCTGGCCGGGGTCACCGCCGTCGTGCTCACCGCGCTCGCCGGGGTGCGCGCCCGGGTCTACCAGGACGCCCCCGCGGCCGTCGCGCTCGGCCTCGGCGCGCTGCCGCACGCCATGATCGGCGGCAGCGGCGTCATCGCCGTCGCCCACCCGTGGGACGGCCCGGGCCGGCTCCAGTTCCTGGCCGGCTGCGTCGCCGTCCTGGTGGTCTCCGTGCTGCTGGCCGGCCTGCTGCCGGAGCGGGACGCGGTGTTCGTCGCCGCCGCCCTGGTCTCCACCGCCGGCTCGCTCGCCACCTTCGCCGCCGTCCTGCTGCCGCAGACCCCGGCCGGGCACATCGCCGCCGTCACCGGTGTCGCGGCCGTCGCCGTGATCGGCTTCCTGCCCGGCCTCTCCGCCCGCTTCGCCCGGCTGCCGGTCGGCTTCAGCGCCCCGGGCCAGACCCGTACCCGCAGCCGCGACTACGACGAGGAGGCCGAGCGCGCCGAGGCCGTCCAGTACGAGCGGATCGCGCACCAGGCCCGCCGCGGCCACGAGGTGCTGGTCGGCCTGGTCGGCGGCTGTGCCGCGGTCGTGGTCGGCGCCTGCGCCGTCCTCGGCTTCACCGACGAGACCTTCCCGGAGCTGCTCGCGCTCGCCCTGGGCCTGGCCACCATGCTGCGCGCCCGGCTGTTCCGCTACACCGCGCAGGTGCTCAGCCTCACCGTGGCCGGCCTGCTCGGCCTGTGCCTGCTGATCGTCGGGCTCTCCCTGCACACCCCGCAGTTCTTCCTGCGGGCGGCCGGCTCCACCACCGAGCTCGACCTGCGCACGATCTGGCTGACCGCCTCCATCGCCTTCGGCGCCGCGCTGCTCACCGCGATCGCCCTGGTGGTGCCGCGGCTCGGGGTCTCCCCGTTCTGGGGGCGCATCCTGGACCTGGTGGACAGCCTCACCCTGATCGCGCTCGTCCCGCTCGCGCTCGCCGTCCTGGAGATCTACCGGCTGGTCCGCGGCGCCACCGGCTGACCCTCCGGCCGGCCCTCCGCCGCCCGCCTGTCGCCTGCCTGCCGCCCACCCGCCGCCCGCCGGACGGCCGGATGGGCGGCACTGGTACGCTTGGCCTCCGAGCGCAGCCGTGTGTCCGCATCCCCTCCGTGGGCTGCACCGTGCCGGCCGCGCTCACGACACCGAGTTCTCGATGAGTCCTGTGCTGTCGACCAGGACCGCTCGGTAGACCCCGAAGGAGTTGCAGTGGCTCTCGCCTCTGACGTCAAGAAGCAGATCATCGCCGAGTTCGGCCAGAAGGAGGGCGACACCGGCTCCCCCGAGGTCCAGGTGGCCATGCTCTCCCGCCGCATCTCGGACCTGACCGAGCACCTCAAGGCCCACAAGCACGACCACCACTCGCGTCGTGGCCTGCTGATCCTGGTCGGCCAGCGTCGCCGCCTGCTCCAGTACCTGGCCAAGAAGGACATCGAGCGTTTCCGTACGCTCGTCGACCGCCTGGGCATCCGCCGCGGTGCCGCCGGCGGCGCCCGCTGAGAACGCCGCCAGGGGGCGGCTCCCCTCCACCGGGGAGCCGCCCCCCGCGCGTATGCCGCGGCTGTCGAGCCGCGGCGCCCTGACATAACAACTCGCGCGCACCTCCCCAGGTGGCCGAGGATTGCACCGTAGGGTTGTGGGCATGCCGGGTGATGGCGCACCAGCGCGCCACCCGGGCAGAAGGACCCGAACCCCCCGCGGGACGAAGGCTTCAAACGGAAGCCGCCCGCATCCGAGAGAGCGTCCAGACGCGAATCGCCCTCCCCGGCCAGGCAGCCGTGAGGCGCCGGTCCTCGGTAGTGGCCGTCGGAACCCCGCAGACCGAGCGGGACACTCCGGAGGCTTCGATCGAAGACCGGCTCGACTGCCGCCCTCCCTGACGAGGGCCATGGGCCCACCGAGGCAGTGCGCGGGGACGCTCTCCCGGAGACGTACGAAAGAGGAGATCTTCCAGGTGGAAGAGAACGTGTTCTACGCCGAGGCCGTGATCGACAACGGTTCCTACGGCACCCGTACCATCCGCTTCGAGACCGGCCGTCTGGCCCGTCAGGCCGCCGGTTCCGCCGTGGCCTACCTGGACGACGACACCATGGTGCTGTCGGCCACCAGCGCGTCCAAGCAGCCGAAGGAGCACTTCGACTTCTTCCCGCTGACCGTGGACGTCGAGGAGCGGATGTACGCCGCGGGCCGCATCCCCGGCTCGTTCTTCCGTCGCGAGGGCCGGCCCTCCGAGGACGCGATCCTCACCTGCCGCCTGATCGACCGCCCGCTGCGCCCGTCCTTCGTCAAGGGCCTGCGCAACGAGGTCCAGGTCGTCGTCACCGTGATGGCGCTCAACCCCGACCACCTGTACGACGTGGTCGCGATCAACGCCGCCTCCGCCTCCACCCAGCTGGCGGGCCTGCCGTTCTCCGGCCCGATCGGTGGCGTGCGCGTCGCGCTGATCAACGGCCAGTGGGTCGCCTTCCCGACCCACAGCGAGCTGGAGTCGGCCGTCTTCGACATGGTCGTCGCCGGTCGCGTCCTGCCGGACGGCGACGTCGCGATCATGATGGTCGAGGCCGAGGCCACCGACAAGACCATCAAGCTGGTCGAGGGCGGCGCCGACGCGCCGACCGAGGAGATCGTCGCCTCCGGCCTGGAGGCCGCGAAGCCGTTCATCAAGGTCCTGTGCGCCGCGCAGGCGCAGCTGGCCGCCCAGGCCGCCAAGCCGACCGGTGAGTTCCCGGTCTTCCTGGACTACCAGGACGACGTCCTCTCCGCGCTGACCGCCGCCGTCAAGGACGAGCTCGCGCAGGCCCTGACCATCGCGGGCAAGCAGGAGCGCAACAACGAGCTGGACCGCGTCAAGGCGCTGGCCGCCGAGAAGCTGCTGCCCGAGTTCGAGGGCCGCGAGAAGGAGATCAGCGCCGCCTACAACGCGCTGACCAAGAAGGTCGTCCGCGAGCGCGTCATCACGGACAAGGTCCGCATCGACGGCCGCGGCGTCACCGACATCCGCACCCTGGCCGCCGAGGTCGAGGCCATCCCGCGGGTGCACGGCTCGGCCCTGTTCGAGCGCGGCGAGACCCAGATCCTGGGCGTCACCACGCTGAACATGCTGCGCATGGAGCAGCAGCTGGACACGCTCTCCCCGGAGACGCGCCGCCGCTACATGCACAACTACAACTTCCCGCCGTACTCCGTCGGTGAGACCGGCCGCGTGGGCTCGCCCAAGCGCCGCGAGATCGGCCACGGCGCGCTCGCCGAGCGCGCCCTGCTGCCGGTGCTGCCGACCCGCGAGGAGTTCCCGTACGCCATCCGCCAGGTCTCCGAGGCGCTGAGCTCCAACGGCTCCACCTCGATGGGCTCGGTCTGCGCGTCGACCATGTCGCTGCTGAACGCCGGTGTGCCGCTGAAGGCCGCCGTCGCCGGCATCGCCATGGGCCTGATCTCCCAGGAGATCGACGGCGAGACCCACTACGTCACGCTGACCGACATCCTCGGCGCCGAGGACGCGTACGGCGACATGGACTTCAAGGTCGCCGGTACCCGCAACTTCATCACCGCCCTCCAGCTGGACACCAAGCTGAACGGCATCCCGGCGTCGGTGCTCGCCGCCGCGCTGAAGCAGGCCAAGGACGCCCGCCTGCACATCCTCGACGTGATGAACGAGGCCATCGACTCGCCCGACGAGATGTCCCCGAACGCGCCGCGCATCATCACCATCAAGATCCCGGTGGACAAGATCGGTGAGGTCATCGGCCCCAAGGGCAAGATGATCAACCAGATCCAGGAGGACACCGGCGCCGAGATCACGATCGAGGACGACGGCACCATCTACATCGGTGCCGCCGACGGCCCGGCCGCCGAGGCCGCCCGCACCACGATCAACCAGATCGCCAACCCGACCATGCCGGAGGTCGGCGAGCGCTACCTGGGCACCGTGGTCAAGACCACGACCTTCGGCGCGTTCGTCTCGCTGATGCCGGGCAAGGACGGTCTGCTGCACATCTCGCAGATCCGCAAGCTGGCCGGTGGCAAGCGCGTGGAGAACGTCGAGGACGTCCTCGGCGTCGGCGCCAAGGTGCAGGTCGAGATCGCCGAGATCGACCCGCGCGGCAAGCTCTCCCTGATCCCGGTCGTCGAGGGCGAAGAGGGCGGCGAGGCCGCTTCCGAGTGAAGCGCCGCTAGCTGACTCCCGCGGCCCGTACGCCTCCCGGCGTGCGGGCCGCACCCCGTTGTCCACGCGTTCGTCCGTACGTGCCCCCGTGCACGTGCGTTTCCTCTGGAGGTACCCCCCGTGGCGCAGGCCCCGGCGGTAAAGCAGCGTCCCGGCACCACCCGGACCCTGCTCAAGGGCGTCGACGGCGCCGGCACGGTGCGCCGCACCGTCCTCCCCGGCGGCCTTCGGGTCGTCACCGAGACCCTGCCGACGGTGCGCTCCGCGACCTTCGGCATCTGGGTCGGCGTCGGCTCGCGGGACGAGACCCCGCAGCTCAACGGCGCCACCCACTACCTGGAGCACCTGCTCTTCAAGGGCACCGAGCGGCGCAGCGCGCTGGACATCTCGGCGGCCCTGGACGCGGTCGGCGGCGAGATGAACGCCTTCACCGCGAAGGAGAACACCTGCTACTACGCCCGGGTCCTGGACACCGACCTGCCGCTGGCCATCGACGTGGTCTGCGACATGCTCACCGGCTCGCTGATCCGCCCTGAGGACGTGGAGGCCGAGCGCGGCGTCATCCTGGAGGAGATGGCGATGGCCGAGGACGACCCGGGCGACGTGGTGCACGACCTGTTCGCCAAGGTGATCTACGGCAGCGGCCCGCTGGGCCGTCCGATCCTCGGCACCCAGGAGACCATCAGGACGCTCACCCGGGACCAGATCGCCGGCTTCTACCGCCGCCGCTACCGGCCCGAGCACCTGGTCATCGCGGCGGCCGGCAACCTCGACCACCGCAAGGTCGTCAAGCAGGTCGAGCAGGCCTTCGCGCCGGTGCTGGCGGCCTCCACCGCGGCCCCCGCCGAGGCCCGCCGCGGCGTCAAGGCGCTGCGTACGGCCGGCCGGGTCGAGGTGCTCAACCGCTCCACCGAGCAGGCCCACCTGGTGCTGGGCGTGCCCGGCGTGCCGCGGCACGACGAGCGCCGCTGGGCGATGGGCGTGCTGAACGCGGCCCTCGGCGGCGGGATGAGCTCCCGGCTGTTCCAGGAGGTCCGCGAGAAGCGCGGCCTGGCGTACTCGGTCTACTCGTACTCCTCGTCCTACGCGGACAGTGGCCTGTTCGGCATCTACGCCGGCTGCCAGCCCAAGCGGGTCGAGGAGGTGCTGCGGATCTGCCGCGCCGAGCTGGCCAAGGTGGTCGAGGAGGGCATCACCGAGGAGGAGCTGAACCGGGCGATCGGCCAGATCTCCGGCTCCACCGTGCTCGGCATGGAGGACAGCGGCTCGCTGATGAACCGGATCGGCAAGGCCGAGCTCAGCTACGGGCACCACCTGTCGGTGGACGACATGCTGGAGCGGATCGCGTCGGTGACCCTGGAGGACGTCCACGCGGTGGCCCGTGATGTGCTGGGCGCGTACCGGCCGTCGCTGGCGCTGATCGGCCCGGTCAACGACAAGCGGGCCGCCAGGCTCGCCGATCTGCTGGTGTGAGACCGAGACTGCTGGTGAGAGGACTTTCGCTATGACGCTGCGTGTCGCCGTGATCGGTGCCGGGGGACGGATCGGCTCCGAGGCGGTCAAGGCCGTCGAGGCCGCGCCGGACCTGGAGCTGGTCGCCACCCTCGGCCGCGGCTCCGCGCTGGAGGAGCTGACCGGGGCCGGCGCGCAGGTCGCCGTCGAGCTGACCCACCCGGACTCGGTGATGGGCAACCTGGACTTCTGCCTGCACCACGGCATCCACGTGGTCACCGGCACCACCGGCTGGACGGACGAGCGGCTCGCCACCGTCCGCGGCTGGCTGGACGAGGCCCCGGAGCTCGGCCTGCTGATCGCGCCGAACTTCTCCATCGGCGCCATCCTCGGCATGAAGTTCTCCCAGATCGCCGCCCGGTACTTCGAGTCGGTCGAGGTGGTCGAGCTGCACCACGACCGCAAGGCCGACGCCCCCAGCGGCACCGCCACCCGTACCGCCCAGCTGATCGCCGCGGCCAGGGCCGAGGCGGGCCGGCCGCCGCAGCAGGACCCGACCACCCACAGCCTGCCCGGCGCGCGCGGCGCCGACGTGGACGGCGTGCCGGTGCACGCGGTGCGGCTGCGCGGCCTGCTCGCCCACCAGCAGGTGATGTTCGGCGACACCGGTGAGACGCTCACCATCCGGCACGACTCGCTGCACCACAGCAGCTTCATGCCGGGCATCCTGCTGGGCGCGCGCAGGGTCGTCGGGACGCCGGGGCTGACCTTCGGCCTCGAACACTTCCTGGACCTGTGACCGTGCCGAACTCCAGGAGTGCGTCATGACCTCCCGCACCGGCTTCTTCGCCCTGTCCGGCGTGCTGCTGCTGGTCGCGCTGGTCTGCGTGGGCGAGGGCGTCCAGCTGATCGCCACCGGCAAGCCGCTCGGCATCGGCCTCGGCGTCTGCGCCTTCGTGGTCCCGGTGATCGGCGTCTGGTTCCTGCGCCAGACCGTCCGCTTCGGCCGGGACAGTGAGCGGCTGGCCCGCGAGCTGGAGGCCGAGGGCGGCCTGCCGGTGGACGAACTGAAGCGCAGCAAGGGCGGGCGGATCGACCGGGCCTCGGCCGACGCGGTGTTCGCCCGCCGCCGGACCGAGGCCGAGGACACGCCGGGCGACTGGCGGGTCTGGTTCCGCCTCGCCGTGGCCTACGCCGACGCCGGCGACACCCCGCGCGCCCGCAAGACCATGCAGCACGCCATCAGGCTGCACAGCACCGAACCCGCAAGGAGTAACGCGTGAGCGACGAACCGACGGCCCCCAGCTTCCGCAGTGACGTGACGGTGGAGCTGGTCCGCAGCGCCGCCGCCGACTCGGACGTCATCTGGGCGGCCCGGGTCTCGACCGCGGGCGAGCAGTCCCTGGAAGCCGTCCAGCAGGACCCGGAGAAGTCCAAGGGCCTGATCAACTTCCTGATGCGCGACCGGCACGGCACGCCGTTCGAGCACAACTCGATGACCTTCTTCATCAGCGCGCCGATCTTCGTGTTCCGGGAGTTCCACCGGCACCGCAGCGGCTGGTCGTACAACGAGGAGTCCGGCCGCTACCGCGAGCTCCAGCCGGTCTTCTACGTCCCGGGCGAGGAGCGAAAGCTGGTCCAGCAGGGCCGTCCCGGCAAGTACGAGTTCTACGAGGGCACGCCCGAGCAGCACAGGACCACCACCGAGGCGATGGAGGCCGCGTACCGCGAGTCCTACGTCCGCTACCAGGAGATGCTGGCCGCCGGGGTGGCCCGCGAGGTGGCCCGCGCGGTGCTGCCGGTGGGCCTGTTCTCCTCGATGTACGCGACCTGCAACTCGCGTTCGCTGATGCACTTCCTCTCCCTGCGCACCAAGCGGGAGAACTCGGCGGTGCCGTCGTTCCCGCAGCGCGAGATCGAGATGGTCGCCGAGCAGATGGAGGAGCAGTGGGCCCGGCTCATGCCGCTCACCCATGCGGCCTTCGAGAAGCACGGCCGGGTCGCCCCCTGACCTGGGACGACAGGCATCCGGGCAGAGTGTCTGGCATGTCTGGATTGCGGCTTTTCTAGCCGCTCCCTACATTCGTGAACACGGATTCCGGTGCTGCCCGAACCCCCGAGCGGGCAGCACCGGAATCCCACGTCCACACCCCCGGCGCGCTGCGCCGGTCCGAACAGCGGACCGGCATGGGTACCGCCCCACCGCCTACGAGTAGCTTTGGACGCATGGCTCCGACCTCCACCCCCCAGACGCCGTTCGGCCGGGTCCTGACCGCGATGGTCACCCCGTTCACCGCCGACGGCGGACTCGACCTCGACGGCGCCCAGCGCCTCGCCACGCACCTCGTGGACTCCGGCAACGACGGCCTGGTCGTCAACGGCACCACCGGTGAGTCCCCGACCACCAGCGACGCCGAGAAGGCCCAGCTGGTGCGCGCCGTGGTCGAGGCGGTCGGGGACCGCGCCCACGTGGTGGCCGGCGTCGGCACCAACGACACCCACCACAGCGTCGAGCTGGCCCGGCAGGCGGAGGCGGCCGGAGCGCACGGCCTGCTGGTCGTCACGCCGTACTACAGCAAGCCCCCGCAGGAAGGCCTGTACCGGCACAACGTGGCCGTCGCGGACGCGACCGGGCTGCCGGTCATGCTGTACGACATCCCGGGCCGCAGCGGGGTCGCGCTGAGCCACGAGACGCTGGTCCGCCTCGGCGAGCACCCGCGGATCGTCGCCAACAAGGACGCCAAGGGCGACCTCGGCGCCGCGGCCTGGGCCATCGCCCGCGCCGACCTGGCCTGGTACTCCGGTGACGACATCCTCAACCTGCCGCTGCTGTCCGTCGGAGCCGTCGGCGTGGTCAGCGTCGTCGGGCACGTGGTGGCCGGGGACCTGCGGGCGATGATCGAGGCCTTCCTGGCGGGCGATGTGGTCAAGGCCACGAGCATCCACCAGCGCCTGCTGCCGGTGTTCAGCGGTATGTTCCGCACCCAGGGCGTGATTCTCGGCAAGGCGGCGCTGGAACTCCAGGGCCTGCCGGCCGGCCCGCTGCGGCTGCCGCTGGTCGGAGCGACGCCGGAGGAGATCGCGCGATTGAGGCAGGATCTCGCCGCCGGCGGGGTACACCTCTGACAGACACGGACGTGCGCGCCCCGGCTCGCCGGACCTCCCAGGGTCCGCCGCTGGACCGGACCGAAGGCGCGAGAGCACAGACCCAGTAGGAAACGACACTGAGTACGCACGCCATATGTCTCCAGGGGGAGGACCCCGGGCATGTGGCGTGCGTCGTGAGGAGAGTCTTTTGAGCCACCCGCACCCCGAGCTCGGCGCGCCCCCGGCACTGAAGGAGGGCGCCCTCCGGATCACCCCGCTCGGCGGCCTCGGCGAGATCGGCCGCAACATGACGGTCCTCGAGTACGGGGACCGCATCCTGATCATCGACTGCGGCGTCCTCTTCCCCGAGGACGAGCAGCCCGGCGTGGACCTGATCCTCCCGGACTTCACCTACATCCGGGACCGTCTCGACAAGGTCGACGGCATCGTCCTGACCCACGGGCACGAGGACCACATCGGCGCCGTCCCGTTCCTCCTGCGGGAGAACCCGGACATCCCGCTGATCGGGTCCAAGCTGACCCTGGCCCTCATCGAGGCCAAGCTCGCCGAGCACCGCATCCGGCCGTACGTGCTGGAGGTCAAGGAGGGCGAGCGCGAGCGCATCGGTCCCTTCGACTGCGAGTTCATCGCGGTCAACCACTCCATCCCGGACGCCCTCGCCGTGGCGGTCCGCACCCCCGCCGGCATGGTCGTGGCCACCGGCGACTTCAAGATGGACCAGCTCCCGCTGGACGGCCGCCTGACCGACCTGCCGACCTTCGCCAAGCTGGCGGAGGAGGGCATGGACCTGCTGCTGGTGGACTCCACCAACGCCGAGGTCCCCGGCTTCATCCCGCACGAGCGGGACATCTCGGCCGCGCTGCGGAACGTCTTCGCGAACGCGGACAAGCGCATCATCGTCGCCTCCTTCGCCAGCCACGTGCACCGCATCCAGCAGGTGCTGGACGCCGCGCACGAGTACAAGCGCAAGGTCGCCTTCGTCGGCCGCTCGATGGTCCGCAACATGGGCATCGCCCGCGACCTCGGCTACCTGAAGGTCCCCGGCAACATGGTCGTGGACGTCAAGCAGCTGGACGACCTGCCGGACAAGGAGGTCGTGCTGATCTGCACCGGCTCGCAGGGCGAGCCGATGGCCGCGCTGTCCCGGATGGCCAACCGCGACCACCAGATCCGCATCGTCGAGGGCGACACCGTCGTCCTGGCCTCCTCGCTCATCCCGGGCAACGAGAACGCCGTCTACCGGGTGATCAACGGCCTGACCCGCTGGGGCGCCAAGGTCGTGCACAAGGGCAACGCCAAGGTGCACGTCTCCGGCCACGCCTCGGCCGGCGAGCTGCTCTACTTCTTCAACATCTGCAAGCCGCGCAACCTGATGCCGGTCCACGGCGAGTGGCGCCACCTGCGCGCGGCCGCCGAGCTGGGCATCGCCACCGGGGTGCCGCGCAACCGCGTGGTCATCGCCGAGGACGGTGTCTGCGTCGACCTGGAGAAGGGCGTCGCCCGGATCGTCGGCAAGGTGCAGGCCGGCTACGTCTACGTGGACGGCTCCTCGGTCGGCGACATCACCGAGGCCTCGCTCAAGGACCGCAGGATCCTCGGCGAGGAGGGCTTCATCTCGGTCTTCGTCGCGGTCGACTCGACCAACGGCAAGATCATCGGTCGCCCGACCATCCAGGCCCGCGGTTCCGGCATCGACGACAACGCGTTCGTTCCGGTCGTCGCCAAGCTCCAGGAGGCCCTGGACCGCTCGGCGAGCGACGGCGTGCTGGACCCCCGCCAGGTGCAGCAGCTCGTCCGCCGGACCATCGGCAAGTGGGTCGCGGACAACTACCGCCGCCGGCCGATGATCCTGCCCGTCGTGGTCGAGGTCTGACGCTCGCTCAACACCGGCTGAGGCTGGTTTGACGTGGGGCGACCCGGTGCGTAATGTTCTCCGGGTTGCCCCACGGGACGGCCCCTCGGAAACGGACTCGAATTTGAATTCGAGAACGACCGGGGAAAACGGACCGAGAGATTCTGATAGAGTCCGGGAGCGCCGAAAGGCAAAAGCGGATCGAATGAATGAAACTCCGGAAAACGGAGCGGAAAACATCTGATAAGCTTGAAACACGAAAGAACGAAGCCCGGAGGGCCTGCTGGAAGGCAGTCCGAAGGAAGCGTCCGTTCCTTGAGAACTCAACAGCGTGCCAAAAGTCAAC
>NZ_JBIVUM010000032.1:0-69688 GCF_044757205.1 Kitasatospora sp. NPDC091335 | reverse complement strand
CGCCGACGGCCGCATCGTCGACGAACTCCACCACCCCACCGCCGACACCGTCCTGGACCGCATGCGCCGCTTCGACGCCAAGGGCCGCACCAGCTGAGTCCCTGCCCCGAAACGCCACCCGTCCCCGAGTACTCCCAGGACTGACACCTCCCCATGTTCCGCACCGCACTGCGCAATGTGCTCGCCCACAAGGGCCGACTGCTGATGACGGTACTGGCCGTCATGCTCGGCACCGCCTTCGTGGCCGGCACCCTGGTCTTCTCCGACACCGTCGGCAACGCGCTCAGGACCCAGAACTCCAAGAGCTACTCCGACATCGCCGTCACGGTCAGCGACCAGGAGGCCGCCGGCAGCACCTTCGGCGGCCACCGCGGCCAAGCCGGCAACGGCCCGACCCTCACCGAGGAGACCAGGCAGAAGGTCGCCGCGCTGCCGGGCACCGCCGAAGTCCGCGGCGTGGTCAGCGGCTTCGCCGGCATCGCCGACAAGAAGGGCGCGCTGATCGGCAACGGCTTCTCCACCACCGGCACCAACTTCGTGCCGGGCGCCGACGGCACCGACCCGCGCTACCCGCTGGTCGAGGGCCGCGGCCCGAAGGACGCCACCGAGATCGCGCTGGACGCCAAGACCGCCGACAAGGGCGGCTACAAGGTCGGCGACACCGTCCGGGTCGCGGTCAACGGCCCGGTGATGCAGCTCAAGCTCACCGGCACCGTGCGCACCAACGACCCGCGCGTGATGGCCGGCGGCTCGCTGGCCGCCTTCGACACCGCCACCGCCCAGCAGCTCTACCTCACCCCGGGGCGCTTCGCCGAACTGGACGTCAGGGCCGAGCCGGGCACCGACGACGCCGCGCTGCTCACCGCCGTCAAGCAGACCGTCCCGCAGGGCGACACGATCGAGGCGAAGACCGGCCGCGAGCTCGCCGACGAGCAGGACCGGATGATCAAGCAGGGCACCAAGTTCCTGAGCACCTTCCTGCTGGCCTTCGCGGGCATCGCGCTGTTCGTCGGCGTCTTCATCATCGCCAACACCTTCACCATGCTGGTCGCCCAGCGGACGAAGGAGCTGGCCCTGCTGCGCGCCGTCGGCGCCACCCGCCGCCAGATCACCCGCTCGGTGCTGATCGAGGCGCTGCTGATCGGCCTGACCGCGTCGGTGTCCGGTCTGCTGGCCGGCATCGGGATCGCCGTCGGGCTCAAGTCCCTGCTCAACGGCCCGATGGAGGCCAACCTGCCGGACGGCCCGCTGATCGTCGCCCCGGGCACCGTGATCGCCGCGATCGCGGTCGGCGTCCTGGTGACCGTCCTGGCCGCCTGGCTGCCCGCCCGCCGCGCCTCCCGGATCGCCCCGGTGGCCGCGATGAGCTCGGCCGAGCAGCCCGCCACCCACAAGGGCCTGGTGGTCCGCAACACCATCGGCCTGCTGTTCTCGCTGGCCGGCGCCGCCGCGCTGGCGGCCGGTGTGGGCGGCAAGGAGGTCAAGCTGGTCGGCCTCGGCGCCGGTTCGCTGCTGATCGGCGTGTTCGTGCTGACCCCGCTGCTGTCCAAGCCGCTGATCGCGCTGCTCGCCCCGCTGCTGCGGGCCGTGTACGGCACCCCGGGCAAGCTGGCCCAGGAGAACGCGGTCCGCAACCCGCGCCGCACCGCCGCCACTGCCTCTGCGCTGACCATCGGCGTCACCCTGATCACCTCGCTGACGGTGATCGGCGCCTCCGTCAACCAGGCCGTGGACAAGGCCACCGCGACCGACCTCAAGGCCGACTACACGGTCGCGATGCAGAACTTCTCGTCGCTCTCCCCCGAGGTCGCCGCCCAGCTCGCCAAGGCGCCCGGCGTCACCGCGATCAGTGCGGAGCGCGGTGTCCCGGTCGACATCGGCCAGGACCGGGAGGACAGCGAGTGGCTGACCGCGGTGGACGCCGCGACCATCGACCAGCTGGCCACCATCAAGATCAAGGAGGGCTCCGCGGACGCCCTCAAGCAGGGCAAGCTGCTGGTCAGTTCGGGCCGCGCCGAGAAGGCCGGCTACAAGGTCGGCGACACCCTCGCCGTCACCTACCCGGACGGCGCCAAGGGCTCGCTGACCGTCGGCGGCATCCTGGAGGCCAACAGCGCACTGGCCAACGTCGTCGCCCCCGAGGCCGTCGTCGGCCCGCACGCGCTGCCCGGCTCCGGTCTGGACAAGGTCCTGGTCAAGGGTGCCGACGGCGCGACCGAGAAGCTGAAGCAGGCGCTGCGCGACGCGACCGGCGGCAACCCGCTGATCGCGGTCAAGGGCGAGAAGGAGATCAAGGCGGAGAGCCGCCAGATGATCACCGGGATCCTGAACATGATGTACGGCCTGCTCGGCATGTCCGTGGTCATCGCGGTGCTCGGCGTGGTCAACACCATGGCGATGTCGGTGTTCGAGCGCCGCCGGGAGATCGGCATGCTGCGGGCGATCGGCCTGGACCGGCTCGGCATCCGCCGGATGATCCGGCTGGAGTCGCTGCTGATCGCACTGTTCGGCGGGCTGGTGGGTGTCGGCCTCGGCATCCTGGTCGCCTGGGCGGGCGTGCGCACGCTGGCGGACAGCCTCAAGGGCATCAGCACCGTCGTCCCGCCGGTGCAGATCGTCTCCTTCCTGCTCGCGGCCGCCGTGATCGGCCTGCTGGCCGCGCTCTGGCCGGCCCACCGGGCGGCGAAGCTGGACATCCTGGACTCGATCAAGAGCCAGTAGCGGTCCGGGAGTACGGAACACGGAGCCCCCGGGGCGGTTCGCAGGAACCGCCCCGGGGGCTCCGGCGCGTCACGGGTCGGCGGCGGCACGGGCCTCTCCGCGGCGGCACCGGCCGGGCGGCGTCAGCCGAACAGCACCTTCTCGCCGTTCGGCTGCAGGGTCCCGGTGGTCAGCCCGGCGGCGGAGACCAGCAGCTCGCCGACCGGCCTGCCGTCGGTGCCGAGCACCTCGGCGGTGACCGGCGCGGTCTCGTCCGGCGCGGTGACCTGGAGGCCGGTGAGCACGTGGCAGCCGGTGTCCGACTTCTCGCAGGCGCTCCACCTGAGGCCCGCGTAGCCGGACTTGCCGGGCTTCAGGGTCACCAGCACCGGCGGCCCCGGGTGCGCCTCGCGGCCGGCCGCGAGCGGGTCCGCGCTGTTGTCGGCGCGCAGGCCGCCGAAGCCCGGGTACCCGTAGAGGGTGCAGTTGCGGCCGCTCGTGTTCCTGATCGTCACCATCGCCGAGCCCACGCCCTTGACCTGCACGGTGGCGCTGATCTCGTCGCCCTTGCAGCGCGATCCGGCCGCCTGGCCGGCCATCGGGTCGGCGGGGACGCCGGCCCCGGTCGCGTTCGCCTTCGGGTCCCCCGGTTTGTCGTCGGTGTACTTCACGTCGTCGCACCCGGTCAGCAGTACGGTCGCGGCGAGGGCGACTGCGGCTAATCCGGCGGGCCTGCGAACGGTCATGGTCCCCCCATGGGTGGGTCGGTCGAGGGCAAGGAGCTGTCACTCCTGGTACGAAGATCGTGGCAGAACGGTTCCACTGGGGCACGTGTTCGCCCGAGGTGACCGCTTTCCGTACCTTCCTGTCCGGTTTCCCGCCAAGACGGCCTCATTCATACGAAACCGCCCCGCCCGGCGAGTGCCGGGCGGGGCGGTGACGGCGGAACCGGTCGGTCAGGCGGCCGGCTCGGCGGTGACGAACCGCCGGGTCAGGCGGCCGGCTTGGCGGCCACCGGCTGGGCGGGCTTGGCCCGGCCGCCGCCGATGAGGTTGAAGAACACGGCCAGCGTGGGCACCAGGTAGAGCAGCCAGACCACGATCTGGAGCACCGTCGGGTCCGGCTGGAAGTTGAACACGCCCTTCAGCAGGGTGCCGTACCAGCTGTCCTTCGGGATGGTGCTGGAGATGTCGAAGGCCACGGTGTGCAGACCGGGCAGCCAGCCGGCCTCCTGGAGGTCGTGCACGCCGTAGGCGAGGACGCCGGCCGCGACCACGACCAGCATCGCGCCGGTCCAGGTGAAGAACTTGGCCAGGTTGATCTTCAGCGCGCCCCGGTAGAACAGCCAGCCGAGCACCACCGAGGTGAGCAGGCCGAGCGCGGCGCCGACCAGCGGGTTCCAGCCGTCCTCGGTGGCCTGCACGGCCGTCCAGATGAACAGCGCGGTCTCCAGGCCCTCGCGGCCGACGGCCAGGAAGGCGGTGACCACCAGCGCGGTGGTGCCCATCGCGATCGCCGCGTCCAGCTTGCCGTGCAGCTCGGTCTTCAGGTGCCGGGCGGTGCGCCGCATCCAGAAGACCATCCAGGTCACCAGACCGACCGAGATGATCGACAGCGTGCCGCCGAGCGCCTCCTGGGCCTCGAAGGTGAGCTGCGAGGAGCCGAACTGGAGGACCGCGCCGAAGACCATGGAGAGCCCCACGGCCGAGGCGACGCCGATCCACACCGGCGGCAGCTTGTCCTTGCGGCCGGTCTTGACCAGGTAGGCGATCAGGATGCAGACGACCAGGCTGGCTTCGAGGCCTTCGCGCAGGCCGATCAGGTAGTTGCCGAACACGCGGGCTCCTGGGTGGGGGTCGAGAGGTGGTACGGGGGGAGGGGGAGGGGTCAGCCGAAGAGGGCCTGGCCCCACCACTCCCCCGGCTTGCGCACGCCCGCCGGGCAGGCGAAGTGCGCGGAACCGACGTGCTGGATGTACTCGTTGAGCTTGTCGCTCGCCGCGAGCTTCTGCTGGAGCGGGACGAAGGCCTTGCGGGTGTCGCGCTGGTAGGCGAGGAAGAACAGCCCCGCGTCCAGGCGGCCGAGGCCGTCGGTGCCGTCGGTGAAGGAGAAGCCGCGGCGCAGGATCATCAGGCCGCTGTTGGCGTCCGGGTGGGCGAGCGCGACGTGCGAGTCCGCGGGCATCGCCTTGAGGTCGGGGTCGTCGTGCTCCTTGACCTTGCCGTACGGGGCGCCCTCGCCCTTGGTACGGCCGAAGGTGTCCTCCTGGTCCTTGAGCGAGGCGCGGTCCCAGGTCTCGACGTGCATCCGGATCCGCCGGGCGACCAGGTAGGAGCCGCCGGTCATCCACTCCGGGCCGTCGCCGGGGGCGGCCCAGACGTGGTCGGACAGCTTCCCGGTGTCGGTGCCCGCGATGTTGTGGGTGCCGTCCTTGAACCCCATCAGGTTGCGCGGGGTCTGCTGGTCCGGAGTGGTCGAGGAGGTCTTGCCGAAACCGAGCTGCGACCAGCGGATGTTGACGGTCCCCATGCCGATCCGGGCCAGGTTGCGGATCGCGTGCACGGCGACCTGCGGGTCGTCGGCGCAGGCCTGGACGCAGAGGTCGCCGCCGCTGCGGGCGGGGTCGAGCTTGTCGCCCTTGAAGTTCGGCAGGTCGATCAGGGCCTCGGGGCGCTTGGCCTGGAGGCCGAAGCGGTCGACCGTGGTTCCGTCCGGGCCGGACTTCTCGAACAGGCTCGGCCCGAAACCGATGGTCAGGGTGAGCCTGGAGGCGGGCAGGCCGAGGGCCTCGCCGGTGTCGTCCGGCGGCGCCTCCGCCGAGCCGGGCACGGCGCCGGTGCCGACCTCGCGGCCGCCGGTCATCGCGGCGGCCGCCTTGGTCCACTCCTTGAGCAGCTTGACCAGGGACTCCCTGGTGGCCTTCTCGGAGACGTCGAAGGCGGCGAAGTGCAGCCGGTCCTGGACGGGCGTGGAGACGCCCGCCTGGTGCTCACCGTAGAACGGCACCTCGGCGCCGACCTGGGCGGCGGCCGGGACGGCGTCGTCCTGCCGGGTGGCCGCGGCGACCGAGCCGACGGCGGCGGCGCCGAGCGCGACGCCCGCGCCGGCCCAGCCGATGACGGCGCGCCGGCTGACCGTGCTCCTGGTCGTGGTGGCGTCGGTGGCGGCCGGCGTCCCGTTCTGCTGCTCGTTCCCCGTGTCCATCGGTGGGCGGGCCCTTCTGCTGTGCCGGACTGCGCCGCGGCGCTCGTGCCGGACTTCTCTGCGCTGACCCACGACGGCCGTGGCGCCCGGATCGCGGGCCGCCACGGCGTCGGTGGGGTGTGGAGGGTGGTGCTTGGGGGCGCCTTACTTGACGACCACGGCGGCGGCCAGCTTCGACAGCGGCTCGCCCAGCGAGTTGACCGCGTCGGAGAAGGCCTTGCGCTCGGCCTCGGTGACCTTGTCGTAGGAGGTGAAGGTGCCGTCGGCCTGCTTGTACTTGGCCAGCAGCGCGTTGATGGCGGCGAACTCGGAGTCGAGCGTCCTGGCCAGCTCCGGGTCCTTCTCGGAGGCGACCGGCTTCAGCAGCTCGTAGGCCTTCTGCGCACCCTCGACGTTGGCCTGGAAGTCGGCCAGGTCGGTGTGGCTGTAGCGGTCCTCCTCACCGGTGATCTTGTTGGTGGCGACCTCGTCCAGCAGCTCCTTGGCGCCGTTGGCCATGCTGGTCGCGGTGATCTCGGCCTCGGGGATCTTCTTCTGCCAGTCCTTGAGGTCGGTGACCAGCTGGTCGGCGAGCTTCTTCTCGTCGTCGCCGATCTTCGCGTCGGCCCAGAGCGACTTCTCCAGCTTGTGCCAGCCGGTCCACTCCTGGCCCTGCTCCAGCTTGTCCTCGCGGGTGTCCGTCTTCGGGTCGACGTCGCCGAAGCTCTCGGCGACCGGCTCGGTGCGCTCCCAGCCGGTGCGCGAGGGCGCGTACAGCGACTTGGCCTTCTCCACGTCGCCGGCCTTGATCGCGGCGGCGAACGCCTCGACGGCCGGGATGGTGGCGTCGGCCTGCTCCTGGGCGTACTTCCGGTAGGCGTCGACGGCGGCGGTCAGCCGCGGGTCGGCGGCCGCGGCGCTGCCGCCCGCATCGGTGACCGTGATCTTCTGGCGGATGCCGTCGCCGACCATGCCGGGCTTGCAGGCGACCTCGTACGAGCCGGCCTTGATCTCGGCGTTGATGCTGGCCTTGGTGCCGGGGCCGATGTTCTCGCGCTCGGTGATGATCTTGTCGCCGTCGCCGTAGACGTAGACCTCGGTGGTCTTGGAGCCCTTGTTGCTGATGTCCAGCACGACGTGGCCGGCCGGGAAGCTGGTCTTGGAGACCTCGCAGGCGGTGTCGGTCGCGTTCACCTTGACCGCGTCCGAGGCGGCCTTGTCGTCCTTCTTGGCCGAGCAGCCGGCCAGGGCTGCGGTCGCCACGGCGAGGGTGAGCAGCGCGGCTGCGGTGGAACGGCGACGGGCGGACATGCGGGCTCCAACGGAAAAGGGCATGGGAGTGCCTGGGCAGGGCGGCCGGCCGGGGACCAGCAGACCATTTTTAGCTAAGGCATACCTTACGTACGGACGAATTGACGTCCATACCCACCCCCGAACCATTACCTTTCCGTTGCCTTCCCCGCATGCGGTTCACCATGCCCGGCGAGGGGGGCGTAACCTCCCCTCGCCGGACGGGAGCCTTACCTGCCGGGCGTCCGGCGGGCGGCCGCGCGGGCCGTCCAGCGGCCCTCGTGCCGGCTGATCCTGATCGGGTGGCCGAAGGTCTCGCTGATCAGCTCCGTGGTCATCACCGCGTCCACCGGGCCGGCCGCCACGCACTCGCCGCCACGCAGCAGCAGGGCGTGGGTGGTGCTCTCCGGCAGCTCCTCCAGGTGGTGGGTGACCAGCACGCTGGCCAGCTCCGGGTGCTGGTGGCGCAGCAGGTCCAGGCTGTCCAGCAGCAGTTCGCGGGCGGTCAGGTCGAGCCCGGTGGCGGGCTCGTCGAGCAGCAGCAGCCGCGGGCTGGGCATCAGGGCCCTGGCGATCAGGGCCCGGCCGCGCTCGCCC
The DNA here is from genome assembly GCF_044757205.1 of Kitasatospora sp. NPDC091335. Taxonomy (NCBI): domain Bacteria; kingdom Bacillati; phylum Actinomycetota; class Actinomycetes; order Kitasatosporales; family Streptomycetaceae; genus Kitasatospora; species Kitasatospora sp. NPDC091335. The sequence goes on along the minus strand of NZ_JBIVUM010000032.1, from coordinate 61,918 downwards.
TGGGACAGGGTGGTCCACGCGGCCCCGGCCATCGCGCCCATGCCGAGCGTCTCGATCAGCTGCTCGGCCCGCTCCACCGCCTCCGGGTCGGGCTTGCGGTGGAACTCCGGCTCGATGGTGTTGGTGTGCCCGGTGAGCACCACCTCGCGCACGGTCAGCGGCGAGCGCAGCGGGTGGCGCGGGTTGACGTGCCCGAGGTGGGCGCGCAGCTCGCGGATGTCCACCCGGCCGAGCCGGCGGCCGAGCACGTCCACCTCGCCCCGGGTGGGGTGGGAGACCGCGCCGAGCAGCGCGAGCAGCGTCGACTTGCCCGCGCCGTTGGGGCCGAGCAGCGCCCAGTGCTCGCCGGGCCTGATCTCCAGGGTGATCCCGCGCAGCAGGTGCCGGCCGTCGCGCACGACGTCCACGTCCCGGGTGCGCAGCAGCGGCCCGTCGAAGTCGGGGGCGGACGAGTTCATGGCGAGGCTCCGATCGCGGCGGCGGGGCAGGGGGTTCTGGCGGGGCGCCGCACCGGACGGGCCGGCGCCGTCCGTCCGCGTGCAGAGTACAACCGTCGGCCCGGGCCGGGCCCGGCTGTCCGAGGGCTGGACGCGCCAGAACCCTGTTGCCCGGCGGGAGTTGGGGGGAGGATCGTGCCTCCGAGGGGAATCCGGGGCAATCCCCGGGATCCGGGGGAAGCGGTGGCGAGGGGGAGACGAGGATGACCGAGGAGCGGGCCGGCACCCTGCACGCACTGGTCGAACTACAGGCCCGACGGGCGCCGGAGGCGGTGGCCGTGCGTTGCGGCGACCGGGAGCTGACGTACGGGGAGCTGGACTCCAGGGCCGGGCGGCTGGCCGCCGTGCTGGCGGAGCGGGGCCTGGCCCCCGGCGGCCGGGCGGCGGTCGCGCTGGGCCGCGGCACCGAGGTGTACGTGGCGCTGCTGGCCGTGCTGAAGGCGGGTGCGGCGTTCGTGCCGCTGGAGCCGAGCGCGCCGGACGCACTGCTGCGGCACGTGCTGGCGGACGCCGCACCGGACCTGGTGGTGACCGAGCAGCGCCACCGCTCCCGGCTGGGCGACGCCGGCCCTGCGCCGCTGGTCTGCGTCGACGCCCACTCCCCCGCCGAGGCCCCGTTCGAGCCGCCCGAGGTCTCCCCGGCCGACCTCGCCTGCGTCTTCTACACCGCGGGCTCCACCGGCCGGGCCAACGGCGCACTGATCGAGCACCGCAACCTGCTGGCCGCCTACCGGGGCTGGCACGCGGTGTACGGGCTCACCGAGGCGGACCGGATCCTGCAGACCGCGAGCCTGGAGTTCGACGTCTTCACCGCCGACTGGGTCCGCGCGCTGGGCAGCGGCGCCACCCTGGTCGTCACCCCGTTCAACCTCACCCTGGACCGCAAGGCCGACCTCGGCGCGCTGCCCGCCCTGATCGCCGCCGAGCGGATCACCGTCCTGGAGCTGAACGTCCGCACCGCGCGCCGGCTGACCGCCCTGCTGAGCGCCGGCGGCACGAGCGGCACCGACGGCGGCGCCCTGCCCGGGGTGCGGCTGCTCACCGTCGGCGCCGAGAAGTGGTACCTGGACGAACAGGTGGCCCTCAAGCGCCTGCTCGGCGAGCGGACCAGGGTGCTGAACGTCTACGGCCTGGCCGAGGCCACCGTGGACAGCACCTGGTACGAGGCCGGGGACCCGGGCGTCACCGGGGGCGCCGAGAAGGTCTCGCTGGTCGGCCGCCCCTTCCCCGGCACCCGGGTGTACGTGCTGGGGGCCGACGGCAGGCCGCTGCCGCCCGGACGGCTCGGCGAGATCGCGATCGGCGGCACCGGCCTGGCCCGCGGCTACCTGAACCGGCCCTCGGACACCGCCCGGCGCTTCGTCCGGGCCGGCTTCGACCCGGACGGACGGGTGCTGCGCACCGGCGACCTCGGGCGGCTGCGGCCCGACGGCGAGCTGGAGTTCGCCGCCCGGGTGGCGACGGTGGTCGGGCCGCTCGGCTCCCGGCCGGCGGCCTCGGTGGCGAGCAGGGTCCGGGCGGCGGTCCTGGCCGAGGGCGTGCTGCGCGGCCACCCGGCGGTCCGGGAGGCGGTCGTGGTCGAGGTCGAGCCGCGGGAGGGCAGACGGCGGCTGGTCGGCTACGCGGTGACCGATCCCGGCGCGGACGGGGCGGACGGCTGGTCGCTCTCCCAGTACCTGCGGAGCCGGCTCCAGGGCCGATCGGTGCCGGACGCCGTCGTCCCGGTGCCCGAACTGCCACGTACCCGGGCGGGCAAGCTGGACCGGGCGGCGCTGCCGCTGCCCGCCCCGCCGGGGCACGACACCCGCCGCAGCGGTGGTGGCGGCAAGTTCGGGGGTGCCGGGGGCGAGGACGCGCCGCTGGGCTGCGGGGTGGCGCTGGTGGTGGCGTTCGGGGCACTCTTCGCCCTGCTGACCACCGACGCCTTCTTCCCCGGCTCGACCGACCTCTCCGCCGTGCCGCACGGCTACCGCGCCGGGTTCCGGCTGCTCTACCTGTGCGAGGACCTGGCGTTCGGCGCCGGGCTGGCCTTCCTCTCCTTCGGCCTCCCCCCGCTGCTGCGCCAGGGCCGCCCGCTCTGGCTGTCGCTGCCCACCCACCTCGCGGTGGGCTGGCTGCTCCTCAACTGGTGGCCGCAGGACAACCTCTACCGGCTCACCTCGGCGACCGACTGGCCGCGCGAGACGGCGATGGTGTTCGCCTTCAACGTCTCACTGATGCTGGCGGCACTGGTCGTGGTGGTCTTCCTGCTGTGCAAGCCGCGCTCCGAAGAACGGAAATGACGACAAGTCAGCGAAGCGCGTCGAACATCCCGGCCAGCGCGTGGTGGGCCGCCGCGACCAGGGCCTCGGCCGCGTCCAGCGCCTCGGCGTCGCGCCCGGCCAGGGCGAGGCCGACGGTGGGCTCCGGCTCGCGTCCCGCGGTCGGGATCAGCGGCAGCAGGGTGACGCCGAGCCGGGCGCAGCGCGGCCGCAGCCGCTCCAGGTGGTCGTACAGCGCCGCCTGGTCGAGCCGGGCGCCGAGCGGCATCGCGTCCAGGGTGCGGACCAGGTGGCCGGGGCCGCGCACCGCGTCGAGGCGGGCACGCAGCATGAAGGCGACGGCGGGCCCGGTGAGCCGCAGGTTGGTCTCGGTGGGGGCGAGCCGGCGCTGCCGGTCGGTGACGAAGTCGACGTCGTACCAGCCCCGGTAGCCCTCGGCGGCGAGCCGCTCCCCCACCGCGAGGACGAACCGGCGGGCCGGTTCCGCGGCACCCCGCGGCACCGCCCCGGGGCCGACGGTGACGCCCCGGTAGCGGGTGCCGGCCACCTCCATGGCGCCCGCGCCGACCGGGTGGACGGTGCCGTCCGGGGCGATCAGGGCGTCGTAGGTGAGGTCGCGCAGCCGGGCGGCCGGGCCCGGGTCGACGTACTCCTCCAGCAGCAACCCGCCCTCGGCGGGCAGGACTTCGGCGCGCACCAGGCGGCGCAGCAGCGCCCCGCCGCCGCCCGCGGCGAACAGGTCGGCGGGCTCGACGACGACGGTGCCGTAGCCGCCGACGCCGTACGGGCTCTTCAGGACGGTGGTCCGCCCCCGGACGGCGCGGGCGGTCAGCCGGCGGGCGGCGGCGCGGCGGCCGTCCGGGCGCTCCTGTCGTGGCAGCCGGATGCCGGGGTGCTCGGGGGCGAGGGCGGCGAACAGCTCGTGGGAGGCCGCCTTGGACTCGTAGCGGCGCACGGCGGCGAGCTCCGGCCCCTCGCCCTGGGCGGCGGTGCGGCCCCACCGCACCACCGGGCGGCCGGAGTCCGCGATCCCGGCCGCGAGGGCGGGGCGGGCGGCGAGGGCCTCGGACAGCGGCCGGTCCGGCGCCAGGCCGGCGTGCAGTTCGACCGGGCCCCAGGCCAACTCCCCGGCCAGCCAGTCGGTCCACTCCGGCCCGAGTTCGGCGGGCAGCACCAGCAGGGCCGGTTCTGGGCTGTAGCAGGCGGCCAGGCAGGCGTAGTGGTGGGCCTGCCGCAGCCGCCGCGACCGCTGGGCCGGGCCGGTGCCGGGCGGGAGGAACTGCGCGTCGAAGTCCGCGACGTCGCCCACGTGGACCGCCGCCCGGCCGCCGGTCCAGGCCCCCACCCAATCGTCCATGGGGCGGAATCCTAGGGCGTGCGTCAGAGCGCCGACAGGCCCGCGTCGGTGGCGCGCAGGCCGCAGGCGTCGAGGTAGAGGGGGCGCAGGTGCGGCTCGAAGTCGACGTGCAGCCAGGTGCAGCCGGCCGCGCGGGCGCCGTCGGCGGCCTCGGCGACCAGCCGGGTGGCGACGCCCCGGCGGCGGGTGTCCGGGGAGACCACGGTGTCGAGCAGGAAGGCGTGGGCGCCGCCGTCCCAGGCCAGGTTGACGAAGCCGACCAGGGCTCCGTCGGCGGTGCGGCGGGCGGTGACCCAGCCGAGGCTGTGCCGTTCCAGGCGGGCCCGCCAGGGGGTGGGTTCGGCGGGCGGGTCTCCCGCGCCGCCGAAGCCCTCGGTGTGCAGGGCGTCGAGTTCGGGGTCGGTGAGCGGGCCGCGCCAGCGGTAGTCGATCGTCACGACGGCACTGTAGAGGGCTTGTTAACTTCCGATCATTTCTTTATTGACAAGGACACAACTTGGCAAAGTTATGACCTTCCCTCTAGCTCAGTCTGACTGACCCCCGTCAATCTCGGTCGCAACTCCTTTCCCTGCACAGCTACCCCCACTGGAGTCAGCGTGACCCCCACCCTCTCCTCCCGCCGTGCCCGCGTGGCCGGAGCCGTCGCGATCGTCGCCGCCCTCGCCGGCGCCACCGTCCCGGCCGCCACCGCCTCCGCCGCCCCCGGCATGCGCGAGGCCGCGATATCCCAGGCCCGCGCCAACGTCACCCACAACGCCGGGGTGTTCGGCTTCGGCGCCGACCAGGCCCTCGTGGTCAAGGACGTCGTCCTCGACGCCGACGGCGCCTCGCACGTGCGCTTCGACCGCACCTTCCAGGGCCTGCCGGTGGTCGGCGGCGACCTCGTCGTCCACCAGGACGCCAAGGGCAGGCTCAAGGACTCCTCCCGCGCGGCCGCCCACGACGCCGCCGTGAAGTCGACCGTCCCCAAGGTGACCCCGCAGTCCGGCGCGGCCGGCGCGCTCGCCGCCGCCCCGGGCGTCAAGGACGCCGTCAGCACCCCCGAGCTGGTCGTCTGGGCCGCCGACGGCACGCCCCGCCTCGCCTGGCGCACCACCGTCGAGGGCAGCGGCGAGCACGGCGAACCGGCCGGCAGGGTGGTCGTCACCGACGCCACCACGGGCGAGCAGATCGAGGCCTACGACGCCGAGCACCAGGCCGCCGGCACCGGGAACTCCGAGTACACCGGCAGGATCACCATCGACACCACCGCCAAGTCCGGCGGCGGCTACACCCTGACCGACCCGGTCCGCGGACACATCACCAAGGACGCCAACAACGCCTCCTCGACCGCGCTCAAGGCCTCCTCGGGCACCCCGTTCACCAGCACCACCAACGTCTGGGGCGACGGGAGGAAGTTCTCCACCGACCGCTCCACCGCCGCCGTCGACGCCCACGCCAACACCGCCTGGACGTACGACTACTACAAGAACGTCCACGGCCGCAGCGGCATCAAGAACGACGGCAAGGGCGCCACCGTCTTCGTCCACGTCGGCACGAACTGGGACAACGCCCAGTGGTCCGACAGCTGCTTCTGCATGATGACCGGCGACGGCGACGGCACCACCGACCCGGAGCAGGTCGACCTGGACACCATGGGCCACGAGATGACCCACGGCGTCACCAGCGCCACCGCCAACCTGCGCTACAGCGGCGAGTCCGGCGGCCTCAACGAGTCCACCAGCGACATCTTCGGCACCATGGTCGAGTGGTACGCCAACAACGCGGTGGACACCGGCGACTACCTGTTCAGCGACCAGTCCACCCCGCCGTGGCTGCGCCGCTTCGACAAGCCCTCGCTGGACGGCCGCTCGGCCGACTGCTGGAGCAGCGGCGTCGGCAAGCTCGACGTGCACTTCTCCTCGGGCGTCGGCAACCACTGGTTCTACCTGGCCAGTGAGGGCAGCGGCAGCAAGACCGTCAACGGCGTCACCTACAACAGCCCCACCTGCAACGGCTCCACGGTGGCCGGCATCGGCAACGCCAAGGTCGCCAGGATCTGGTACCGCGCGCTGACCGTCTACATGACCTCCACCACCACCTACAAGGGCGCCCGCACCGCCTCGCTGAACGCGGCCCGCGACCTGTACGGCGCCGGCAGCACCGAGTACAACGCGGTCGCGGCGGCCTGGAGCGGGGTCAACGTCAGCTGATTGCGGCGCGACCGGGCGTCCGCTCCGGGCCCGGGAAGCCCGCGGCTTCCGCGAGCCGTCCCCGCCGCACCCTGCGGCGGGGACGGCTCCCGGCCGTGCGGCGGCTCTTCGCATCATTGGCGGTCAGGCCGGTGAGTGGCGATCATGACCGCTATGACTTCCGCGAGCACCGCAACCGCGACCGTAGCCGCAACCGTGACCGTGGGCGCAACCGTGACCGCCGCCGCCTCCGGCACCTGGCGGCTCGGTGACCGCACCGTCCACCGGATCGGCTTCGGCACCATGCGCCTGCCGCAGACCGGCCCCGCACTCGTCCCGCACGCCGTCCCGCGCGACCGCGAGCAGGCCCTGCGGGTGCTGCGCCGCGCGGTCGAACTGGGCGTCGACCACATCGACACCGCGGCCTTCTACTTCTCCCCGCTGCGCTCCGCCAACGAGCTGATCAACCGGGCCCTCGCGCCGTACTCCGACGACCTGGTGATCGCCACCAAGGTCGGCCCCGGCCGCGGCGTCGACGGCGCGTGGGCCGAGCACGCCCGCACGCCCGGGCAGCTGCGCGCCCAGGTCGAACAGAACCTGCGCCAGCTCGGCCGCGACCACCTCGACCTGGTGAACCTGCGCGTCCTCGGCACCGACTCGGTCGCCGAACGCTTCGGCGCGCTCGCCGAGTTGCGCCAGGCCGGGCTGATCCGCCGGCTGGGCCTGTCCAACGTCCACCCGCACCAGCTCGCCGAGGCGCAGGCCATCGCGCCCGTGGTCTGCGTGCAGAACCCGTACGGCATCGGCGCCTCGCCGGCCCAGGACGAGGTGCTGCGGATCTGCGGGGAGCAGGGCATCGCCTTCGTCCCCTTCTACGCGATCGCCGGCGCCGGCCGGGAGGGCGGCGCCGGCGACGCCGAGCCGGCCCAGGTCCGGACGGTGGCCGAGGCGCGCGGGGTGAGCACCGCACAGGTACGGCTGGCCTGGACGCTGCACCGCGGCCCGCACGTGCTGGCCATCCCCGGCACCGGCGACGTGACGCACCTGGAGGACAACATCGCCGCCGGGGCGCTGCGGCTGTCGGCGGAGGAGCTGGCGCTGCTGGACGAGGCCCACACGGGCTGAACCGGAACCGGGACGGGCCCGCCGCGCGTCGCTGGGGGACGACGTGATCACCGTCCACCGTGAGGAGCCCCCGAGCATGACCGACCGCGCCACCCGCTACCTCTACCTGGCCCGCCACGGCGAGGCCGCGTCCGAAGGCGACGGCAGCGGGCTCACCGCCACCGGGCGCCGGCAGGCCGCCCTGCTGGGCCGGCGGCTGGCCGGCCGCCCGGTGTCGGTGCTGCACCACGGCCCGCTGCCCCGGGCCGCCGAGACCGCGCGGCTGGTCGTGGAGCAGCTGGACGGCGTGCGGCCGGCGGTGTGCGAGGAGGCCGGGGACTTCGTCCCGTACGTCCCGCAGCGGAGCGAACTGCCGGAGGACTGCGCCGAGTTCCTGCTGAACCGTCTCGCGGGCACCACGGCGCGGGAACGGACGGAGGGCGCGCTGCTGGCGCAGCGGGCCGTCGAGCGGTTCACCGGCCCGGTGCCAGGCGGCGAGGAGCGGCACGAACTGGTCGTCACCCACGCGTTCCTGGTCGGCTGGCTGGTGCGCCACGCCCTGGACGCCCCGGCCTGGCGCTGGCTCGGCGTCAACGCCGCCAACGCGGCGCTGACCGTGCTGCGCTACACGCCGGGCCGGCCGCCCGCCGTCCTGCTGGTGAACGACCAGGGCCACCTGCCCGAGGAGCTGCACTGGACCGGCTTCCCGCCCCAACTGCGCTGCTGACAGGGGGCGGAGGGGCCGTCGACAGGAATCTGACGACCGGTCTACCATCGCCGCATGGGAGTCAAGGGCGAGCAGACCCGGGCCCGGCTGATCGCCGGAACCAGGGAACTGATCGAGGCGCAGGGCTACTCCGGGACGGGCCTCAACCGGATCGTGGCCGCGACCGGCGCCCCGCGCGGCTCGCTCTACTTCCACTTCCCCGGCGGCAAGGACCAGTTGGTGGCAGCGGCGCTCACCCAGGCCGGCCAGGAGGTCGAGGCACTGCTCGCCGCCCTGGCGGCCGGCGGCGCCGACACCGCCGCACTCGCCGAGCGGCTGATCGAGGCCTTCGCCGAACGCCTGGAGCTCTCCGGCTACACCAGCGGCTGCCCGATCGCCACCGTCGCCCTGGAGGTGGCGGGCACCAACGAGTCCCTGCGGACGGTCTGCGCCGAGCTGTACGCGGGCTGGCAACGGGTCCTGGCCGTCCGGCTGGAGGGCGAGGGCTTCGGCCCGGCGAAGGCCGAGGCCGCCGCCGGCCAGGCACTCGCCCTGCTGGAGGGCGCCGCCCTGCTCGCCTCCGTCCGCCGCAGCCGCGAACCACTGGACCACGCCCGCCACGCCGTCCGCCACCTGCTCGGCGGCTGACCGCACCCGCACGGGGGCCACCCCCGGAGCCTCACCGAGGCCGCTGTCAGCCGAGGGCCTTCCGCGCCTCCTGCGATCCGGCGTGGGCAGTGTTCAACGCGCGGTCCCCGAGCACCCCCAGCCTGTGCGGATCGAGGTTCGCGCGGGAGGCCTCGGACCACCGGTTGAGCAGGTCGACGGTCTGGCGCTGGAGTTGGACGACGCCGCTCGTGTCCTCCGGATCCACCCTGGCGAGGCACGCGGCCGCCAGATGGCCGGCCGGGTCGGCCGAGTAGTCCGGCGGCGGGTCGCCCTCCGAGGCGCGCAAGCGACTCAACGCCTCGCTCTGCCACTCACGTCGGGAGTCGGCGCCGCGCCCGCGCAGCACGTCGTCGGCGATCGCGTCGAAGGCTCCGGCGGGCATGGCGGCACGCCCCACCTGGTTCTCGATCTCGGCATCGGGCGGGTTCGGCCCGACCGCGGCGAAGCCTGCGGCGGCCCGCCGCAGGTCGGCGGTGCGCAGCAGGGCGTAGGCGGTCGGATCCTCCGAGAGACCGCGCAATGCCCGGACCAACTCCCCCCGGTCGACGGAGAAGTGGACCCCCTGCCCGTCCTGCCGGGCACCGTCGCTCGACCCCGCGTGCGTCGTGTCGCCCGCGTCGACCAGGGACAGGACGGCGTGGGTGTCGGAGGCGTAGTCCGCGAGGGCTTCGGCCAGCGGACGGCGGACATCCGGGTGAACGTGGTGGTCCTCGCGATCCGCGAGCGCGAGGACGACGCCTCGCATGGCGCGGGCCTGCTCCACGGTGTGGACGCCGGGCCGGTCGCCCGTGGTGGCCCCGCGCAGTCGGCCGGCCAGGTCGCCGCACGGAAGGTCGGAACGCCAGTCGAAGGCGAGCACCGTACGGATGCGCTCGTCGCCGCGCAGACCGGCGCAGTCACGGTCGGGGTCGTCGCGCCCGAACGTCCACCAGAGGCCCACGCCGACCGCGGCCACCACCAGGGTGGTGAGGACGGCGGCGGCGCGGCGGGAAGTGCCCACGACCGGCATCAGGCGTTGCCCCTGCCGAGGTAGCGGCCTGCGACGTCGCTGCTGCGGTTGCGGGTGTTCAGGACGTCGTCCTGAAGGCCGTTGATCATGTGGTCCTCCGGGTTCACGCCCCGGTCCCGGGCCCAGATGCCGACCAGGTCGGACATCTCCTTGGTGCCGTCCAGGTAGGTGTCCGAGATCTTGGCATTGGCCTCGGCGTTGTTCTGGTCCTTCTCGTTCAAGCTGACCTCGTAGGTCCAGGTGTCGACCAGGCGCTGGGCAGCGTCGCCGACCCCGGGGATCGGGGTAATGGGACCGCCGATCGTGTGGTAGAGGATTTTGGCCTTCCAGTCGGCCTCGGCGTTCTTGTCGTCGCGCATGTCCATCGCCGCGTCGGCGCGGATGGCATCGTAGACGCCGAGCGCGGCCGCACCCTTTCCCATCACGTCCTTCACCGCGTCACGGTCGGGGTTGGGCCCGAGGCCCGCAAGGTCCTGGGCGATCTGCCCGGTCTCCGCCTTGTGCAGCGCGCCATAGGCGGCCGGGTCGTCCGAGAGCCCGCGCATGACCCGGACCAGGCTGTCCTGGCCAACGGCCATGCGTACGGTGTCACCGTCCTTCCACACCGAGTCGTGCCCGGTGTGGGCGCCGTAGACGTCGTTGCGTCCGTTGAGCAGCTCGTGGGTGTCCCCGACGTAGTCGGCGAGAGCGTTGGCGAGCGGCTGGCCCAGCGTGTCCTTGATCTTGTCGCCGCCTTGGCCCTCGTCCAGGGTGAGGATCGTGTCGTGCATGACCCTGGCCTGCGCCTCGGTGTGTTTGCCGTCGTGGGCGCTGCCGGCCGGTTCACCGGTGGAGGCCGCCTCGATCGCGGCGGCGAGGCCGCTCTGCGCGAGCGGGTCCGGCATCTTGATCGTGGTGTAACCGGTCAGGTAGCCCTCCGGCCAGTGCCGTTCCTTCATCAGGTAGTTCAGGCGCTTGTTCGCACCGTCCGCGCCCGGGTCCAGGTACGCCGTCGCAGCCTCGGGTTGACGGCTCATCACGGACAGGACATTGTCCAGCGGGTCGGCGCCGAGCGCGCTGCCGGTGTGGTTGGCCTTGAAGCTCCACTTGCCCGAGTGCTTCTTTTCGCTGGCCGTGATGTCGTCGGCGAGGTCCGTGAGAAAGGGCGTGGAGTATTTCGCGTTGCCCTTGGTCATCATGGTCGTGAGGATCTGGTAGCCGTACACCGGTTCGGTGTTGGAGCCGAAGTTCTTCTCCCCGGCCCCGTTCATGCCCTCGCGCCACTTCTTGTAGAAGTCGCTGCCCGGGTCCTGGGTGGCGGAGGCCAGTGCCCTGGTCAGGTCGGTCCGCAGCCCCGGGTAGGAGGACTTCTTCCCGCCGTCCTTACCCGGGTCGTCGAGCTGCTGCGCGAGCTTCAGCATGCCGTCGGGACCGAGTTTGTCCAGCAGGGGCTGCGAGAACTGCGGGCTGTCGGCGTTCGCCTTCATCAGGTTTGCCAACTGTTCCCGCTCCTCCGGGCTGAGGCTGTCGAGCCTGGTGACGAGCGCGACCGCGCGCTGCGCGTCGGCAGCGTCACCACCGCCAACCGCCTGCCCGTTGAAGGTGTTGTCCTGGCTGCCGGCCTTTGACGCACTGCGCAGGGCGGTCGCGGCCCGCATGTCGGCGTCGCCGGCCGCCTGCAGACCGGCTTCGATGGCCTTGGTCCACTTGGCCGCGGCCTCGTTGTAGGCGTCCCGGGTCTCGCGGTCGTGACGCAGCGCGTCCAGGGTCGCCTTGTCCATCGTGCTGGTGTCCAGGACGGCGACGCCGGTGCCGGTCACCTTGAAGCCGGCCTTGACGGCGCCCTCGGCGGCGGCGCGGACCTGCTTCTGGGCGGCCTCGAAGTCCGACTTCGCGTCATCGAGCAGTGAGGCCACGGCGTTCGCCTCGACCTGGGCGGCGGTGATCTGCCCCTTGGTGGCGATCAGCTGGAAGTTCGCCATGCTGGCGGTGCCGCCCGTCCACAGCCCGTTGCGGGTCACGGACAGCACCTTCTGGTCGAAGTCGGACTCCACTGTGTGGAACTTCTGGGCCATCTCGCGCCATTTGGCCGCCGCCATGGCGAGCGTGCCGGGGTTCGCCTTGAGAACGTCCTCGTATCCCAGCACGACTCACTTCCCGTTCATTGCGTCGGCGATGGAGAAGTTGGTGCTGTGGTAGTTCAAGTTGGTCTGCTCCATCGCCGCGCTGTTCTGGTTCAACCTCGCCGTCAACTCGGCCACCTGCTTGTGCCACTCGGCGAGAGCAGCCCGCAGCGCCCCCGCTGTGTCCCAGCCGCTGTGCGCCGTCGCGGCTGCGTTGGTCGACTCGTCGGCAACCGCGCCGACGGTCGGGTTGTTCAGAGCCATCCCGTTCAAAGCCGCCACCGCGCCGTTCATGGCCTGACTGCTCAAGCTGAACTGCCCGTTCGCCGCAGGCGTACTCACGTCCGACTCCCCCTTGCCCATGCATTCACACGGCGCCGGCTGCGGAAGGCTCGGCCTGGCCCAGGCCTTTCCGGTCCGCGCACTTCTCAATAGCGCCCACGACCGGCCGAGGAAGCGGCCACCCTCTGTCATACACATCCGACGCCGACGCACTATTGGCCTGATCATACTAAGAGTGACCGACCGTGACACGGCCAGAGTGCATGGCAGCAGCCCCGAAGCCGCATGCACATGATGATGAACGTTCCCTCCTCCGCGACGGCCCCCACCTGGGCATTTGATGCCGCCCGGTCAAGTTTGTGACGCTGGGTCAGACAGTTCGCCGCGACACCGCTGGGGGAAACCGTGGATGAGGCGCTGACGATCCGGGTGGACGACGCCGACGACCGGGGCGCCCTCGCCTCCCTGCTGTCCTGGCTGCGGGCCGAGGCCGGGCCGTACGGGCGCGTCGGGACGGTCGGCGCGCCACCGCCGCCCGGCACGCTGGGCACCGTCGCGGACGTGCTCACCGTCGCGGTCGGCGCCGGCGGGACCGACGGGACGGACGTCATGCGCTGGCACCCCGCCCCCGCCTCGGTGCTCACCGACACGGGTGCGTTCGGCGTTTTCACCGAGGACGGCCGCGTCCTGGCCTGGGAGTCCGATACCGATTATCCAGCCGATCGGACGCTCCGGCTGTGGCGGACGAGCGGGGCCTACTCCGCACACCCGGCGGGCACTCTGACGGTTGCGAACGGCGGGGTCGTCCACGCGGTCAGCGACCACGCCCTGCTCGCGTTCAGCGACGTCGGGCTGCCACAGCTGTGGGACCTCGCCGACCCCCGCCACCCCCGCGCTGCCCCGCCGATCGACGTGGGCGGCCGATCCGTGCTGGAGGCGGTGGGACCGGGCGTGCTCGCCCTCGGCATGTCCGCGTCGGCCGACCTGAATCCCAGGACCATCCGGCTCTGGGACCTGAACGACCCCCAGCACCCCGCCCACGGCGAACTGCCCAAGGCCGTCGTCCACGATCTCGCGGTCGGCCACGACGGGCGGACCCTCGCGGTGGCGACCGACAAGGCCATCGAGCTCTGGGAGATCGCCGACATCCACCACCCGGTCAAGGTCAGGTCCCTCGCGGTCGAACGGCACTACACGGTCGCGTTCAGCCGCGACGACCGGCTGCTCGTCAGCGTGTCCGGGACGGTCCGGAAGTCCGACCCCGACCTGGGGCAGGTCCACCTGTGGCAGGTCGGGAATCCGCGAACCGCGGACAGGCTCGGCACCTTCACCGTTCCTCGCTCGGTCGCACACGTGGGATTCGACCCCGACGGAAGCAGCCTGCTCGTCAACGACGTGACCGCCGACGGCGTGAAGAGCCGCGTCTACCTCGTCGACACCGACATCGACCGGATCACCCGGCGGCTGTGCGCGGCCGTGGGCGGCACCATCACCCGCGAGCAGTGGGAGCAGTACCTGCCCGGCACGCCCTACCAGCCACCGTGCCGCTGACCCTCACCCTCCTCGTCCCGTTCGAAGAGCAGCAGCGACCAGTGCACCCCGCCCCTCCCGTGCAGGTCGGGGCGGGTGGCGCGGTGGCGCAGGCGCAGGCCGTGGCCGGCGGCGAGGGCGATGGTGGGCTCGGGCGGGAGGTCGAACATGTGGCGGCCGGGCGGGACGGGCCCGTGCCGCAGGGTGAGGGCGAGGCGGCCGGCGGGAGCGAGCAGGCGGGTGAGGGCGGCCATGGCGGGCGGACGCTCGTCGGGGGCGAGGTGCATCCAGACGGCGGTGAGCAGCACGAGGTCGTAGCGCTCGCCCTCGGCGGCCAGCAGCGGGAGTCCCGGCAGGGCGTCGGCGACCCAGCGGACGCCCGTGCCGGCGTGCAACCGCTCGCCGGCGGCGCGCAGTTCGGGGGTCGGCTCGACGGCGACCACCCGGTGGCCGAGGGCGGCCAGGGCGGCCGCGTCGCGGCCGGTGCCGGCGCCGACGTCGAGGACGGCGGCGGGCGGCGAAGGGTAGTGGTGGAGCAGCTCGCGGTGCACCTCGGCGAAGGTCACGCCCTCGTACTGGACGACGAGTCGTGCGGCCTCCTCGCCGTAGCCGGCGGTGCCGGCCGGGCAGCTCGGGGCGTTCACCGCGGCTCCCGGACGAGCACCGCGCCGCCGGCCGAGGCCGGCGCTGACGAGCAGGTGTCCACGGCCTGGCCGGGCAGGCGGTACCAGAAGTGATCCACATTCACCCGCTCAGCGTAACGAACGCACCGCCCGCGCGAAGGAGGTCACCGCCGGCCGGACCGGCTCAGGCTTCGCCGGGGTGCCAGCTGGGCCACTCCCAGGGGTGGTCGGCCCAGTGGACCCGCTGCGGATCGTGCGGGTCGAGGCCGGGGAAGAGCTGGTGGACGCGTGGCTCGAACTCCTCCCGTTCGAGCGGCTCCCAGTCATGGCCCTCGAAGTGGACCAGGCGGTAGCGGTTGTCGGCGCCGAACTCGGCCACCTCGACCAGGGGTGTGGACGTGCTGTTGGTCTCCATGCCCCCCAGCATGTGCGGCGGTGGCAATCAACGCCTGTCCAAACCCCTCTTCCGGGTCATGTCCCGGCGTCGGTGCGCTCGTTGAGCACGGAAACGTTCGAGGGGGGTCGCCGGGGGGCCGCTGGAAGGACGAGCACATGACTGGGCAGCCCACCGGAGGGCAGTGGCAGTGGCCGCAGAACGCTTGGCAGCCCCCGCCGGTCCCCCTGCACACCCCGCCCTTCGCGCCTCCGCCGCCGAGGCGTCTCTCGCGCAGGGCCTGGACGGCCGCGATGGTCGGGACGGGCGCCGCGCTGGCCTCCGTCCTGGTGATGTGCGGGCCCGGGTCGGGTGACGAGACGCAGTTGACGGCACTGCCGGACGTCTCGCCCTCGGCCTCGGCCACGGATCCGGAGACGCCCCTGCTGCCGGTCACCCCGTCGCCCGCGACGCCCGCGCCCTCGCCGCTGCCGGCGCCCACCCCGGGGGCGGCGGTCCCGGCGGCCGGCCTGGGCGTGATGGCGGCCACGCCCACGGTCCACGCCTCGGCCCCGGCCTCGGCCGTCGCCGACGCCCAGCACGCCACCACGAGCCCGCGGCCCAAGCCCGCGCACAGCCCGCACACGGCCGCGCCGCCCCGCGTCCCGTCGGCCGCGCCCGCCCCGACGGGTTCCGGGACGGACGCGGCGGGGTCGGGCGGCGGCCGGGGCGGCATCTGCGACCAGGCCGAGCGGGCGGGCAGGTGGCCGGCCGGGTCCGAGCAGTCCCGGCTCTGCCACAGCGTCTACGGCTGAGCCACCGCCGAAGCGCCGGGGGCCGACGAGGCGCCGGGGCCGGCCTCGGCACCCGGGGTGCCGGGGGCGACCGGCGCGCCCTCGGGCCCGGGCGTCCCCAGCAGCCCCTTGTCCAGCCTGGGCGCCAGCACCCGCGCCAGGGTGTCGGTGATGTGCCCGGTGTCCCGGTACAGCACCACGCCCTCCAGCACCGCGGGGCAGGACGCCCCGGCGCCGGGGCAGAGCAGCGGACCGAGGTCCAGGGTCCGCACCCCGTACCGGGCCGCCAGCCCGCCGTCCAGCACCGGGTCGGGCTCGAAGGCGGTGTCACGCGGGAAGGCGCAGGCGTCCGAGCGCCCGTCGGAGGCGGCCAGGCAGGTCGGGATGTCCTTGCCGGGCATCGGGGTGTCGCCGAGGTAGGCGAGCGGGGCGCCGAGCGCGGTGAGCCGGTCGAACGTGCGGGTCCAGCCCTCGGCGCGCTCCTCCTGGCTGCCGTAACGGTTGAGGCCCGCCATCAGGACCAGCCGCGGCTTGGGCCCCGAGGTCAGCCGGGTGAGGGTGTTCTCGCGCCAGCGGTCGCACTCCTCGAAGGTGCGGCCGAGCACGTTGTTGCGCACGGTGAGGGTGGCCAGCGGGCAGCCGGGCTTGACCAGGACCTCCAGAGCCCAGTGCCGCTGCTCGGCGAGCGCGAGGGCGGAGGAGATCCACTGCCCGGCGTGCGAGTCGCCGAGCAGCACGATCCGGTCGGGGCTGTCCTCGGCGCCGAACAGGCAGCGCGGGCTGCTGTCGGCGTTGAGCGGGATCTCGCAGCCCTTGCCGGGCGGGAAGTCCTCCCTGGCCCGGGCGAGCGAGGGCGTCAGGGCGAGCACCCGGGTGCCGGGGGCGAGCAGGCCGGGGCCGTCGGGGGCCCCGGCGGGGGCCGCCAGGGTGCCGGAGGCCGGGTCGCCGAGGGCCCGTACGGTGCCGCCGCCGAGGGTGAGCGCGGCGATCAGCGGGATGACCAGGGCGCTGGCGCCGACCGCGAGCCCGCGCCGGGGCGCCGGGCTGCTGCCGTACCGCAGCGGCTGCTCGACCAGCCGCATGGTGAGCCAGGCGGGCAGCGCGCTGGCGGCGGTGAGCGCGAGCAGCGTGGTCCAGGGCAGCGTGCCGTACCGGGCCTGGGCGATGGTCAGCACCGGCCAGTGCCAGAGGTACCAGGCGTACGAGAGCCGTCCGGCGGCGCGCAGCGGGCGGGTGGCGAGCAGCCGTCCGGCGTCGGCGGCGCCGAGGGAGCCCTGTCCGGCGAGCAGCACGGCGGCGGTGCCGAGGACGGGCAGCAGCGCGGCGGCGCCGGGGAACGGCGTGCTGCGGTCGTACAGGACGACCGGTGCGAGCACGGCCGCGAGGCCCAGCCAGCCGGTCAACCGCAGCGTCCACAGCACCGGGCGCCGCTCGGTGCGGGAGGCGAGCGCCGCGCCGGCCAGCGCCGCGCAGGCCCCGGCCGCGAACTCCCAGAGCCGGCTGCCGGTGGAGAAGTAGGCGAGCGGCGCGGAGGTGGCGGTCCAGCGCAGGCACAGGACCAGCGAGACGCCGCCGACGGCCACCGTGGCGAGGGTGATCGCCAGCGTGCGGCGGCGCCCGTGCAGGTAGCGGGCGAGGCCGAGCAGCAGGACGCCCCAGAGCAGGTAGAACTGGTTCTCCACGCCCAGCGACCAGAAGTGCTGCAGCGGGCTGGGGTCGCGTTCGGCGGCCAGGTAGTCGGTCTGCTGGCCGACGAAGCGCCAGTTGGCGAACTGGCCGGCGGAGGCGATCAGGTCGCGGGCGAGGTCGGTGCCGCGCAGCGGGTCGAGCAGCGCGCCGCCGGCGACGGCGGTGGCGACCAGCACGGTGGCCGCGGCGGGCAGGATGCGCCGGGCCCGGCGGGCGGCGAAGTCCCACAGGCCGAGCGGCCGGCCGACCAGCATGCCGGTGATCAGGAAGCCGGAGATGACGAAGAAGACGTCGACGCCGACGAAGCCGCCGGTCAGACCGGGGACGGCGGAGTGGAACGCGAGGACGGAGAGCACGGCGACGCCGCGCAGCCCCTCGATGTCGGGGCGGAAGGCGGTGCGCCGGCGGGGCTGCCCGCTCTCGGCGACGGCGGCCCGCTGCGGGACGGCGGGGTCCCGGTCCACCCGGACGACGCCGGGCAGCAGCAGTTCGGCGGAGCCGAAGGCCGGTGTGTCCGGTACGGCGGCGGTGGACGTGGCGGCGGAGGACGGGACGGCAGCGGATGAGGCGGCAGCGGATGAGGCGGAGGACGAAGGTGGTACGGCCGTTGACACGGCGGTGCTCCTTGCAGGGCTGGCAGCGGTTGTCGGGGCCGCCGGGCCGATGGGGCGGCCTGGCGGTGTCCGCGCCGGTGGGGCGACGCGCAAGGAAACGCGGCGATCGACAGGGATCGGAGAGAGCGGAGGGGGAAGCGGACGCGACGGTGCGTCAGCCAGTCGGACGGTGCGTCAGAAGACCAGCGGATCGGCCCAGCCGGAGGCCAGCAGCCCGCACAGCAGCAGCACGGCGGTGACGGCGACGGCCTCGGCCCGGCCGAACCCGAGGTCGGAACGGCCCCGTGCGGGTGCGGCGACCTCACCGACGGCGGCGCCCTTGCCGCCCTTCGTGCCGTTCACCAGCGGCCACAGTTCCCGGATCAGCGGGATGATGGTGTACGCGGTGAGCCCGAGCAGCAGGGTGAGCGCCCAGTACGGCTGCCAGCCGTACAGCACCGCGGCCCGGACCAGTCCGGCGATGCCGGCGAGGACGACGAAACCGAGCCAGCCGACCCCGATCCGGGCGACGGCGCGGGCGAGCGAACTGCCGCCGGAGACGGCGCCGGTGGGCACCCAGTCGGCGGAGCGGCGGCGCAGCGCGTGGGCGATGGCGACCACGTGGCAGAGCCCGCCGAGGAGTTGCACCCGGGTGACCTCGAAGCGCCAGCGGGTGCGGGACATCGCGGGCAGCAGCACCAGGGAGACCCAGATCGGCGGCAGGAACGGCAGCACCTGCCAGGGCTGGATCTCCTCGGGCCGGAAGAACAGCATGATCAGGGCGGGCAGCGGCACGGCGAAGACGTTCACCGCGCTGGTGACGTAGCCGAGGATGCCGTTCCAGAAGCAGAGCCGGGCGGACTTGGGCAGCGGTCCCTTGCGGAAGTCCGGGTCGCGGACCAGGGCCAGGGAGCCGAGGCACCAGCGGTACTGCTGGCTGATGAAGGCGGGCAGGCCGGTGGGCGACATGCCCTTGGCGACCAGCGCGGGGACGTAGCGGGTGGACCATCCGGCGCGGGCGAGGGCGAGCCCCGTGTAGAGGTCCTCGCTGTGGTCGATCTCGGCGAAGCCGCCGATCCGCTTCAGCGCGGCACGGCGGTAGAGCGCGTTGGTGCCGCAGCAGACGGTGCCGTCCTGGGCGTCCCTGGAGGGCTGGATCCAGCGGTAGAAGATCTCCTGGGTGGCTCCCGCGGCGCGTTCGAGCCAGGACATGTCGGCGTCCGTGTCGAAGCACTGCGGGCTCTGCACGATGCCGACCTCGGGGTTGTCGAGGTAGGGCACCAGGTGGTGCAGGAAGTCGGGGCGGGGGCAGAAGTCCGCGTCCAGGACGGCGATGATCTCGCCGGTGCCCTCGGCCAGGCCGTGGTTGAGGTTGCCGGCCTTCTTGAAGCGGCCCCGGTCGGGGCGGGCGTGGTACCGGAAGCCGTAGGACTCCGCGAGTTCGCGCACCTCGGGGCGGCCGGCGTCGTCGAGCACCAGGACGGTCAGCTCACCGGGCCACCGGACGGCCGCGGTGTACCGGTAGGCGTTGTCCAGGACGGCCAGCGGTTCGCCGGCGGTCGGCAGCAGCAGGTCCACGCTCGGGGCGCGGGCCGGGCTCCAGGCGCGCATCAGCAGGTCGTGCGAGTCACGGGTGAAGCGCCGGGCGCGCTGGCCGTCGGTGAGCGAGAGCAGCCAGGTGGCCGCGTTGAGCACGGTGAGCACCAGGAACGGCCAGAGCAGCGGCTTGCTGAGGGCGAACAGGCCGAGCGTGGCGGTGGCTCCCGCGTAGGAGAGGGTGGCGCAGAGCAGCACCCAGCGGCGCTGCGGGCCGAAGTACCAGTAGAGCTCCTCGTCGTCGGGCGGGCTGGGCAGTCGGTGGTCGTCGGGCTCCTCGGGTGTCCGGCGCGGACCGGTGTCGGGTGCGGACATGGCGGTGCCATGGAGAACGGGCATGCGGAAATGGCCCCCCTGGGCAGCGGACGGAACGTGGCCGTTCGCGCTCAGCTTCTCACATTGGCCTAGACCAATCATGAACGAGGTATGACATCTCCGCATCGCCCCAGCTCAGCGACTTGACGGCATGTCACCTGCGGAAACCCGGTCGAGCGAGGCTGAACCGAACCCCGAGGGCGGGCCGTTTCAGATGCCCGCAAGGCCCCCGTCACAGCCGTCAACTCCCGTACACCGGCGTCCGTTCTGTCACACTGCCTTCAACTCCTTGACGAGGTGGGCGAACCGGAGGTCCGGCCGCAGCGGGATGCCGAAGCGCTCGTCGCCGTACGGGAACGGGCTGAACTCGCCGGTGCGCCGGAAGCCGCGCCGCTCGTACCAGGCGATCAGGTCGGCGCGCTGCTCGATCACCGTCATCTCCATCGCGCCGACGCCCCACTCCTCGGCCGCCAGCCGCTCCGCCTCGGCCAGCACGGCGCGGCCGATCCCGCCGCCCTGGAGCCCGGGGCGCACCGAGAACATGCCGAAGTAGGCCAGCCCGCCGCGCCGTTCGAGCTGGCAGCAGGCGAGTAGTTCGCCGTCCCGCTCGGCCAGCAGCACCAGGCCCTCGGGGTGGCTCACGGCCTCCGTGACGGCCTCCGGGTTGGTGCGTCGGCCGTCCAGCAGGTGCGCCTCGGTGGTCCACCCGGCCCGGCTGGACTCGCCCCGGTAGGCGGACTCGACCAGCGCGACCAGCGCCGGGACGTCGGCGGGGGTGGCAGGGCGGAACGCGGGCTCCCCGACGGGCCGGGCGGGGTCGGTGGCGGTCTCGGTCATGGCTGCTGCTCTCCTCAGGTGCGGGGGCCGCCCGTGGTGGCCGGCCCGCGGGCATCGTGCCACAGCGTGCCGGGCACGCCCGGGTCCGCCCCGGCCCGGCCCGGCCGCCGGCTCGCGCCCCGCGCCACCGGCAAGACCGGCAACGCCGGTTGCCGGTCATGGCGATCCGGCCCATGTGACGTGCGTTCACGATGTGAACAAAGATGCCTGGCGGTGATGCCAGGTACATGGCTACTCTGCGGTACGGCCGGTCAGTCCCCGGCCGTACCGGGTCATTTCGACCTTCCCCTCGCACGGAACCAGAGGAGTGCTCATGCCCCGCTCTTCCCGCTCCGCCCGCACCACAGGCACCACAGGCACCGCCCGCACCGTCCGCGCGGCCCGTCGCCGCCTGCCCGCACTGGCCGCCCTCACCGCCGCGGCCGCCCTCACCGCCGGCCTGGCCACCCCCGCCCACGCGGCCGAGCCCGCCCCCGTCGCCCCCGTCGCCGAGGGCCGCCCCGGTTTCCACCCCGAGCAGGACTTCGCCGGCTCCACCGTCGCCGCCCGCGAGGGCCGCACCGCCGCCGTACCCTTCGCCTCCCTCGCCGCCACCCAGACCCCCGGACTGGACGTCTCCGGCTACCAGGGCAACGTCAACTGGTCCTCGGTGTCCGCCAACGGCGGCAGGTTCGCCTACGTCAAGGCCACCGAGGGCACCGGCTACACCAACCCGTACTTCGCCCAGCAGTACAACGGCTCGTACAACTCCGGCCTGGTCCGCGGCGCCTACCACTTCGCGCTGCCGAACTCCTCCTCCGGCGCCACCCAGGCCAACTACTTCGTCAGCCACGGCGGCGGCTGGTCCGCCGACGGCAAGACCCTGCCGCCCGCGCTGGACATCGAGTACAACCCCTACGGCGCCACCTGCTACGGCCTCAGCCAGAGCGCCATGGTCAGCTGGATCCGCGACTTCAGCAACACCGTGCACGCGCGCACCGGCCGCTACCCCACCATCTACACCACCACCAACTGGTGGACCCAGTGCACCGGGAACAACGCCGGCTTCGGCGCCACCAACCCGCTCTGGATAGCCCGCTACGCCTCCTCCGTCGGCACCCTGCCGAACGGCTGGGGCTACCAGACCTTCTGGCAGTTCGCCGACGCCGGCACCTTCCCCGGCGACCAGAACTACTTCAACGGCGCGGCCGACCGCCTCCGCGCCCTCGCCCTGGGCTGACCCGCCGGCCGTCGGGCCCCGCCCCCGAGCCGGGGCCCGACGGGTGCGCGGCCGCGGGTCACAGGGCCTTGAGCCCGTCCAGCAACCGCTGGCCGCCGGGGGTGCCGAGGCCGGTGCACGCGTCCCAGCCCCTCCCGGCGAAGTACGCGCCGTTGCTGCCCTTGGTGACGTCCCGCAGCACGCCCGTCGCCAGCTTCGCGTACAGCAGCGGGTTCAGGAAGCCGACCTGGGCCGCGCCGGGCAGGCCCTGGTTGACCCTGGCCAGCAACGCGGACCACATCGGCGCGGCGGCGCTGGTGCCGCCGGTCACGAGGACGTGCTCGCCGTCGATGCTCGGGACGACCACGCCGGTGCTGCCGGCCGCGAGCGCGGCCACGTCCGGCACGCCCCGGCCCTGCGCGTGCGGCGGGTTGGCCGACGGGGGCACCTGGGCGCCGTCCTGGAAGGGCGGCACCGGGAACAGCTTGCTGATGCCGCCACCGGTCCGGTTGCCCGCACCGTCGTCCCAGACGGTCTCGCTGACCACCTGCCCCTGATCCACCACCAGGCGGGTGCCGCCGACGCCGAGCACGTGCGGGCTGGAGGCGGGGAAGTCGGCGTGGGCGCGCTCGTCGAGCGCCTGGTCCTTCGAGCCGTCGTCGCCCGAGGCGCAGCAGATGCTGATGAACTTCTCGGCCGCGTTGGCGAAGGCCGCGTCGGCGCTGGCGATCGCCCCGGGGGTCCACACGGTGCGGCCCTCCTCGGCGTTGCCGTAGCTGCAGGAGATCACCGAGGGCCGGTTGACCGTGTCGGTCACGATCCGGTGAATCACGTCCACCCAGCCCTGCTCGGTGAACTTGCTGAAGTAGACGACGATCTTCGCCTTGGGCGCGAGGGAGCCGACCACCGCGAGGTCGAGCATGATCTCACCGGTGCTGTCGAGCCGCAGCGGTCCCCCGTCGTCCCGGCCCGGGTCGTTGCCGGTGGATCCGACGTTCGGGATCACCACGTTGGTGATGTCCGGCATGGGCCGGCCGAGGGCGGCGAAGTAGGTGCGCAGCGCGTCGGCCGAGTAGCCGCCGGAGGGGACGCCGGGATCCGTCTCGCCGTTGAACGCGAGGACGGCGACGCACTGTCCGCTGCCGTCGGTTCCGGCGGGGTAGGCGTACGGGGTCTCCAGGTCGGTCGGGAGGAAGACTCCGGCCGGCAGCCCCGGCACGGCCTCGGCGATCGGCAGCGAGAGGTCCGTGAAGGCCTGGCGGATCAGCAGGTTGGCGCCGATCGGCCGGTTGTCCAGGCCGAAGACGCCGGTGACGATGCCGCTCAGCCCGGCGGGGACGTTGACCGCGCCTTCGCGGCCGCGGTAGATCCGGGGGTTGTCGTCGGCGTCCCGGTAGCGGTAGCGGGCCAGGGTGACCCGGAAGGCGTTCGAGACGTCCTCGGTGGTGCCGGTCAGCTGGACGCTGCGGGCCAGCGGGTTCTCGTGGGAGACGGCGAGGTGGTGATCGCCGGCGAACGCCTCGACCGCCTTGAGGTCGGTGTCGCGCCACCGGTGGACGGCGGCGTACGCGTCGTCGTCGGGGGCGGTGCGGCGGGTCGGTGGCTGCATCGCGAGTTCGTAGACGTCGGGACGCGGGGGCGCGTCGGGGTCGCGCCGCAGGTAGACGGTGACGGTCAGGGGTGCCCGTGGGTCGGCCGGTCCGATGACCCGCGCTCCGCCCAGCGGAACGCGGGAGCTGTCCGGCAGCGCCACGTAGTGGTTGGTCGACATGATCGCTCCAGCGGTCGGGTCAGCGCCGGGAGCCTCGCGACTCTTGGTCGTGTGCTTTCGACTGTCCGCGTACGGCACACGCTTATGTCGTACACGTACAGCGTCCTCCCGGCCCCCCGTGGCGTCAAGGGGCGTCAAGGGGCGTCAGGGGGCATCGAAGGGTGCCGCCCCCGGCCGGGACCGGAGGCGGCACGGGGCCGTACGGGCTCAGCCCTCGATGCGGTGCCGGCTCCAGAAGGAGGTCAGGTCCACGGTGGTGGCGGCCTGGGCCGCGGCCTTGAACTCCGCGGTGGTGGAGATGCCGTACCAGTGCGCCTGCGCGTAGGTCCGCAGCAGCGTGGTCATCGCGGTGTCGCCGATCGTCCGTCGCAGGTCGTGCAGGGCGCACTTGCCGTAGCCGTAGACGACCGTGGAGTAGCGGGAGGAGTTGGCGTCCCAGTACGCCATCGAGTTGGTGATCTTCTCGGCCGGGGAGGCCCAGGAGACGCTGTTCCAGCAGCCGTTGCCGGTCTTGCCGAGGGCGAGGTCGGTGGCGTAGTCGGTGAAGGCCTCGTCCAGCCAGGGGCCGTTGTACTCGTCGTCGCCCACGATGCCGTACCACCACTGGTGGCCGATCTCGTGGGTGAGCGCCGTGTTGCTGACCAGGTCGAGGACGAATCCCGGGTACTCCATGCCGCCGAACCAGAAGTTGTTGTCGATCACCGCGTCCAGCTCGCCGTACGGGTAGGCCCCGAAGCGCTGGGCGTGGGCGTCGACCGCCGAGGTCGCGGTGGAGAGCATCGACGCGGAGTCGGCCGCGCTGATCCCGGCCACCGAGTAGACGTTCACCTTCACCCCGGCCGCGGAGGTGCCGGAGATCCTGGTGAACGGTCCGGCGCCCCAGGCGAATTCGCGCACCTTGCTCGCGGTCGCCTTGGTGACGGTCCGGCCGGCCGCGCCGGGGGTGTCCACCGAGGTGCCGGTCGCGGGCACCAGCAGGCCGGTCGGGTGGTCCAGGGTGACGGCGAAGTCCGAGGCCACCGCGTAGAAGGACTCGCCGTTGTTGGTGTACGGGTCGAGGTGCCAGCCGGCCGCGTCCCGTATCGCCAGGACGGGCAGGGCGTTGCCGAGGAAGTTGTACGCGCCGTCGTGGCCGAAGCGGTCCGCGCCGCTCGGCACGGTGATGCCGAGGTCGAAGCCGACGGTGCCGCTCTGGCCCTGCGCGAGCGGAGCCGGCAGGGTGATCTTCAGCGCGGTGCAGTTCACCGTGAGCGGGGAGGCGGTGCCGCCGGTCACGTTGGTCACCGTGACCGGGGTGCCGGGGCAGCTGCCGTGGGCGTTGTCCCACAGCCGCAGGTACACCTCGTTCAGCGGGGTGGGCGAGGCGTTGGCGAAGGTCACGCTCTCGTGTCCGGTCCAACTGCCGCCGGAGGCGTCGCTGGTGAGGCTTACGGTGTAGGCCGGCGCGGCCGGGGTGCGGGTCGGGTCGCCGGGCTGGGGCGGGGTGCCGCCGCCGGAGGCGTCCAGGGTGACGTCGTCCAGCACGAAGCTGGTCTGGAGGCCGGCGTCCTCGACGCCGGTGAAGGCGAGCGTCACGGTCTGGCCCGCGAAGGCGGACACGTCGACGGTCTTGTGCACGTACCCGGCCTGGGCGTCCAGGTTGGAGTAGCCGGCCACGGTGGTGGAGCCGAGCCTGACGGACAGCTTGTCGTAGGCGGTGCTGCCGGTCGTCTCGGCGGTGTCGACGTGCAGCCAGAACCCGAGCGTCGCGGCGCCGCATCCGGCCGGGAGGGTGACGGACTGCGAGAGCGTGTCGGTGTGGCTGGAGCCGTAACCGTCGAGCCAGGCGTAGGAGCTGCCGGAGTGCGCGCTCTGGCCGCTGTCGGCGGTGATCGCGCCGCTGGGCGCCGTCCAGGGCGAACCGCCGGACTCGAAACCGCCGTTGGCCACCACCTGGGCGGGTGTGCAGTCCGCGGCGCTCGCCACAGCGGGGGTGGCGAGCGCCGCGAGGCCGGTCGCCGCGAACAGGGCGGCGCCGGTCAGGGCAGGCAGGATTCTTCTCATCGGAGCCTCTCGTGGGGAGCGGGCCGGGAGCAGCAGCGTGACAGCAAACCCGCACCTTTGAAAGGCTCATGACATGTGACGCGTACGCCTCATCCGCGGACCGGATCGCCGGTCGGCCACCTCACCTGATGGCCGCCCCGGCGCCCCGGCGCCCCGCCGGCTCACCGGATGACCGGCAGCACCGCCTCCGCGCCGCGCCCGGTCGCCGCCTCGATGAAGGCCACCGGGTCGGCGACCTCCGCCAGCAGCGCACGGGTGAAGGACAACGCCCCCTCCGCGGGCGGCGGGCCGCCGACGGCCGCGATCAGGTCGAGCAGGTGGACGGTCGCCTCCATCAACGCCACCTCGCCGAGCGCACCGACCGTCACACTCCCGAGCAGCGGGTGCGCCACCGTGGCGTCCGGCGACAGGTCGGCCAGACCGGCCAGCGCCGCCGGACCCTCGACACCGAACCGGGCGATCAGCACGGCGGGCCCGGTCTCCCCCGCCGACTGCGTCGCCGCCTCGGCGATCTGCCCGGCGGCGGTGTGGGCGAGGCCGCCCGGCCGGTTGTAGGCCCGCAGGATGCCGGCCCCGGTGGCCACCTCGGCCGGCCCGTCGACGACCGCCCCGCGCAGCCCCGTGAACATCTCCGGCACCGGCGCCACGTGCGCGTACAGCGCCCGGACGGTCCACCCGGGCAGCCGGGTCGGCCTGTCCCACTCCTCGACGCCCAGACCCGCACCCCGCTCCGCCCAGGAGGTCCAGGCCTCCGCCAACAGCTCGCGCACCCGGTCGTTCTGACTGCTCATCGGCTCTCCTCACGGGGACGGTGTCCGGACGGCCCACGCTACCCGGCGCCCCTGGAATGCCGGTTGCCACCCCCGCCCCGGGGCACAGCCCTGGTCGCCGTCCTCGCCGTCCGTCTGCCCCTCGACTGAAGCCCCGCCCGACTACACACCGCGTTCGACCGGCCCGTCCCCGTCACCACACCCACCGTCCCGCGTACGACCCCAACCCCCAACGCCCGACGGCGGATCGAGCCCGCCACGCCACCCCCGCCACCGGCCGTCGCCGCCCGTTTCGGTCACTCACCGCAGCCGACCCCGCCATCCCGGTCGCCGCCCTCACGGCCCGACCCGCCGCCCGACCGGTCGACTGACCAGCGGAATCAACGAATCCACAGACAGCACCCGCTCACCCGGCTACGTCCGATTCATACCTTGTATCCTGGTTCTGTATCCGCTGAGTGACATCATCCGCCGATTGACATCCGCCGAAGACCCAGCCCGGCAGCGGGCCCCGCACCGCGGCAGATCCGCCGAGCCGCTCCCCGACCGGCTCGGACCCGACCAGCCCGGGCACGGCCGCCGACGCTGCCACCGACCCGGAGGAGTGCGGACATGGCCGAGCAGGACCCCCCCGAGAAGCGGGGCCGGCTGAGCCGCCCGCTGGTGCTGGGCGCCGCCGTGGCCCTGGTCGACCGCGAGGGCCTGGCCGCGCTGACCATGCGCAGGCTCGCGGCCGACCTCGGCGTGGAGTCGATGGCCCTGTACCGGTACACCCCGGGCAAGGAGGCCCTGATCGACGGCCTGGTCGAGGCCTACTTCGACGAGATCAACACCCGGCTGCGGACCGGCAGCAGCACCGGCCGCGGCCCCGGCGGGGTGGACTGGCGCGCCGAACTGCGTCGGATCGCCCAGGCGTTCGCCGCCACCGCGCACGCCCACCCGGAGATCCTGCCGCTGGTCGCGACCCGCCCGCTGGCCGTCCCGGTGGTCCGCCGCCCGGCCTCGGTGCTCGAACTCACCGAGCACATCCTCGCCGTGCTCGGCCGGGCCGGCTTCGACGACGCGGGCTCGCTGACCGTCTACCGCACCTTCGTCGCCTGGAACCTCGGCTGTCTGCTGGTGGACAAGCGTCAGGTGGTCGACAACCCGGAGGAGCCGGACCCGGCCCTGCGGCTCGGCCTGCACCTGCTGCCCGCCGCCGACTACCCGCGGCTGCGCGCCCTGGTGCCCCGGTTCGCCGACTTCGACGACGACGCCGAGATGCTGCGCGGCCTGGACAGCCTGCTCGACGGGATGCCCAAGCCACCCCTTGACGACTTCTACGGCGACGACGCATCCTGAGGATACGAGGTACACGTCGGACATATACCCTCCAATCGGCGCCGCCCGGGGAGCCGCCGGACACCGCTCCGGCCCCGCTCCGACGGCACCCGGAAGAAGACCGCCATGTCCGCCGTTCCGTACGACCCGCATGACCCGCACGACGACATCCTGCGCCTGCGCGTCACCGCCAAGGACCCGCAGACCCTGCGCGCACTGCTGCGCGACACCCGATCCGACACCGGCGGACGCCCGCACGTCGAGGCGGACGGCCGCATCGGCATCGACGTCTACGCCACGGCCGCCCAGGTGCCCGCCCTCGAACGCGAGGGCGTCACGGTCACCAGGACCGGCAACGCCAGTGAGGCCGGGCGCGCCGCCCAGGCCGAGGTCGGCGGCGGCGACCGGTTCGCCCCCGCCGACGCCGTCCCGCACGGCCTCGCCGCCAAGCTCACCGGCTGACCCGGGAGGCCCGTCATGCCGTACCTGAACATCACCGAGGTCGAGTCCGCCGTCACCAGCCTGGCCGCCGCCTTCCCCGGTTCCACCCAGCTCATCACCCTGCCCGAGCGCTCCTTCGAGGGCCGCACCGCCCACGCCCTGAGGATCAGCACACCCGCGCCGGCCCCCAAGGACTGCGTGCTGATGATCGGCGGCGTGCACGCCCGTGAGTGGGGCAGCTGCGAGGTGCTCGTCCACTTCGCCGCCGACCTCCTGGAGGCCCAGCGCGACGGCACCGGCCTCGGCTACGGCGGCACCACCTTCACCGCCGACCAGGTCGACGCGCTGCTGCACCGGCTGGACCTGGTGGTCTACCCGCTGGTCAACCCCGACGGGCGGCTCTACAGCCAGACCGTCCGGTCGATGTGGCGCAAGAACCGCAACCCGGCCAACGCCGGCGGCAGCCCGAACCCGTCCTGCGTCGGTGTCGACCTCAACCGCAACTACGACTTCCTCTTCGACTTCGCCACGGCCTTCGACCCGGCCGCGAACCCCCAGGTGTCGGCCGACCCGTGCGATCCGCAGGTCTACGCGGGCCCGAGCGCGTTCTCCGAGCCGGAGACCCGCAACGTCCGCTGGCTGCTCGACCAGTGCCCGCGGACCAGGTGGTTCGTCGACGTCCACAGCTACGCGCAGGACATGCTCTACAACTGGGGCGACGACGACAACCAGTCGGTCGACCCGGACATGAACTTCCGCAACTCCCAGTACGACGGCAGACGCGGCCTGCCCGGCGACCTCGCGTACTCCGAGTACATCCCCAAGGGCGACGAGGACACCGCCAAGCTGCTCGCCGAGGCGTTCTGCCAGGGCGTCAGCGGCGTACGCGGTGTGCCGTACAAGCCGATGACCGGCTTCCACCTGTACCCGACCAGCGGGACCAGCGACGACTACGTCTACACCCGCCACTTCACCGACCCCGACCACCGGGGCAAGGTGCTCGGCTTCACGGTCGAGTGGGGCAACGACGCGGTCCCGTCGCCCAACCCCTTCCACCCGCCGTGGGCGGAGATGGAGAAGATCGTCCTCGACGTGGACGCCGGGCTGGTGCAGTTCTGCCTGGCCGCCACCTGAGACCCCGCGCCACCGTCGAGACCCCCGGAGACCCCTGGAGACCCCCGAAGCCACAGTGCCCGACAGCACGGCGCCCGCCACGACCGTTCGTGGCGGGCGCGGTGGCCCGTGTGCCCAGGCGACCCGTGTGCCCAGGCGACCCGTGTGCCCAGGCGACCCGTGTGCCCAGGCGACCCGTGCGCTCAGGCGGCCCGGTGGAAGAAGAACGGGTCGATGGACGGCGCGACCTTGGTCACGCCGTCCGTGCTGAGCAGTTGACGGGTGGTGAAGTTGGCGTTGCGCTGGTAGGTCACGCCCACCGGGAAGTTGGCCCGGTCGGGCGTGTTGTTGCCGGCGAAGATCCCGTAGAAGTCCTTCCCGACCGTGACCATCCGGATGTAGTCACCGAGGTACGGCAGCTGCGCGCCCGCCGGCGGGACGTCCCCCGGGGCCTGGTGCAGCACGTGGCTCTCCGTGGTGCCGAATCCGTCGGCGGTCAGCTCCAGCACCGTCGACCACTGGTTGTGGACCAACCGCTGGTAGACCAGTCCGACCAGGCCGTCCGAGTTGACCGCCAGCGACGGGTTCTTGCCGTTGACCACGTCCGGGCGGGCCGCGGACCAGGTCTGCCCGCGGTCCGCCGAGTGGCGGCTGTGCAGCACGTAGTCGGTGGGGGCGGTCCCGCCGAGGTTGTCGCAGTAGGCGATCCAGACACTGTTGGAGTCCGTCGGGTCCACGGCGACGGACAGGTCGGCACCGGTGCGCTCCTGGCCCAGCGTCCGCTGGCGCGGGTTGAACCGGGCCTTCCGGCCGGTGACCGCGCGCTGGCCGACCTCGCTGTCGGCCGAGTCGAGGAGGTCCTCGAAGGGGTTCGGTCCGATGCCGCCCTTGTCGTCGCGGGTCACCACGACGTCGAAGGTGATCACGGACCCCGCACCGGTGGCGGTGATGCTCATGAACGCGACGTAGACCGTGCCGTCCGGGTGCGCGGCGATCCGCACCGGCGGCCCGTCGAAGAGCGTGCCGGCCCGCCGGTCGAGCAGCACGGGCGCGAAGCCGGCCGGTGCGGGCCCCGTGCCCGCGTCGTGCGAGACGTCCACGGTGGCGGTGCCGCCCTGCCGCGCGACGTCGTTGTTGCCGATGTACACCCGGTCGGTGCTGCTGCCGTTCACCGTGGCGGTGGTGGCGACCACCCAGGGCTGGTCCTCCCCGCTCCGGTCGACGAGCACGGCCATCGGCGCGGTCGAGGTGATGACCGGCGCGCGCAGGATCTGGAGGTCGCCGGTCACGCCGTTGAGGATGCCCGTGTAGAGGCGGCCTCCCTTCGCGCCGAAACCGACGCTGATGTCCCCGGTGCCGAGGTCCCCGTTGCCGGGGACGACGCTGTTCAGCACCCAGGTGTCCCCGCCGTCCGTCGAGACGTAGACCGGGGCGAGCGGTCCGTTCATCGGGTCGGCGGTGAAGGCGGTCGCGACCAGTTCGTCCGGGTTCTCCGGGTTGACCGCGAGGTTGGGCTCGCTGTCCAGCCCCACGTCGCCGCTCTGCGCCCTGGGGGTGATGTCGACGACCTTGATGGTGGGCATCCGGCTCACCTCCGTTCCCTCAGCACGGCGAGCTTCTGCGCCGGCTGGTAGTCGTCGGGGTGGAGCAGCGTGTACGGGGCCTGCGCGGCCAGGTCGCCCCCGGCCACGTGCAGCAGCCACAGGCCCAGCTGGCCGGGCACCGGTTTCGGCGACCGGCGCCAGCGGACGTCCCCGCTGCTCGGGTAGAGGACGGTGATCCGTCCGGGGGCGGCGGCGCCGGACTCGACGAGCGAGACGTCGAGCGTGGCCCGCCACCAGTGCGGGGCGTGCTCGGAGTGGTCGGGCAGGCCGAGGTCCTCCAGGCCGACCACGGTGCCGAGGACGACGGCGTCCGCCTCGCCCGCGTGCGCGGCCAGGTCCTGGTCGCGGATCTTCCGCTGCACCGAGGAGAACGGCAGCTCGTCGGCCGTGGTGGCGGCCATCGAGACGTGCGGCCGGACGGCCTCGGCCGGCAGCCGGCCGACTTCGGCGACGCCCAGGCCCTCGCCGTAGACCAGGCCCTGGGTGAAGAAGGCCGCCGCGTCGCCGACCTTCAACAGGTCGGCGTCGGGAGCCAGTTGGACGGTGACCTCGCTGCCGCCGAGTTGCCGGAAGGCCTCCGGCGCGTGCAGCACCTGGTCCACCCGGACCACGGTCGTCCGTTCGTTCCTGGCATTGGCCGGGAAGGCGGCGAGCGAGGTGCCGCCGACCCGGGTGACCGTGCCCAGGAAGCTCAGCGGGGCCCGCCGGACGAGATCGGTGAGCTCCTCGCCCTTGACGGGCGTGGTGTCCGTCATGACGATCCTCCTCTCCGTTCACCGCACGGCGCGGACCGAGGACGGGTGCGCCCGGCGCCACTCGATCCGCGCGCCGAGCAGGCAGGCGGCGGTGACGGCGGCCGCCAGCGCGACCACGAGCCACTCCGCCGCGCCGCTGCCGGCGTCCGGGTCGACGCCGAGGAGCGTCTCGATCCACTGCGGCCACACCAGGGTGAGCAGGAACAGCAGTCCGGACAGCCCGCCGAGGGCGGTCTCCAGCCAGAAGCGGGGCCGGACCTGATGCGATTGCCGGAAGGGCATCACTGCGCCTCCCTCTCTCCAACCGCCCGGGCCGCGCCACGGCGCGGCGCGCGCCGTCCCGTGCCGCCGCACGGTGGCGGCGGCACGACCCGGCCGGGCCGGCCCGGGTCGGGGGGTTGGTCCCGTCGGCGCCGCCGGTCGGGGGCGTGGTCGCCGCGGGAGGTGATCTGCTTCGATCCGCAGCGTCGGAGCTGCGGTGGGAGTGCGCCGGGAGGGGTCCGCGGTGTCACCCTGCGTGCCGGTCCCTGTGCGCTGTACGCCTACGAGGCACACGTACTTCGTATACGAGTCTGCTCGCACTCCGTGAGCAGGTCAAGGGCGGGCCCGGAACTTCTCCGACCCGCCCCGGGGACGCCCGCGGTCAGGCCCGGCGACGCCCGCGGTCAGGCCCGGCGACGCCCGCGGTCAGGCCCGGGCGCCGAGCATCCGCAGGACCAACTCGCCGTAACGGCGCCCGAGTTCCTCCGGCGCCTCGGTGGAGTTGCCGGTATACCAGCGGGAGACGTCGATGCCCAGCGAGGTGACCGCGCGGGCCGCCGTCCGCACCTCCGCCACCTGGAACTCGCCGACCGCCACCCCCGCCCCGATCAGCGCGCTGACCTCGCGCTCGATGTCCAGCCGCAGCGCCGCGACCACGGCGTAGGCGTCCTCGGGCAGCGCGTGCAGCTCGTAGTTGACCACCCGGCCGACCGTCCTGGCCCTGGCGTGCCAGGCGGTGAACTCCTCCACCAGCCGCCGCATCCGCTCGACCGGACCGCCCGGCCCCGCGGCCGCGCCCCGGACCAGGGCCAGCGTGGCGGCGTGCCCGGCCCGGCTGATCTCGGCGAGCAGCGCGGCCTTCGACTGGTAGTGGATGTACAGCGCCGCCGGGCTCATCCCCGCCGCGGTGGCGATGTCCCGGGTCGTGGTGGCGTGGAAGCCGCGCTCCGCGAACGACTCGACCGCGGCCTGGAGCAGCCGGTACGCCGCTTCGGGGCGCGCGTCGGCGCCGGGCAGGGTCGGCCAGAGGTCGGCGAGCGGGGTGCTGGTCATGGCGTCATCCTCCCAGAGAACTCGTACAGGCATTCCCGCCGACCACCCCACGGACCGGGCAGGCGTTCGGCAGGCTGTTGACAGGCTCCCGCACCGACAGCATGCTGAGCAAGCGCTTAGTCAGGGACTGGCAGGGATCCTCGCACGAAAGGCAGGACGCTCCGTGGTGCACTCCTTCAAGGACCGGGTGGCCGTCGTCACCGGGTCGAGCCGGGGCATCGGCCTCGGCATCGCGCGCGAGCTGGTCGACCGCGGGGCCAGGGTCTGCCTCACCGCCCGCAACCCGGAGCCGCTGGCCGAGGCCGTCCGCGACCTGGGCGGCCCGGACAACGCCATCGCCGTCGCGGGCAGGGCCGACGACCCGGCGCACCAGGAGGAGGCCGTCGCCCGCACCCTGGAGGCCTTCGGCCGGCTGGACCACCTGGTCAACAACACCGGCATCAACCCGGTGTACGGCCCGGTCCTCGACACCGACGAGGCCTCCGCCGCCAAGATCCTCGCCGTCAACGTGCTGGCCCCGCTCGCCTGGACCCGCCGCGTGCACGCCGCCTGGATGGCCGGGCACGGCGGCTCGATCGTCAACGTCGCCTCCGTCGCGGGCATCCGCTCCTCGCCCGGGATCGGCATGTACGGCGTCAGCAAGGCCGCCCTGATCCGCCTCACCACCGAACTCGCCGCCGAACTGGGCCCCCAGGGCATCCGGGTCAACGCGGTCGCGCCCGCCGTCGTCAAGACCAGGTTCGCCGAGGCCCTGTACGAGGGCCGCGAGGAGAAGGTCGCCAGGGCCTACCCGCTGGGCCGCCTCGGCGTCCCCGAGGACGTCGCCGGCGCCGTCGCCTTCCTGCTCTCCCCGGACGCCGGCTGGATCACCGGCCAGACCCTGGTCCTGGACGGCGGGGTCACCCTCGGCGGTGGGCTGTGACCACCGGGGCGTTCGACGGCCGGGGCGTGGTGGTGACCGGCGGCGGGCGGGGCATCGGCGCCGCGCTGGCCCGGGCCTTCACCGCGGCCGGCGCCCGGGTGGCGGTCAACGACCTGGACGCCGCGGCGGCCCACGCCGTCTCCGGGCAGTGCGGCGGCACCGCACTGCCCGGGGACGCCGCCTCCGCCGAGGGCCTGGCCGAGCTGGTCCGGCGGGCCCGCGCCGAACTCGGCGAGATCGACGTCTGGTGCGCCAACGCGGGCGTCGCCCCGGCGGGCGGGGCCGACGCGCCCGCCGCGGCCTGGGCGGACGCCTGGGAGGTCAACGTGATGGCCCACGTCCGGGCCGCCGACCTGCTGCTCCCCCGCTGGCTGGAGCGCGGTGAGGGCCGCTTCCTGGCCACCGTCTCCGCCGCCGGGCTGCTCACCATGCTCGGCTCCGCCCCTTACGCCGTCACCAAGCACGGCGCGCTGGTCTTCGCCGAGTGGCTCTCCGCGACCTACCGCCACCGGGGCGTCCGGGTGCACGCGCTCTGCCCCCAGGGCGTGCGCACCGACCTGCTCGCCTCCACCGGTGCGGTCGGCGAGGCGCTGCTGGCCCCCACCGCACTGGACCCGGCGGACGTCGCCGAGGCCGCGCTGAACGGCATCCTCGCGGAGCGGTTCCTGCTCCTGCCGCACCCCGAGGTCGCCGACTACTACCGCGTCCGGGCCACCGACCCGGACCGCTGGATCGCCGGGATGAACCGGCTCCAGCAGGGACTGGAGAGGAGCGAGGTGCTGTGAGGGCCTGGCAGGTGGAGGAACTCGGCGAGCCCGCCGAGGTGATGCGGCTGGCCGAGGACGTCGCCCGGCCGGTGCCCGGCCCGGGGCAGCTGCTGGTCAGGGTCCGGGCGGCGGCCGTGAACTTCCCGGACGCGCTGATGGTGCGCGGGCAGTACCAGGTCCGCCCGCCGCTGCCGTTCACGCCCGGCGTGGAGCTGTGCGGCGAGGTGGCGGACGGCGCCCGGCGCGGCGAGCGGCTGATCGGCAACCCGGTGCTGCCGCACGGTGCCTTCGCCGAGTACGCGCTGCTGGACGCCGCCGCCGCGTTCCCCGCGCCCGAGGCGCTGGACGACGCCGAGGCGGCCGCCCTGCACGTCGGCTACCAGACCGCCTGGTTCGCGCTGCACCGCCGGGCCCGGCTGCGGGCCGGCGAGACCCTGCTGGTGCACGCGGCGGCCGGCGGCACCGGCAGCGCGGCGGTCCAGCTCGGCCGGGCCGCCGGGGCCCGGGTGATCGCCGTGGTCGGCGGGCCCGCGAAGGCGGAGACGGCCAGGGCGCTCGGCGCCGACCTGGTGGTGGACCGCAGGGTGCGGGACTTCGTCGCCGCCGTCAAGGAGGCCACCGACGGACGCGGCGCGGACGTGGTCTTCGACCCGGTCGGCGGCGACGCCTACACCGGCTCCACCAAGTGCGTCGCCTTCGAGGGCCGGATCGTGGTGGTCGGCTTCGCCGCCGGGCAGATCCCCGCCCCGGCGCTCAACCACGCCCTGGTGAAGAACTACTCGATCCTGGGCCTGCACTGGGGGCTCTACAACACCCACGACCCGCGCGCCGTCAGCACCGCCCACGACGAACTCACCGAGCTGGCCCGCCAGGGCATCGTCCGTCCGCTGGTGAGCGCCCGGGTGCCGCTGGCGGCCGCCTCGGACGCCGTCCTGCGCGTCGCCACCGGGCGCAGCACCGGCCGGATCGCCGTCCTCGGCGACTGACGCGCGCCGGGGCCGCGGGTGATCGGTGGGCGGCCGGTGACCGGCGGGTGGGCGGGTGGGCGGTGGGCGGCGGGTGGCCGGTGGCGGGTGGCCGGTGGCCGGTGGCCGGTGGGCGCGGGGCTCACCGCCCCTGGGCGATGACCTCCAGGGCCGGGCGCGGCTCGCGGCCGAGCAGTGCCGCGAGGTCGCCCGGCCCGCCCGGCCCGGCGAGGAAGCCGTGGGCGATCGCCGAGTAGGTGCCCACCAGCATCGGCACCTGGAAGTCCAGCGCGTCCGAGGCCGCCACCGCCGCCCTGGCCGCCGTGAGCCGGCCCGGCCGGTACTCGGCGCCGAGCGCCTCGGCCAGGTCCGCGCCGCCCAGCGCCCGCTCCCCCACCAGCTCGTAGGTCCGCCCCGCGTGCCCCTCGGGTGCCAGGGCGACGTTCACCGCCGCCTCGGCGAGGTCGGCCCGCGCCACCGCCGCGAGCCCGCCGTCCCCGAGCGGGGCGCTGATCACCCCGTCCGGGCCCGGCGCCGCGATCGCGCCCAGGAACTCGGCGTACAGGCCGTTGCGCAGCACCGTCCAGCGCAGGGTGGCGGACGCGCGCAGCCGGCGCTCGGTCCAGCGGTGGGCGAGGGCGTACGGCAGGTGGTCGCCGTCGCCGGACAGGCTGGTGTACACGACGTGCCGTACGCCCGCCGCCTCCGCCGCCTCGATCGCGGCACCGTGCCGGGCGGTCACCACGTCGTCCTCGGCGGCGCCGGCCGAGATCAGCAGCAGGGTCCGCACGCCGGCGAACGCCTCGGCCAGCGTCTCGGGCCGGTCGAAGTCCACCAGCCGGGCCGGCACGCCGTCCGGCACCCGCTCCGGCGTGCGCGAGCCGGCCACGACCCCGTCCCGTCCGGCGAGCCGCTCCAGCACGAGCGCGCCCAGACCTCCGTTGACACCGGTGACGAGCAGCATGGGGTTCCTCCGGGGTTGATCGTTCGTCGGCACCGCGATCGGCGCCACGACCATCCTCGGTAGCCTGGCCGTCCGGCGTAAGGAGGCACTTTCATGTCAGCAGGGCACACCGCGGTAACCACCCCCCGCCCGGTGGTCTGGTGCGAGGACGGCGTGGACTGCGGGATCCGCGACCTGCTGGACCGGCTGGGCGACAAGTGGTCCGTGCTGACCGTCGTCGAACTCGCCCAGGGCGTACGGCGGTTCCGCGAGCTTCAGCGCGCCCTGCCGGGCATCTCGCAGCGGATGCTGACCCTCACCGTACGCCGGCTGGAACGGGACGGAGTCGTCTCGCGGACCGTCCACCCGACCGTCCCCCCGCAGGTGGAGTACGAGCTGACCCCACTCGGACACAGCCTGACCCACCTGGTGCGGGCGATGACGGACTGGTCGTACGACCACCACGACGCGATCGTCTCCTCCCGCCGGCGCTGGGACGAGGCCAACCCCGGCTCGGAGATCCGCTGATTCCTTCCACGGCCGCGGGCTTCGAGGCGAGGCCGCCGCAGTTCGGCAGAGAGGAGGACGCGCCCCCCACCGCGGCTACCGCTCGTACGCCATCTCCGGGAAGCGCGCCGAGGGCCCGTCCAGCAGGTGGTCGTCCTGGCCGCGCAGCCAGCGGTCGAAGAAGGACGCGACGTAGGAGCGGGTGGCGAGTTCGGCGCGGCCGGGGCGGATGTCGCCGACGTCCCTGCGCAGCCGCTCCGCGTCGAGCACGCCCTGCCGGGCGAGCTGGGGCAGCAGCGGCTGGGCGTCGGTGTACGAGCCGTGGCGGGAGCCGGTGAGGGTGACGTCGGCGTGCCAGCCGGTGCTGTGCTGCCACAGGGCGTTCCAGCCGGGCTGGTCGCGGTAGCTGCCGGAGTCCTCGCCGCCGGTGCCCATCAGCAGGAACGGCCGGTTCAGGCCGTCCTCGGCGACGCTGGGCAGGGCGACGCCGGTGTGGCCGTCCGGGCCGGGGAAGTGCAGCTGGCCGTCCATGTTGACGCCCGCCGTGATCCGCGGGTCGTCGTGCATGGTCTGGAGCGCGGTGAAGCCGCCCGCCGACTGGCCGACCATGCCGATCCGGGTGAGGTCGAGGGCCGCGTCCAGCCCGGCGGGCAGGCCCGGCCGGTCGGCCAGGCCGCCGAGCCGGTCCAGCACGAAGCGGGTGTCGGCGACCCGGGTGTCCATCGCCTTGCGGAGCACCGCGCCGATGTCCAGGCCGGGCTGCCCGAGCATGCCGGGAAGCACCGAGGTGGCCAGGTCGCCGTCGGGGAAGGCGACTTCGGAGGCCTCGTAGGTGTGGTCGACGGTGACCACCACGTAGCCGCGCGAGGCGAGGTCCTCGACCAGGGCCGTCCCCCAGGTGCGCGGGTCGCCGAGGCCGGGCGAGTACAGCACCACCGGGCGCGGGCCGCCGGGCAGCGCCGGGGCGTCCCGGCGGGCGTGGGTGCGGATCGCCGACCAGTCGGTGCGGCCGGGAGCGGTGCCGTAGTTGAGCAGGCCGACGCCGTCCGGGCCGTCGAAGTGCCGGCCGGCGGCGGGCTCCATGTACGGGGCGCGGTCGGCTCCGGCGGCCGGGTGGGAGGTCGGGTACCAGAGGCTGATCATCAGCTCGCGCCGCCGACCGGGCTGCCACGGGTCCTCCCGTCCGGGGTCGGTGAGGTGCAGGGCGGTCGTCCCGATCGGGTACGGCCCGCTGGGCTCCGGCAGCCAGGCCCGCGCCTGCCGCCCGGTGCCGGCCTCCGGTGGCGCGAGCGCGCCCGCCGCGGCTGTCCCCACCGTGCCCGCCACCGCCGCCACCGCGGTCGCCGCCAGCACCACCGCCGCGACGGCCCGTCCCGCAATGCCCATGATGTTCCTCCGTGTTCCGATCGGTCGAACACGGAGGACACTACGGTCGGGGACGGGCCGCGGCCGTCATACCAGGGGGCCGACCGGTCCCTGAGTACCCGGGTGTCACACCCTTACGGGACGGTGCGGGTGACGGCGCGTCAGCCCGGCCCCGGTCAGCCCCGCCCGAGCGCCTCGACGAACTCGACCGCCTCCAGGAGGATCGGCCTCATGCGGTCCGGCAGTTCGATGGCCTCGGTGCCGGGCATGGGGACGACACGCGGGTCGTCGGGGAGCGCTTTGAGGCCCTTGACGACGATGCTCGCCGTGTCCAGGTCGACCCAGACCATGGCCGGCCCCCCGAGCGGGTCGGCGCCGATGAAGTGCAGTCGCCTGGAAGCAAACTTCCGCAGACGTCCCGCCCGGGTCAAGGGGGCGGATCCGCCCCGTGCGGTCTAGCGGTACCTCCTGAGTTCCCGCCGGGCCAGCGAGCGCTTGTGCACCTCGTCCGGGCCGTCGGCCAGCCGCAGGGTGCGGTTGCCGGCCCAGAGCTGGGCGAGCGGGGTGTCCTGGCTGACGCCGGCCGCGCCGTGCGCCTGGACGGCCTTGTCCAGGATCCACTCGACGGTGCGCGGGGTGGCGATCTTGATCGCCTGGATCTCGGTGTGGGCGCCCCGGTTGCCGACGGTGTCCATCAGCCAGGCGGTCTTCAGCACCAGCAGCCGCAGCTGCTCGATCCGCACCCGGGACTCGGCGATCCAGTCCTGCACCACGCCCTGTTCGGCGAGCGGCTTCCCGAACGCGACCCGCTCGGTGGCCCGGCGGCACATCAGCTCCAGCGCCCGCTCGGCGATGCCGATGGCCCGCATGCAGTGGTGGATGCGGCCGGGGCCGAGCCGGGCCTGGGCGATGGCGAAGCCGGCGCCCTCCTCCCCGATAAGGTTCCCCGCCGGGACCCGGACGTCCTCGAACAGCACCTCGGCGTGGCCGCCGTGGTCGGCGTCGTCGTACCCGAAGACCGTCATGCCGCGCCGGACGGTCACGCCCGGGGTGTCGCGCGGGACGAGCACCATGCTCTGTTGCCGGTGCGGCTCGGCGGCCGGGTCGGTCTTGCCCATCACGATGAGGATCCGGCAGTCGGGGTTCATCGCCCCGGTGATGTACCACTTGCGGCCGTTGACGACGTACTCGTCGCCGTCCCGTTCGATCCGGGTGGCGATGTTGGTGGCGTCCGAGGAGGCGACCTCGGGCTCGGTCATCGCGAACGCGGAGCGGATCCCGCCGTCCAGCAGCGGCCGCAGCCAGCGCTCGCGCTGCTCGGCGCTGCCGAACTGGGCGAGCAGCTCCATGTTGCCGGTGTCGGGGGCGGCGCAGTTGAGCGCGGGCGGGGCCAACTGGATGCTGCGGCCGGTGATCTCGGCGAGCGGCGCGTACTGGAGGTTGGTCAGACCGGCACCTGACTCACCGGGCAGGCCGCGCTGGTCCACGAAGAACAGGTTCCAGAGGCTCTGCTTGCGGGCCTCGGCCTGGAGGTCGGCGACGACCGGCGGGACGGCCCAGCGGTCCCGGGCCGGGTCGGCGAGCTGGGCGGCGAGGACGGGCTCGGCCGGGTACACGTGCTCGTCCATGAAGGCGAGCAGCTGCTCGCGGAGTTCGTTCGTCCTGGCGTCGTAGGCGAAGTCCATCGGTCTCAGTTCTCCTTGAGGGTGCTCAGGCCGTGCCGGGCGAGGATCGGGGCCATCTCGCCCGCGCGGTCGAATCCGGCGCCGAGGGTGCGGCCCTGCCGGAAGCGGAAGTGGATGCCCTCGGCGACGGCGGCGAGCTTGAAGGAGGCGAAGGCGACGTACCAGTCAAGGTCCTCCGCCCGGCGGCCGGTCGCCCGGGCGTAGGAGGCGACGATCTCGTCGGGCTTCGGGAAGCCGGGGGCGGTCATCGCGGAGGGGATGATGCCGCCGCCGACACCGGCGAGTTCGGTGTACATCACCAGGAGGCCGACGTCGGTGAGCGGGTCGCCGAGGGTGGACATCTCCCAGTCCAGGACGGCGGTGATGCCGTCGCCCTCGTCCACCAGGACGTTGTCGAGGCGGTAGTCGCCGTGCACGAGCGCGGGCGCGGGCGAGACGGGCAGCCGCCGGCCGAGCAGGTCGTGCAGCCGGTCCAGGTCCGGCAGGTCGCGGCTGCGGGAGGCGGCGAGCTGCTTGGACCAGCGGCGCAGCTGGCGCTCCAGGTAGCCCTCGGGGCGCCCGAAGTCGGCGAGGCCCACCTCGGCGGGATCGATCCGGTGCAGGGCCGCCAGGGTGTCGACCAGCCTGCTCCCGAGCGCGTGCACCCGCTGCTCACCGAGGGCGGCCAGCGGGGCGGCGTCCCGGTGCGCGGTGCCGGGGACGTACTCCATGAGGTACCAGGGCGCGCCGAGGGTGTCGGTGCCCGGGTCGAGCAGCAGCGTGCGGGGCACGGGCACCCCGGTGCCGCGCAGCGCGGTCATCACGCGGTACTCGCGCCCCATGTCGTGCGCGGTGGCCAGGACGTGCCCGAGCGGCGGCCGGCGCAGCACCCACCGGGAGGCGCCGTCGCCGAGGACGTACGTCAGGTTCGAGCGGCCCCCTTCGATCAGGTCGGCCCGCAGCGGCCCCTGGGCCAGACCGGGCAGCTCACGCTCCAGACGGGAACGGAGACGAGCCAGGTCCACACCCGGAGGGGAGGCAGGGGTCTCGGACATCGGGCGGCTCCTCGGTCTCTTCTCATTGACTAAGCGCTTGCTTAGCATTCAGCCGCCGAAGGCCCCTGTCAATGCCACGGGCCCCCGTGGCGCGAACCGCGGGGGTCACCCAGAGGCCCCCGAATCACACTCGCCGGAGCGACCCTCCACCCATGACAAGAGCGTCAACGAGACGCCGCACCGCAGACCCACGCGTTCAAGCGGAAGCCCGGGCCCCGACTTGGGCAACGTCATCGGAACCCATCATTCATTACACAATCTTTGCCCCAGTTTTTCCGCAGACAGGACCCGCCGGGGCCACGCGCCAGACATTCACACGGCTTCGGATCGGCCAGCCAAAGCGCGGCCGAAGCGAAGCCAGTACTCACACAACAAATCGGACATTATCGCAAATTTGGGCACTGCTGGCCATATTTTCCACATCGCCCGCATCGTCCCCGATATCCCCCGAAGACCAAAACATTAATCACGCCCGGATTTTCAATCGCGGAATTTGAGACAGGGTTGCGCAGTATTCAGCCATCGCCACTTCACTCGCAATTCGATCTACAGTCGACTACTACGGTCTGAATTGAACCGTGAGCAAACGTTGCACCAAAGACCAGGATCGAACGGAGTGGAAATTGAAGTTCCACCGCACCTTCGCAGCCGCCACAGTTCTGATCGTTTCGGCAGCCGGACCAAGTATCGCCACGGCCGCCTCCGGCAATCACACCGACTCAGGGGCAGCCAGCGACGGCGTCACGTCCTGGACCGCGCCCGATTCAGACCGTGCCGTCCTCGACTTCTGGACCCCTGAGCGGATAAGTCAAGCAGCCTCCCACCCGTTGGCTACACCAACGGTGATCAAGGAAGCAACCGACAGGGCACGTGAGCATGCACTTCAACACGCGAACGGCAACTCCCAAAAGCCGGCCACAGCCAGCGCGGACGCCGTCGCACCACTCAGGTCTCGCAAGAATGCAGCACCAACCTCGCCGCTTTCCGCCTCGATCGGGAACCTCTCCCGCTCAGACCTCGCATCGCCCCTCGGCTCAAACATCAACATCGCCGGCCGTCTCTTCTTCGACATCGGCGACAACAAGCTCGGCACCTGCAGCGCAGCAGTCGTCGTCGCGAACAACAAGAACTCGATCTGGACCGCAGGCCACTGCCTGCACAGCGGGAAAGGCGGAGGGTTCTACTCCAAATTCCTTTTCGCCCCGGGATACGATGAAACGGCACCGTGGGGGTTCTGGAACGTGAAATCCATCATCGTCTCGTCCGCATGGGCCGATGACGGTGACCACCTCTGGGGCGACATGGGCGGGGGAATCGTCAC
This sequence comes from Kitasatospora sp. NPDC091335, assembly GCF_044757205.1. Taxonomy (NCBI): domain Bacteria; kingdom Bacillati; phylum Actinomycetota; class Actinomycetes; order Kitasatosporales; family Streptomycetaceae; genus Kitasatospora; species Kitasatospora sp. NPDC091335. Next base: position 19,572 of record NZ_JBIVUM010000032.1, on the reverse strand, counting down.
CGCAAAGTCCGAGTACGGAAACCTCCAGGACTGGATCGGCGCCTACGGATACCGCTTCAACAGTGCCTCCGACATCGACGGAGTCACCTCGCTCGGATACCCGACGGATGGTTACAACCGCCCGAGTTCTGACTTCCACAACGGCTCCAAGCCGATGTACTGCCACGGCAACGCCGTGGACGCGGGCAACTGGAACCCCTTCGATGACCGCCTGAAGCTCCCCTGCGACATGGGGCACGGTGCCAGCGGCGGCCCCATCGTCTCCGACTTCCAAGGAAACAGTCAGATCGTGGGAACCAACAGCCACCGGGTGGCGGACAGCAGCAACAACTGGACCGAGAACTACATGTACTCCTCCAGCCATGGAGGAAACGCCGTGGCCGTGATCAACTGGCTCAACGCCCACTGACAGCAGTCGGCACCGGGCGCGGGGCTGTGCGTTCGACCGCACAGCCCCGCTTGCGTGTGCGCTACCTGTCGCCTCCGCGGATCTCGCCCATCAGTGGCTTCGGCGGATGCGAACGAAGGTACTCCTCGAACGTCTCAGGGCTCTGAACAAACGTCTGCATCTCCGGGGAGAGCGGGAGGTTCTCCTGCTTCACCACCCCGCCCGAGTCCCGAACGAAGAGCGCTGCCGTAACCCCACCCACCGCAACCACAACCCCGCCCAACACCAGCAGGACCCTCCCACCGCGCCCCACGACCATCTTGGATCCCTCCTCCATCCACCGCCAGACCGACCCACCATCGACATACCACGTCGCCGAAGAGCCGGATACTCAAAGACGCTTCCCTGCAATGTAGGCAGAACCAGCGCTTCGCGGAGGCCACTTGGGCGCCGGAAGGCCCCGCGAACCACGATGCGCAGGCCTTCAGCCCGCCTCCGCGGCCCGCCGCCGCAGCCCCCGGAGCAGCAGGTCGATCAGCCGGCGCGGGTCGTAGCCGGGATCGCTGTCGCGCCCGATGCAGAGGTTGCCGATGCCGCGCATCAGCTCGTACGCCTGCGTGCCGGGTTCGATCTCGCCGGCGTCGACGGCGGCGTCGAGCAGTCGGGTGCAGACGGGCACCAGGCGGTCGACGAAGTAGGCGTGCAGCGCGTCGAAGCCGCTGTCCGACTGCGCCGCGTTGGCGAGTCCGTGCTTGGTGACCAGGAAGTCGACGAAGAGGTCGACCCACTGCCGCAGCGCCGCGAGCGGGGAGTCGGCGCCGGCCAGCAGGGCCGGGCCGGCCTCGGCGCAGGCCTCGACCTGGTGGCGGTAGACGGCCACGACGAGGTCCGCCCGGGTCGGGAAGTGGCGGTAGATCGTCCCGACGCCGACGCCGGCCGTCGCCGCGATGGTACGGATCGGCGCATCGACGCCGGAGGCGGCGAACACCTCGGCGGCGGCCGCGAGGAGCGCCTGCTGGTTGCGCAGCGCGTCGGCCCGCTTGCCTCGGACCGGGGCCGGGGCCGGCGTCCGCGTCCGCGTCTGCGTCTGCGCGGACCGGTCTGCTGTGGACACCACGATCTCCGTCCGGGCGGTGATTGACTAAGCGGAACGGCGTTCCGTATCGTATCTGGAACAAGGTTCCGCTTTGAGTCTAGTCGAGCGGGGTCCTCCCATCCGCCTCCCCCGCCGCCTGCCGCACCAACCCGGCAGCCGCGGGAAGGGAAAGGCACCTCATGGACACCTCACCCCACACCGCTGGCACCGTCAGCGAGCCCGCCCCCGTCCTCTCGGTCGCCCCGGTGGTCCTGCCGGCTCCCGGCCGCGCCGTGGACCTGCACCTACGGGTCTCCGCCCCGGTGACCGGAGGCGACCTGCCGATCGTCCTGCTCTCCCACGGCCAGGGGCCCTCGAACCACCTCTCCTCCCTGAACGGCTACGCCCCGCTCGCCGATCACTGGGCGGCGCACGGCTTCGCCGTCGTTCAGCCCACCCACCTGAGCTCCGGAACACTGCGCCTGGATCCCGGTACCCCTGGCGCGCCGCTGTACTGGCGATCGCGGGCCGAGGACATGACGCGGATCCTGGACCGCCTCGACCTGATCGAGGCCGCCGTCCCGCAGCTCCTGGGACGCCTGGACCGGAGCAGGGTGGCGGTGGCCGGGCACTCCATGAGCGGCCACACCGCGAGCCTGCTGCTGGGCGCCCGCCTCACCGACCCCGACGACGGCACGGAGGCGGACCTCGCCGACCCCCGCATCACGGCGGGCGTGCTGCTCGCCGCGCCCGGCCGAGGGGGCGACGCCCGCCCTCGTGGTCGCCGGCGACCAGGACCTCTCCCCCCACCTGACGGTGCGCGGCGCGGCCTGGCACACCGACCCGTACGCCCTCTCCCCGGGCCCCAAGTCCCTGCTCACGCTGTTCGGCGCGGAGCACGGTCTCGGCGGGATCTCCGGATACGACGCCGCCGAGACCACGGACGAGCACCCCGGGCGGGTCGCCGTGGTCCAGCGGCTCACCTGGGCGTACCTGCGTAGCCGGCTCCGCCCCGGGGATCCCGCCTGGGGCGCGGAGTGCGCACTGCTCGCGGCCGGACCCGACCCGCTCGGGCGGGTCGAGTCCAAGTAGTGCCGGGCGCCACGCGCCGCAGTCCCGGGCGCCACGCGCCACCCTCACCCCCCTCGAACCGTCATGGAGGAACACAGCCATGCAGTACCGCACCCTGGGCCGTACCGGCGTACAGGTCAGCTCCCTCGCACTCGGCGCGATGAACTTCGGCAGGATCGGGCGGACCAGCCAGGACGAGGCCACCGCCATCGTCGACGCCGCCATCGCCGCCGGGATCAACCTGATCGACACGGCCGACGTGTACGGCGGCGGCGACTCGGAGGAGATGATCGGCAAGGCCATCGCCGACCGCCGCGACGACATCGTGCTGGCCACCAAGGCCGGTCTGCCGACGGGCGAGGAGCGCAACCACCGGGGCGCCTCGCGCCGTCGACTGGTCACGGCGCTGGACGGCAGCCTGCGCCGCCTCGGCGTCGACCACGTCGACCTCTACCAGATCCACCGCTGGGACCCGAGCACCGGCGACGAGGAGACCCTGTCCGCCCTGACCGACCTGCAACGCGCGGGCAAGATCCGCTACTTCGGCTCCTCCACCTTCCCCGCGTACCGCATCGTGCAGGGCCAGTGGGCCGCCCGCGAGCACCACCTGGGCCGCTACGTCACCGAGCAGCCCGGCTACTCGATCCTCCAGCGCGGCATCGAGGCCGACGTGCTGCCCGTGACGGAGGAGTACGGCCTCGGCGTGCTGGCGTGGAGCCCGCTCGCCTCGGGCTGGCTGTCGGGCGCGATCCGCGCGGGCCGGGAGATCACCACCAACCGCTCGACGTTCATGCCGCAGCGCTTCGACACCACCGTGCCGGCCAACCGGGCCAGGCTCGACGCGGTCGAGCAGCTGGCCACGGTCGCCGAGGACGCCGGCCTGACGATGATCCAGCTCGCGCTCGGATTCGTCACCGCGCACCCCGCCGTGACCAGCGCCCTCATCGGCCCCCGCACCCCGGACCACCTGCACGCCCAACTCGCCGCCGCCGACACCGTGCTCACGCCCGACGTGCTGGACGCGATCGACGCCGTCGTCGCCCCCGGCGTCGACCTCGCGGCACACGAGAAGAACGACACCCCGCCCGCCCTCCTCGACCCGTCCCGGCGCCGCCGCTGACGGGTCGCCGGCTGCGTCGGGACGACCGGCGGGCACCCGGCGGACCTCCCATTTGTGACGGCAATCACTGCAACCAAATCCCGTGCTACATAAGCGAGTTGCTCAAATCCACCCACCTGTCGTGGTTACACCGGCCATCCCTCGACAGGGGTCGATCAATAGTGTTCTGATGATCACATTCATTGATCACCTTCCGAACATCACCTGATCGAACATCAGAGAAATGGGGTCTCGTGCGGACTGCTCGCGGCACTGCCGTCCTGCTGGCGATGGGGGTCCTCGGGGCCTCCGCCCTGGCCACGGGATGCTCCGGCACACCGAGCAGACCCGCGGCCACCGCCACCGCCACCGGCCCCACCCCGGCCGCCACCACGCCGAGCACTCCGTCCGAGACACCCGCCCCGCCACCGCCCGTTCCCACCCCCACCTGGGACGGCCAGGTCAGGATCCTCGGCGACGGCTCCACCTCCGACACCGGCCCGCAGCCCAAACAGCCCACGCCCGAGCGGCTGAAACCCGGCGAGAAACCGCCCCAGTTCGTCGTCTTCTCCTGGGACGGCGCCCTGGAGGGCGACGATCGCCTGTTCTCCCGCTTCCGCAAACTCGGCACCGAGAACAACGCCCAGATGACCTTCTTCCTGAGCGGCCTCTACACCCTCCCCAAGTCCAAGAGCACCCTCTACCACCCACCCCAGCACAACCCCGGCGCCGCCTCCATCGACTACGCCACCGACCCCCACATCAAGGACACCCTGGAGCAGCTGCGCCTGGCCTGGCAGGACGGAAACGAGATCGGCACCCACTTCAACGGGCACTTCTGCAACGCCAAGGGCGGCGGCGACTGGAGCACCGAGGAGTGGAAGAGCGAACTCGACCAGGCGATCTCCTTCGTCACCAACTGGAAGACCAACACCGGATTCAAGGACCTCCCGCCACTCCCCTTCGACTACACCAAGGAACTGGTCGGCGGCCGCGCCCCCTGCCTGGAGGGCCAGAAGAACCTGCTCCCCGCCGAAAAGGCGACGGGCTTCCGCTACGACGCCAGCTCCCCGGGCGAGTTCCAGGTCTGGCCCGTCAAGAAGGAGGGCATCTGGAACTTCCCGCTCCAGATGCTCCCGTACTCGGGCAAGTCCACCCAGAGCCTCTCGATGGACTTCAACTTCCTGGCCAACCAGTCCGGGAACAGCACCAACGGCGACCCCAAGAAGTACGACACCTGGGAGAAGGAGACCCGCGACAGCTACCTCGCCGGCTTCGAACGCGTCTACAACGGCAGCCGCGCCCCGCTCTTCATCGGCAACCACTTCGAGGACTGGAACGGCGGCATCTACATGCAGGCCATCGAGGACGTGATGAAGAGCGTGTGCAAGCGCGACGGCGTCCGCTGCGTCTCCTTCCGCCAGGTCGCCGACTGGCTCGACGTCCAGGACCCCAAGGTGCTCGACAAGCTGCGCCAGCTCGACCCCGCCCAGCCGGCCGACTGGTCCCGCCTGACGAAGTGACCGGGGCGCCACCCCTCGGTGGCCGGGTCCCGCGCGGTGGCGCGGGACCCGGGCCGCCGTCCCGGGCAGCCGCCTTCGGTCACATGGCATGATGCACAGGCACTTTGACACCTCGACAACTCCCACAGGGCAACGCCTGGACGCTGATGCGTCGGCTCGCGCAAAGAAATGGCAAAGCCGCCGCATCACCCCAGGTCGCAAAGGGTCCTCCCCGCACCCGCGGGGGTCAGCCGGCGGCGAGGTAGGCCTGACGCGCCGCGTCCACGTCTCCGCCCGCCGCGGAGCCCCCATCATCGCCCGGTCGGCGGCCACGACGACAGCGTGCAGCGGCAGTGCAGTGGGCATGCCCTCATCGTACGGCCGAGGTCGGACAACGCAGGTCAGGGACGCCGAGCGCGGGCGCGCAACGGCCAGGTCACTAGGCTGCCCGACATGTTGCGCTCCGTGGTGTTCGACATCGGCGAGACCCTCACCAGCGATACCAGGTACTGGGGTGACTGGGCCCGCTGGCTCGGCGTCCCCACACACACCATGTCGGCTCTGGTCGGCTCGGTGCTGGCTCAGGGCCGCGACAACGCGGACGCGATTCGGATCGTGCGGCCGGGCGTGGATGTCGCGGCGGAGTGGCGGGCCCGGCAGGCGGCCGGTCAGGGCGACCGACTGGACGAGACGGACCTCTACCCGGACGTACGCCCCGCCCTGTCTTGGCTGCGTGAGGCAGGTCTGTGGGTGGGCATCGCGGGCAACCAGAACGCGGCCGTGTCCAGCCTCCTGCGCGACCTCGATCTGCCGGCGGACTCCATCGCCACCTCGGCCGAGTGGGGCGTCGCGAAGCCGGCAGCCCGCTTCTTCGAGCGGGTGATCAGGTGGGCGCCGGGCGAGCCGAACGAGATCGTGTACGTCGGCGACCACCCGGTGAACGACATCACCCCGGCCCGGGCGGCCGGCCTGCGAACCGTGCACCTTCGCCGCGGCCCGATCGGGCTGACCACCACAGCGCCGGACGCGGACTGGACGGTTGGCTCGCTGACCGAGCTGGCAGATCTGCTCGTCAGCCGGTAGCGGGATCGCCCCGATGGTGTGCACCGTCGGGGCGATCCCGCACGGCGCCGTGCTGGCACCGGTACCGTTCCGAGCGCGACCACGGAAACGGAGCCACCCGATGCCCGGAACCACTGTTGTAGCGCTCGGCCAGCAGATCGAAACCGCCCGGCACGCGGCCACATTGACGCGCCGACAGGTCTGCGCTGCTTCGGGGGTGAGCATCAGCATGCTCCGCAAGGTCGAGAACGGCGAACGTCGGCCCTCCGACGCCGTCCTGGAAGCGCTGGCCCGGGCGGTGCGGACGTCCCCGGAGGATCTGCTGGACGGGCCTCGCCGCACCGACAGCCGGGTACACCAAGCCATCCCGGCTCTGCGCCAGGTCATCGCGGCTTACGACCTGCCGGCGGACGGTCCGGTACGGCCGCTCCGCCTCCTCGCGGCCGACGTCGAAACCGCCGTCGAGAACCGAGTGGAGGCCCGGTACGCGCATCTCGTCGAACAGATGCCGATCCTGCTGGAGGAGCTGTTCCGCGCGGCTGACCAGGCTCGTGGGCGGGAGCAGGAGGAAGTCGCCCGGCTTCTGGCGCTGGCAGTGCGGTCGGCGGACGCGGTGGCTTACAAGTACGGGTACCACGACCTCAGCGGCCGCTTGGTGGAGTTGATGCGGTGGGCGTCCGGGTCCGCCGGAGACCCGGCGCTTGACGCGGCCGCTGCGTACGTTCGTACGGAAACCCACTTCGCCGCCGGTCATCTTGCCGCCGGCCTCCGGTCGCTGCGGACTGCGGTCGACAGGATGCCCGCTCCGTCCTCGGAGCGGCTGGCCGCGGCAGCGGCTGCTCTGCACATGCGGGCCGCGGTGGTGGCCGGCCGGATGCGGCAGGCCGACGACGCCCGGCTCCATCTGCGGGAGGCCGAGGTCCTGGCCGGCCGAGTGCCGGAACGGTTGTACGACGGCACTGCGGTGGGGCTGGACTCCCTGGAGGTCCACCGGCTGGCGGTAGCGGTGGAGCTCGGGGAACCGGGGGATCTCCAGGAGGCGGCGGATGCCGCGGCACGGTGGGCCCCGCCCCGGGATCTCCCCGCCGAGCGTCGCTCGCACTACTACATCGACCTCGGGCGGGCCCAGGTACGGCTCGGCCGCCCGCAGCACGCTGTCGAGAGCCTGCTGGTCGCCCGGCAGATCGCACCGCAGCACGTCCGCGAGCACGGGCAGGTGCGGACCGAGCTGGCAACGATGGTCCGGCTGACCCGGGGACGCGACGCCCGGGTGATGGCGCTCGCCCGGTGGGCTCGGGCCGTGTAGGTGTCACAGGTTGTGGCACTTCCGGGGGGAGCGGGCGGGGATCGTAACCGGTGTGACGGCAACACTGAACTCACTCACCGTGGATCCGGCCGTGATCAGCCCGGCGAGGCTCCGTGGAGAGGCATGCGTGACGTGCGGCTCGCCTGAGCTGCCGCTGGTCCCGGCCGGCCACGTTCATACCCCGACCGGCCCCGGCACGGCACCGCTCGGCTGGGCTGTGGTCGCGCACCCGGGCTGCCGGCCCGAGGAGCGTGCCGAATGAGTCTTACTGGCCCTCTCACGGTGTCGATCGACGGGCACCTCGTTCCCGTGACGCTGCCGCCTCGTGAGGCCCTGGAGACACTGCGGCAGGCGGTGTGCGCACTGCCGATCAGCGGATACGAGCGGCAGGCGATGCGGCGACTGTTGGACAGCTCCGGCGCCGACCTGGAGTACCGGATGAACGGCGACGAGACCACCGACTGGCCCGTGTCCCTGGATGACGGCACCCTCGCGATCGTGCGCGTGTCGTACGGCGACCGGCTGACCTGCCGGCAGCGTGTGGCGGCCCGCTACGATCCCCGCCGGGCGGAGCGCCGGGGCGGCCGGCCCGAGGAATGGGTCGTGTGGGACCTGGAACGCGACGTCGCGGCCGCGCAGAGGCTGGGCTCCGAGTCCGCCGCCCGCGAGTGGATCCGCCGACAGGTCCAGCTCGCGAACTACCAGTCGGGTCCCGCGTCCGAGGCTGCCCGGTGACCGGCCCCAGGGGCATCTCGGGGATCACCGCGTTCGGTTCCCTGTCGGGGGTGCTCCCCCGCTCCGTCGTCGCCCCGCTACTGCCGGGGTGTCTCGGTCTCCTCCGCCTCCTCGTCCACCACCACCTCGTCCGGCGGCGGCATCAGCGGCTGTCTCAGCCCACGGTTCGGGCCTCGGGTGCCGCGTGCGCGTTGGGCGCGCCAACGGCCCTGGTCGCTCGGGTCGACGGTTCCGCTCATCAAGTCCTCCTCGTGTCGGCCGAGTCCATCATCGTGGCTCGCACTCGGGCGGGCACATGTCCGGGTCGCGCCGGCCGTGTCGTGATGGCCGGCGGCCGCCTCGGGCTCCCGGGCTCCGGCCACGATCCCCTCGACAGGACCGGTCGGCAGTCCGGAGTACCGGCGGTCAAGGGCCGCGTCCGGCGGCTCCAGCGCCCCCCGCACCGTCCGGCACGGGAGCTTGCCCCGCACGTGAGAGGGTCGGGAACGCACCTGGTACGCACGTGAGGAGACCTGTCGTGAAGTGGGAGACGTTCGGACGCCGGCAGGTCTACGGCAGCCCCTGGGTCGAGGTGTGGCTGGACGAGGTCGAGGTCCCGGGCATCGGCCGGATCGACCACCACGTCGTCCGCTACCCCCGCGCGTCGACCTCCGCCGTCGTCACCGACGACCAGGGCCGGTTCCTCCTCCTCCACCGGCACCGGTTCATCACCGGGCGGTGGGGCTGGGAGGTCCCGGCCGGATGGGCCGAGCCCGGCGAGGACCCGGCGGCGGCGGTCGCCCGCGAGGTGGAGGAGGAGACCGGCTGGCGCCCGGGCCGCGTCGAGCTGCTGACCGAGTACGACGCCATGGCCGGGATCTCGGACGCGCACTTCCGCGCCTACCACGTCACCGGCTGCACCCGGACCGGAGAGCCCGAGGACGTGTCCGAGTCGAGCCGGGTGGAGTGGCTGACCGAGGCCGAGGTGGTCGAGCTGCTGGTCGGCGGCCAGATCGCGGACGGGCCTTCGCACGCCGCGCTCTCCTACTACCTGGGCCCGTACCGGCTGAGCCGTCGCGCCTGAACCCGCGGTGCACATCCGCTACGTCACCCATGAAGCCCACGGTGGAACGGGTGTTGTTCGGCCGTCCGACCCCGATCGGGTTCGGCTACACGACCAAACCGGCGCGTCCGCGAGCGGGAGCGGTCGCTGGGCGACAACGCCCCACTCCGGCAAGGCCGTCCGCCACCCGCTGCTGCGCTCGGGCATCGCCGTCACGATGCCCGAGCGCCCGGACCGGGTTCTACGAACTCACAGACCGGCCCGAAGTGCTCAGCAGCTCAGGTTGTTGCCGGGCACGGTGCCGATCAGCTGGGTGAAGCGCTGGTAGGCGTTGATCCGGCTCTGCACCTGCGCCGGGTTGCCGCCGTTGCACTCCAGGGAGCCGTTGATGCTGCGGATGGTCTCGCCGAAGCCGTAGCCGTTGACGATCGCGTTGTGCGGGGTCATGGTGCCAGGGCCGTTCTGGGTGTTCCAGTACCAGAGGGCGGTCTTCCAGGCGACGGCCGGGTCGGTCTGCACCAGGTTGGGGTTGTGCAGCAGGTCGATGCCGAGGGCGTCGCCGGCCGCCTTGTAGTTGAAGTTCCAGCTCAGCTGGATCGGGCCGCGCCCGTAGTACGCGGACTGGCCGGCCGGGCAGCCGTACGACTGCGAACTGTCGCAGTAGTGGGGGTAGTTGGCGGTGTTCTGCTCGACCACGTAGACCAGTGCGCCGGTCTCGTGGTTGACGTTGGCCAGGAAGGCCGCGGCCTCCTGCTTGCGGACGGTGTCGCTGCCGGTGGCCGCGAAGGCGGGGTAGGCGGCGAGGGCGTCGATCAGGCCCTGGTAGGTGTAGAAGGGGTTCCGGTTCGGGAACATCTGGTCGAACTGGGCCTGGCTGACGGGGAATGCGCCCGGCTTCGGCGTGCTGGTGGACGTCGGCGTGACGGTCGACGTCGGGGTCGGGGTCGTCGTCGGGCCGGTGCCGCAGCCGCCCTGGTCGGACCAGACGCCGGAACCGCCGGTGCTGGGCGGCTCGTTCTGGGTCCACCACTTGGCGAGCCAGTTGTGGCCGTTGTAGGAGACGGCGGCGCCGCCGGTGTAGACGGCCGAGGAGTTCCAGGGCCCGGCGCAGACGGCGGCGCTGGCGTTGGCCGCGGGCAGCAGCAGGACCACCGCCAGCGCCGTGGCGACGGCGGAGAGCAGTGCGAGCAGGCGTTTCGTGGACACTTGATCACCCCTTGTGCGGTGTGGGGCCGCACGGTCGTGGAGGTAGGGACGTCGGGGCAGGGGAGCCGAGCCCCGCGGGGTGGGGGCACGTCGTGGGGGACGGGCCGACCGGGGTGCGGGCCGGTGCGGGGCTGCCCCAGACTCAAGCGGAGTGGTCTATACCTGTCAAGGGGTTACGGGGAAAAGAGGCACCCCGCGGAACGGTCGCGGCCTGCTCGGCGGTGTCCTCGGGTCCACCGTGCCGCCCTCGCGCCACCCTCGTGCCGGCCTCGCGCCGCCCTCGCGCCGCCCTCGCGCCGGCCTCGTGCCGCCCTCGTGCCGCCCTCGTGCCGCCCTCCGCGGCATGGTCAGGCCCCTTCGTCCGGAAGGACGGACGGGAAGACGGGCGGACGAGCCCCCGACCCCGCCTCGCCCCGGTCCGGGCGGCCACCCCGCCCGGACCGGACACGTAGGTGCCCCGGACCGTCACATCGGGTCGGACGCCCCCGATCGGGCCGGCCCGGCGAGGCAGGTGCGCCGCATGGTGCGCCGCAGGACGCCGGCGGCGGTGGCGGCGGCCAGGAAGCCGAGGACCACGGCGCTGTTGCGCAGCAGGTCGTGGGCGTCGATCGGGATGTTGCGGTAGAGGGGCGGAGCGGCCATGGCCGTCCAGGGCAGGACGGCCAGCGCGACTCCGGCGGTCTGTAGGCGGTCGCTGTCCGGGCTGCCGAGGTGCAGGAGGTAGGCGAGGGCCATGACGAGCGCCGACCAGGCCGTGGAGGCGTCGAGCGCGATCTGCTGGAGCGGCGGGAAGACGACGTCGGCGTGGTTCTCGGGCCAGGTGCCCAGCCACAGGGTCGCGATACCGCTCATCGGCAGGGCGACGGCGACCGCCGAGGCCACGGCCCGGGCGCGGTTCCGCGCCGAGAAGTCGACGGCGTCGGGCGGCGCGAGCAGCACCAGGGCGCCCATCGCGGCCCAGAGGTCGAGCAGGTCCGCGGACGGGCCGAACGCCGCCCCCGGACGGAGCTGGGACGCCACGACGGCGACCAGGACGAGGACCCGGGCCGCGTTCCAGCGGCCGAGGAGGGCGCCCAGCAGGGCGAGGCCCCAGGGGGCGCCCACCGCGGCCGAGACCACTCCCGTACGGGAACTGTGGAGAAACAGCCCGGTCAGCAGGTGGACCGCGCCCAGGGCGGCTCCGCCGGCGAGCAGGAACGGCGCGGCACCGGCGAGTACCCGGCCCGCAGGGTCGCGGGAGCTGAGCCGGGTACGCAGCCGCAGGGCGTGTGCGGCGAGGACGGACCACTCGCGCAGGGCGGTGCGGCGATCGGCGTGCCGGACGGACTCCGCGAGGACGGCCGCGATCTCCTCACCGTGCGCGGCACGGTACCCGGCCGGGTAGAGGCCGCGCAGGGGAAGCCGGCGCAGCAGCCCGGCAGCGGGCAGGTGCGAGTCGGTCATGCCGTCCCCCCGTTCGTCCGCAGCGCCGGGCGGAGGCCGCCGAGGGCGAGCCGGCGCTCGGCCTCGACCGCGCCGGCGCGCAGCCGTCGCGTCTCCTCGGCCAGGACGCCCCGGCCCTGTTCGGTCAGGGCGAAGCTGCGGCGCAGGCGTCCGTTCACGACCTCCTCGTGGTCGACCTGGATGAGTCCTTGCTGGAGCAGGCGGTCCAGCGCCGTGTAGAGGGTGCCGGTGAGCATCTTGGTCCGGCCTTCGGTGATCGCCAGGACTTCCTGGAGGATCGCGTATCCGTGCCGGGGCTCGTCGGCCAGCGCGGTGAGCACGAGCCGTGTCGGCTCCTGTAGTTGAGGATGTGCCATGGCGTGACCATAGATCAATCGTTGAGATATGTCGATGGTTGATCTATTGCGGTGGCAGAGGCGGTTCGGTAGCGGTGACGGCGGGGATGACCGCTCAGCGAGCCATCGGGCTCAGGACTCGCCGGGCTTGACCGTCCGGGCCTCAACTACCGCGCCCCGGAGCCGAACCAGCACCTTCCCGGCCCCTGGTTGGGGCGGCCTTCGCCGGGGCGGTCGGGCTGCTTGCCGTCCCAGGTAGACCTCGTCGGCGGGAGTCGATTACGTTCGGGTGATCACCGACGCCCTGGTCCGGGGCACCGAGGAGCCGTCGACGCACCCTTCCGATTCACGGCACGCCGCGCGTGTGGCTGCCTACGGGTCCGTCGCCACCCGCCTGTCCCTGCTGAGCGACCGGCGACTCGGCGAGGTCGTGGCGTCCGCTCCTCCGGTCGGATCCGGCATCGGCGGCAGGTCGGCGGAGCTGGACATCGACGGGACACGGATCTTCGTGAAGAGGGTGCCGCTGACGGATGTCGAGACCCGGCCGGAGAACATCCGGTCCACGGCGAACCTCTTCGGTCTGCCGATGTTCTACCAGTACGGCGTGGGATCGGCCGGGTTCGGCGCCTGGCGGGAGCTGGCCGCCCACGTCATGACCACCCACTGGGCCCTGGGGAGGGAGTACGAGGGCTTTCCGCTGATGTACCACTGGCGCGTCCTGCCCGACTCCGCTCCCGAGGGCTTCGTGGACGAGTTCGGGGGCATCGACGGAGCAGTCGCCCACTGGGAAGGCTCGCAGGCCGTGCGCGAGCGGCTGGAGGCCATCGGCCGGTCCTCCCGCAGCCTGCTGCTGTTCCTGGAACACGTCCCGCAGACGCTCGCCACGTGGCTGCACGAGCGTCGGGAGAACGCGGTGACCGCCGGCGGTGGCTCCCCCTTCGCGTGGGCGGAGGACGCGTTGGCAGGGGGTGCGGCGTTCATGAGCTCTCACGGGCTCGTGCACTTCGACGCCCACTTCCGCAACGTCCTGACGGACGGCCGGCTGATCTACTTCGCGGACTTCGGGCTGGCCCTGAGCTCAGGCTTCGAACTCTCAGCGGACGAGGATCGGTTCCTCACCGACCATCTCGCGTACGACCGCCACTACACCGCGAGCCATCTGCTCCACCACCACCTCGTCGACCGCGTTCGGGGCGACATGGAAGCGGACGTGTTCCTCCGGGAGTGGATCGCAGGCCGAAAGCCCGAGGCTGTTCCGCCCGAGACCGCCGCGATCATCGAGCGGCATGCCCGAGCCGCCGTCGTCCTGGACGGGTTCCACCGCCGGCTGCTCTCGGAGAGCAAGTGGACACCGTTTCCGGGTTCCGAGCTCGACCGTGCCGCGGGCACCGCCGGGACATCGCGCCGCTGACGACATCCCTGGGGCCCGGTACCCGGACGACTCCACCACGGCCCGGCCCGGCCTGGCCCGGAAGCTCAACGACGCGACGTTCATCGAGGTCGGGACCTCCCCGACCACCCAGGACGACCTCGGGCCCGCCGGGTGGTCAGCGGGCGGTCAGTGAGTAGGCCGGCAGCGGGGCGTTGCCGTGGTGCTTCGCCAGGGACCGGAGTACGTCCCCCTGGCTCAGCACCAGCTCCCTTACGGTCCGCGGAAGTTGGGTCATCCGGTGCGCGTCGTCGAGCAGCGTCGTGCAGGCGTCCACCTCCCAGTCGCCGTCCTGGAGTGCGGTCGTGTCGACGGCCTGCGCCGGGGCGGGGTTCCAGCCTGTCGCCGAGAGGGTCCGCAGCAGGCTCTCGCGCGAGAACGGCGTGCGCACGTTGCCCTCGCCCCGCGAGCCGGCCGCCTCGATCTGGCCTTGGATCAGGACGGCGAGCAGGTGGGGAAGTTGTTCGGCCGAGCGGGGTTCGATGTCCCACTCGGCGAAGCACAGGTTCCGCGCCCAGCGGCGGACCCGGACGAGGGTGGCCGCGAGCTGGTCCAGGGAGCCGAAGTACCAGGAGCAGTGCGCCAGGACCACGTGGTCGAACCCGCCGTTGGGGAAGGTGACCGCCTCGTCGAGGACGTCCAGGCCGAGGCGGAAGTCGATGCGGGAGCCCAACGGCGTCGCCTTGAGGTGTTTCGCCGACTGTCCCAGGGTGACCGGGGCACCGTACGAGGGATCGGCGATGTCGACGGCGACCACCCGGCCCCGCGGACCGACGGCCTCGGCAAGGACGGCCGTGGTGTCGCCCTGTCCGCAGCCGACCTCCAGGACCGACGCTCCGGCCGGGATGTCCCAGCCGGAGACGAGTGCGGCCCGGTAGCGGGTCTGGGCCGGCCGGATTCCGGGGGACACGTCGGCGGTGGCCATGGCGGCCGCGATCGAGGGTGCCTTCGCTGTCAGTTCGGTCGCGTTCACGGGATCCTTCCGGTACTGCCGGGCCGTCCGTGGAACGGTACTGGCTAGGCGCCGCAGCCGATACCGCCGGAGCCTTGGTACCGGCGCCGCCGCATCGCGCGCTTCACTCTCAGCGACGGCTCCCCGGCCGGGGAGCAGGTGCGGGCGTGCTTCGAACCGGACGGTTCGAGGAGGCCATCGCGCCGTACGGGCGGCAGCGGCCGGCCGAACACGTGCTGAGTGTGAGTGTCCAGTCCCGCCCGACACGGCGGTACACGGCCCGGAACCGTGACGGAGGCGCGGAGGCTCACCAGGTCATCGCTAGGCTGTGAGTGATCGGCCGTGCTCGAAAGGCCGTGACGGAACAGTGCTGTCGAGCCCGCGTCCGACGCGGGGCCCCACGGCCTGGGCGAGGGGGTGCGCGGTGTATCCGTTGGGGCTTGGTGTGGTGTCGTGGTGGTGGCTCGCGATCCTGGCGACGGCGGTGTTCTGGGCGGTCCTGGTGCCGGGAATGCCCACCCCCACGCACCGGATCAGCATGGCGCTGGCGCCGGCCGCGATGGCGGTCTTCGGGGTCGGCAGCCACTACGCGAAGCACATGGACACGGCCGCGGTGCTCGCCATGTACTCGTTCGCGGTGGTGTCCTTCCCGGTGGGAATGATCGGCCACCGCAGGAAGTTCGCGCAGAACCTGACGGAGGCGCAGCGGAGGGGCGAGTCGGAGGAGAACACCTGGCCTCCCGCCATGATGGCGCAGGTCTTCGTGTCCCTTGCCGTATGCGGAGCCGCGGCGATCTGGGCTACCCGGTAGGCGGTTCGGTCCGTTGTCCGCCCGGTCGGACCCTGGTCGGGGTCATCGGCACGGTCATCTACCTGCGGGCCGCACCCCGGGTCCTGTCCGAGAACGGTTCCGCGGCGACGGTGACGGCCGCCCGCTGACCCCCGCGGCCAACGACCTGGCCGCGGCAGTGCGGGGCGGGGTACGGCGACCGTCCGGCGGTCCGGGACGGCTGTTGGGCCGGGTACCAGGTGGAACGGCGGGCAACACGACGGCCGCAGGCCTGGCCGGGTGCGCCGCCTGGCCGTCTCCCGTCTGCGGACCCGGCGCGGAACGACCCCGATCACCGGTCAGGGGCCTTGTCGGACGTCGCCGCGTTGCCCGTACGGCTTACTCCTCGTCGGTCAGGGCCTTGGTGCGTCCGATTCCGGAACGTCCGCCCACGCTGAACCAGCCCACGGGGCCCAGGGTGTGCAGGCCGGCCTGGCGGTGCCAGGGGTCAGGGCGCCCCTCCGTCCGACCGCACACCGTCAGACCCGGTGGAGCCGCGACAGCCGACCGGCCCGGCGCAGGGGCGTAGGCGTAGGCGTGCGCGGCGTTGACGGCGGGCCGGCGGCGGGCCCGAGGTCGGGCAGGGCCGTGACGCAGCGGCGCCCTCACCGGGTCACGTCGCCTCAGGGCCGCACCCGGTGACCGGGCAACCGTGTGCCGCCGCCGGCGATGAGGGCCGGGGCCGGGGAGCGGAGTACCGGGTCGGGGCCGGAGTGGGAACCCGGTCCTCGTTCCGACGGGTGACGCCCGGCGACGGGTGCGCTTCGTAGTCTCGGGGGCGTGACCGGGCAGTTCGTCCGCCGGGCGGCTCACCCGGAACGGGCCGCCGTCACCTCCGACTCCCCTTTCCCGTGCCGCCCTCGTGGCGCCGCTTTCCAAGGAGCCTGCGCATGGCCGATCGTCACTTCCCTCGCCGCCACCGTGATACCACCGCTTCCACTGGCGACCGTCCAGCCACCGGTGCGGCCGCCGCGACGTGGCCGGGTGAACTGTCTGGTGGCGGTCGTGCGTCGACCGGAACGGGTCCCTCCGCGCGGGGCGGGACGGAGCCCCGGTGGGGCCGGCAGGAGGCAGCGATGGCCGACATCGGCGGTGCTGGCCTGTCCCGGCGGCGGGTGCTGACGGCGGGCGCGCTGGCCGGGGCGACGCTCCTGGGCACCGGCCTGTCGGGGGGCAAGGCCTCGGCCGCGTCCGCCCCGGCGATCTTCTACTCGCCGCACCAGGACGACGAGGTGCTGGGCCTGGCCGGGTCGATCCTGGAGCACAAGGCGGCCGGACGGCCCGTGTACCTGGTGCTGGTGACACAGGGCGAGAACGACGGGCTGGCGAGGATCATGAACGAGAAGGACGCGGAGGGCAAGAAGATGGAGTGCGAGCTGCGCAAGAAGAACCTCTGCGCGGCCCACGGCCCCCACGGACTGAACTGGCCGACCGACGGTGTCAGCATGGTCGTGCCCTCCCGGACCGCGGAGTTCATGGCCTCGGCCGCCGTCCTCGGCGTCGACAAGGTGATCAACCTGAAGGTCCCCGATTCTCCGTACGGAGGAGTCGACGCCTTCGCCCAGTTCACCAAGACGGTCAAGTCGAAGATCGCGTCCATCGCGGCGCAGTACCCGGGTGCTTCGCACAAGTTCACCGCGGGCTGGCTGGAGGTCACCGACACCCACAAGGCGATCACCGACGCGGCCGTGCAGCTGGCGCGCGAGGGCAAGCTCTCCGACGTGCGCTTCAACTTCGTCTACGCCTACGACCAACCGCTCGCCTCCCGTGCCAACGGCGCCGCCTACGTGCTGAACATCCCCTCGGCCCACATGGACACCAAGCGCGACGCCATCTACTGCTACAACACCTGGAACCCGTCCCGGAACCTCTACGCGCTCGGCTACCACAGCGTCCCGGCCAAGATGGAGAGCGCGCACAGCGACCCGCACGAGTACGTCTTCGCCCTCCCCAACTCCTCGTACAAGTACGGGCAGATCACCGTGGGACGTCCGGACTGGTCCTGACGGGCCGCCGACGGCCTCGGCGGAGACCTGTTCTCCCTGCGCGACAACCGACTGAAGCGGGGCGTTACCCGGGATGCGGCCTTCGGGGACGCATCCCGGGGCGGCCGGATCTACCAGGTGATCAGTGCGTAACCGGGGCCGCCGGGAGCGCCGGTCCGGCCGCTCTGGCCGCTCTGGCCGCTCTGGCCAGCGGCGCCGGGTTCGTTGTCCGCGCCGCAGGGGGGGTGTCGCCCAGGCCGCCGTTGCCGCCCCGGCCGCCGCCTCCTCCCGCGCCGCCGACGCCCCAGAGGTGCACGACGAGCCGGCCCACCCCCGTCGGCACCGTGAACGTACCCCTTGTGGTGAACGCCTGCTCACCAGTGGCCCGCACCGTCCCCGCGCCCACGGCAGCCGCACTCTGCGCCGGGCCCAGCGGGCCGCCGAGAACACCCCAGCCCAACGCGAACACACCCGGCACCGCCACCACCCGCCGACACCGCCGGCCCACCCCCACCACACCACGACCACGCTCGAACACCGGGCCTCCTCCAGGTAGCCGGCCCCCGCCCGACCGTCACTCCGAGGCTGCCCGTGCCGTTCGTACCCCACCCCTCCGCTACTGCCCTCTCGACACGTGCGAAGGCGCGGCCCGGCGCGCGGCCGACAGGGCACGCCGGTACTCATGGACAGGAGGTGTCTCCCGAACCAGCCTGCCCGCGAAACGAATCCGACGGTGCGCCGGCCACGATGCCGGCGTACCGAACGCCGAACGCGCGGAGGCTGGCACCTCCTGGGCGACCGCATCCCGCGCCTCCTGACGCACCGCCCGGGGTGACCCAGCCGTGCCCGTCGAGTCAAGGGCACGGGACGGCAGGGGCCGAGGCCCCGGTGCACCACATCAGCAAGCCGATGCCCGGGCGGCCCGCATCGCCCCTGCGCAAGGGCCACGTCTACGGCACCCTGCTGATCAACATGGAGACCCGTCGTCCCGTCGCCCCGTCGACCTGCTGCCCGACCGCGAGGCCGCCACCCTCGCCCGCTGGCTGACCGAACACCCCGGCGTCGAGGTCATCTGCCGCGACCGCGCCCCCGCCTACGCCGAAGGCGCCCGCCTCGGCGCACCGAACGCGGTCCAAGTCGCTGACCGCTGGCACCTGTTCCACAACCTCACCGAAGCTGTGGAGCGCTGCGTCACCCGACACTCCCGCCAACTGCGCGAACCCGACCACGTCCCCACCCCCGAGGAATCCGCGGCGGCCCTCGCCAAACTGGAGAAGATCACCCAGGCGGCGAAGACGGGTAGGGGCGCCCACCGATACGCAGACCGCACCCGCGAGCTGCACCAGGCCATCCACGCGCTGCTCGACCAGGGCCTGTCCCGGCGGGAGATCAGCCGCCGGCTGGACCTGGCTCGCGGCACAGTACGCAGGTTCGCCCACGCCGGCATCCCCGAGGAACTCGTGGTCGGCAAGTGGCAGGGCCGCACCAGCGTTCTGGACGACTACAAGCCCTACCTCCACCAGCGGTGGCAGGAAGGCTGCACCACCGCGAAGACGCTCTTCGAGGAGATCAAGGCCACCGGCAACACCGGCGGCCTGACGGTCCTGCGAGACTACCTGCGGCCCCTACGATCCGGCGCCGAACCGCAGGCCGCTCCACCCGGACGCGACCAGCTGGTCGACTGGATCGGCAACGTGAAATCCACCGACCTGCCCGAGTTGGTGTCGTTCGTGAACGGGATCGGTTCTGATCTCGGAGCGGTGGTGGCGGGGTTGAGTCTGCCGTTCAGTTCGGGAGTGGTGGAGGGGCAGGTGAACCGGATCAAGATGGTGAAGCGCCAGATGTTCGGCCGCGCCGGCCTGGACCTCCTGCGCAAGCGGGTACTCCTCGCAGCGTGACCGGTATCCTCTCTCGGCACGGTCGGTGACGGCAGCATGTCAGCACGGAAAGTGATCCAGAACCCGAATTCAGCCGTTGCCGACAAACAGGGGATGAGCCCGGGGAATCGTGTGGACACCTCAGCCCATGTGCGGGTAGCGGTAGTCCGTCGGCGGGACGAAGGTCTCCTTGACCGAGCGGGTGGAGGTCCAGCGCGCCAGGTTCTGCTTGGCGC
>NZ_JBIVUM010000031.1:0-74703 GCF_044757205.1 Kitasatospora sp. NPDC091335 | reverse complement strand
TATGGGTCTCATTTTGTAACCTGGGTGGGCTGACATTCCATTACTTGGTGGCCGTTGGGGGAAACAACCATAGTTTTTGCCCCCCCCCCCGCCCCCCCCGGGGGGGGCGGCGCCCCGCGCCGGCGCGCCGCCCCCCGTGGCCTTTCCCGGCCGTCAGCCGGTCGCCGCCCAGGAGAGCAGCAGCCGCAGCCCGTCCTCCGAGGGCGAGCCGGGGTCCGCGGTGTAGGTCACCAGTGCCTGCCCGGTGTCGTCGGCGGGCCGGAGGGTGTCGTAGGCGAGGTCGAGGGTGCCGGTCAGGGGGTGCCGGAAGGACTTGCGGCCCGAGGTCTTGTCGGCGACCGGGTGTTCGGCCCACATCTGGTGGAACTCCGGGCTGCCCAGGCAGAGCCGGCCGACGAGCTCGGCGAGCAGCGGGTCGTCAGGGCGGCGGCCCGCCTCCAGGTGGAGGAAGGCGACGTTCTCGCGGGCGCAGGTGGCCCAGTCGGCGTAGAGCTCGCGCGAGGCCGGGTCGAGGAAGGTGATCCGGGCGATGTTGCGGTCCTCGGCCGGCAGGGCGCCGTAGTCGCCGAACAGCGCGACGGCGGCGCGGTTCCAGGCCAGGATGTCCATCCGGTGGCCCATCACCACGGCCGGGGTGTGGTCGAGCTGCTCCAGCAGGTGCAGCAGGGAGGGGCGCGGCTGCTGGCGGGCGGCCGGGCGGCGGGGGCGGGCCGAGGGGCGGGCGAGGCGGTGGAGGTGGCCGGACTCGTCGGGGGCCAGGCGCAGGGCGCGGGCCACGGCGTCGAGGACGGCGTCGGACGGGTTGCCGACCCGGCCCTGTTCCAGGCGGGTGTAGTAGTCGACGCTGACCCCGGCGAGGTGGGCGAGCTCCTCGCGGCGCAGCCCGGCGACCCGGCGGCGGCCGCCGTAGTCGGGGAGGTCGACGTCCTCGGGCCGCAGGCGGGCGCGGCGGGTGCGGAGGAATTCGCTCAGGGCGCTGCTCGGGTTCACGTCCTGGATTGTCACCCGAACGCGCGCCCCGTGCCTGGTCCTGTCAGGACCAGGCACGGGCGGGAGGGCGCTCAGCCGGTCAGGGACGGGAAGGCGGGGACGAGGCCGCCGTCGATCACGATGTCCTGCCCGGTGATGTACGAGGAGCGGTCGGAGAGCAGGAAGGCCACCGTCTCCGCGACGTCCTCGGCCGTGCCCAGCCGCCCGAGCGGGACGTGGCCGCGGATCGGCTCGTGGTCGGCCGGGTCAGGGACGGCCGCGTGGAACATCTCGGTGACGATGTAGCCGGGGCTGACCGAGTTGACCCGGATGCCGCGTCCGGCGAGTTCGCTGCCGAGGGTGCGGGCGAGGCTGAGGACGGCGGCCTTGGTGGCGGCGTAGACGGCGGCGCCGGGCAGGCCGCGGTGCGGGGTCCAGGAGGCGTTGAGGACGACCGAGCCGCCGCCGGCCGCGTCCAGCAGCGGCAGGGCGTGCTGCACGGTGAAGAACACACCCTTGAGGTTGGTGGCGACGACCCGGTCGAACTCGGCCTCCGTCACCTCCTCCACCGGCTGGAACCCGGCCACGCCCGCGTTGGCGAAGACGCCGTCGAGCCGGCCGTACCGCTCCCGCACGGTGTCGGCCAGCCGGGCGAGGTCCGCCGGCACGGAGGCGTCGGCGCGGACGGTGAGCAGCCGGTCGCCGGCGTCGAGCCGCGCCGCGGCGCGGGCGAGTCTGGCGTCGTCGCGGCCGGTGACGACGACCCGGGCGCCGGCGGCGAGGAGCCGGTGGGCGGTGGCGAGGCCCATGCCGCTGGTACCGCCGGTGACCAGGACGGTGGTTTCGGTGGGAGTTCCGGTGGGAGTGCGGTTCATGGCGTCCACCCTCGCGACGGCGCGGGGCCGGTGCCAGGCCCGCCCCGACCCCGGGTCCGGGAGGACCACCCTGCGGACCGGGACGGCCGTCCCGCGGATCGCGGGATCCACCCGGCGGTTCGCGAAATCCACCCGCCGGCCGGGAATCGGGACGATCACCGGGTGGTTGGGCCAAGGCGACGGTCCATTACGGCACTCGCGAAGAGGGGCTTCCCATGAAGATCGGCATCATCGGCGCGGGCAACATCGGCGGGAACCTGACGCGGCGGCTGTCCGCGCTCGGGCACGAGGTGGCGGTGGCCAACTCCCGTGGCCCGGAGACGCTCAAGGCGCTGGTCGAGGAGACCGGGGCGAAGGCCGTGACGGTCTCCGAGGCGGCCGCGGGGGCGCAGGTCGTGGTGGTGACGGTGCCGCTGAAGAGCGTGCCCGACCTGCCCGCCGGGCTGCTGGACGGCGCCGCCGAGGGCGTCGCGGTGATCGACACCGGCAACTACTACCCGAAGGAGCGCGACGGCCGGATCGACGCGATCGAGGACGGCGGGCTCACCGAGAGCCGCTGGACGGAGCAGCACATCGGGCACCGGGTGGTGAAGGTGTTCAACGGCACCTACGCCCAGGACCTGCTGGAGCGCCCGCTCCCGGCGGGCGCCCCTGAGCGGCTCGCCGTACCGGTGGCCTCGGACGACGAGGCGGCCAAGCGGGTGGTCCGGGCGCTGGTCGACGAGCTGGGTTTCGACACCGTGGACGCGGGCGGGATCGACGAGTCCTGGCGCCAGCAGCCGGCCACCCCGGTGTACGGGCTGCGCGCCGGGGTCGAGGCCGTGACCCGGGCGCTCGCGGAGGCGTCCCCGGAGCGCCCGGAGGCCCACAGGGCGTAGGCAGCCCTAGCTCACCGGAGCCGGCGCGCACCCTCCCCCGGGACGGCGGTGAGGGTGCGCGGCTCGGCGTACCCGGCCGCGCGGAACGCGGTGGTGACCTCGGCGGCGACACGCTCGGCCGCGTCCTGGTCCACCAGGGCGATGACCGAGCCGCCGAAGCCGCCGCCGGTCATCCGCGCGCCGTGGGCGCCCGCGGCGACGGCCGTCTCGACGGCGAGGTCGGTCTCCGGGCAGGAGACCCGGTAGTCGTCGCGCAGCGAGGCGTGCCCGGCGGTGAGGATCGGGCCGAGGGCCGCGAGGTCGCCGGCGTCCAGGAGGGCGACGGCGGCCTCCACCCGGGCGTTCTCGGTGACCACGTGGCGCACCAGCGGCACCAGTTCCGAAGGGAGTCGGGCGAGGGCGTCCGCCAGCCCGGACGGCTGGAGCGAGCGCAGCGCGGGCAGCCCGAGCAGGGCGGCGGCCCGCTCGCAGCCGGCCCGCAGCGCGGCGTAGGCGCCGTCGCCGAGGTCGTGCTTCACCCGGGTGTCCAGGACCAGCAGCGCGAGGCCCGCGCCCGCGAGGTCGACGGGCACCTGCCGCATCGCCAGGTCCCGGCTGTCCAGGAACAGCGCGGCCCCCGGGCGGCAGCACATCGAGGCCATCTGGTCCATGATCCCGCAGGGCACGCCGACGAAGGCGTTCTCGGCCCGCTGCGCCAGCACCGCCAGCTCCGCGGCCGGCAGCCCCAGCCCGTACAGGTCGTTGTACGCGGCGGCGAGCACGCACTCCAGCGCGGCGGAGGAGGAGAGCCCGGCGCCGCTGGGCACGTCGCTGTCCAGCCGGAGGTCCGCCCCGCCGACCTCGTGTCCGGCGTCGCGCAGCGCCCACACCACGCCGGCCGGGTAGCCGGCCCAGCCGGGCACCGAGCCGGGGGCGAGGTCGTCGACCCGCAGCGTGACGAGCTCACGGCCCTGGGCGGACCAGATCCGCAGCAGCCCGTCCTCCCGGCGGGCCGCCTCGGCGCGGACGGTCTGCGGCAGGGCGATCGGCAGGACGAACCCGAGGTTGTAGTCGGTGTGTTCGCCGATCAGGTTCACCCGGCCGGGGGCGGCCCACTCCCCCTCGGCGGGACGGCCGTACAGCTGATCGAAGGTGTTCATGCGCCCACCTCGCTGCGCTCGGCGGGTGCTTCACACAACCCGCACCTCTTGATGACGAACTCGCTTCGCTCGTTCATGTGGCGACCTCCCGCAGCCGGAGGGCCGCGTCCTCGGGGGTGACGTCGTTGACGAAGGCGTCCATGCCGGACTCCACGCCGGCCAGGTACTTCAGCTTGTCGGCGGCGCGGCGGATGGTGAACAGCTCCAGGTGCAGGGCGAGTTCGTCCCGCTGTCCGACGGGGGCCTGGTGCCAGGCGGAGATGTACGGGGTGCGGCCGCCGCCGAAGAGCCGGTCGAAGCGGCGCAGCAACTCCAGGTAGAGCACCGGGAACTCGTCCCGCTGCCCGGCGTCCAGGGCGGTCAGGTCGGGCACCCTGCGGTGCGGGTAGAGGTGCACCTCGTACGGCCAGCGGGCGGCGAAGGGGACGAAGGCGGTCCAGTGCGTCCCGGCGAGGACAACGCGGTCGCCGTGGGCGCGTTCGGCGGCGAGCAGGTCGTCGAAGAGGTTGCGGCCGGTGGCGGCGCGGTGCTCGGCGGCGCGGGCGGCCGTCCTGGCGGTGCGCGGGGTGGTGAACGGGAAGGCGTAGATCTGGCCGTGCGGGTGGGCCAGGGTGACGCCGATCTCGGCGCCCCGGTTCTCGAAGCAGTAGACCTGCCGCACGCCGGGCAGCGCGGAGAGTTCGGCGGTGCGGTCGGTCCAGGCGTCCAGGACCAGCCGGGCGCGTTCGGGGGTGAGGTCGGCGAAGGAGGCCTCGTGGTCGGCGGTGAAGCAGACCACCTCGCAGCGTCCGGCGCCGGGGCCGCCGATCCACGGGCCGTCGGCCGCCGGGGCGGGCTCCGCGGGCGGGCCGGCCAGCGAGGGGAAGCGGTTCTCGAAGACGGCCACCTGGTAGTCATCGGCCGGGATCTCGCTGAGCCGTCCGTCCCTGGACGGGCAGAGCGGGCACTCCTCGGCCGGCGGCCGGTAGGTGCGCGCCTGGCGGTGGGCCGCGATGGTGACCCAGTCGCCGGTGACCGGGTCCAGCCGGACCTCGGAACCGGGGACCTGCGGGTCCAGCGGCCGTCCGTCCACGGCGCCCCGGGGGGCGGCGGCGCCGCTGTCGTAGTAGATCAGCTGCCGACCGTCCGCGAGGGTGGTCACGGTCCTGACGGTGGGCTGGGTCAGGGACGTACCGGGCATGGCCCTTCTTCCTCTGAGTGAAGCCATTGGAATCAACAGAAAGCTACAATCTCAAACATTATCCACCATGGCCACTCCCCTGAGGCGGCCGAAGGAGGCTTCCCGATGGCTGACAGCGCCCAACCGCTCGCCGGACAGCGCCGCGTGCTGATCCTGGAGCAGATCCGCGCGCGCGGCGGGGTCCGGGTCACCGAACTGGTCCGCGACCTCGGGGTCTCCGACATGACGGTGCGCCGCGACCTGGACGCGCTGGCCCGCCGCGGCCTGGTGCACAAGGTGCACGGCGGCGCGGTGCGGGTCGAGGCGCCGGCCACCGGCGAGCCCGGGTTCGAGACCAAGGCGCACTGGGAGCTGCCCGCCAAGGAGGCGATCGCCCGGGCCGCCGCCGCACTCGTGCCGCCGGGCTCGGCGGTCGGGCTGGCCGGCGGGACGACCACCTTCGCCGTCGCCCGGCACCTGCGCGCCGTCGAGGACCTCACCGTGGTGACCAACTCGCTGCGGATCGCCGAACTGCTGGAGCAACCCGCCGAGGACGGCACGCCCGCCACCGCCACGGTGATCCGCACCGGCGGCGTGCGGACCCCTTCGGACGCCCTGGTCGGGCCGGTGGCCGACCAGGCGATCCGCTCGCTGCACGTCAACCTGCTGGTCCTGGGCTGCCACGGCCTCTCCGCCGAGGCCGGGCTGACCACCCCGAACCTGGCCGAGGCGGAGACCAACCGCGCCTTCCTCCGGTCGGCCCGCCGGGTGGTCGTGGTGGCCGACCACACCAAGTGGAACGCGGTCGGCCTGGCCTCCTTCGCCGGCCTGGACCAGCTGGACGTCCTGGTCACGGACGACGCCCTGCCCGCCGAGCAGCGGGCCGCCGCGGCCCGGCTGGTCGGCGAGCTGATCGTCGCGCCGACGACGGACCACGCGAACCAGCCGGGCTGACGGGCTGACGGGCCATGCGAACCCGGCCGGCCGACGGACCGGCCGGGCCGACGGGCCGCGCGAACCCGCCCGGCTAACCGAACCAGCCCGACCAGCCGGATCGGGCCGGCCCGCCGGACCGGCCCGAACTCCCGCGCGCCACCAGCTCGGTGGGCAGCTCCAGCCCCTCCCCCGGCACCGCCTCCCCGCGCACCTGCGCCAGCAGCCGGCCCACCAGCGCCGTGGCGATCGGCCGCAGCGGCAGCCGGACCGAGGTCAGCGCGGGATGCAGGTGCCGGCAGAGCGGCATGTCGTAGAAGCCGGTCACGGCCACCCCGCCGGGCCCGACCACCAGCCCCTCCGCCCGGACGGCCTCGTACACGTCCAGCGCCAGCAGGTCGCTGCCGGCCGCGAAGGCGGTCGGCCGGTCGGGCCCGCGCAGCAACGCCCGGACGGAAGCCGCCACGGAGCCCTCGGCCGCCGCACCCGAACGGCCCCACCCCGAATCGCCCGACTCCGACGTGCCCGCCCGCCGCGCGCCCGTCGCCACCGCGGACAGCCCCAGCCGCCGCGCCTCGGCCAGGAACCCGGCCCGCCGCGCCGCCGTCCAGGGCAGCTCCTCGGCGGCCCCGACGTAACCGATCCGGCGGTGACCGAGCGCCGCCAGGTGCCGCACCACCTCGGCCATCGCCGCCTCGTTGCCGATGTCCACCCAGCGCTGGGGCTCCCCCGGCCCGGTCCGCCCGAAGCTGACGAACGGGACGCCGAGCCCGGTCACATGGGCGATCCGGACGTCCTCGCGCAGCACGTCCGCCAGCACCAGCCCGTCCACCTGGCGGGCCGCCACCAGTTCGTCGATCGCCGCCACCGGGTCGGCCGCCCCCCGTCCGGGACGGAACAGCAGCACCCGCTGCCCCGCCGCCCCCGCCGCGTCGACCAGGGCCTCCAGGAAGCCGGCCATCAGCGGGTTGGGGTCGAGTGGGTCGTCCACCGGGGCGAGGTAGCCGATGGTGCGCCGGGCGCCGCTGCGCAGCGAGCGGGCCGACTGGTCGGGCTGGTACCCGAGTTCGCGGATCGCCGCGTTCACCCGCTCCAGGGTCTCCGGGCGGACCCGCTGCGGCGCGTTGAGCGCGTTGGAGACGGTCTGCCGGGAGACCCCGGCCGCCCTGGCGACCTCCTCGATCGTGGTGGCGCCGCGGCGCGGCCGGTGTGCTCCCTCGGGCATGCGGTCTCTCCAGGGTGGTCGGGGGCTCGGACGGGGCGCCGGCGCCGGTCCGGCGCCCCGAGCGGGTCGGGCCCGGTGCGGGGTCAGGCCCGGTGCGGGGTCAGGCCCGGCGCAGGGTCAGCAGCCCGCCGCGCGGCACGGGGACCGCCTCCGCCCGGTCCAGCTCGACCTCGCCCTGCCGGACGATACGCCCCCGGGCGTCCCGCACGGTCACGGCCACCTGCCCGCGGCCACCGGTGAGCCGGACGTCCGGGTCGGCGTCGGCGTTGGCCACCAGCAGGGTGTGCCAGTCGTCGCCGGAGACGTCCACCGGCAGCGCGGTGTAGCGGGCCACGGCCACCGTGCCGGTGCCGCGCGCGGTGACCATCGGATAGCCCAGGTCCGGACGGGCCGGGAGCAGTTCGCCGAGCTGGAGGGTGGCGGTGTGCTCGCGGAAGACGCCCAGCCAGAAGGCGATCGCCTCACGCTGCGCCTCGCTCTGCGCGGCGAGGTCGACGGAGACCTGCGGCACCGAGAACAGCACGTTGATCAGGTGGCAGGCGATCTGCTCGGCGGGCTCGCCCGCGTGCCACATCAGCATGTCGGCGTGGACCGGGACGGGCCCGGCGGCCAGCCGCACGTCGATGGTCCGCTGCCGGTTCTCCTGCGGGCTGAGCGGGCAGTCGGTGGCACGGATCATGGTGGCGTACGGCCACAGTCCGGGGCTGACGTACGGCTGGCGGTGCTCGATCATCGCCTCCGGGTTCGCGGCGGTGATCCGGCGGCGGATCTCCGCGAGCAGGCGCTCCACGCCCTCGTCCACGCTCGCGCAGTCCGCGCCGGGGCGGGCCGGCGGGGCGTCGGCGCGGGCGAACCAGTCGACGAAGTCCACCTTGAGGCCGTCCATGCCCCACTCCTCGACGGCCCGGGCGAGCCGGTCGGTGAGGAAGGCCCTGACCTCGGGGTGGCGCGGGTCGGCGACGATCGCGCCCATGTGGGCGGCGTCGGCCAGCGCGAGGTGGCCGATCTCCCGGTACGCGGCGCTGTCCTTGCCGATGAACGGCAGCGCGTACCAGAGCATGTACCGCACGCCCAGGTCGTGCACGCGCTGCACGTGGGCGGCGGTGTCGGGCAGCGAGACGGGCTCCCAGTCGCCGCAGTGGGCGTAGCCGCGGGTGCGGTCGGCGGTCATCCAGCCGTCGTCCACGATGATCACGTCCAGGCCCAGTTCCCTGCCGAGCGCGGCCTGGGTCTCGACGCCCTTGGGCGTGACGTCCTGGTGCATCGAGTACCAGGTGGAGTACGCGGGGCGGCGGGCGGCCTCCGGGATGTCGGCCGTGCGGCCCTCGCCCCACCAGGCGGCGAGGTCGGCCAGGGCCCGGCCGAAGTGCCGGCGGGAGGTGTCGATCCGGACGGTGAGCCGGTCGGTGGCCTGGGCCCAGAACCGGAACTCGCCGGTCTCCTCGACCACTCCGGCCCCGGCCAGCACGTCCGGACGCCCGGCGGCGAAGGCGCACAGGGCGACGTCCCCGGTGCCGATCAGGGCGGCGATCGGCGCGCCGTTGGCCAGCGAGGTGCGGCGCGGGGCGCTCCAGGCGGCGGGCAGCCAGCCGGTGCCGCGCGGCTCGGGCGTCCAGAGGGCGGTGACGTCCACGCAGGGCACCCGCCACTCGATGCGGACCTCGCCCGCGCCCTCGGCGGTCACCTCCACCACGCCGTCGGCGACGCCCTGGGCCGTGCCGGTGCCGCTCACCCGCACGTCCAGCCCCTGGGCGTACAGCGGGCGCAGGCCGCCGGCGGCGGTGGGCGCGTGCGGTTCCCAGACCTCGGCCGTGGTCGTGCCGGCGCCGGTGTCCGTCGTCTCGTTCGTGCTCTGGTTCGTGCTCTCGGTCATGGTCAGCCCTTCGTGGCACCGGCCAGCAGGCCGGAGATGAACTGCCGCTGGAGGACCAGGAAGAGGACCATCATCGGCAGGGTGGACAGCGCGGTGCCGGAGAGGATCGCGCCGTAGTCGGTGTTGGACTTGTTGCCGTGCAGCGTCGCCAGGGCGACCGGCAGGGTGTGCATCTCGGGGCTGCGCAGGGCGATCAGCGGCCAGACGAACTGGTTCCAGGAGCCCAGGAAGAGGAAGATCGACAGGGCCGCCAGCACCGGCCGCATGACCGGCACCACCACGCTGAACAGCACCCGGAGCTCGCCCGCGCCGTCGACCCGGGCGGCGTCCAGGAGTTCGTCGGGCAGGCTGCTCAGCGACTGCCGCATCAGGAAGATGGCGAACGGCACGCACAGGCCGGGCAGGATCAGCGCCTGGTAGGTGTCCAGCAGGCCGAAGTTCATCATCATCTTGAACAGCGGTACCAGCGTGACCTGTTCGGGCACCACGAGGGTGGACAGCAGCAGGGCGAACAGCAGGGTGCGGCCGCGGAAGCGGAACTTGGCGAAGGCGTAGCCGGCGAGCAGCGCCACGACGAGGGCGCCCAGCGTCTGGACGCCCGCCACCAGCAGGGAGTTGCCGACCACCCTGAGCAGGCCGATCTTCTGCTCCAGGTGGCTCAGGTTCTCACCGAGGTTCCCGCCGGGCAGCAGCTTGGGCGGCCAGTCGAAGACCTCGGTGTCCCTGCGGGTGGCGGAGACCACCAGCCAGTAGAAGGGGGCGATCGACAGCCCGGTGACGCCGGCCAGGAAGAAGGTCAGCGGCCAGCCGCGCAGCTTCTTGAGGACGCCCTTGGGCTTAGCGCCGTCGGGGGTAACGGACTCGGGGTTCAGGGACTTGAGGGTCACGGACTCGGTGGTCACGGACTTGGAGGTCACTTTTCGCGCTCTCCCATCAAACGCATCTGGAGGGCGCCGAGCACCGACACGAGCAGGGTGAGCGCGTAGGCGATGGCGGAGGCGTAGCCGAAGTCGAAGAACCGGAAGCCGTTCTGGTACAGGTACATGGAGACGGTCAGGGTCGCGTTGTCGGGCCCGCCGCCGGTCAGCACGTACGGCTCGTCGAAGAGCTGGAGCGTGCCGATGGTCGAGAGCACGACCGTGAACAGCAGCACCGGTCGCAGCGCGGGGACGGTGACGGACATGAAGCGGCGGATCGGGCCCGCGCCGTCGACCATCGCGGCCTCGTACAGCTCCTTGGGGATGCCCTGGAGCCCGGCGAGGTAGATGACGGCGTTGTAGCCGGTGTAGTGCCAGGTGAGCACCACGATGACGGCCATCCGGGCCCAGACCGGCTGGCCCAGCCAGTCGACGGAGGGCAGGCCGACGGCGCTCAGCACCCAGTTGACGGCGCCGTCGTCGGACTTGAGCAGGTAGGCGAACATCACGCCGGTGGCGACCAGGCCGGTGACCGAGGGCATGAAGACGCCGAGCCGCCACACCGTGCGCCAGCGCACCAGCGCGGAGTTGAGGCCGACGGCCATCAGCAGGGCCAGCCCGAGCATCAGCGGGACCTGGATGGCGAGGATCTCACCGGTGTTGCGCAGCGCCGTCCAGAACAGCGGATCGTCCAGCAGGCGCTGGTAGTTGGAGACGCCGGCGTTGCGGGTGGCGGCACCGGATCCGGTGGTGAAGGACAGCAGCAGCGAGTCGACGACCGGGTAGGCCTTGAACACGCCGAAGGTCAGCAGGGCGGGGGCGAGCAGCAGGTACGGCACCGCGCTGCGGCGCCAACGGCTGCTCCTGGCCCGGCCGTTGAGGCCGGCCTGGGGCGGGCTGGCGGTTCTCATGCGATCCCGCGCCCGGTCTGCTGGGCGAGCTGCTTGGCGGCGTCCTGGAGGACGGCGGCCGGGTCGGCGCCCTTGAGCAGGACCTTGACCTGGGCGTCGCTGACCAGCTTGAGGGCGCGGGCGTAGTCGCCGGAGTAGTTGGTGGGGTCGCCGCCCTCGGTGGCGAGGTCGGCGAAGGTCCTGAGCACCGGCTGGCCGCCGTAGAAGGCGCTCGGCGCGGCGTACACCGGGTCGGCGAAGGCCTCGGTGAGGGCCGGGAAGACGCCGCCCGCGTTGAACATGGAGTTCACCGAGGCCGGGCGGGTGAGCGCGTACTCGACGAACTTCCAGGCGGCGCGGCGGCGCGGGCTGGAGGCGGCGACGGCCAGGTGGGTGGAGTTGACCAGGGCGGTGCGCTTGCCGCCGGGGGTGACCGCCGGGGGCTTGGTGAGGCGCCAGTTGCCGCTCTGGTCGGGGAACTTCTTCTCCAGGTAGTGGGCGACCCAGGCGGGCATCGCGGCCACCGCGAGCTTGCCGGTCTTCATCACCGGCGGCCAGCTCTGGACGCCGGGGGTGTCGCCGATCAGCCCGGCCTCCTCCAGCCGCTTGATGATGGTCAGGGCGCGCACGGCCGGCTCGGAGCCGACGGTGATCTTCCCCTGGAGGTCGAAGTAGAAGGCGCCCTGGAGCTGCATCAGGCCCTGGAGGAAGTCCAGGTCGGGGGTGGGGTTGGCGGCCTTGTTGACGCCGATCAGGGCGATGCCGGGGTTGGCGGCCTTGAAGCGGTCGGCGACGGCGAGCAGGTCGTCCCAGGTGGCGAAGGACTCGGGGTCGATGCCCGCCTTGTCGAAGTAGTCCTTGCGGTAGAAGAAGCCGAGCGGGTTGACCTCCCAGGGCAGCGCGTAGGCGTGGCCGTCCTTGCCGGAGACGACCGGCCACAGGCCCTTGGCGAACTTGTCCTTGTGGGCGTCGGCGCCGAGCGAGGAGAGGTCGGCCAGGCCGCCGGGGAACTTCTCCAGGTAGCCGGGCAGGTAGTCGCAGCCGATGTGCAGGACGTCGCCGAGGCCCTGGCCGCCGGCCGCCATGCCGACGGTGATCTTGTCCCAGATGGCGGGCTCGCCGATGTCCTGGACGTCGACCTTGATGCCCGGGTTGTCCTTCTCGAAGGCCGGGACGATCCCGCGCAGGGCGTCGGCGGCGGTGGCCCAGGACCAGACGGTGATCGTGCCGGTGTCGGCGTCCCCACCGGAGGCGCCTCCCGAGCCGGAGCCGCCGCCGCAGGCCGTGAGGGTGCCGCCGGCGGCGAGGGCCAGCAGGCCGGCTCCGGAGGCGCGGAGCAGGTCGCGGCGGGAAAGGTGTGACATTGCATTCCTCTCGATGGGGTGGCGAGGAGCGGGAGGACGGGATGGGGTGGGGTTCGGACACTCGGCTTGCGGACTTCGCGGGCCTGAGGCGGATTGAACGCAGATTTGAACGTTCAAACACACAAAACAAACCAGAACCAAACAGGTTCCAACGAGCGGACACAGCAAACGCCCGCCCTCCCCGTGCCGTCAAGCCCTGAGCACGGGAAGGGCGGGCTCCGCAACCGTTCCGTTATGAGCCGGAGACCTCGGCCCGGGGTGCCGTCGTCATCGGCCCGGGGTGCCGTCCGCGGGGCCGAACACCGTCCCCGGGGTGACCGGGATCCCCCGGGACATCGCCTCGAAGTCCAGGATCGGGTGGGTCAGGATCTCCTCGACCGAGTCGGTCAGGAGGTTGCCCAGGATGAACTCCTCCTCCGCCCCCGACCCGAAGGTGACGACCTGCCCGCTCGACTGGATCATCCAGTTCAGCAGCTCCCGCTCGGAGCTCTCCGCCAGGTGGATCTCCCGCCCCGGGTGGTCCCGCCGGATGCCCTCCACCACCTCGCGGACGTCCTCCACCGCCACCCCGAGCCTGCGCACCGTGGCCGGCGAGGCCCGCCGGCCCCACCACTGGAAGATCACCCACTGGGCGACCGAGGGGTGGGACAGCACCTCGGCTGCGAGCTCCGGCAGCTGGTGGAGGTTCTCGGCGCTCGCCACGGTGTGCACCCGCACCCGGTCGAAGCCCTCGGTGTCGCACAGGGCGAGGGAGTCCAGCAGCGCCTGGAGGAGGTTGCCGTCCGGGCTGCGGCGGAAGGCGCGCTGCACCTCCGCGGTCACGGCGTCCAGCGGCAGCGAGGACAGCCCCCGGAGCCTGGCGAGCTTCTCCGCCGTGAGGGTGTAGCCGGTGGTGTCCAGGCCGACCTTCAGGCCACTGGCCACGGCGCGGTCCACCACGTCGAAGATCGGCGGCCACAGCAGCGGGTCGCCGCCGGCCAGCACCAGGTCGCTGGTCCCGTGCGCGGCCAGCTTCGCGATGATCCGCTCGGCCTGGGCGAGGTCGATCTGCTCGGCGGCGAACGGGTTGTAGCAGCCCTGGCAGGACATCGGGCAGCGGTTGTTGATCGACCAGTTGACCCGCCGGACGCGACGGCCCGTACGCGGCCGGCCGGCGCGGCTCCGGATGCCGGCCACGAGCTCGGCCAGGCGCCGGGCCTGCGGCAGGGTGGCACCGGTGAGCAGGTCCTCGGCGCGTTCGACGGCGGCCGCGGTGGCGTTGTTCTGGAGCAGCAGGAACGCCAGGCGCCAGCGCAGGGTCTCGTCCGCCGGGTCCCGGGTCAGGGCCCGTTCGACCCGCTCGGCCAGGGCCCCGAGGTAGCCCGGGGTGAAGTGGGCCGGTTCCAGGCGCCGCTGGAAGTCGTCGGCGATCGACCCGCGGTCCAGGGACCTGTCGTAGCCGGCCCGCAACGGGTGCGGGGGAAGGATCTCCACGTGCTGCCGAGTGGACATGGGGGTGCTCTCCAGGATCGTCCGGTTCGGGAGGTGCCGGTCAGTTCGGGACGGACGGCAGCATGGTGACCATCGAGTCCGCGGACGACAGGCCCATGCCCTCGACGAACACCGCGTCGCGGACGACCTGAGCGATGGCCGGGTGGGTGGGGGTGTCGAGGTAGCGGGCGGTGGAGTCGAGCGGGGTCACCCCGCGTCCCGCGATCACGGCGCGCAGGGCCCGCGGGAGGTCGTCGAGGCCGTCGCGCAGCTCCTCCAGGTCGAACCGGTCGGCCAGCCGGGTCGCGTGGTTGCGGGCCTTGGCCAGATTGGTCGGCGGATCCAGCACCGTGGCCTTCGCCAGGTAGTAGGGCACCGGCTGGAGCGCGGACACACCCTCATGGAAGGCGTTCGGCCAGGTCATCTCGGGGCAGCCGGTCACATGAACCGATCCTCACAACCCGTACCGCGCAGGCGGGCCGCCCTGCTGTGGCTACTGTCCAGCGTCTTCCTCACCCTGACCGCCTGTGGGAGGGACGCCCCGGGGATGAACCTCGGGCAGGCCGAGGAGAAGGTCAAGGCCTATTCCTCCGCCGCGCTCGCGGTGCTCCCCGAAAAGGACACCGTGCAGGTCGCCACACCACTGGTGGACAAGGACGCCTGTGAGCTCGGACCACTCGGCTCCACCCAGACGTACATGCCGTACATCAGGTACAAGCTGCACGGGATCCCCGCGCCGAAGGTGCAAGGCGTCTTCGAGGCGGTAGCGCAGCGGCTGAAGCAGGACGGCTTCTCCGTCAAACGCAGCGACGACAAGCGGCTGGACCTGACCAATGACACCAACAAGTTCACCGCCTCGGTCGTGCCCGGCGAGCCCGCCACGGCGCCGGACACCCTGTACCTGACCGTCATCGCCCCCTGCGTCAAACCCGCCGCAGGCCCGGGAGCCTCCACGGGCGGCTGACCGGGAACCGGGCCCGTGCCGTCCCCGCGCCCGCCCTCAGCGGCCGACTTCGCGCAGGCGGAAGTCCTCCACCGTCTCCCGGCGGATCAGCAACCGGGCCCGGCCGGCCTTCACCGCCACCACGGCCGGGCGGCCGACCAGGTTGTAGCCGGAGGCCATCGACAGCTGGTACGCGCCGGCCGCAGGCATCGCCAACAGGTCGCCCGGGCGCAGGTCGGCGGGCAGGGCCGCGTCCCGCACCAGCACGTCGCCGGCCTCGCAGTGGCGGCCGACCACGTCCACCCTCGTCTCCCCCGCCTCCGAGCGGCGGCCGACCAGCCGCACCGTGTACGGCGATCCGTACAGCGCCGGGCGCGGGTTGTCGCTCATGCCGCCGTCCACCGCGACGAAGCAGCGGCCGTCCGCGGTGTACTTGACGGACAGCACCCGGTAGACCGCCACCGCCGCCGGTCCGGCGATCGCCCGGCCCGGCTCCACGACCAGCCGGGGCACCTCCAGCCGGGCCTCCGCGCAGCGCACCGCCAGCCGGTCGGTCACCCGGACCGCGAACCCGGCGAGGTCGAACCCGGCGTCCTCGGGCAGGTAGCGGATGCCGTGGCCGCCGCCGAGGTCCAGCTCCGGCAGCTCCACGCCGTGCCGCTCCCGTACCTCGGCGAGCAGCCGCACCAGGGCGTCCACCGCGAGCAGGTAGGGCTCGACCGAGGTGATCTGCGAGCCCAGGTGGCAGTGCAGACCGGCCAGTTCGAGGCCCGGCTGGTCGAGCACCCGGGCGATGGCGTCCGCCGCGTCGCCGCCCTCGACCGTGAAGCCGAACTTCTGCCCGCCGACGCCCGTCCGCACCGCCGCGTGGTGCCCGGCGGCGATCCCGGGGACCACCCTGACCAGTACCTTCTGCGGCACGTCGGCGGCCACCAGCGCGGCCAGCCGCGCGATCTCGGCCGGTCCGTCGATCACGATCCGCCCGACCCGCAGCCGCCGGGCCAGCCGCAGGTCCTCCGGGGACTTCGCGTTGCCGTGCAGCAGGATCCGCTGCGCCGGGAAGCCCGCCGAGACCGCCAGCCACAGCTCGCCCGCGGAGCACACGTCCAGCCCCAGCCCCTCCTGCTCCACCCAGTCGGCCATCGCGCTGCACAGGAACGCCTTGGCCGCGTACAGCACCTCGGCGTGCGGCAGCGCCCGCCGGTAGGCCCGGGCCCGCCCCCGGACCTCGGCCTCGTCCAGCACGTACAGCGGGGTGCCGAACCGCTCGGCGGCCTCGGCCAGCCCCACCCCGCCGACCAGCAGGTCGGCTCCCCGGCCGGGGCGCGCCGAGGCCGGCCAGGGGCCGCCGAGCCCGTCGGCGGGGGCGGTGAGAGCGGCTGGGGCGGTGGGAGCGGTGGCGACGACCGGGGCGGTGGGGACGGGCGGGGTGATGAGCTGGGTCATGTCGGCTGCTCCTCCGGGTGGGCGCGCGGGTGGCGGGTCAGTCCTCGTAGTGCACCGCGAACCGGCAGTGCGCCGGGCGGGTGCGCTCCCGGTCGGCCGCCGGGAACGGTTCCGCCGGGGACCCGTTCGCGGCGGTCCCGGGTTCCGGCGGCTCGGGGCGGTCCCGGCGCCAGGCGACGGGCACCAGGCGGACCCTCCGCTCCAGCAGCTCGTCGACGTCGATGACGGCGGTGACAGTGGTCATGGCAGGTCCCTTCGAGCGCCGGCCCGTACGGCCGGACACCTCCAGTGGAGACCCTCCGCACACCGACCGCACCCGTCCTTGACGCAGGGCGTACGCCCCGGCCGCCGTCCTTGACGTTCTCCTGACAGTGCCCCGGCGGCGGCGTCAGGAAGCTGTCAAGGACGGCCGCTCCGCCGCCAAGCCCGTGTCAAGAGCGGCATGCCACCCGGCTCCGCGGTGGTGGGCTGTCCGCCGTCCCCGCAGCCCCACCGAACCCGCCGCCCCCGGTCGCCCGGGGCCGGCCCGGAAGGTCCCCCGAGACGATGCGCCGTTCGGCCCTCACCACCCCGGACACCAGCCCGAGCACCAGCCCGGACGCCACTCCGAAGACCGGCCCGGACACCGCCGCCGGTCCGGACACCGCCGCCGGCCGGCAGAACCGGCTCCGGCGCCGGGAGCGCGGGCAGGAACCGCCACCGAGCCACCGCCCCACCTCGCCGGGCGGCCGACGCCGGCTGATCACCCGGCGCCAGCTGGCCGAGGCGCTGCCCGCCGCCGTCCGCAAACTCCACCCGCGCACGATGCTGCGCAACCCGGTGATGCTGGTGGTCGAGACCGGTTCGGCGCTCACCACCTTCAGCGCCGTCGTCCACCCGAGCGTCTTCGCCTGGGTGATCTCCTTCTGGCTCTGGCTGACCGTGCTGTTCGCCAACCTCGCCGAGGCCGTCGCCGAGAGCCGCGGCAAGGCGCAGGCCGAGTCGCTGCGCCGCGCGCAGTCCGCCACCACCGCCCGGCGGCTGCCGCACTGGCGGGTCGGCACCCGCGACCTGCGCCACGAGGTGATCCCCGCCGAGCAGTTGCTGCTGCACGACATCGTCCTCGTCCCGGCCGGCGAGGTGATCCCGCGGGACGGCGAGGTGGTCGAGGGCGTCGCCACCGTGGACGAGGCGGCGATCACCGGGGAGTCGGCGCCCGTCGTCCGGGAGTCCGGCGGCGACCGCACCGGCGTCACCGGCGGCACGGTGGTCCTCTCCGACCACCTGGTCGTCCGGGTCACCTCGCGGCCCGGCCAGAGCTTCGTGGACCGGATGATCGCCCTGGTGGAGGGGGCCGACCGGCAGAAGACCCCGAACGAGGTCGCGCTCAACATCCTGCTGGCCTCGCTGACGATCGTCTTCCTGCTGTCCGTGGTCTCGCTCCAGCCGATGGCCATCTACGCCCACGCGCCCCAGACCACCATCGTGCTGGTCGCGTTGATGGTCGCGCTCATCCCGACCACGATCGGCGCGCTGCTCTCCGCGATCGGCATCGCCGGGATGGACCGGCTGGTGCAGCGCAACGTGGTCGCGCTCTCGGGGCGGGCGGTGGAGGCCGCCGGCGACGTGGACGTACTGCTGCTCGACAAGACCGGCACCATCACCCACGGCAACCGGC
Source organism: Kitasatospora sp. NPDC091335 (assembly GCF_044757205.1). Lineage (NCBI taxonomy): Bacteria > Bacillati > Actinomycetota > Actinomycetes > Kitasatosporales > Streptomycetaceae > Kitasatospora > Kitasatospora sp. NPDC091335. Next base: position 56,965 of record NZ_JBIVUM010000031.1, on the reverse strand, counting down.
GGGCCGTCGCCCTGCACCCGCTGCCCGGCGCGACCACCGAACAGCTTGCCGAGGCCGCCCAGTTGGCCTCGGCGGCGGACGAGACGCCGGAGGGGCGATCGCTGGTCGAACTGACGAACCGTCAGTACTGGGTGCCGCCGAGGGCCCCCGGCGAACTCGGCGATCCGCGGCCCGTCCCGTTCACCGCGGACAGCCGGATGAGCGGCGTCGACCTGACCTGGGCAGACGGCACCACCTGCCTGATCCGCAAGGGAGCCGCGAGCGCCGTCGCCCGCTGGGTGGTGAACTCCGGCGGGAGGCCGCCCAGGGAGGCCGAGCCGCTGGTGGACCGGATCGCCGGGGCCGGCGGCACCCCGCTGCTGGTCGCCGTCCACGACCGGCACGGCGCAAGGGCGTTGGGCGTGGTCGAACTCAAGGACGTGGTGAAGGAGGGCATCGCCGAACGCTTCGCCGAGCTGCGCCGGATGGGCATCCGGACGGTCATGGTCACCGGGGACAACCCGCTGACCGCGCGCGCCATCGCCACCGAGGCCGGGGTGGACGACGTCCTCGCCGAGGCCACCCCGGAGGACAAGCTCGCCCACCTGCGGCGCGAGCAGGCCGCCGGGAACGTGGTCGCGATGACCGGCGACGGCACCAACGACGCCCCCGCGCTGGCCCAGGCGGACGTCGGCGTGGCGATGAACTCCGGCACCCCGGCCGCCAAGGAGGCCGGCAACATGGTCGACCTCGACTCCAACCCGGCGAAGCTGATCGAGATCATCCGGGTCGGCAAGCAACTCCTCATCACCCGGGGAGCGTTGACCACCTTCTCGATCACCAACGACGTGGCCAAGTTCTTCGCGATCATCCCCGCGATGTTCGCGAACGCCTACCCCGGGCTGCACCACCTCAACATCATGGAACTGCACAGCCCCACCTCGGCGATCGCCTCCGCGATCATCTTCAACGCGCTGATCATCGTCGCCCTGATCCCGCTCGCCCTGCGCGGCGTGCGCTATCAGCCGGCCTCGGCGACCGACCTGCTCCGGCGCAACCTGCGGGTGTACGGGCTGGGCGGACTGGTGCTGCCGTTCCTCGGGATCAAGGCGATCGACCTGCTGGTCCGGTTCGTGCCCGGGCTGGGCTGAACGCTCCCGACGGAGGCTGTCAGCAGGCCGTCAAGATGTGCCCGCCCCGCGTCATGGTGGCGTCAGCAGCGGTACGGAGGAGTCCGTTCCGGGGTTGACTGGAGTCATCCGAAGCAAGGAGTGCCGAACCGGCGGAGCCCGATGGAGAGTTCCGCCGGAGAGACGGAGGCGAACGGCCATGCCCGGGACCACCCGAGTGATCGTCGGACTGAGCGGATCACTGAGCAGTCTGGCCGCCCTCTACCACGCCGTCGGCGAGGCGGCCCGGCACGAGGCCGTGCTGGTGCCGGTCGCCGCCTGGGCCGCGAACGAGCGGGCCGGCCTGCGCCCGCTCTCCGAACTGGAGCACGCCGCCCGCCGGCGGCTCGACGTCGCCTTCGAGCAGGCCTACGGCGGCTACCCGTCCGGGCTGGTCATCCACCCGGTGGTGGTCAACGCCGAACCCGGCCCGGCCCTGGTCGGAGCCGTCACCGGCCCGCAGGACCTGCTCGTCCTCGGCGCCGCCACCCGCCGCCGCCTGGACCGGCTGCGGCACGGCTCGGTCGCCCGCCACTGCCGCCACCGGGCCGGCTGCCGGGTCGTCGAGGTCTCGCCCTCGGCCCTCCTCACCCGCCTCGAACTCCCGGCCCGCACCGGCGCCCCGCTCCCCCTGCTGGCCCGCTGAGAACACCTGCCTCCCCGAGATCACCGGCCCCCCGAGAGCCCCCGTCCGGGGCCCGTCCCACCCGCGGCGCCCACCCGCACCACCCGGCCACCACACCGGGTCGTGCGGGTGGGCGCCGCGTTGCGTTGCGCGGCGAGTGCGTTCGACGGCGCGTGCGTTCGAAGCCGATCGCATTCGAAGCCGATCGCATTCGAAGGCTCGCCAAGTGCCGTTCACTGAAAGCGAGTTGCAAGCGGAGCCACACACTCGAAGTAACCGGGCCGCCACCCCTTGACACGCCGCCGCGACCGGGGTCCCGCAACTTCGACAAGCCTGTCGAGGTTGGCATGCCCAGGCTATGCTGACCAGAGGCCCGCAGCTGGGCCCCACCCCCTCGACGACCGCACCGCCCAGGCGCGCCCGACCGGAAGGAGGTGTGAACCAGACCTCCGGCTGACGGCCAATCGGCCCAACACATCAGTCTCTTGACGATACGTCAACTCCGATCCGCGATTACACCGCCCGAGTCGCGAGGCGTGCCCCGGGCCGCCCGCCACCGTTGTACGGAAGGTGAATCGCCGCGCCCACCCGAAACCCCCGGTCGCCCCGCCGAGGAAGAGGTTCCGCATGACGACGTCCCGGACCCACCCGCGCCCCGCCGAGACCGCGGTGCTGCTCACCGTGCTCGGCCTGCTCGTCCTGGAGGAGATCGCCCTGGGCATGGCCGAGGAGGAGGACCGCCCCGTCATCGGCGGCATCCTGATCGGCGCCTCCGGCACCGGCCTGCTGGTGGTCGGAGCGGTGCTGCTCAGCCGCTGGATCGACCTCCGCCGCCCGCTCCCGCTGCCCCCGCCCGGCCCCAACGGCCGCGAGTACAGTGCCCGCGCGCTGGAAGGCTTCCCGATGGAGGCCGTCCGGCCGCTGCTGCTCGCCGAGAACGCGCCCCAGCTCGGCCACCTGTACTCGGCCTGGATGCTCGCCAGAACCGGCCGGCCGGCCTCCTGGATCGCCCGTCGCCTGGCCATCCCCCCGGACGCCGCCCGGCTCCTGGTCGACGCGGCCCGCTCGACGGGACTCGACCGGGCCTGATCAGCGCCGCCGACCCGGCGCCGCACCGGCCTGAGCCACCAGGTACGGCACCAGCCCGCGCTCCGCCAGCGCCGACCGCCAGGCGTCCCGCGCCAGCACCAACTCCCCCGGCCCGTCCACCGCTTCCCCGGCCTCCGGCCCCTTCGACCGGGCCGTCCCCAGCAGCCCCAGCCCGCCCACCAGCAGACTCACCGCGGCCGCCCCGGCCGACACCCAGCCGGCGTCCACCAGTGCCCCCGCCGGCACCTCAAGGTCCTCGGCCAGCCCCAGTACCGAGCCCAGCAGCAGGAAGATCACCGCCGCCGTCACCGCGATGACCGGCACGACCAGCCCCAGCACCCCCCACCACCCCGACGCCCGCTCCCGGGGCGGTGCGGCCGCCGGCAGCCGCGCCACCGCGTCGGCATCCGCCCGCAGCGTCGCGTACCGCTCGTACTCCGGCGCCGCCGCGGCCAGCACGAACTCCGCGTTCTCCCTCGCCGTCCGCCGCAACCGCTCGACGCCCCGGGCCTCCTCCCCACTGGCCCACAACGCCGCCCGCACCGACGGGGCGGAGAGCGCCCGCCCCAGCTCCGTCTCGAAGTCCGCCCGATCCTGCTGCGGCAGCCGAAGCGGCCTGTCCATGCTCGTCCCCGATCGCCGTCCGTCCAGTTCTACAGAACTGTAGAACATGGAGGCGGCTCACAGCAGCCCTGTTCACGGGCGGATTCGGCGCTCAGGACGGGTCGGCCAGGGGAACCCGGGCAAGGGCGTCGCGGATCAGCTCGGCTGCGTCGGGAACCTTGAGGCCCCAGTCCTGGTACCACTCGGTGATCTGAGCCATCGACCGCCCTGTCCTCATCGACAGGTTCAACAGACCCATCAGGTCGATACCCGTGAACGATGACCAGAGGATGGGCCAGGCATGGTCACGCCGGATGAGGGCGACCGCTTCGTCCATCGTCAGCCCGGGCGGCAGGTCATCACTGGATGGGACGATCCCGCGGCTCCTCAGATGGCTGGTCCTCTCCCTGGGGTGCCGCTGAAGCGTGCGAGCAGCCGTGATCAGCCGGGCGAACGGCACCGGCTCGTTCGCCCGCAGATCGCCCCACTGCAGCGCGCTGTCGAACGAGAGGAGTTCCTCGTCCAACCTGGTGAGCCTTTCAGGCACATCGATCGAGATCGCCACGCCGTGAGCTCGGAGGTAGTCGATCGCCTCATGCAGCGGGCGTCCGCTCGATCGCGTCGCTGAGAAGACCTGGGCATAAGTCCGCGTGGTGGGGAACATCCGCCATACCTCGGCCACCCGGCGGAGGACCCATTCATCGCCACCGGAGTTCGCCACTTCCTCCACCGAGGTCCCATCCCCATCCATGCTGGTGTGAGCGGCGTTGGCGTCCGCAACCGCAAGATCGGAGGCCGATGGGCGACCGGGAACCACACCCAGCCCAACAGCGCGGGAAAGAGCACGGTCCGGCGTGACACCGAGTTGCGAGGCAAGCTTCAGAAGCCTTTCCTCATCAAAGAGTGGCTGGAGGCGTCCAGACGGCAGGTGTTGACCCGGATCTCGTCGGCGAGCATGAAGTAACTCAACACGCCGATTCCGAAACGGCTGTTGGGATACAGCTCGACGGGCGGATCCACCTTGCGCCACTCGGCGCGTTCGAGCTTGACGTCCAGTTGCTCGGCGAAGCGGGCTCCGGCGTTGGAGAAGACTCCTCTCAGTTCCTCCTCGCCCATGCCGACTCCGTTGTCCTGGCACTCCAGGTAGGCGCGGCCGTTCTCGTCCACGCCCTGACGGAACTCGATCCGGCCGTCGTACGTGTAGCTGGCCAGCGAACTGGTCCGGTCCAGGTACTCCGTCCTGGCACGGCGGTACCGGCACGCGTCGAGGGCGTTCTGATAGAGCTCGCGGACGGCCAGGTCCCGGTCGCGGTAGAGCTCGACGCCCATCAGCAGGCTGCGCACTCGGCGTTCGTCCATGCGGAAGCGCGCCCAGCCTGTGAAGGCGCCGACGGCGGGGGCGGCTTCCTCCGAGGTGAGGCGGGTGGGGAGTGGGTGGTCGGTGAGGACGCGGCGGAGGCGGGGCGGGTTCGCGTGCGGCCCACCAGTAGGTCGCGGGATTCGACGAACTGCTCATAGGCCGATCGGTCGGCGTCAGGCTCAGGTGAGGGCACGAGGTCGGTCGGCCCGACGGTGAGCCGCGTCGCCGCCAGACGCAGCGAGCGGACACGGTAGAGGAACGGGAGCAAGGCCAACAGCGCGGCTTCGGCCGGATAGAGGCCCAGTTGGGCGTTCCCGAGCAACCAGCCGACCCGCTTGACGAAGCGCTCCACGATGCCCGGGTCCTGCCAGGGGTCGTCCGCCATGTCGGCCGAGTCCCGAAGCCGGGCCAGCTCACCGACGGCTTCCAGCACGACTCGCTGGTACCGCTCGGCGTTCGGGTCCTCCCGGACGTGCTGCCAGACGAGCATCGGAGCCCTCTACGTCAGAATGCCGCGCATGAAGTGGTGGAAGGTGCAGAGGTACGCGTACGCGCCCGGTTGGCTCGCGGCGGTCAGGGTGGTGCCGGCGACTGGGGCGATGGGGCCGGTGTCGACGCTGCCGTCCTGCGCGGTGAGGGTGTGGGCGGTGGTGCCGGTGTTGGTCACGGTCGCCACCGCACCCGGGCCGACGGTGAAGTCATCAGGTTCGAAGCGCTCGGCCCGCACGCGGCGCTGATCCGCACCGCCCCCAAGCGCGGCTACCGGCTGGCGGCGGACTGATGGCGCCGGTACTGCTCGCCGTCGCGCACGGCAGCCGGGACGAGACGGCGAGCACGTCGATTCGCGGTCTACTGAGGGTGGTTCGCTCCCTGCGTCCGCAACTGACCGTCCACTGCTGCTTCCTGGACCTCTCCCGACCCTCACTCGATCAGACGCTCGCCCGACTCGCCCACCGGCGGCCGATCCTGGTGCCGCTGCTGCTCGGCACCGGCTACCACCTGCGGGTGGACCTCCCCACCGCGCCGCCACCACCGCGGCGAGGTGGACGAGCGCCCCGCTGGGCTCTCACCCGGCCGTCGCCCGGCTGGTGCTGCGGCGCTACGACGAGGCGCGGGCCGCCACGGCGCTGCGGTCGGCGGCCTGCGCCTGATCCCCCACCTTGATGACGTGCGCGAGAAGTCGGCCCGCCCGACTTCTCGCGCAGCCGTTGCCCGTCCAGCCGTTGCCCGTCCAGCGGTCGCCGTCGCACCGCTCGGTCAGTCCGGCCCCGCCATCGAGCGCGGGGCTCTCCGGGATCTCGGGCGCCACCCCGCTACACCGCCGGCGACTCCCGCCCGACCGCGCCGACGAAGCCCAGCAGCCGCTCGTTCACCACGTCGGGCCGCTCCAGGTTCAACCCGTGCCCGGCCCGCTCGACGATCTCGGCCCGCACCCCCGGAATCAACGCGGTGACCCGCTCCACGGCCCGTCGCGGCCGCAGCAGCGCGCTGCGCCTGCCCACCAGTACCAGGACGGGAAGCGTGATCGCGGCCAGTTCCTCGTCCGTGAACAGCCTGACCGGTGGACGCGAGAGCGGCTTGTAGCTCCGCATCGCGAGCATCAGCGGCGCGACCATCTCGCGTGGTGCGCCCAGCGCCGGGTTGGCCAGCAGCCTGCCGACCGCCGGGCGCAGCGGGCGCGGGGCGAGCATCCCGAACAGGCCGCCCACCATGTGGAGGTAGAACCGCGCCGACACCTTCTCGATCCCGCCCGGGTCGAGCGGCACGACCGAGGCCAGCCGCTCGGGCGCGTGGATGGCCTGGTTGAGCGCCAGCCAGCCGCCGTACGAGGCCCCGACCAGGTGCACCCGCTCCAGCCCGAGCCCGGCCAGCACCTCCCCCAGCCAGGCCGCGTTCCCCTCCGAACCCGCCGCGACGACGCGCTGCACGCTGCGGCCGGGGTCGTCCAGGGTGTCGATCGCGTAGACGGGGTGGTGCTCGCCGAGCGCGGCGACCTGCGGGTACCAGTTGGACGGGTGTCCGGCGTGGCCGTGCAGCAGCACGATCGGCTCGCCGGCCGTCGCGCCGTACCGGTGGACGTGCACGGTCCCGTGGCCGGTCTCCACGTCGAACTCCTGGCGCGGGCTCGGCCAGAGCTCCATCGCCCGGTCGTACGCCGCAAGGAACTTCGCCCGGGCTTCGTCGCTGACGAAGTGCCCCACGCTGGTCCGGGTCATGGCCCCTCCCTCTCTTGATGGTATGGTTGTACCATAAAAATAGTCGGAAGGAACCCGATGCCGAAGCTGGTGGATCACGAGGAGCGGCGGGCCCACATCATCGACGCCCTGCTCCGCTCGGCGGCGAGCAGCGGCCTGCACTCCGTCACCATGCGCTCGGTGGCGACCGAGGCCGGCGTGTCGGTGCGGCTCGTGCAGTACTACTTCGACACCAAGGAGCAGTTGCTGCTGGCCGCGATGACCCGCCTGGCCGGCCGGATGGGAGAGCGGGTCCAGCGGCGCGTACGCGAGAGCGGCGCCGCAGGCGACCCGCGCGGCATCATCGAGGCGGTGCTGCTGGAGGCCGTCCCCGCTGAGGAGGAGGGCCGGGCCTTTCATCTGATCTACACGGAGTACGCGGTGCTCTCCGTCACCGACCCGGCGCTCGGCGGGCAGCCGTTCCTGGCGGCGCCGGATGAGATGGAGGCCTTCCTGGCGGCCCAGCTGACAGCGGCCCAGCAGGCCGGGGAGGCCGATCCGCGGCTGGACGCGCGCCAGGAGGCCGTGGTGCTGCTGGCCGTCTCCGCCGGCCTCGGCCTCAGCGTGCTGCTCGGCCAGCGGACGGCGGCCGAGGCGACCGCCGTCCTGCACTACCACCTGGGCCGGATCTTCCCCGACCGCAGGTGAGGGGCGGGCTACCGCGTCAGGTGGTCGAACTCCCCCGCCTTGACGCCGGACAGGAGGGCCCGGAGACTGTCGGGCAATGCGGTGATGACGACGCCGGGGTCATCACTCTCGCGGATCTTGATGGTGCCGTCGGATGCCGCTGCTACGTAGACACAGTTCGCGGCTTGGGTGCTGTAACTGGACTTCTGCCAACTGAGGACCGACATGGCCTTTCCTCTCAAATATCTTGTTCAATGCGGGACATGAGATCACGCGACTCCATCGGACCGAGTGCACAGGATTCCATCAGATCCAGAATGCTCCGGTACTTCACCAAGTACGTCGGAGCATCGAGAAATTCGGACCCGTGATCCGTGTCAAGCTGGACGGTATCGAGTTGGGGTACAGCCGCCGAGAAGTACACGATGGGCTGGCCAGAGCTGGGAATCGCCCCCGCACCGAAGGGGATCACGCGAAGCGTGATGTTCTCGCAGGTGCTCATCTCAATCAGGTGCTTGTACTGCGATCGGGCCACAGTCGCTCCGCCGACCCCCATCCGCAACGCGGCCTCATGGATGACGATCGACAGAGGGATTGGCGGCTCTCCGTAGAGTACCCCCTGCCGCTTGATGCGATGGGAGACACGATGCTCCGCTTCGGGCGGCGACAGAGGAGGAAAGGCGTCCCGGAAGAGCGCGCGGGCATGGTCGGAAGTCTGAAGAACCCCGGGGATGTGGATCACGGTGGCAATCCGCATCGATCGCGCATGATGTTCGAGTTCCGCCAGGTCGAGCGCTCCGGCGGGAAGGATCTCGCGGTACTCCTCCCACCAACCTCGCGTACGGCCGCCGGTCATGCGGGTCAGCGCCTCGATCAGGGCGTCGTCCGCGCAGCCGTAGAGACGTGCCAGCGCCCGCACCCGGTCCGCACTCACCGGGTATCCGCCTGACTCGATGTTGCTGATGCGGGACTGGGTGGTGCCGTGGAGCTCCCCGGCCCGTGTGACCGACAGTCCCGCCTGCTCGCGCAACCGGCGCAGCTCCGCACCGAGTCGCCGCTGCCGGATGCTCGGCGGAATCTTGCTGGGCGGCATCCGTTGCTTCCTTCCCTCGCCGGCCGTGGCCGGCACCGTTCACCCTTTGGGGTGGAGCTGAAATCAATCCCCCGAGAGCGGTGGACTACATGCTACCGACTGGCTACTTTTGATCCTGCGTCAGGGCTGATCGCTGCCCGTGGTGGTGACAGCACCGCGTCCAACTCCCCTTCACGTAGGGGACTTCCATGCCTGCCGCGCCCTCGCAAAACTCCTTCCCCAACACGCTCGCACAGGCGGCCGACCCGGCCTTCGACCGGGAACTCTGCGGGCTCGTGCTCGACACCGCACCCCGGCTGTTCGCCGTCGTCCAGGTGTGCGACGAGGGCCGCGCGGACGCCGGCGGGTGGGTCGCGGCCTGGGGGTTCGCCGACGCCGCCGGGTCGACGCACGTCATCGGCGTCGACGGGCGGACGCGCTTGACCCTTCCCTCCCCTGAGCGAGCCGCACACCACTTCTCCCGCCGGCCGGGGATCACCGCCCGGCTGGTCTGGCTCTCCCCGCCGACCGCCGCCGCGACGGACCGGGCCGAAGCCGCCTGACGCCTCACGTCTGCACAGCACTGCCATCAGCTGACACTCAGACCATCCAACTGAGGCTGACAGCAAGTCTGTTCATCCTCATCCGGCGCCAATCCCATTGCCACGGCGGCATGGTGCCGAGCCAGCTCATCCCCGACCATCCCGTAGACCATCGCCAGTGCGCAGCACCAGAAGAGGTCGAGCCCCACTACGGCGGCCAGGCCCTCGGCCACGCTCCCTGCACCGGCCCCGCCTGCACCACGCAGCGCAGCACGTCCGGATTGCGGAGGTGCTCCCCCCTTATCCATATGACTACTCAGATTGCACTTTCCTTGTCGGCCAGTGGGAATCGAATCAGCTGGAAGAGCGAGGGTGCCGTGGTAGGTGGTGGGTCCTCCGGCCCGGGCCGTACCGGCCCTCACGGCGTCCGGAAGAGTTCGTCCAGGTGGTGGGCGAGGATCGCGAGTGCGGCGTCGCCCGTGCGCTGGCCACCCAGCACGCTCGAGCCCAGTCCGTTGACCATGGCAAGCAGTCCGGCGGCGGTGATTTCGGGGTTCCTGTCGGGGCTGATCTCCCCTGACTGCTGAGCCGCACGGATCTGCTTGGCGAGAAAGCCCTCCAGCAGTTCCGGCTGCCGCGCGCCGTGCTTTTCCAGTACCTCGGGGTCGTTGAGTACCAGGGTGTAGTAGGCGGCGTAGGTCCTGGTGATCCGCCGGCTTTCCGGGTCGGTCGGCAGTATGCACGACAGGAGCGCGGTCACGGTGCCGCGCGGTCTGGGCGGGGTCCCCGCCGCACCGATCCACTTCTCCATGCGGGCCTGAAGTTGGGTGCCGAGCCTGGCCAGTGCGTCGAGCAGCAGCCCTTGCTTGGTTTCGAAGTAGTACTGCACCAGTCGCAGGGAGACGTTGGCCTCGGCCGCGACGGCCCGCATGCTGGCCGACTGCAGGCCCTGGGTGTCAGCGATCCTCAACAGCGCCTCGGCGATCTGCCGTCGGCGCTCCTCATGATCGACCCTTGTGTTCACGATCCCACCTCCCTGGTACACCCGTATCATGCCGTGATACACATGTACCATGCGAATTGGCGAGTTCAGGAACGACCAAGCCAGAGACCGGTTCCATGTCACATACGAGCGGACTCTGGCTGAACTGTGGCCGGGGCAGCGGACGGCGCTGGATCTTCCGACCACGTTCGGGACCACTCGCGTCTACCGAACCGGGCCACAGAGCGGCGAGCCGATCGTTCTGCTCCCTGGATCGGGCGGAAACGCGCTGATGTGGCACCGGTACATCGACACGCTGGCCCGGCACCGTCCGCTCATCGCCGTCGACACCATCGGTGAGCCAGGCGCGAGCGTGCAGACCACCCCGATCCGCGACGGCCGGGACAGCGCCGCCTGGCTGGACGAAGTCCTGGCATCGTTGGAGGTGACGGACGCTCAGCTCGTCGGCTGCTCCTACGGCGGCTGGCTGGCGATCAACCACCAGATCCACCGCCCCGGCCGGGCCGCGTCCCTCACCTTGGTGGACCCAGCGGGCTTCGCCGAGTTCGGGCCGCGGTTCTACGCCTGGCTGATCGCCGGCGGGCTCGCCGCAGCCGCACCCGGCCCGCTCCGCCCGCGGCTCGCCCGTCTGGTCGGCAACACCGCGATCCTGGAGAGCGAACTGATGGGCCTGATGCGCGCCTCGATGGGATTCCGTCGCGCACTCCCGGTGCCACCAGTCCTCTCGGACGGGGAACTGCGCCGCCTGCGCGTTCCTTCGTTGTTCCTGCTCGGGGCGCGCAGCGCCATGCACGACTCACGCAAGGTCGCCGATCGCATCGGCAGGCTCATGCCCTCGGCCAGGGTGGAGATCGTGCCTGGCGCCGGCCACGCGCTGCCGACCGACGAGCCGGAGCTGGTGGCCGAGCGCATCCTCCATGCCATCGAGCAATAGCGTCGCCAGGTAGACCCGGCCGCTGCTGTGACGGAGGTTGCATCGGGGGTGACGTCGGCAGCCAGGGTGGGGCGATGCTCAACCCGGTCAAGGTCCGTCAGCACCTACGACAAGGCGAGTTCAACCTGAGTACTCGCGCGCTCACTGGACTCTTTGCCATCGAACTGACTATTCGTCAAATAGAAACGCCTGACAGGCCGGTCGCGCACACGTCAGGATGAGCCCATCAGGTGTGCAACCATGCGGAACCAGAGTCCCGGGGAGCATCGTGCAGCCTCCAGAGTTCATCGGGATCGTCTCCAACAGTTCCAGCGCTATCGGGAGGGTCTTCGCTACAACCCGGACGACCGGCCGGAGTGGTTCCAGAACTGGACCGACTTCGCCGGAGAGGCGATTCGCCGTGGCGTGGTCATGCGCCGGGCTCGGATCGTCTCCGAGCCAGTCACGGAGTACATCCGCTACGAGCACCATGTGACGTTCCTGAATGTGGCCATCGGCGAACAGGTCCGCTGGCTTCCGCGCCGGCTGGCGGCGGACATCGCTCTGCCCGGAACCGACCTGTGGATGTTTGATGACTCCAAGATCATGTTCACCTTCTTCTCGGGTGACGGGGATGTGGTGGACCGTGAGTGGACCACCGAACCTGCCGTCGTTCAGCTCGTGAAGAACGCCTTCGAGACCGTGTGGCAGAGGGCGACTCCGCACGAGGGCTACGTGCTCAAGCAACCGAACGAGATGCGTACTTCTCGCTCGTCGAGCGTTCAGCAGGCCCGGTTCGGTGAAGCGCCCTGGAAGCGCAGGCTCCTGGGGACGTTCCTCGTACTCTGCGTGTCGGTCGCCGCGGGATGTGTCTGGTGGGGCGTGGCCGGGTTCCTGCGAACCCTCGATCCGCCGGAGACGGACAACGACCGCGCGGAGCGGTCGGCGGGTCTGCACCGCACCCAACACCCCGGCAAGGGAAGGTACTTCATTCCCACGGACGCCGTTCTGTCGCGGGCCACCGACGGATCGCCGGTCTCCTACCTGCACTACGAACTCGGTGACAGCGACGACGTCAACCTCGCAAACTTCCTCTCCACGTACGACCTGCGACAGCCCGGCGCCCTCGCCCCGCTGCCGGACGATCTTCGCGTCGCGCTGCCGGGCGACGAGCCGGCCGAGGGCGAGCTGATACCGGATGGGCAGGCCGGGCGCCGGATCTTCGTGGTGCGGCGGCCCTTCGGTCTCGGAGGCGGCGCCGACATCTATGTCCGGGCGGCCGGCACGTAGGAGGGCGCCGACCCCTCAGCCCGAGGCCCGGTGAGTCCGAGGGCCCCGCCGACAGCAGCGCCGCTCCGCGGTGCGCCAGGCCGCGGTGACGGCGCGCTGGGCGGCGGCCGTGGCCTCGGCGACATCGCCCGCCAGGTGGAGCGGGGCGCCGAGGTGGACGTGCAGGGCAGGGCGCCGCAGCGGGGCGGTGGCGAAGCCGGCGAGTTGTTTGGCGGTGCTGCCCGAGCTGAGGCGGCGGGCGCCGCACTGGCCGAGCGGCACCACCGGGGCGCCGCTCGCCGCCGCGAGCCTGGCCAGGCCGGTGCGGAACGCGCCCGGCTCGACGTCGCGGGAGTCCCGGCGGTCCGGCAGGCCGCCCTCCCCGTAGATCAGCACGACCCGGCCGGCCGCGAGCGCCGCCACGGCCGGGTCGAGGGCGGCGGCGGCCCTGGCCGTGCCGCGGTGGACGGGGATGTGTCCGCCGGACCGCAGCACCCCGCCGAGCACCGGCACCCGCCACAGCCCGGCGGCCGCCATCACCACCGGCTCGGTGCCCAGCCGGCGCAGTGCGGCGAGCACCACGCCGGGGTCGGCGAGCGAGCTGTGGTTGGCCGCGACGATGCTGCCGGGGGCGACCGGGCCCGGCGTCTCCGAGCTGACGGACAGGCGTCCGAGGGCGGGCACCAGGGTGCCGGCGATCCGGCTGAGCATGGCTGGTCCTCCGTGGGGTCCGGCGGGCTGACGCCTCCATGCTCGCCGGACGCCGCCGCCGGCCGCCTGAGTAGGCGTACTCAACCCGGGCGTACTCAACCCGGGCGTACTCGACCCGGGCCGGGTACGCGGGCGCGGCTCAGCCGCGCTGCACGGTGACCCGGTCCACCGCCGTCCCGTCCTCGGTGAGCGAGCGCACCTCCATGCGGGCGGGTTTGCCCGCGGCGCCCGGCGTCACGTCGACCGCGACCAGGCAGTAGCCGGTGTAGCGGACCCTGGACCAGGTGACCTTGACGGTCTGGTTGTGGCCGTCCCGCTCGGAGACCACCATCGGCACCGGCTTGTCGTTGCCGGTCTCGTGCCCGAGGTAGGTGTCGGAGACCGGGAAGGAGTAGAGCCCGCCGCCTCCGCCGCCCGCGACGACGTAGGTGGTGCCGTCCTTCACCGGGTTGACGGTGTCACCGGAGGCGACCTTGCGGGTGGCCTTGCCGGCCCGGATCGGGTCGGTGCGCTCGTAGACGTGGTTGTGGCCGCTGAGCACCAGGTCCACCTGGTACTTGTCGAACAGCGGGGCCCAGTCCTGCTGCGCGCCGAGCTCCGCTCCGTTGTCGTGGCAGGTGGAGTAGGTGCACTGGTGGAGGTAGACGACGATGAAGTCGATGCCGCTGTCGGCGCGGAGCGCGGCGAGCCGGCTCTCCAGCCACTTCTTCTGCTTGCCCTTGGTGTAGTCGAGGTTGGCCGGGGTGTTGTAGCAGACGTCGTTGCCGTCGAGGCTGATCAGGCCGACGTTCTGGTAGCGCCAGGAGTAGATGCCGGTGGACTGGCTCCAGGCGTTGTCGGGCGTGGTGAACCGGGCGCGCATGCCCCCGTAGCCGTCGGACCCGTACCACGGCTCCATCTCGTGGTTGCCGATCGCCGGCATCCACGGAGTCCTGGAGGCGACGGGGTCGTTCTGCACGAAGAAGGAGTCCCACAGCCGGGCGTCGTACGCGTCGCTGGTCTTGCCGCTGCCGCCGGCGTTGGCGTACGAGAGGTCGCCCATGTGGAGGTGGAAGGCGGGGTCGAGGCCGGCGATCAGGTGGCCGGTGGCGGCCGCGTTGTAGCCGATGCCCTGGTCGCCGAAGGCCGTGAAGGTGAATCCGGCGCCACGTCCGGGGGCGGGCGCGGTGCGGAAGCTCGCCATGTCGCCGAGCCTGGTGTGCTGCCCCGCGGGGTCGTAGCCCTGGTGGCCCACGACGTAGTAGTAGGTGGTGTCCGGGATCAGCTGGTCCAGCTGGGCGTGCAGGTAGTACTGGGTGACGGTGGTGGGCTTGACCGGGGGCTGGTCCTCGACCGGCTTCTGCCAGGAGAGCTTGCTGACCAGGGTGCGGACCTCGGCGGCGACCGGGGCGCCGAGGTCCCCGGGCTGGACGCCGATCCTGACGAAGGGGGAGGTCACCGCGTCCGGCACCTGCCAGGAGACGACGACCTGCTGGGACGGGTCGGCGCCGAAGGCGAGGTGCCGGCCGAAGGGGCGCAGCGCGGACCCCGCGGTCCGCTCGCTCCGGGGCGCGGGGACGGTCGGGAGGTCGAGGGCGACGGGGCTCGGAGTGGTGAGGCGCGGGGCGGCCTGGGCGGTGCCGGGCAGCAGGAGGCCGCCGGCGGCGAGGGCGGCTCCGCCCATCGCGCCGACGCGCAGGAGGTCACGCCGGGAGTGCCGTGGTGTCTCGGACATGACATCAAGTTAGGAAACTTCACTAACCTTTGACAAGAGGGCGGATGCCATCGAATTCGCGTACGGGAAAGGGCAGTTGAACGCCGGGTTGCCGGGGCCCCTCAGTGCACCGCCCGGTCCCTGATCTGCCGTCCGGCGGGCCGGCCCGCCGGACGAGCCCCCCGGACGAGCCCCCCGCGGACACCGAGGTCGTCGTCTACTGCCGCGGCGAGTACTGCGTGCGGCCTGGCTCCCGGACGCCGGGCCCCCGCTTCGGCATTCCGCCCGTCGGCCGACGAGTGGCCTCGACGGGCGGCGGCGCCGCGCGGCGACGCCGGGCAACCGGCGGTGACGACGAGCGACGAGGGTGACGGCCGATCGGCCGCGGGCCGCCGGGGTGGTCCACGGCCGCCGCCCGGGTGACCTGCCGGACGTGTCGGCGACGGAACGCCCCGTCCAGCGTGCATGGGTGGGAGAGCGCCGTCCGCGGACGGCGCCCCGCCCTGTCCCCCAGCATGAGAGCCGCCGATGCCTCCCACCGCCCGTCTCCGCCGCATCGTTCCGACCGCGCTCTGCGCCCTGTCCGTGGCCCTCGCCGCACCGGCGGCCCACGCCGCGCCACCAGGCCGCGACGGCGGGTCCGACCCCGGGAGGGCTGACGGCGGCTCGTACGACTGGGACCGCGTGGCGGCCTGCGAGAGCAGCGGCAACTGGCGCATCAACACCGGCAACGGCTACTACGGCGGTCTCCAGTTCGACCAGCCCACCTGGCGCGAGAACGGCGGCCTCGGGTACGCCCCGCGCGCCGACCTCGCCACCCGCGAGCAGCAGATCGCCGTCGCCCAGCACCTCGCCGACCGCCGTGGCCTGTCCCCCTGGCCGGTCTGCGGCGCGCGCGCCACCCGCGACCACCCCCGCGAGACCGTCCAGCCGCCCCCGGCCACCGCGTCGAAGCCGACCGCGTCGGCCACACATTCCACGCCGCAGGACGGCACCTGGACCGTCCGTGAGAACGACACCCTCGCCGAGCTCGCCGAGTCCCTCGACGTGCCCGGCGGGTGGACCGCCCTCTACGAGCTCAACCGCGACACCATCGGCGAGGACCCGGACCTCATCCAGCCCGGCCAGGTCCTCGAACTGCCGTCCTGACCCCGACGGCCCCACCGGTCCCACCGGGAAGGCCCCGCAGGGAAGACACCGCGAGGAAAGCACCGACGGCCCGTCCGCTCACCAGGAGCGGACGGGCCGTCGGCGTGCGGGCGCGGGTGCTCAGCCGACGTGGACCCGCGGGCGGCGCGAGCGGTCCGGCTCGGCCTCGCGCAGCACCTCGCGGGTGACCGGCGCGACCTCGCCCTGTCCGAACAGGAAGAACCGCAGGAACTGGGCGAAGGGGCTGCCCTCGGTCCACTCGAAGTACAGGTGCGGCCGCTGGCCGGTGCGGTCCCGGACGGTGAGCGCCAGCGCGGCGAGCGCGTTGGGGATGCTGGAGCTCTCCAGGGTCAGCACCCGGTAGCGCCCGTGCAGCACCTCACCGCGGACGGTCAGCTCGGCCTCGAAGTCGGAGGCGTCGCGGACGGTCACCTCGACGAAGACCAGGTCGTCCTCGTCGGGGATGTCGTTGTCGGCGCGGATCTGGCGGATCTTGTCGCGGTACTCGGCGTGGTCGCGGTGGCTGGGCTCGTTGGCGATCAGCCGCAGCGGACGGTGCGCGTAGTCCCTGATGAAACGTTCAGCCACATCGTCCAGCTCCACGCTCGTGACCCGCAGCTCGAAGGCGCGGCGCAGCCGGGAGAGCAGCGAGACCAGGATGATGCCGGCGATGAAGCAGGCGCCGATCTTCAGACCGTCAGGACGCTCCAGGCAGTTCAGCACGGTGGTGTAGAGGAAGATCGCCGCGATGACCGCGAAGGCGACGGTCCAGCCGCGCTCGCGCTTCTTGTGCGCGGCGATGGTCACCGCGATCGCGGCCGAGCTGATCAGCACCAGCACACCGGTCGCGTACGCGCCGCCCTGGGCGTCCACGTTCGCGTCGAAGATCCAGGTGACCAGGAAGCCGATCAGGGTCAGCACGATCACCATCGGCCGCACCGCGCGCGCCCAGTGCGGGGCCATGCCGTAGCGCGGCAGGTAGCGGGGCAGCAGGTTGAGCATGCCCGCCATCGCGGAGGCGCCGGCGAACCAGAGGATCGCGATGGTGGAGAGGTCGTAGACGCTGCCGAAGGCACCGCCCAGGTACTCGTGCGCCAGGTACGCCAGGGCGCGGCCGTTGGCTTCGCCGCCCGCCTTGAACTGGTCGGCCGGGATGAGCAGCGTGGTGATGAAGCTGGTGGCGATCAGGAAGCAGCTCATGATCACGGCGGCGGTGGTCAGCAGCTTGCGGGTGCCGCGGATCCGGCCGGCCGGGTTCGCCTCGGTGTCGTCGGGGTCGCCCTTGATGTGCGGCATCACCGCGACGCCGGTCTCGAAGCCGGACAGGCCGAGCGCCAGCTTCGGGAAGGTCACCAGGGCCACGCCGACCATGATGACCGGGTTGCCGTGCTGGGCGGTCAGCGCCTCCGTCCAGTCGGTGACCACGTGCGGCGCCTCGATGATCTTCCAGAGGCCGACGGCCACCACGACCACGTTCAGCAGCAGGTACGAGCCGACCAGGAACACCGCCAGGCCGATCGCCTCGCTGAAGCCCTTGAGGAAGACCGCGCCGAGCATGGCCACCAGGACCATCGTGATCAGCACCTGCTTGCCGCCGAGCATGCCGGTCAGGTGCGGGTTCTCCACCAGGTGCGCGCTGGCGTCGGCGGCGGACAGGGTGATGGTGATCAGGAAGTCCGTCGCCGCGAAGCCGAGCAGCGCGAGGACGAACAGCTTGCCCTTCCAGAACGACAGCAGCCGTTCCAGCATCGCGATCGAGCCCTCACCGCGCGGGCTCTCCTTGGCCACCCGCCGGTAGACCGGCAGCGCGCCCAGCAGGGTGACCACCACCAGCACGATGGTGGCGATCGGCGACAGCACGCCCGCGGCGAGGGCGGCGATGCCCGGCTGGTAGCCGAGCGTCGAGAAGTAGTCCAGGCCGGTCAGGCACATCACCCGCCACCAGCGCTGGCCGGCGGGCGCACCGGACGCGGCGGAGCCCCCCGCCGCCGCGCCCCCGGGCGGCGCCTCCGGGGCGTCCTGCCCCTCGGACTCCTGCGCGGGCTTCGTCGCCGGCTTCTCCCCGGTCACGTCCTCCAGCAGCCAGCTGCGGAGCCGTATTCGCGCCGACGGCGCGCCCGTCTCCGCCGTCCCCGTCGAACCCGACGAAACCACCTTGCACCTCTTGTTTAAAGACCCCGTAAAAACGCCGTCGGGCGACGGCAGGGCGACACGCTATGCGACCAGCGTTAAGAAACCGCCATCGGGCCGCGTTAAGAAAACGTCATGGCCGCGCAGGTCGGGGCGGGTGGCACGGCGCGATGGTTCGGGTGCCGCGAACGGCGGGACCCCGGGCCGGCGGTGCGGCCCGGGGTCCCTCCCTCGGTGAAGCCCGAAATCCCTTCCCTCGCGGGAGGCTCGGAATGACTCGGAAGGAATCGCGGGGGGGGGGAGCCCGGTGTCAGGCCCGGTAACCGAGGACGGTCATCATTCCCGTCTCCGCGTGGTAGACGTTGTGGCAGTGCACCATCCACAGGCCCGGGTTGTCGGCGTCGAAGTCGACGGCCAGCGTCGTACCCGGCAGCACGATCGCGGTGTCCTTGCGCGGGCCGTCGCCGGGCAGCGCGAAACTGTGTCCGTGCAGGTGGACGGGGTGCCACATGGCGGTGCTGTTGCGGAACTCCAGCCGCACCCGCTCCCCCGCCACCACCGGGTGGCGCTGCGCCGGGTCGTACCTGCGGCCGTTGAACGCCCAGTCGGCCTTCGCCATCCCGCCGGTGAGCTCCAGCCTCACCGTGCGGTCCGGTGTCCTGGCGGGCAGCCGGACGTCCGGGGCGGCCCTGAGCTGCCCGGCGGTGACCAGCCGGCCGTCCAGCTCGGCCGGGCGGACGGCCGCGTCGGGCGCGGCGCCGCCGCCGGTGCGCAGCACGGCCAGGGCGGTGGCGTTCTTGCCCTCGGCCAGCGCGGTCAGCGGGAAGACGCCGTCCCCGGCGGTGACCAGCACGTCGTAGCGCTCGCCCATGCCGAGCAGCAGCGCCTGGGTGGTGGCCGGTTCGACCGGGAAGCCGTCGGTGTGGGTGACGGTCAGCTCGTGGCCGCCGAGGGCGACCCGGTAGGCGGTGTCACCGCCCGCGTTGACCAGCCGGATCCGGATCCGGTCACCGGGCTTGGCGGTGAAGGCCTCGGGTGCGGTGGCGAGCCTTCCGTTGACCAGGTGGAACGGGTACGCGACGTCGCCGGCGTCGCCGCCCAGCAGCGGGCTCCGGGCGCCCATCAGCATCCGGGAGGGGGCCGCGCCGCTCGGAGCGCTTCCCGTCCCGGACACCCCCGGCATGTCGTGCCCTTCGTGGCCACCGTTCCCGGAGCCGCCGGAGTGGTCCATCCCTCCCATGCCCTGGGCGAGTTCGGCGAGGACGGCGTCCGGGGTGCTGCCGTCGACGCCGTCCACCCAGTCGTCCAGGACGACGACCCACTCCCTGTCGTAGGCCAGCGGCTCCCTGGGGTCCTCGACGATCAGCGGTGCGTACAGGCCACGGTCCTGCTGGACTCCGGAGTGCGGGTGGAACCAGTACGTGCCCGGGTGGCTCAGCGCGAACCGGTACTCGAAGGAGGCGCCGGGCCTGACGTCGGCCTGGGTCAGGCCCGGGACGCCGTCCATGTCGTTGCGCAGCGCGAGGCCGTGCCAGTGCAGCGAGGTGGGCTGGGGCAGGTGGTTGGCGAGGGTGACGGCGAGGGTGTCGCCGAGGGTGGCGCGCACCTCCTGGCCGGGCAGGCGGTCGCCGTACGCCCAGCTGCGGACGGTGCGGCCGCCGAGGTCGAGGGTGGTCTCGGTGGCGGTGAGCGCGACCTTCCGCTCCGGGCCGGGCTTGCGTGCCGCCTCGGCGGCGGCGACCTCGGGACCGTTCGGGGCGAGGTAGCCGGGTGTTCCGGTCGTCCCGGGTGCTCCGGCCGTCCCGGGTGTTCCGGCCGATCCGCTCGTGGGGCCGTGGTTCATGCCCGCGTGGTCCATGCCCTTCATGGAGTCGGAGGAGCCGGGGGAACCGGAGGAACAGGCGGTCAGCAGGCCGGTCCCGGCGGCGGCGAGCGCGGCGCCGAGGAGGGTACGACGGGTGGGTGTGCGCATGGCGGAGTGCACCTCGTGTGGTGTGTGGGTGTGCAGGACGTCGCGTCGGCCGTTCCGTGCGCGGGCGCTTCGGGGCGCGATCGGGCGCGTGGGCGTGCGCGCGGGCGCTCCTGAGCGGGGCGCGGGCGCGGAACGGCGGGCGCGCGCCTACTGGCGCAGCACCGAAAGCCGGGTGAGGAGTATCCGCCCGCCCCCGGGCGGGGGCAGCGCGCGGACGGCCGTCAGCAGCCTGGCCCGCACCTCGGCGGCGGCGTCACCGCTGCGCCTCGGCAGGGGGCCGACGACGAGGAGCACCAGGGTCCAGCCGGCCAGGACGGCGAGGCAGACCGCCATCGGGTCCAGGCCGCCGGGGGCGCCGGGGTCGACGGCGGGACCGACGGCGAAGGCGGCAGGGTGGGCGGCGGCGTGGACGGAGGGTGGCCCGGCGGCCGGTCCGTGGTGCGCGGCACCCGCCGGAGGCATCGCTGAGACACCCGTCCCGGGGCCCTCGTGCCCGCCGTGCCCGCCGCCCGGATGGCCGAGCGTGTGCATGGTCACGATGCCCAGCAGCAGTGCGGCGAGCAGCAGCAGGCGCAGCACCCAAGGCACCGGCACGGGCACCGGCACCGGCGGACCGAACTGCCGCGACCGCGCCATTCCCGCCTCCGCCCTCAGCGCCACCCCCACGTACCCCGGCACGGTATCCCGACCCTATGCCACGGACCGAGCCGGGGCGCCGCGTTCATCCTCCCCCCTCATGCCGGGTCGCGCGGGTCCGCGCTCAGCACCGCGGCCGCCACGTGCTCCCGGAACCAGCGGTGCCCCGGATCCGCCGAGTTGCGCGGATGCCAGGCCATCCCCAACTCCAGCGGGGCGAGTTCGAGCGGGATCGGAAAGGTGCGCAGGCCCAGCGCGGCGACGGTGTCCGGCAGCCAGTCCTCGGGGACCAGCGTGATCAGGTCGCTGTCCCTGGCCAGCAGCATGGCGCCGGTGTGGCTGGGCACGATGACCGCCACCCGGCGCCGGAGCCCGAGTCCGGCGAGCCCGGCGTCGATCGGGCCGAGCCGTTTGCCGCGCCGGGAGACGCCGATGTGGTCGACGGCGGCGAACCGGCGGGCGGTGATCCGGCGGCCGTCGAACAGCGGATGGCCGGCTCTGGCGAGGCCGACCAGCGGAACGCGGAGGAGCTGCCGGGTGCGGACCTCCGGGTCCAGGCCGCCGAGCACGCCCAGTTCGACATCCACCAGCCCCTGCCGCAGCGCCGGCCCGTCCTCCAGCGCCTCCGGCAGGAAGACCACGTCCACCTGCGGGGCCTGCGCCCGGACCCGCTCGGCGAGCGCGGCAGCCGTCCGCACCAGCATCAGCTCCCCGGCCTGCACCGTGAAGGTGCGGTCGAGGCGCACCGGGTCGAACCCGGCGCCGGGGCGCAGCACGCTGTCGCAGCCGCGCAGCAACGCGCTGACCTCCTCCCGCAGTTCGAGCGCCCGCGGGGTCGGGACGAGGCCCTGCCCGGCGCGCACCAGCAGCGGGTCCTCGACGGCGCGGCGCAGCCGGGCGAGCATCCGGCTGACCGCCGCGGGCGAGGTGCCGAGCCGCTCGGCCGCGCGGGTCACACTGCTCTCCTGGAGCAGGGCGTCCAGTGCCCGCAGCAGGTTGAGGTCCAGCATCCGCACGCCCCCGGTCTCGGTCTTTGCGTTCAGCGCAACTATCCGATGCCGATCCTTGCATTGTTCCCGCCCCCACCGCCGACGAAGGTGGAGACGAACACGCAACCTCCCTGAGGAGTCCTCATGTCACAGCTCTCCCGCACCGCCCGCGCCGGCGACGTGCTCGCCGTCGTCAGCCAGAGCGGCCCGACCGTCTCGTTCTTCGACGCCGCCACCGACCGGCACCTGGACACCCTCCAAGTCCTCGCCGAGCCGCACGAGTTGTGCTTCGACCCGACCCAGCGGCTGCTCTGGTGCAGCAGCGCCTACCACTCGGGCTACTACCACGCCAACAGTGGCCGCCGCACCGAGCTGACCGTCATCGACGCCGACACCCGCCGGATCGTCGAGGTGATCGACCTCGCCCCCGAACACGGCCCGCACGGGCTGGCGTTGGACACCGCCCGGGGCCGGCTGTACGTCAGCGTGGAGGGCGGCGAGGACCGCCCCGGCGGCGTCGTGGTCATCGACACCGCGACCCGCCGCCCGCTCGGCCGGATCGACACCGACGCCCCCGGCCCGCACTGGTTCGCCGTCTCCCCGGACGGCCGGACCGGCTTCGCCACCAACAAGGAGGCGCCCTTCGTCTCGGTCGTGGACCTCGAACGGGGGACGCTGACCGCCAAGGTGGAGGTCCCCGGCAGCGAGGGCCTGGCCGTCTCCTCCGACGGCACCCGGGTCTACGCCGCCGGCCCGTACCTCTCCACCTCCACCGCCCCCGCCGCGGCCCCGGGCATCCGCGTCATCGACGTCCCGACCGCGACCGTCACGGCCGTCCTCCCGACGGACTCCCCGGCCCTGCCGGTCCACCTCACCTCGACCGGCCGGCTCCTGGCCGGCGAAGTCCGGTCGACCCCCGCCTCCGGCTCCGCCCTGGGCCGTCAACTCCCGGGCCGTCTCACCGTGTTCGCCGCCGACGACCACCGCCGCCTCGGCTCCGTCGAGGTGGGCCTCTTCCCGCTCACCATCACCTCCTCCCCGGACGGCGGCCTCGCCTACGTCGCCGGCGTGATCTCCTCCACCGTCGACGTCATCGACCTGGCCACCCTCACCCCGGTCTCCCGCCTCACCATCCCCAAGCTCGCCGACCCGGGCGCCCACGGCCTCGCCTACCTCCCCCGCCCGGCCTGACGACCGCCCGTCAGCCCTGCCGGGCGACGCCCACCGGGGACGGCGCCGAGCAGGGCCCGGGGGCGGCTCGGGCCGCCTGGGGCGGACACGCTGGTCTCCGTACGCGGGTGGGCGCTTCGTTGCCGGTCAGCTGACGGTGAGGGTGGCGTGCATGTACTGGTGGATGGCACAGATGTACGGGTAGCCGCCGGCCTTCGCCGGGGCGGCGAAGACGGCCGATGCTCCGCCGCTGACGGCCTTGGTGTCGAAGGACCCATCGTCGGCGGTGACGGTGTGGGCGGTGGAGTCCTCGTTCACCACGGTGATGCTCTGCCCCGGGGGAACGGTGAGCGTGGCCGGCTGGAACCGGAAGTCCTTGATGGTGATCCGGGCCCCGGAGGGGGCCGGGCCGGAGGAGCCGGCCGGGGCGTGGGATCCGGCCGGGGCGTGGGATCCGGCCGGGGCGTGGGATCCGGCGGGGCTCGACGAGCAGGCGCCGAGCGCAAGGGCCAGCAGGGCCGCGCTCAGGGCGGCGCGCAGGCGTACGGCGGTCACGGGTGCACTTCCATTCCGGGGTGGGGGGGAAGGTGCGTGCCCGGGCGCGGGGGTGTCGACGTCTCGCGCCCGGGCGCGCACCGCTCTGGATCTGCTCAGACGGTGAGCAGGGTGGGACTGGCCGCCTTGTCGACGGGCAGGAAGTCGTCGGGGACGGGGTACTGGCCGAGGACGTAGTTGAGGATGGCGGCGTGCATGGCCTCGACGGGGGCGATGGTGGCGGCGGTGGCGATGCCGGCGGGGCTGGTGACGTTGTAGGTCGCGAAGAGGTAGGTCTGGGCCGCCTGGTCCTCCAGCTGGAGGGCGAGCTTGGCGACGTCGCCCACGCTGGCGGCCTTGCCCAGGGCCTCGGTGGTGGCGGCCTGGTTGGTCAGCGGCACGTTGGTGATCGCGGGCTTGCCCGCCCCGGTGAGGACCGCGTTCCAGGCCTTGGCGTGGTCGGCGTGCTGAGCCATGGCGGTGGTGACGAAGGTGGCGACCGCCGGGGGGACGGTGCCGAGCTTGCCGGCCTTGGCGGCGTCGAGGGCTGCCTGGTAGGCGCCGACGGCCTGGTTCTCCAGCGCGACGGCCAGGGCCACCACCTTCAGGTCCCCGGTGTACTGGCCCGACACCGAACCGGACGGCGGCGCCGAGGAACTGCCGGAAGTGGGCGGCGCACCCGTGGGCTTGCTGCTGGAGCAGGCCGCCAGGGTGAGCGCGAGCGCGGCGCCGCCGGCCCCGAGCAGGAAGCGGCGCCGCCCGGCGTCGCGCGGCTCGTCGCCCCGGCGGGCGCGGATCTCCTCGCCCAGGTCCAGCGCGCCGGTGCGCATGGCGGGCAGCGTCGCCCGGTGGGCCTCGTCCATCTCCGCCGTGAGACGGGCGAGTTGGCCTTCGCTGATCTGGAGCTCCCAGTCGTGCGCGGTCACTTGACGGCTCCTTCGGTGATCGGCGAGGCACTGTCGGTCTTGTAGAAGGCGTCGGGGAAGCCGACGCTGCCGGCCGCCGCCGGGAGCTTGGCCGGGTCGACCGGGATGGTGACCAGGTCGGCGGCGTTGCCGGCGAGCAGCGCCTGCACGGCCAGCAGGGTGGCGCGGTGCTGGGCCTCGACCGGGGCGACGGACGCGAAGAGCTTGCGCAGGTCCGCGCTGCTCACCTGGCTCACGTTCCTGGCGTAGGTCTGCGCCGCCACGTCCTCCAGGGTGATGGCGAGCTTCACCACGTCGGCCGGGCCCTTGATGCTCGGCAGCGCCTGGTCGACGACGGCCTTGTACGTCGGGTCCGGGTCGTTCTGGGCCTTGCCGCCGGCGGCGGTCGCGGCGGCGTTGAACGCCTTGGCGTGCGCCTGGTGCTGGGCGGTGGTCTTGGCGATGAACGCGGCCACCGTCTTGTTGCCGTCCTTGATGAACGGCAGTCCGACAGCGGTCCGGTAGACGGCCACGGCGAGGTTCTCGATCGACGCGGCGGTCTGCAGCGCCATGATGTCGTCGGCCATCGAGCCGGACGGCGAGGGGCTGTCGGCGAGGGCGCGGGTGCCGCCGAGGAGCGCGGCCGTCCCGACGGCTCCGGCGACCAGCCCGCCACGCTGCCACCAGCGGCGCCGGACGGGTCCGACCGCCTGCCCGAAGTCGGTCAGCGCGCCGTGCGTGATCCGCAGCGCGTCGCTGTTCAGGTCCTGCGACTGCTCGGTGAGTTCTTCGAGCAGCCGGGTGTCGATGTGCTCTGAAGGCATCATGCTCCCGTCTCAGGCCGGAGCCCGCCGGTTCACGGGCTCGTACGTCATCCCTTCGGCGCTGCCCGCTGGCCGGCTTGCCCGGAGGGCCGGGAAACCCGGTGATTCACCTGCCCGAGTGGTGGCGGCGCATCGAATTGACTCGAAGTCACCGCCCGCTGCCCCCGGGCGACGGGGCGACTGCCGGCCGGAGCCCGCTGCCGCCCGTACGCGCGGTCCGCGCCGGTCGGGCCGGGAGCCGGGGGCCGGGGCGGGCACGGCGGCCCGGCACCGGCCGCGGGCCGGGAGACGGCGACGCGGAGGGCTCCGCCTGCCGCCGCGTGCGACGGCGGCGGCGGCGAAACTGGTGACAGCCCGGGCCAATCCGGTGGCATGCCGGTCCCGAAGGACCACATGAGTAGTCCTGTTCACCGGCCGGTGCCTTCTTTCCCCGGCCGCGTCGTGGGGAGGCCCGTGATGCCCGCCATCCGTCCGTGGGGCTCGCCGCCCGCCCGTCGTCCCCGAGGAGTGGTCGGATGAGCACCGTCGTCCACCTGTCCGGTCCCGGACGACCGGGCCCGGACCTCAAGGAGCTCCTCGCCAGGGTCGCCCGCGGCGACCAGGACGCCTTCTCCCGGCTGTACGACTGCGTGGCCGCCCCGGTACTGGGCCTGGTACGCCGGGTGCTGCGGGACCCGGCGCAGTCCGAGGAGGTCGCCCAGGAGGTGCTGCTGGAGGTCTGGCGCACCGCCGCCCGCTACCGCGCCGAGCGCGGCGAGGTGATGCCGTGGGTGCTCACCATCGCCCACCGGCGCGCGGTGGACCGGGTCCGCTCGGCGCAGGCCGCCGCCGACCGCGACCAGCGCGCCGCGGCCGCCTCCCGCACCCCCGAGTTCGACGAGGTCGCCGAGCAGGTCGAAGCCAGACTCGAACGCGACCAGGTGCGGCGCTGCATGAGGACGCTCACCGACCTCCAGCGCGAGGCGTTGACGCTGGCGTACTACCGCGGCTACACCTACCCCCAGGTCGCCGAAGTCCTCGGCGCCCCGCTGGGCACCGTCAAGACCCGCATGCGCGACGGACTGATCCGCCTGCGCGACTGCCTGGGGGTAGCCGCATGAGCACCGCCGACCCGCACACCCTGACCGGCGCCTACGCCGCCCACGCCCTCGACCCCGACGAGAGCGCCGACTTCGAACTCCACCTGACCCACTGCCCGGCCTGCTCCCAGGAAGTCGCCGAGTTCGCCGCCACCCTCGCCCGGCTCGGCGCCGCCCAGGCCGTCCTCCCCCCGCCGGCCCTCAAGACCCGTGTCCTGGCCGCGCTGCCGACGCTGCGCCAGGAGGCCCCGCGCGTCGTTCCCGCTCCGGGACGCCGGCGCGGCCGCCTCGCCGGGGGCTGGCCGAAGCTCGCCCTCGCCGCCTGCCTGGCACTCGCCGTGGGCACCGGGGCCGTGGCCGTGCGACAGCACCAGCAAGCCGGGCAGGCCCGCGCCCGAGCCGCCGCTCTCCAGCACCAGCAGGACCGCTTCGCCGCCCTGCTCACCGCGCCCGACGCCCGGACCGCCACCGGTCGTGCCGCCGGCGGGAGCGGCGTGGGCACGGCGGTGTGGTCGAACAGCCGCGGCCAGGCCGGCTTCCTGGCCTCCGGCATGCCCGCCCCGGCCGAGGGCAGCACGTACCAGCTGTGGTTCGACGACTCGGGGACGATGCGCCCGGCCGGGCTGCTGCCCACGGGTGACGGCGTCCTCCTGCTGACCGGGCCGCTGGACGGGGCACGGGGCATCGGCGTCACCGTCGAACCGGCGGGCGGCTCCGCGCACCCCACCACGCCGCCGGTCATGCTCCTGCCCTTCACCTGACCGGGCGAGCCGGATGTGACCTGGTGCCGGCGGGACGGTGGCGTGCGCGTCGCTGGGCGTGGGATCCGGGGCGGCACATGCGGTGGTCATCTTTCATGACTTGGAAAAAATCTGACGGACAATCGGTGCCTTCGATTCGCATAGGCGGAAGCAGGTCGGGGCTAGGTATCGGCACCCGTTCGACCTGGGCGAGCGCAAGGTCCAGCTCGACCCAGATGCCTTGCTCCACCCACTCGTTAAAGTACTTCGAGGCGGCTCATCGAGCCGTACTCCTCACGAAGTTTCGGCCAGGAGACGCCGGTGCGGGCCTTGGCGAAGATCCTCTTCCGCCCCTGACCCGCGCCGCCCGCACCATGGAGGCCACCACCATGGCACACCCCGCCCGCAACCGCCCCGACAGGGACCGGCCCAGGCCCGGCAAACCCGCGTCCCGCACGATCGCCCGGACCGCACTGGTCACCGGCGCCTCCCGCGGACTCGGCCTGCTCATCGCCGGAGAACTCGCGCGCCACGGCTGCCGGGTGACGCTCTGCGCCCCGCGAGGAGGACCTCCGCCAAGCCATGGAGACCATGCTGTTCGCTGGAGCAACCGCTGGATGGCCGCCCTCAACGCCTTCGACATCACCTTCGACGGGCGCCTGTCAGCCGGACGGGCGTAGGCCAACCGGCCCACGCCCGACAGCAAGATCAACACCTAGTCCAACCGGGTGTCGTACACCTAGATCGTGATAGTCCGGTGCCGGCGGGCCCGCCGGCACCGACAGGCCGCCGCCTCCGAAATAACCGTCGACTGCCGAACGGGGAAACCTGTAGTGGCGAGAGTAGACATTCCTCAGCAAGGCATGTAGTGTTCCTGGTGTTGGAAGAAGAGGACAGCAGGACGGGCAGACACGAACTGCCCGGTTGGTAGCGCAGTTGGCAGTACCAGCAGTAACGCAGGAGGCGTGCAGGCCGTCAGTACGCGGGATCCGGTCAAGGCAGAAGGATTCCCGACGGAAGACGGGTGACCTGTCAGGCGTTACGGGCCCGGTTACGCGTGGGGCCCGGGGCGGTGGCGGTCGCACACGCGTTAGACGCAGTACCGGCAGCACCCCAGCAGTTCGCAGTGCCGCAGTACGCACGATGCACATCAGAGGAGAAGGGAAGGGTTCACCCCGTCGGATCGCCCGCCACGGCATGCACTCCCGCCGGGCGGTCACCGCAGTACCCATCGTCATGGAACGTCATGGAAGAGGTGGTCCTCGGTCACGCATACGCGATCCCCGCATCCTGCCCATCCCCCGGGCAGCGCGGACACCACAGGCCGGCGAAACAGCCGGCAGCAGTAGTGCAGTAGATGGTGCAGTGAATCCACATATCCCTGGGCCCCGGCGCACAACAGCGCCGGGGCCCTCGACCCGTTTCCCGAGAAAGAAGGTGCTGGTGGAACAGGCCACCCTCACCCCGGACCCAACACGGCGGACCACATGAGCGCAGAGACCAAATTCGACGACGACGACTACCCCGCCTACACCATGGGCCGAGCCGCGGAAATCCTGGGCACCACACCGAGCTTCCTCCGCAGCCTCGACGAGGCCAAACTCATCACCCCCCAGCGCTCAGCCGGCGGCCACCGCCGCTACTCCCGCTACCAACTGCGCATCGCCGCCCGCGCCCGCGAAATCGTCGACCAGGGAACCCCCCTCGACGCCGCCTGCCGCATCATCATCCTCGAAGACCAACTCGAAGAAGCCCTGCGCATCAACTCCGAACTCCGCCGCGACTGAGCGAGCAGTCCCCAGCCCCTCACCGCTGGACCGGGCCCCGAGCACCGAGGGGCAGCGACCCACGTAGACAGCGTGGCCGGCAGCGACCAGTCGGCGGCGGTCTCGAAGCCGTCGCCCTGGTCGCGAGTTGCGGCGGACAGGTGGACGATGCAGGTCTGGACGACGGTCCGGGGCCAGACCTGCGCGACGGCGTCGGGCAGGCCGGTCAGGCCGGTCAGGCCGGTCAGGCCGTCGCAGATGAGGATGAGGCAGTCCTTGACCCCGCGGTTCCTGATCTCGGTGAGGACGGACTGCCAGTACTTGGCGCCCTCGCTGCCGCCGCTGGTCCACAGGCCCAGGATGTCGCGGTAACCGTCGGTAGCGACGCCCAGGACCACGTGGACGGGCGGTGGTGTGGATCTGCTCGGCGAAGCCGGGCTGTCGCACTTCGGAAGGGAAGGCATTCGGTGGCCAGGAGCGTCTTGAGCTGGGCGCCGGCCGTGGCGACGTGGGCGATCCGGTAGTCGCCGATGGTGATGGAGCGGTCGGCGACCGGCCAGCCGGTGTAGTGGCCTCCGAAGCGGTGTCCTGACCGCGAACCGGCGAAGGGGTGGGTCCGCGGAGCCCGCGGTGCTCATCCACGGTATGGCGACACCCCCGTTCCGTACGCCGGCAGCACCCGGTTCGCCGGCGGCCGGCCGGTCAAGGTCCACTCGTGCGTGGGGAACCAACCCGGATGTGCCTGTGTGAACTGCGGTGAACGCCCTGATAAGTCACCGCCGGATGCGTTGACGCTCCCGGGCGCCAGAAGGAAACTCTGCACATAAGTGAGTCCGCACATAGGGGGCCGGGGTGCAGTTCGAGTATGTCCTGCTGGCTTTGCTCGCCGGCCGCCCGCTCAGCGGGTACGACCTGCGCAAGTGGGTTGAGACGGAGGGCCAGTTCCTTCGGTCGCGGGCCCATCACAGCCAGATCTACCGCCTGTTGGGGCGGATGGTCCGGGACGGCTGGGTGGTGTACGAGGTCGACCCTCGGGAGGGCCGGCCCGACGCGAAGGTGTACCGGCTGACGCCGGTGGGCCGCGAGGCGCTGCTGGAGTGGGTGCACTCGCCGTACGAGCCGCCCAGCCGGTTCCAGGACGCCGACTTCTACGCACGGTTCGTCTTCGCCGCCGGTCTGGACCGGGCGGCGGCCATCCGGTTGCTCCGTACCGAACTGGACTACCGGCGCGAGCAGATCGCGCGTAGCCGGCCTCGGGACCGCACCATGCGTTTCGAGGACCCGCTGCCGGAGCTGGACCAGGAGTTGGTGCGCGAGGTCGCCGAGGAGCTGCACCAGTACGGGGCGCGGGCGGTGGACTCATGGATCGTCTGGCTGGAGCGCATGCTCCGGCGCCTTGAACGCTGGCAGCCGGGGCCGCAGGCCACGCCGGCTGGAGAGGAGAACGCCCGATGAAGGCCATCATGGTGATGTTCGACAGCCTCAACCGGCACATGCTGCCGCCGTACGGAGGCGACTGGACCCATGCCCCCAACTTCGCCCGCCTGGCCGAGCGGTCGGTGACGTTCGACAACGCCTACGCGGGCTCGATGCCCTGCATGCCGGCCCGTCGCGAGATCCACACCGGCCGGTACAACTTCCTGCACCGCAGCTGGGGCCCGCTGGAGCCGTTCGACGACTCCATGCCCGAACTGCTCAAGCAGAACGGCGTGTACACCCACCTGGTCAGCGACCACCCGCACTACTGGGAGGACGGCGGCGCCACCTACCACGGCCGCTACAACACCTGGGAGTTCTTCCGCGGCCAGGAGGGCGACCCCTGGAAGGGCCACGTAGCCGACCCCGAGATCCCCGAGGACCTGAAGCGGCTGCGCGGCGATGCCTACCGGCAGGACTGGGTGAACCGGCGCTACCTGGCGACGGAGGACGTGCACCCGCAGACGCTGACCTTCGACGCCGGCTTGGAGTTCGTACGGACGAACCAGGACTCGGACAACTGGTTCGTCCAGATCGAGACCTTCGACCCGCACGAGCCGTTCTTCAGCCACCAGCGTTACAAGGACCTCTACCCGCACGACTACGACGGCCCGCACTTCGACTGGCCCGACTACAAGCGCGTGGCCGAGACCTCCGGCCAGGTCGAGCACGCCCGGATGGAGTACGCGGCGCTGCTGTCGATGTGCGACCACTCCCTCGGGCGAGTCCTTGACCTGATGGACGAACAGAACCTCTGGGACGACACGCTGTTGATCGTCAACACCGACCACGGCCTCTTGCTGGGCGAGAAGGGCTGGTGGGGCAAGGTCGTCCAGCCCTGGTACAACGAGCTGGTCCACCTGCCGCTGTTCGTCTGGGACCCCCGGGCGGGTACGGCCGGCGAGCGGCGGGCGGCGCTGGTGCAGACGACCGACCTCGCGCCGACACTGCTGGAGTACTTCGGCATCGACCTCCCGGCCGACATGCAGGGCAGGCCGCTGCCCGTCGCCGACGACACCCCCGTGCGTGCGGCGGCCCTGTTCGGCATGCACGGCGGGCACGTCAACGTCACAGACGGCCGCCACGTCTACATGCGCGCCCCCGCCACGCCCACCAACGCCCCGCTCCAGGAGCACACCCTGATGCCCACACACATGCGGGGCCGGTTCACCCCGGCCGAGCTGGCGGACCTGGAACTCGCCGAACCGTTCACCTTCACCAAGGGCGTGCGCACACTGCGCATCAACGGGCGCACCTTCATCAACCCCTACCAGCACGGGACGCTGCTCTTCGACCTGGACGCCGACCCTCAGCAGCGCACCCCGATCCTCGACGAGGAGGCCGAACTGCGCATGGCCACCCACCTGGTGGACCTGATGCGGGCGAACGAAGCCCCGCCGAGCCAATTCGAGCGGCTCGGCCTGCCGGCCGAAGGCCCGGTCACCGAGCACCACCTCCTGGCCCGTGCCCAGCATCAGCAGGCCCACACGGCCGCGCAGCCGCTGCCCCTGCCGCAGGACTTCCCCGACAGCCGGCTCTCCCTGCGGACCCCGCTGATGACCCTGCTCGCGGACCCCGTCGCCGTCGAGGTGCTGCGCACCCACCTGCCCGGCATCGTCGACTCGGAGTTCCTGCAGTTCCTCGGCCCCACACCGCTGATCGATGTCGCCGCGCTCGCCGGCGCACTGCTGGACATCTCCGCGCTGCACGTCGTCGCGCACGAACTCTCAACGCTCTGACCGACGCGGTACGACAGAAACCGGTGACGGGGCTGCCACCCCGTCACCGGTGAGCACTCACCCCAGCCCCGCACAGTCCTCGCGAAGAACGATGCACAGAACGGGATGGCGCATGCCCAACCTTATCGACGACACCCCTCGTGGCGCCCAGCAAGCCGAACCGCCCCCGGTCCGCGGCCGCTGGAGACAGCTGTCCATCCTCGGCGGCGCCATGCTGGTCGACGGCACCGAGGCCGGTCTGGTCACCGGACTGTTCCCGGTGATCAGACAGTCACTGGGCCTGTCCCTGGGCGCCCTCGGCATCCTGGGCGCGGCGGGCAAGCTCATCGGCGTGGCCGCCGCACCGCTGTGGGTGTGGGCGGCCCGGCGCTGGTCCCGCAAGGCGGTCCTGGTCCTGACCACCGGCCTGTGGGGGGTCTGGGGAGTGGCCGCCGGGTTCTCCCAGGACTTCACCCAGCTGCTGGTGTTCCTCACCGTCCTGGCCGCCGGCTACGCCTCCGCCCCGCCTCTCGTCTCCGAGATCATCGGTGACCTGTTCGCCGCCCAGTCGCGCGGCCGCGCCGTGGGAATCCTCTACGGGGCGCTCGCCCTGGCGAGTTCGGTGCTCGGTCCGCTGATCGGCCAGCTGGCCGGGATTCCGGATGGCTGGCGCTGGGGCTTGTGGGGCGTCGGTCTCGTCAACATCCTCTTCGGCCTGGTACTGCTGGCGGGCTTCCGCGACCCCGGTCACGGTGCTTCCGAACACCAGCTCGCCGACCTCGACCGGACTGCTCGCGAGACACCGACCACGGTCGGCCTCGCCGGGGTCCGAGCGCTGCTGCGCATCCCCAGCTTCGTGATCCTGCTCGTCTCCCGGCTGCTCTCGGGCCACCTCCTCCTCGGCTCGTTCGCCGTCGTCTACCTGGTGGATGTGTTCGGCTTCACCACCCAGCGGGCCTCCGTCGTGCTGATGCCGCTCGGCATCGGCTACCTGCTCGGCACCCTGCTGGGCGGCTTCCTCGCCGACTGGGCGGGCCGCCGCAGCCCGGGCCACGGACTGCCCGCCGTCCTCCAGGCCGCCCAGATCGCCTTCGCCGCGTTCGCCTTCCTCGGCACCCAGGTCCACTACGGCGGCCTCGGCGTCTACGCCCTGCTCTTCGGGCTCATGGGCATGGCCCAGGGCGTCAACCCCGGGGTCAACCGGCCGATGGTCATGGCCGTCACCCCACCGGAACTACGGGCCACCGCCTTCACGATCTACCTGTCCATCTTCGAGGCCGTCGCCTGGGCCATCTTCAGCCTGGGAGCCGGCTTCCTCGGCCAGCACCTCGGGCTGCGCCCGGTGTTCCTGACGGTCCTCGTCTTCCTGATGCTCGCCAACGCCGCTTTCCTGACGCTCCTCCACCTGCCCTACGCGAAGGACGTGGAGCGGGTACAGCGGCAACTCGACCGTCGGCGCGAAGCAGCCCTGACCTGACCGACCACGATCCCGGCGCCGCCGTCGGCAGGCCGCCGACCGTCCGCCCCGCAGGACGCCACCGAAGCGAAGGAAGCCCAGCATGCGCCGAGCCAGGACCGCCGTTCTCTCGACCGCACTCCTCGCCCTCACGACAACCGCACTCGCCACCGACACCGCGCACGCCACCGCCACCGCCACCGACTACGTCGCTCTCGGCGACTCGTACTCCGCGGGCGGCGGGTCAGCCACCAGCTACCTCAACGGCTGCAACCAGAGCACCAACGCCTACCCGTACCTCTACGCCCAGGCCACCTCGCCGACCGCGTTCAGCTTCCAGGCTTGCGGCGGCGCCACCACCACCGACGTCCTCGACGACCAGCTCACCCCGCTCAGTACCAGTACCACCCTGGTCAGCATGACCATCGGCGGCAACGACGTCGGCCTGGCCGGTGTGTTCGGCTCCTGCCTGCTCGGCAGCGACTCCGCCTGCCTGGACGCCATCTCGTCCGCCGGGACCACCGCGAACACCCAGCTGCCCGCCAAACTCGACACCGTCTACAGCGCCATCCGTTCGCGGGCCGCGAACGCCCGCGTCGTCATCCTCGGCTACCCGCGGTTCTACGATCTCGCCGCCTCGTTCTGCCCCGGGATGAGTGCCACCAAGCGGGCCGCGCTCAACAAGGGTGCCGACGTGCTGAACAGCGTCATCCGGACCGAAGCCGCCAAGTACCCGGGCTTCGTCTTCGAGGATGTCGCGGACCGCTTCACGGGCCACCAACTGTGCGACTCCACTGCCTGGATGCACGCACTCAACTGGCCGATCGGACAGTCCTTCCACCCCACCGCCGCCGGCCAGGCCGGCGCCTACCTCCCGGCTCTGCAAGCCGGCGCCTGACACGGCACCACCGTCTGCCGGCTCCGTCCCGGACGTGCGGAGCCGGCATTCCGACCTCGCGGGAGAGCGGCCGGCGTGGCAGCTGCGCCGACCCTCACGGCCACCTCGTGACCGTCCCGTGGCCTGCCGGGTACCGACGACACGGCTGCCCGCCACAGGACGGCCGACGGCGGACGCGGCGAGGGGTTTCTCGCAGGGGACTTCTTCGCGGCGACCGTCGCAGGACTGATGCCTCCCGGGGAGTATCAGAAGGACCTGATAGTCCCGCCTCCCGGACCGCCCCGCACGGGTTCGTGCGGGGCGGTGCACCTCCGCCCCTTCCGAGCGTGCTCGACGCCCCACGCGGGACGCGTGTGCCACCCAGACCTGGAGCCCTTCTCGATCCTGGGCACTTGATCGAATACCGAGGGAGCGATCGCATTTCCCAGATGATTCCCGTCCGTGACGTCGACCGGCATTTCAAGCGCTGAACTCCCGTTCAGTCACATCGCCCTGACGGGCGGAATCTGGCCGTCCCGCCGGCATCCGATGCCATCCTGGCAGCGGAATCGAAATCGCGCGGAGAACTTCCCTCTCGGCATTCGCGTATCCCTGCCACGACGCTCGGCGGGAACCCGAGCGCGAGGCCGGGCCATTGACCCGCTCCGAAGTGGTGCCCGTGCAAGGGCTTCATCGGTGGGCATGCATGATGGGACGCGGCGCGGGGCACCGGTGGTGCGCTTTGCCGGGAGCCCCGACGCAGCGGAAATCGTGGTCGTGCTCGCCCTGATTAGCGGGACATGGGCGCAGGTCCTCCGTGGTGCGCCCCCGCGCCACCACCCGTGATCCCCTGTGGAACGCACCCGCTCTGCGGATCGCTGCGGCATCTCACGTCCCGGGCAGGCCGCCCACACTCACCGAGTCGTTGCCACGGAGCCGACGGCCCCGCACACCGAACTGTCCCTTCGCGGCTCTGGGATCTCGCCGACCAAGGCCCGCGCGGTTTCCCCGAGTTCGGCCAGCAGGACGTCGAAGCGGTCCATCGACGGATCATGCAAGCAATCTCCGGCGACCGTCAGCCGGTGACCCGGGCTCCGGTCCGCGAGAGCGATCACTTGAGCGACCGCGTCATCCGGCATCGTCCCGCTACCACGAAGGCAAAACTCCAGGAGATCTCTCCTCTCGGCATCCAGCGGATCAGCCCGGTGGTGGCGTCGGGCGAGCGGAATCGCATTTCCGAGGGGTGCTGACGTCCAGCCAGTCGGACTCGCGCATCTGGGTCACCAGGGTCGCGCAGGTGCTGTCCCTGCCCCAGAGCGCTTCGTCCTTCGCGGCGAAGCTGCTGTAGGACAGGGCGTGGGAGAAGGCGGCGGCGAAGGCGAGGGCGATCTCGTGCGGGGTCTCCAGGTCGAAGGCCGCGTGCCAGGCGCGCTCGCCCACTGCGGACTCGTATCCGGCCACCATCCAGCGGGAGTTGCGGTCCCCCGGCTCGCGGTCGAGCCGGATCCGGCCGGTGAGGCAGTCGCTGACGGCGACGCTGGTGTCGCCGTCGTCGCAGGAGTACCGGGACCAGCCCTGGTGCTCGGTGAGGAAGGCCTCGAACGCCGCGTTGGCGGTGTCCGGGTGGCCAGGCCCGGCGAGGTAGCCGGGGCTCACCACGACGTGCTAAAGCGAGAAGAGCGTGTCGAGATCCTCACCGGGGCCGGCGAGGTAACCCGGGAAGACCGCCATCGGCATGTCGTGGGACGGGTTGGTGTGCGTCATCGGGTGGTGGCTCCATCGGGTGCTGGGGCGGCCCCGGGGTGGTCCGGGGCCGCCGGGCCGGGGTTCGGCCGGGGGTGGTCGAGGCCCTAAGGGTCCTCGGGTGGCTACGCCGGTGCCGGGTCGGTTGCCTCGGCGGTGCGCTTGGCCTCCGCGAGGCGTTCCTCAACTGGTGCAGTGGGGTTTCGAGTATGGGGAGAGTTCCTTCGGCCAGGTTCTGTCCGGCGGACCGCGTGACGCGTCACGTCGGGCCGTTGTTCGGGACGTGGGCGGGGCGATCTGACCAGGATCGCGCGGATAAAGCAGTGGTCGCCTGCCCGGCCTCCCTGCCACCATCTCGGTGTGACCACGTTGTTCCTGACCGTCGGCCTGCCAGGGGCCGGGAAGACCACGAAGGCTCGGCAACTCGCCGAGGAGCACGGCGCGCTGCGCCTGACCCCCGACGACTGGATGATTCCCCTGTTCGGCGAGTCGGAGGCGGGCGGCAAGCGCGACGTATTGGAGGGGCGCATGCTCTGGCTCGCCCTGGAGGCGGTCAGGCTGGGCACCAACGTCGTGCTGGACTACGGCTGTTGGTCACGGGACGAGCGGTCCGCGATCCGCTGGCTCGTGGAGGCGGAGGGCGCGTGCTGCCACATGGTCTACCTGCCGGTGGACGATGAGATCCAACGCGCCCGGATCGCCCATCGCTGGGCGACCACCCCAGAGCAGACGTTCCCGATGACCGAGGCCGACATCCTGGACGGGAGGGCGCACTTCGAGGAGCCCGACGTGGCAGAGCTGGCAGGTCGCGGAGTCGCCAGCCCGCCCCCCGGCTGGGCGGGCTGGCGGGAGTGGGCCGCCGACCGGTGGCCGTCGTTCGCGTGACCGTTTCGGCCGATATCGGTGCGAAGTAGGGGATCGACGGCCCTGGGCCCCCTATTTTCGTCACAGACCGTAGCTACTGTCCACGTCTGCCATTACTTTCAGTGCACTTCGGGCCATCGCGCGGCGCCCCGCCCGCGGCCCACCGGGCAAGAACGCCATCTACGGCGTGCATCGCCGCCCGCGCCGAGAGCCGCCCGCGCCGAGAACTACCCCTCCTCCCGACCTAACCTGCACGGATTCCCCGGGCAGCAAGCCCTCGTCAGCGGTCCCGGACGTCAGGCCGCCTTCCACCTGGACCTCTTGTTCGCCGACTCATCCCGACCGATCCCTGAGGATCGCCCCCTAAGGGGAATAGACGCGTTCGCCGACGGGCATGGCAGATCATAGTGCAACGCCATCCGTCGTGAGAAGGTACCGATCATGAGTTTCCTGAAGTTCGCCCTCAATGTTATCTGGCTGCTTTTCTGCGGAATTTGGATGGCTCTCGCCTATGTGCTCGCCGGAATCATCTGCTGCCTACTCGTGATTACCATCCCATTTGGCATTGCTTCATTTCGGATCGCTGGCTTCATCCTGTGGCCGTTCGGGCGCACCACGGTGGAGCGGCCCGACGCCGGGGCGGCGTCCTGCGTGGGCAACGTCATCTGGCTGGTGTTCGCGGGCTGGTGGCTGGCGCTCGGGCACCTGATCACCAGCATCCCGCTGTTCCTGTCGATCATCGGGATCCCCTTCGGCTGGGCGAACCTCAAGATGATCCCGGTCTCGCTGATGCCGCTCGGCCGCGAGATCGTCCCCACGGACGCGGAGTGGGGCGCGCGGTAGCCGCCACCCACCCGTCGACGGCCGGCGCAGGGCAGCAGCCCGCGCCGGCCGCCGGCGTTCCCGGGGTCAGGCGCGGCGGGTGAGGGCCCTGCGCACGGCGTAGGCGGCGGCGCCGAGGGCGAGGACGGTGGCGCCCTGGAGGACGGAGGCCGCGGGCAGGGCGAAGGCCAGGGCGAGGCAGCCGGCCGCGCCGAGGACGGGGACGGCGCGCGGGGGCCGGCCCTCGGCGGGGGTGAGGGTCCAGGCGGCGGCGTTGGCGACGGCGTAGTAGACGAGGACGCCGAAGGAGGAGAAGCCGATCGCGCCCCGGAGGTCGCCGAGGGCGGCGGCGAGGGCGACCACGGCGCCGACGGCGAGTTCGGCGCGGTGCGGGACGCCGAACCGGGGGTGGACGGCGGCCAGGGCGTGCGGGAGATGGCGGTCGCGGGCCATCGCGAGGGTGGTGCGGGAGACCCCGAGGATCAGCGCGAGCAGTGAGCCGAGTGCCGCGACCGCCGCTCCGGCCCGCACCACGGGGGCGAGGGCCGGCGCCCCGGCGGCACGGACGGCGTCGGCCAGCGGCGCGGCGCTGTGGGCGAGCCGCTCGGGGCCGAGGACGGCCAGGACGGCGAGGGCGACGGCGGCGTAGACGACGAGGGTGATGCCGAGGGCGAGCGGGATCGCCCGGGGGATGGTGCGCCGCGGGTCGCGGACCTCCTCGCCGAGGGTGGCGATCCGGGCGTACCCGGCGAAGGCGAAGAACAGCAGGCCGGCGGCCTGGAGCACGCCGTGGAACCCGGCGTCCGCGCCGACGGCCCAGTGGCCGGGGTCGGCCTCGCCGCCGGCCAGGCAGGCGGTGACGACGGCCGCGAGCACCGCCAGGACGACGGCGACGATCACCCTGGTCAGCCAGGCTGCCTTCTGCACGCCGACGTAGTCGACGGCGGTCAGCGCCACCACGGCCGCGACGGCGACGGCGTGGGCCTGGGCGGGCCAGACGTAGGAGCCGACGGTGAGCGCCATGGCCGCGCAGGAGGCGGTCTTGCCGACGACGAAGCCCCAGCCGGCCAGGTACCCCCAGAAGTCGCCGAGCCGCTCCCGGCCGTAGACGTAGGTGCCGCCGGACCGGGGGTAGCGGGCGGCCAGCCGGGCGGAGGAGGTCGCGTTGCAGTACGCCACCAGACCGGCCAGCGCCAGCCCGGCGAGCAGCCCTGACCCGGCGGCCCCGGCGGCGGGCGCGAGCGCGGCGAAGACACCCGCGCCGATCATCGAGCCCAGCCCGACCACCACGGCGTCGGACACCCCGAGGTGCCGCCGCAGCTCCCCCGGCCCGGACGGCGGTGCCGACGACGTACTCATGAACCCGCACCACTCCCGGTCGCCCTCGGATGTCGCGCGCACGATACCGGAGCGGGGGAAACGGCGGTCAACGGCCGAGCCGGTCCTCCAGGGCGCGGAGGTCCGCGGTGAGCGCGCCGCGCACCTGGCGGGACATCAGCGGGCCGGTCAGCCGGAAGCCGCCGCGGACCCGGATGCGGGCGAAGGTGCCGGCCTGGGTGGGCTCGAAGGTGTAGGTGACGCGCATCGGCATCGGCCCGGCGACGGAGACCAGGTCGAGCACCGTCGGCGGGTCGTACCGTGCCACGCGCAGCACGTATCCGAAGGACGCGCCCAGGAAGCGCGCCGTCCTGGTGACCTCGGCCCCGGTGCCGAAGCCGCCGCCGTCGGCCTCCCGGGTGAGGGTGGCGGTGCGGATGCCCCGGGTCCACTCGGTGTCGTGGCGCCAGTCCATCGCGTAGGCGGCGACCGTGGCGGGCGGCAGGGGGATCAGGCGTTCCACTGTGACGTCGAGGGGCATGATCACACTCTCCCGCCGGGCGGGCGGCCGCGCTCCCCGGACTCACCCGGGCGGAGGGACCGCCTCCCGGTCAGAGCCCCAGGATCCGCCGGGCCTCCTCCCGCATCTCGACCTTGCGGATCTTCCCGGTGACCGTCATCGGGAACTCCTCGACCACGTGCACGTAACGCGGGATCTTGACGTGGGCGAGCCGGCCGGCGCAGTACG
The DNA here is from genome assembly GCF_044757205.1 of Kitasatospora sp. NPDC091335. NCBI lineage: Bacteria > Bacillati > Actinomycetota > Actinomycetes > Kitasatosporales > Streptomycetaceae > Kitasatospora > Kitasatospora sp. NPDC091335. Next base: position 17,161 of record NZ_JBIVUM010000031.1, on the reverse strand, counting down.
CGCGGAGGGCCTCGGCGGTGACCGGCTCGGCGCCCTCCCGCATCCGGATCCAGGCCATCAGTTCCTCGCCGTACTTGGCGTCGGGCACGCCGATCACCTGGACGTCGAGGATGTCCGGGTGGGTGTGGAGGAACTCCTCGATCTCGCGCGGGTAGAGGTTCTCGCCGCCGCGGATCACCATGTCCTTGATCCGCCCGGTGATGGCGAGGTAGCCGTCCTCTCCCATCACCGCGAGGTCCCCGGTGTGCATCCAGCGGGCGGCGTCGACGGCCTCGGCGGTGCGCTCGGGCTCGCCCCAGTAGCCGAGCATCACGGAGTAGCCGCGGGTGCACAGCTCGCCGGGTTCGCCGCGCGGGACGGTACGGCCGGTGGCGGGGTCGATCACCTTGACCTCCAGGTGGGGGCCGACCCGGCCCACCGTGGCGACCCTCCGCTCGACCGGGTCGTCGACCCGGGTCTGGGTGGAGACCGGCGAGGTCTCGGTCATGCCGTAGCAGATGGAGACCTGGGTCATGCCCATCCGCCCGATGACCTCCTTCATCACCTCGCTGGGGCAGGGCGAGCCGGCCATGATGCCGGTGCGCAGGCTGCCGAGGTCGTAGCGGTCGAAGTCCGGGTCGGCCAGTTCGGCGATGAACATGGTCGGCACGCCGTACAGCGAGGTGCAGCGCTCGGCGGCGACGGCGGCCAGGGTGGCGCCCGGTTCGAAGGAGGGGGCCGGGATGACCGTGCAGGCGCCGTGCGAGATGGCCGCCAGGTTGCCCATCACCATGCCGAAGCAGTGGTAGAAGGGGACGGGGACGCAGATCCGGTCCTGCTCGGTGTAGTCGAGCAACTCGCCCACGAAGTAGCCGTTGTTGAGGATGTTGTGGTGCGAGAGGGTCGCGCCCTTGGGGAATCCGGTGGTCCCCGAGGTGTACTGGATGTTGATCGGGTCGTCGGGGGACAACTCGCGCTGGCGCTCGGCGAATTCCTCGGCCAGAGCGGGCCCGGCCTGCCTGCCGGCGGCGGTCACGGTGTCCCAGGCGGGGCCGCCGATCAGCAGGACGCGCTCCAACTCGGGGCAGCGGGGCCGGACTTCCTCGATCATCCCGGCGTAGTCGGAGGTCTTGAAGCGCTCGGCGGCGACCAGCACGCGCAGGCCGGCCTGGTTCAGCACGTACTCCAGCTCGTGGGCGCGGTAGGCCGGGTTGACCGTGACCAGGATCGCGCCGAGCTTGGCGGTGGCGTACTGGGTGAGCGTCCACTCGGCGCAGTTGGGCGCCCAGATGCCGACCCGGTCCCCCTTGGCGATCCCGAGCTCCAGCAGGCCGAGCGCGAGGGCGTCGACGTCGGCGGCGAGTTCGGCGTAGGTCCAGCGGCGGGCGGTGGCCCGGTCGACCAGGGCGTCGCGGTCGGGGAAGGCGCGCACCGCACGGTCGAGGTTCTCCCCGATGGTGTCGCCGAGCAGCGGGACGTCCGAGGTGCCGGAGGCGTAGCTGCGCGGGATCGGCGTGGTCGGCACGGGCTGGCTCCTGGAGACGGCGGTGCGGGACGGGGACCATGGTCCCGGCCCCGACAGCCGTCCGCCACCCCCGAACGGGGGTACGGACACGGCGCCGGGGCCGCCCGTCGGGTTCGACGGACGGCCCCGGCGCGCGGGGTCACTCGTTGACGCAGATGTTGCCGAAGGCCGGGTTCAGGAGCCCGATGATGTTGATCGAGTTCCCGCAGACGTTGGCCTCCAGGTTGACCGGGACCTGGATCAGGTTGCCGGAGAGGATACCGGGCGAGCCGATGGCGGCACCGTTGGCGGTGGCGCTTCCGGCGGCGGCGGTCCCGGCACCGGCGAGGACCGCGGCCGCGGCGAGGGCGGTGGCGGCGAAGGTGGTACGCATACGCATTGCGTCACTCCTTGTGAGCACGGCGAGTCGATGTGTGACGATCACACTCGCTCACGATCACAAGCGATCCGCTCCTCCGCACGCCGGATTGACCCGTCCTGGGGCGTGTCGCCCTCCCGGCCCACCGACGCCGCCGCCGAGGGAGCGGCGACGCTCAGTGATTCCAGCAGCTCCCGGGCCGGGGACAGCCCCGGTTCGGCCGCCACCGCCCGGTGCAGCAGCCCGAGGGCGAGGGCCCCGTCCCCGGCCGCCAGGGCGTCCAGCGCCCGGTTGTAGTCGATCCGTCCGGCGTAACGCAGCCGGAACAGCACGGACAGGTCCTCCCGGCAGGACGGGCAGCGCAGGCTCTCCGGGGCGGCCGGGACCCTGCACAGCGGGCAGGACACCTCCGGCGCGCTCAGGGCCTCCACGGCGCTCATCGCGGCCCCGCCTCCTCCGGACGGACCGGGCCGAGCGACTCCTGGGCCGGCTCGCTGCCCAGCTCCCGCTGCGCCTGCGCGTACAGGGCCAGCAGGTTCGACATGTGGGTGTTGACCTCCGCCATGTTGGGCGCCTCCACGGCCGCGTCCAGTCCGCGCAGCTCGGCCATGATCAGCTGGCCCAGGGCGGGCGAGACCATGTTCTGGGTCACGTAGACGTTGCACATGGTGAGCATCCGCATGGTGTGGCCGAGCGCGTCGCACAGCTCGTCCGCCTTCTGGGCCGCGCGCATCGCGCCCTCCCAGTCGGCGGCCTCGCGGCGCAGCCGCAGCTCGGCGGCCACCGACCGCAGCCGGTCCAGGTCGCTCGGATCGAGGTGCTTCTCGCAGTAGTGGATGAACAGGCTCAGGTAGGCCTCGGAGCTGCGCACCCAGCGCTGGGCCTTCAGCTGCTGCTGCGCCAGCTCCAGCGCCGCGTCCACCGACCGGCCGCGGGTCTGCCCGGCCGCCAGGTCGTCCAGGGAGTCCATCATGCGCTGGGCCTCGCGCATCTCGGCCTCCGTCAGCTCGCCGCCCCAGCGGTCGGTGAAGGTCTCGATCTGCCGCTGCTGCTCCTCGACCTGCACCTTCAGCTCGGGGTCGAGCGTCACCCGCTCCAGCTTGACGGTCTTCTCGGCTCCGCCCTGGATCCGCACCGACAGGGTGATGGTGCGGTCGCGGTCGAGGCCGAAGGCGACCTCCACCGGGGTCCGGCCGCCCAGGCCCTCGGGCAGCCGCAGGGTGAGGTGGCCGATCAGCTCGTTCTGCTGGGCGATCTCGTGCTCGCCCTCGTAGACCGCGACCTCCAGCCGCTGCCGGCCGCTGCCGGACACCACGAACTCCCGGCTGACCGGTGAACTCGTCGGGTAGCTGGTGTTCTTGGGGATGATGACGGCGAGGCGGCCGTCGTTGAGCTCGATGCCGAGGTTCTTCGGGGTGATGTCGAACGGGTTGGTGACCTGCGCCAGTTCGCCGCAGCCGGGGCAGACCTCGCAGCCGGGCGGGTTGACCAGGCCGCAGGAGCCGCAGCGCAGGCCGACGTCCTCGGCGGCGGTGGTGGCGGCCCTGGTCTGGCCGGGGGCGCCCGAGCCGAGTGGTTCGCCGCACAGTTCGCAGGCGGTGACGCCGGCGGCGGCCGGGGTGCCGCAGCGCGGGCAGTTGTCGCCGTGCAGCACGGTGGTGGTCCGGCCCTGCTGCGGGACGGAGACCCCGCTGCCGCCCGAACCGCCCAGCTGCTGCTCGCACTTGGGGCAGGCGGCGGCGTCGGCGTCGACCGGGACGTGACAGGCGGGGCAGGAGACCCTGGCACCGCCGAGCAGGGTGGTGGCGCAGTTGGCGCAGTTGGAGGCGGACAGGTCGCCGGGGGCCCGGCACTCGGCGCACTCCACCTCGCCGACCAGCGCGGACTGCACGGCCGCGCCGAGCGCCACGCACTGCATCGGGTTGACGCCGCGCCGGATCCGGCGCGGGCCGAACACCTCGCCGAGCCGCCGGGCGACCAGCGGGATCGCGGTCGAGCCGCCGACCAGCACCACCTCGTCGATGTCCCCGACGGTCAGGTTGGCCTGCATGATGGCCTTGTGGGTCAGCTCGATGGTCCGCTCGATCCGGGCCTCGATCAGCTCCTCGAAGCGGGCCCGCTCGAACTCCGTCTCCAGCACCAGCTGTCCGGCGCCCAGACCGGGCAGGATGACCTCGGAGGACTCCTGGTTGGAGAGCTCGATCTTGATCGTCTCGGCGGTGCCGGCGATCTTCGGACGGTCGCGCAGGTCGGGCTGGTAGTCCGAGCCGTACTCCTCGCGGATGTCCTCCAGCAGCGCGGTGGTGATCGCGCGGTCGAAGTCGTCGCCGCCGAGCAGGTTGTCGCCCTCGATGCCGAGCACCGAGACCGAACCCGGCACCAGCAGCAGGATGGAGATGTCGAAGGTGCCGCCGCCGAGGTCGTAGACCAGGACGGTCCTGCCCTCGTCGCCGGCCTCGGAGGTGATCCCGTACGCCAGGGCGGCGGCGGTCGGCTCGTTGATGATCCGCAGCACGTGCAGGCCGGCCATCCGGCCCGCCTCCTGGGTCGCCGCGACCTGCCGCTCCCCGAAGTAGGCGGGGACGGTGATGACGGCCCGGTGGAAGGGCTCGCCGAAACGCTGCTCGGCGTCCTCCTTGAGGCGGTGCAGGATGATCGCGGAGATCTCGATCGGGGTGTACGAGCGGTCGTTGAACCAGACGTTGACGTCGCCGTCGGTGCCGGCGGTGACCTTGTAGTCGACCTCCTTCAGGGCCGCCTGGACCTGCGGGTCCTTGAACTTGCGGCCCATGAAGCGCTTGACCGAGCGGATCACGTTGGCGCCGTCGATGGCGGTGCGGCTGCGCGCGGTGGAACCCACCAGCAGCTCGCCCTTCCGGCCGCTGCCGACCACGGAGGGCGTGGCCTCCTGGTTCTGCCGGTTGAAGATGATCTCCGGCTCGCCCCGGCGCAGGTGGGCCACCACCGAGTTGGTGGTGCCCAGGTCGATGCCGAGTGTGCGGTACATGTCGTTCCCCTCTTGCCCCTCGTGGTCCTGGCTACTTCTTGCGCTTGGCCTGCTTGGCCTGCCTGGCCTGCTTGGCCACGGTCTTGCCCTGGCGGCGGGCCCGGGGCGGGGTCGTCCTGGGCTGGACGCGGGTGACCGGCGCGGCGACGGTGGTGGGCTCGACGGCCTCGGGCGCCTCGGACGTCTCGGGTTCGACGGCCTGGGGCTCGACCGGCACCGCGGTCACCGCGGGCTCCGGGAGCGGCGAGTCCGCCTCGGCCGCGACCGCCGCCTGCCCCGCCTCCGGCTCAGGCTCCGGCCCTGTCTCCGGCTCAGGCTCAGGCTCAGGCTCAGGATGCGACTCCGGTGCGGCGACCACCACTTGGGCCCGGCGCAGCACCTCGTCTCCCCAGAAGAACCCGGTCACCACCGTCCGTACCACCGTCTCCGGCGCCACCCCGGCCCTGGCCTCGGTGCCCACGATCTCGGTCAGGCCGGGGTCCGCCGTCATGCCCTCCAGGCGCATCGGCCGCACCCTGGCCCTGGCGAGCTGTCCGAGCAGCCGCCGCCGGGTGGCCTCGATGCCGACGCCGCGTCCGAGCGCCACCAGCTCGCGGTCCAGGCCGAGGGCGCCGAGCGCGTCGTCCACCTCGACCAGGATGCCCAGCAGTTCGCGCTGCTCGGCCCGGGCGCTCTGCTTCTGCTCCGTCAGCTTGCTCTCCAGCAGGGACGCCCGGAAGAGCAGCCGGCCGAAGGTCTGCTCCAGGTCGACGTCCTCGACGCCGGGTGGGACCTCCAGCCGCCGGTGGCCGTCGAGCGGGGATGCGGTGGCTACCTCCGAGGTGGCTGCCTCTGAGGCGGGCGCGGCGGAGGTGGGTGCGTCGGTCATTCCGGAACCTCGATCTGCGGCAGCACGGACAGGTCCGCCGCGTAGCGGGCGGGGACGGGCGGTTCGGGGTCGGCGCCGCCCGGAGCGGGTTCGGCGAAGTCGGCGGCCAGTTCGGCGCGGTGGAGGGCGGACAGATCGGCGGGCGGCAGCGGCGGGCGCTCGATGACCAGCAGTGGTTCGGCGAGCGCGGGGGCGAGCAACTCGGCGGCCTGGTCGACCGGCTCCGGCGGCAGCGGCTGCTGGAGGTCCGCCTCCAGACGCCGGTCCGGGTTGCGCAGCAGCGCGGCGGCCTCCTGGATCTGCTGGCGGCTGTACCGGCCGGCCCGCATCGCCGGTCCGACGGCGAGGTTGATCTCGCGTACCCCGGCCGTGAGCGGGATGCCCAGGACCTCGTACGGCGACGGTTCGTGCAGTGGCATGGCGGGCGGTCTCTCTCCTCACGGTGACGGGGACGGTTCGGGCGACGGGGACGGCTCACGAGGCTGGGACGGCTCGGGTGACGGGGAGGGCTGCGGCGTGGTCGCGGCGTACGGTCTACGACGCCTCCAACTGCCGTGCGGTTGCCGTCAGTAGAGCGAGTTGATCCGGCTCTGCATGGCTCGCAGGTCCGCGTCGCGCGGGCTGTGGTTGACGGCCTTGCGAGCCAGCTCGCGGGCCTGGGGCAGCTTGCGGGCGTTGGCCTGCTGGACGGCGTACGAGCCGTAGACGATGCCGAGTTCGCGATGCAGCTTTCCGGTGTCCTCCGGCGTCCGTGACAGGTGGAGCGCCTCCTCCAGCAGGTCGATCGCCATCGGGTAGCGGCGGGCCTCGTACTGGCTGATCGCCTCGCCGCGCCAGACGCTGACCATCAGCCGGCGGATCTCCACCGAGTCGTCGTAGGACCTGGCCTTCTTGAGCATCGCGCACTGGGCGGTGAACGTCTCCTCCTGCATGGCGTCCACCACGTAGTTGGCGAGCATCACCGAGACCCGCCGGGGGGCCTCGTGCTCGACCTCGCCCTCCCACTCCGGGTCGGCGTCCAGGGCCTCGGCCATCCGCTCGACGGCGCGCACCCGGTCGTCGGCGAAGGCGGCGGAGCGGGCGAGGTGGCGCAGCACGAAGGCGAGGCCGATCCGGTGGTCCGGGTCGGGGTTGAGTGCGATCAGCGACCGCCAGGCCTCGGCGGCCTCCTCCAGCTCCGCGTCGGTGGCGTCGGGGCTGCTGAGTTCGCCGGCCCGGTTGCCGAGGGCGGCCTCCAGGAAGTGCCGGGCGGTCGGGTCGTCCGGGGCCAGCTCCGTGCTCTTCTCCAGCAGGGCGAGGGCCCGGCGGTAGTCCTTGTCCTCGTTGTTGATCTTGCGTGCCCACTGCGCGTAGGTGGCGCCGAGGTCGCCGCGCACCTCGGGGTCGTCGGGGGCCAGCGCCAGGGCCTTCTCCAGGAGTTCCGCGGCGCCGGCCTGGTCGTCCATGCTGCTCTTCAGCAGGGCGCGGGCGGCCCGGACGCCGGATTCGGCGGCTATCGCGACGGTGTCGGCGGGCAGCCTGGCGCCGGGGACGGAGCGGGCGCGGGTGAGGCTGTCCAGGGCCTCGCGCCAGTCCTGGTTGCGGTGGTGCTCGCGGGCCTGGCTGACCAGGGACTCGCCGATCAGCTCCTGCCACTCCTCGCCACGCCGCTGCTCGGGCACCGCGTCCAGGGCGGTGACGGCGGCGGCCTGCCGCCCCTGGAACCGCAGGTAGCGCTGCGGGCCGAGGTCGCCGAACAGGCCGAGGGCGAGGGTGAGCGCGGGCGCCTCGGGGCCGTCCGGGTCGGCGGGGCGCCGCCAGGCCCGTACGGCCTGCTCGAAGGCCTCGGCCCAGCCGGCCGGTCCGGGCTCGGTGCGCAGCAGCCGGTCGAGCGTGGGGCCGAGCGCGAGCCGGCGGGCCGGGCGGCCCGGCAGGGTGATCCGGACGGGCTCCTGGGCGAAGGCGTCCGCGCTGTGCGCCTCCATGCCGAGGCGCAGGGTCCAGGCGTCGACCTCGTCGCCGCTGCGCCCGGCGGCCCGGTCCAGGACGCGCAGGTCGTCGCGGAGGCGGTCGAGCAGTCCGGTCCTGGCGGCGGCCAGCCGTTGCGGTTCCGGGGTGCGGCCGGTGATCCGGGCGGACTCGGCCCACAGGTCGGGCTGGTGCAGGGCGGCGACCAGGCAGCCGAGCGTCCAGGACCAGATGCTCTCCTCGGACACTGTCGGGGCATCGGATCCGGTGGCGTCGTCGGAGCGGCCGGAACCGCCGGAGCCGGCCGCGAGCCGGTAGCCGGCCAGGCCGAGCGCGTGCAGCAGCCGGGGGTGGGCCGGGTCCTCGCACAGCAGGTCGCGGTAGGCCTCCCAGGCCTCCCGGTGGCGGCCGTCGACGGCGGCCTGGTGCGCCTCGTGCTCGGCGAGCAGGGCCAGCGCACCGCCCGCCGCCTGGTGGGCGGTGCCGGGGGCGAGGTCGAGGGACTGTCGCAGGTCCACGGCGGCCCGGCCGGGCTGTCCGGCGGCGAGGGCGGCGCCGGCCCGGCGGACCAGCACGGCGGCCCGGGCCGCCCGGGCGTCCGCGGGCAGACCGTCCAACGCCTCGTCCAGGCGGCCGAGTTCGGCGCGCAGCAGGGCGAGGTCGAGCCGGACGGGCTCGGCGGCGGCCTCACCGAGCGCCTCGGCCCAGTCGGCGAGCACGGGTTCGGCCTGCTCGGGAGTGCCGGCCCGGCGGGCGCAGTCGAGGACGGCGCGCAGGGCGGGGGCGGCACAGCGCTCGCAGCGCGGCGAGGCGGCGCCCGCGGGGGCGTGCAGGTGGTCGGCGCAGGCCTCGCGGCCGCAGCCGCCGCAGCTGCCGGTGGCGGGGCGCTCACAGCGTGCGCAGTCGCCGATCGGCTCCCGTGCGGGGGCCGTGCCGGAGCACAGGAAGTGCCGGTACCAGTCCAGTGCGGCGGCCCAGTTGCCGGCCCGTTCGGCGAGCAGGGCGCGCAGCCGGGCGATCGCCGGGTCGCCGGCCGGGTCGGGCGGGCCGAGCAGGGCGATCGTCTGCGCCGGACGGCCCGCCAGCAGGGCGACGGCGGCCAGGTGGTAGCGGTCGCGCAGGCCGCCGCCCGCGTCGAGCAGGCCGGTGACCGGCTGCGGGGTGCCCTCGGCCAGGGCGAGGGCGGCGCGCAACCTGGACTGCCTACGGGTGAGGGCGCCGGGCAGGGTGTCGGCGAGGGTGAGCGCGGCGGCGGCCAGGCGGCGTGGTTCGGCGTGGTCGCGGCCGGTGACCAGCAGGTGGGCCGCCTCGCGCAGGGCGGCCTCGCGCAGCGCGGCGCGGTAGCCGGGGGCGGCCGGGTCTTCGGCGGCGGCCTGCTGCCAGAGTGCGCGGGCGGCCGTCGGGTCGGTGGCCAGTCGGGTGCGGGCGAGCCGGTCGCGGGCGAGGCCCTGGCGGGGGTGCAGGTCCTGGTCGTCCAGCGGTTCCCAGCGGGCGAGGGCGCCGGCCGGGTCGTCGGTGCGGGCGAGGGCGAGGCCGTGGTGGAAGGCGGCGATCGTGGTCCAGCGACTGCCCGGTTCGGTGTCGGCTTCGGCGCGCAGGACGGGCTCGGCCTCCTCGGCCTGCCCGGCGGCGAGCAGGGCGGCGCCGAGCCTGACCCGGGCGGGGCGCCACTCGGGGGCCCGGCCGAGGCCGGCCCGGTAGTCGGCGGCCGCCTCGGCGGGGCGCTGGGCCCGTTCGTGCACCAGGGCGAGCCCGAACCGGGCCGGGGCGAAGGAGGGTAGGACGGTCAGGGCGGCGGTGAACTGCTCCCCGGCCTGTTCGTCGGCGCCGAGCAGCAGGGCCAGCCGACCGAGGGCGTAGCGGGGGCGGGGGTCGGCCGGGCTCTCGTCGGCGGCGGCCGCGAGGTCGCCCCAGGCCTCCCCGGTGGCGCCGAGGCGCTGGCGGGCCAGGCCGCGGAAGAGCAGGGTGTCGGTGCGCAGGGCCTGGCCGCGCCCCCACGGGGAGGGGGCGCCGGCCCCGCGGCGCAGGGCCTCGTCGAAGGCGGTGACGGCGGGTTCGTCACGGTGCAGGGTGTAGAGCTGGGCGCCCCAGCGGAACCAGAGTTCGCCGCTGCCGGAGGGGGCCGCGGCGGCGAGCAGGGCCTCGGCCTCGGCGGCCCGGTCGGTGGCGTTCAGCAGGGCGGCCCGGGCGAGCACCGGCCAGTCCGGTCCCGGAAGGGCGGCGAGCGCCTGGGCGGTGGCGTGGTCGCGCTGCCCGGTGTCGCCGTCCCGGCAGCGCTGTTGCAGCCAGTCGACGGTACGGGCGACGGCCTCGGCCTCCTCGCCGGGCTCGGCGCCCGCGGCGGTGGCCCGGAGGAAGGCGAGCACCGGGCCGAGGTCGCCGTCGGGGGCCCGCATCCGCTCATCGGCGAGGCGGCGCAGGCTCCACCGGGGTATCTGTCCGGCCGGGTCGGCGAGCAGCGGGAAGGCTTCGCGGTGCAGGGCGAGGGTGGCCTGCTGGTCGCCGGTGGGGATGGTGGCCTCGGCCTGGCCGAGCAGGGCGAGGCCGCGCTGGACGCGCAGTTCCCCGGTCCCGTCGGCGAGCCGGCGGGCCAGCCGGGCGTAGCGGCGGCGGGCCTGGGCGGCCTTTCCCGCGGCCAGCCGTTCGGCGGCCGCGGCCAGTGCCCTGGCCGCCGCGGCGGCGTCCAGGGTCCGTCGGCGGGCCAGGACGACGACGGCCGCACCCGCCAGTGCCGCCACGACCAGCAGCACCGCTATCAGCGCCATGCGCCGTCCCCCTGTGTTCGCTTGCCGCCCGCTTCGTGGTCAACGAGGTTCGGGCGATCATGAGTTGACGTCGTGTCGTGATGTTGCTCGGGCGCCATCAGAATAGGCCCTCGATCGGACGGACGAACAGGAAAGAGCACTATCCTGGGCATCACGACGGCACGTTCGGCAGCATCTCCAGCGGCGTGCCGGCAGCGCGTCGGCAAGCACGTCAACAGCGGTCGGAAGCCTCGGGGGTCGTGTGTCGCAGTCGCGTTGGGTGCCCGGCCTCCGGTTCGGGCCGGAGTTCGACCCGGAGCAGTTCGAACTCCTGGAATTCCACCACCGGGGCGGTGAGGCCGAGGTGTGGCGGGCGGTCCGTACCGGGCACAACGGGCGCAAGGAGCTGGTCGCCGCGAAGATCATGCTGGAGCGCGACCCGGCCGAGGTGCGGCGCTGGCTGGGCCGCTGGGACGACGTCTCGCACAACGCGCACCGGCTGGACGTCACCGACCTGGTGGTGCCCAGCTTCCTGCTCGGCCCCTCCCCGCACCGCCCCGGGGGCGCGCCCGGCGGCGCGCTGCTCGGCTACCAGATCTCGCCCTGGGTGGAGGGCGTGCCGCTGCACACCTGGGCGCGCGGCCAGCGCGGCGGCCCCCCGGCGGTGGCCGAGGTGCTGAGCCGGCTCTGCCGGATCGTCGACGAGCTGCACCGCAAGCGCTGGGTGCACCGCGACATCTCCCCCGCCAACGTCCTGGTGGACGAGCAGGGGCAGGTCAAGCTGATCGACCTGACCTTCCTCGCCCCGCTCGACCACGCCCTGACCGTCGCGGTGTTCACTCCCGGGCACGTCCCACCGGAGGCCGAGCAGGTGGGCGGCTTCCCGACCACCGCCAAGGACCTGTTCGCGGTCGGCACCCTCGCCCGCACCCTGCTGCTGCCCGACCACGGCCGCCTCGACCACCGGCTGGCCGCCGAGCAGGCCCGTGCCGAACTGCTGGCGGCGGGCTACGGCGAGCAGCTGGCGCGCTGGGCCTGCGAGCCACTGGCCCGCGAGCCGGACCGCCGGCCCTCCCCGCTCGGCCCGTGGGTCGCCCGGGGCCGTGAACTGCTGCGCGCCCACCGGCCGGTGGCCCGCACCGCGGGCCTGGCCGTGCTGCCGGACCCGGCCGGGCGGCCGCTGCTGGTCACCGGCGGCGCGGACGGCACCGCGCTGGCCGGCCCCGGGCGGCGGGGCCGGCGGCTTCCCGGCGGCCAGGGGCCGGGCCCCGTACGGGAGTTGGCGGCGGGCTGGGCAGGTGGCCAGGGCGAGCTGGTGGTCTGCGCCGAGGACCGCGGCGGCACCCTGTGGGTCGGCACGGCGGCGGGTTGGTGGGAGGCCGCGCGCGGGGTCAACGGCCTTGCGGGCGGGGTCGGTTCGGGTGGCGGGCTGACGGCCTGGACGGCGGTCGGCGGGGCTCTGCGCAGCTACCGCTGGGAGCCCGGCCGCACCCTCACCGGCCAGGAGCACCCCGGCTGCCCGGCCGACCGGGTGCTCGCCGCCGAGGAGGAGCGGCCCGGCTCCTGGCTGCTGCTGGTCGAGCACCGCGAGCGGGCGCTGAGCTGGCGGCCCGGCACCGCCGAACCGCCCCTGCCGGTGGGCCCGGCGGGACCGCTGCGGGCCGGGGCGCTGGCCCGTACCTCCGCCGGTCCGCGGGCGGCCACGCTGCGGCCGGACGGCTCGGTCCAGCTGCACGCCCTCGGCGGCGCCGGGGCGGGCGCGGCACTGGCGGGCACAGCCGGGGCGGGCGCGGCCGGGGCGGGCACCGAGATCGGCGACGGGGAGCCCTCGCTCGGCATCGCCATGGTGGGCCACCGCGGCGGCCCGACCGTCGCCCTGGCCGGAGCGGGCGGCGTACGCCTGCGGCTTCCGGCCGGCGGCGCCTCCCGCCGGCCGCGCTGGTGGCGGCCCACGCTGCGCCCGGCCACCAGGGTCGCGCTCGCCATGGGCGACGACTGGCGGCTCTGCCTGGCGGCCGTGGTGGAGGGCGAGTTGCAGGTGTGGCAGGAGGACGCGGCGTACCGCTGGCAGGCGGTGGAGCTGCCGGAAGGGGCTTAGCGCGGGGCCGGTCCGGGGTCGGTCCGGGGTCAGCCCTGGGCCGGCCCATGGCCCTGGCAGCCGTGGAGCAGTTCGGCGAAGGCCGCCCCGGCGGCGTCCTGCGGGAGGATCCGCTGCGCCCGGTCGCCGTCCGGGGTGCTGATCACGTAGTGCTCGGCGCGGTACGAGTAGTCGTCCCAGGGCTCCCAGCGGTGGGCGCGCAGCAGGGTCCGGCCGCAGCGGGTGCAGCCGATCCACGGCACCAGCACCAGGCCGGCCAGCTCCGGCTCGCTCCAGCCCGTCACCACCTCGGCCTCGTCGCGCTCGCCGTCCAGCAGCCGTACCGGGGCGGGCGCGCCGTCGCCCGGGCAGCGCAGGAGGCCGGGGGTGAGCCGCTCGCGCTCTCCCCACTCCTCGGCGAGCACGGAGATCTGCGCGCGGTCCGCGCCGCCGATCGGGATCTGGCGGGCCAGCAGGCCCTCGACCAACAGACCGAGCCCGCTCTCCTGCTCCCCGATCGCCCAGCAGTCCCTGACGCGCTGGGCGGCGTCGTCCGGCAGGAGGCCGGCGATCCGGTGCCGGAGTGCGGTGTCTTCGTCCATGGGTCGGACTCTAACTCCCCGGCTCCCCGCCGATCCGCGCAGGTCGGCCAGGGGGCAGACGGCGGTGGGTGATCGCGTGGGCCTCTCCGCCCTGCGGAGCCGGGACACGCCGAGGCCCGGAACCCTGACGGCGGGGTCCCGGGGCCTCGGCCCTGTGGTGGGGCGGTGTTCAGCGGAAGCGGCGCAGCCGGAGGCTGTTGCCGACCACGAAGACCGAGGAGAAGGCCATCGCGGCCCCGGCGATCATCGGGTTGAGCAGCCCGGCCGCGGCCAGCGGCAGGGCGGCGACGTTGTAACCGAAGGCCCAGAAGAGGTTGCTCTTGATGGTGCCGAGGGTGCGGCGGGAGAGCCGGATGGCGTCCGCCGCGGCCAGCAGGTCGCCGCGGACCAGGGTGAGGTCGCCGGCCTCGATCGCGGCGTCGGTGCCGGTGCCCATCGCCAGACCCAGGTCGGCCTGGGCGAGGGCGGCCGCGTCGTTGACACCGTCGCCGACCATCGCCACGACCTTGCCCTCGGCCTGGAGCCGCTTGACGGTCTCGACCTTGTCCTGCGGCATGACCTCGGCGATCACGTGCTCCGGCGCGATGCCGACCTCGGCCGCGACGGCCTCGGCGACCAGCTTGTTGTCGCCGGTCAGCAGCACCGGGGTGAGACCCAGGGCGCGCAGCTTGCCGATCGCTTCGGCGCTGGTCGGCTTGACCGCGTCGGCGACCTCCAGCACGGCCCGCGCCTCGCCGTCCCAGCCGACCGCGATCGCGGTGCGGCCGGCCGCCTCGGCGGTGCGCTTGGCCTCGGCCAGCGCCTCGGGCAGGTGCTGCGACCACTCGTTCAGCAGGGCCTCCCGGCCGGCGACCACGGCGTGGCCGTCCACCACGCCCTGGACGCCCAGGCCGGGGACGTTCTCGAAGCCCTCGACGGCGGGCAGTTCGCCGGCCTTCGCGGCGGCGGTGGCGATCGCCCGGGCGATCGGGTGCTCGGAGGCGTGCTCCAGGGCTCCGGCCAGGCGCAGCACCTCGGCCTCGGTGGCGGTGCCGGCGGTGTGGACGGCGAGCAGGGTCATCTGGCCGGTGGTGACGGTGCCGGTCTTGTCCAGGACGACGGTGTCGACCTTGCGGGTGGACTCCAGCACCTCGGGGCCCTTGATCAGGATGCCGAGCTGGGCGCCGCGGCCGGTGCCGACCAGCAGGGCGGTCGGGGTGGCCAGGCCCAGGGCGCAGGGGCAGGCGATGATCAGCACGGCCACCGCGGCCGTGAAGGCGGCGGTCCAGCCCTCGCCGGTGCCCAGCCAGTAGCCGAGGGTGGCCACCGCGAGGGTGATCACGATCGGCACGAAGACCGCGGAGATCCGGTCCGCGAGGCGTTGCGCGGCGGCCTTGCCGTTCTGCGCGTCCTCCACCAGCCGGGCCATCCTTGACAGTTGGGTGTCCGCGCCGACCCTGGTCGCCTCGACCACCAGCCGGCCGCCCGCGTTGACGGTGGCGCCGGTGACGCCGTCACCGATCCCGACCTCGACCGGGACGGACTCGCCGGTCAGCATCGAGGCGTCCACCGCCGAGGCGCCCTCGACCACCACTCCGTCGGTGGCGATCTTCTCGCCGGGCCTGACCACGAAGCGGTCGCCCACCGCGAGGTCCGCGATCGGGATGCGCACCTCTCCCCCGCCACGCAGCACCGTCACGTCCTTGGCGCCCAGTTCCAGCAGCGCCTTGAGAGCGGCCCCCGCGGTGCGCTTGGAGCGGGCCTCGAAGTAGCGGCCGGCCAGGATGAACGCGGTGACGCCGGCCGCCGCCTCCAGGTAGATGTTGGACGAGCCGTCGCTGCGGGCGATGGTGAACTCGAAGCCGTGCCGCATGCCCGGCATCCCGGCGTCGCCGAGGAACAGCGCCCACAGCGACCAGAGGAACGCGGCGGTGGTGCCGAGCGAAACCAGGGTGTCCATGGTCGCGGCGCCGTGCCGGGCGTTGGTGAACGCGGCCCGGTGGAACGGCCAGGCGGCGTAGGTGACGACCGGGGCGGCCAGGGTCAGCGACAGCCACTGCCAGTTGTCGAACTGGAGGGCCGGCACCATCGCCATCGCGATCACCGGCACGGCGAGGGCCACCGCGGTGAACAACCGCTGGCGCAGCGGGGCCAGTTCGTCGGCCGGCTCGGCCTGCACGGCGCCCGCGCCCCCTTCCCCGGCCGGGGGCTTGGGCAGCGCGGCGGTGTAGCCGGTGGCCTCGACGGTGGCGATCAGGTCGGTGACCTCGACGCCGTCCTCGAAGGAGACCTTCGCCTTCTCGGTCGCGTAGTTGACGCTGGCCGTGACCCCGTCCATCCGGTTGAGCTTCTTCTCGATGCGGGCCGCGCACGAGGCGCACGTCATTCCGCCGATCGAGAGTTCCACCTCCGCTGAGGCGGGTGCCTGCGTAGTCATCGTCGCTCCTCGTGACGTCGTCCTGCGGTTTCGGTGGCCGGGCCTTCATACCTTGGTGGGGTATCGGGCGGTGCCGGGTTCATTTATACCCCTGAGGGGTATCAACGGCAAGCCCTGCCGGATACCCCCTGCCGGTATTTTTCAGGGACGGCGATCCGCTTGACTTGATACCCCCATAGGGTATTCACTCGTGGGCATCGAGCCGCAGGGCGCACCCGCCCCCCACAGGCCGCTCACCGGAACCCCGAGGAGGCCCCGCATGGCCGGCTACCACGCCGACAAGGACCAGCTCCTGCGCCGACTGCGCCGCGTCGAGGGCCAGATCCGCGGCCTCCAGCGCATGGTCGACACCGACACCTACTGCATCGACACGCTGACCCAGGTCTCGGCCGCCACCAAGGCCCTCCAGTCCGTCGCACTGCAACTGCTCGACAGCCACCTCGCCCACTGCGTCCACGACGCCATCGCGGCCGGCGGCGCCGAGGCGGACGCCAAGGTCGCCGAGGCCTCGCAGGCCATCGCCCGGCTCATGCGGGCCTGACCCCCTCCCCTTCGAACATCCCAGGAGACCGCCATGAACACCCCGCTGCGCATCACCGCCTTCGCCGCCGGACTCGCCGCCGCCTTCGGCCTCGCCCTCGGCGTCGGCCACGCCACCGGCAGCGGCCCCGCGGCCAAGCCCGCCTCACACACCGGGCACCCAGGAAGCGGCACGGGAGGCGGCGCGGCCGCCGAACACCTGCCCGGCGGGCTCCAGGTCTCCGAGCGCGGCTACACCCTCAGCGTCGAGAACCCCTTCGTGACCGCCGGCTCCCCCACCGACCTGCGCTTCCGCATCCTCGGCACGGACGGCAAGCCGGTCACCGCCTACCAGCAGCAGCACGAGAAGGACCTGCACCTGATCGTCGCCCCGCGCGACCTGTCGACCTTCCAGCACCTGCACCCGACCCTGGCCGCCGACGGCACCTGGAGCGCCCCGACCGCCGTCCCCGCCGCCGGCGAGTACCGGGTCTTCGCGGACTTCACCCCGGCCGGGGCGAGTGAGGGACTCACCCTCGGCGCCGACCTGCACGCCGCGGGCGACCTGCGGCCCGCCCCGCTGCCGGAGACCGGCCGCACCGTCACCGTCGACGGCTACACCGTCACCCTGGGCGGCGACCTCACCCCCGGCCGCAGCGGCCCGCTCACCCTGAGCGTCAGCAAGGACGGCAAGCCGGTCACCGACCTCCAGCCCTACCTCGGCGCGTACGGCCACCTCGTCGCGCTGCGCGCCGGCGACCTGGCGTACCTCCACGTCCACCCGGACACCAGCGCCCCGGGCCCGGAGATCGGCTTCACCACCACCGCCCCGAGCACCGGCAGCTACCGGCTCTTCCTGGACTTCAAGCACCAGGACACCGTCCGCACGGCGGCGTTCACCGTCACCACGAACGGCGCCGCGGCCCCGGCCGCCCCCGCACCCACCGCCGAACACACCGGGGAGGCCGGCGGCCACCAGCACTGAAACCCGGCAGTGGGGGGGGGGGGCGCCCGCCCCGGGGCCCCCCCCCCCCCCCGCGGCGCCGCGACCGAGGGAGAAAACCACGAAAACAACAACACCAACACACACAACAGACCACACAAAACCCCAGAAATAGC
>NZ_JBIVUM010000030.1:0-80774 GCF_044757205.1 Kitasatospora sp. NPDC091335 | reverse complement strand
CACGCTGTTGAGTTCTCAAGGAACGGACGCTTCCTTCGGACTGCCTTCCAGCAGACCCTCCGGGCTTCGTTCTTTCGTGTTTCAAGCTTATCAGACGCTTTCCGCTCCGTTTACCGGGGCTTTTAGCATCCGAAATCTGGTGTTAACCGCCACGTTGCGGCGACTCGACCAACCATAGCGGGTCGCCTGCCGCAGCGCGAATCGGGCGCACCCGGAGTCCTCCGGACGGCGGCATGATTTGTTGCTCTCGCGAGCATATACAGCAATGGCCTCGATTCGCCAAGATGCCTGTAGAGTGCGGCGCACCGGCCGAGAGGACTAGACCACTCGCGGGCTGGTGGGCCGCCGGCCGACAGGTAGGCGAGGGCGGGTCTTCGCCCGGGAATGTCAACAGATGTCCGCAGTTGACATGATTTAGGCTTCAGTTGATCGTCGTGCCGCTCCTCGCGGCCGCTAGCTGTACTGCGCACTTGGGAGGCACAACCATGACCACTGTGACGTCGCCGCTGACCGGCAAGATCGTGGGGCTCGCGGGCGTGCCCGACCCGGTGTTCTCCGGTGCGATGGTCGGCCCCGGCACCGCGATCGACCCGGTCCGCGAGCAGACCACGGCGGTCGCCCCGGTGGACGGCGTGGTCGTCTCCATGCACCCGCACGCGTTCGTCGTCGTGGACGCCGAGGGCCACGGTGTGCTGACCCACCTCGGGATCGACACCGTTCAGCTCAACGGCGAGGGCTTCGAGCTGCTCGTCAACAAGGGCGACACGGTGACCCGCGGTCAGGCCGTCATCAAGTGGGACCCGGCCGCCGTCGAGGCCGCGGGCAAGTCGCCGATCTCGCCGATCGTGGCGCTGGAGGCGGCCGCCGGCTCGCTCGTCGACCTGCGGGAGAACGGCGAGGCCAAGGCCGGCGAGCAGCTGTTCAGCTGGAGCTGACCCTCCCGACCACCGACACACACCCGCCCCGCAGGAAGTGACGGGGCGGCCCGGCACTCAGCGGTTCCCGGCGGGGCCGCTCCTCTCAGCGGAGACAGGTACATGGAGAAGACACTGCGCGGCGTGGGTGTCAGCCACGGGGTCGCGATCGGCCAGGTGCGGCACATGGGGACGGCGGTGCTGGAGCCCCCGGCCACCCAGATCCCGACCGAGGACGCCCCCCGCGAGCAGGCCCGCGCCCAGGCCGCCGTCGAGGCGGTCGCCGCCGACCTCATCGCGCGCGGCAACCTGGCCGGCGGCGAGGCGCAGGCCGTGCTGGAGGCCCAGGCGCTGATGGCGCAGGACCCGGAGCTGATGGCCGACGTCTCCCGCCGGATCGCCGTCGGCAGCAGTGCCGAGCGCGGCGTCTACGACGCGTTCGCGGCCTACCGGGCGCTGCTCGCCTCCGCCGGGGAGTACCTGGCCGGCCGGGTCGCCGACCTGGACGACGTGCGCAACCGGATCGTGGCCCGGCTGCTCGGCGTGCCGATGCCGGGTGTGCCGGACAGCGACGAGCCGTACGTGCTGTTCGCGCGGGACCTGGCGCCGGCCGACACCGCGCTGCTGGACCCGACGCTGGTGCTCGGCTTCGTGACCGAGGAGGGCGGGCCGACCAGCCACAGCGCCATCCTGGCGCGGGCGCTTGGTGTGCCGGCCGTCGTCGCGCTGCCCGGTGCGATCGAGGTCGCCGAGGGCACCGTCGTCGCGGTGGACGGCAGCTCGGGCGACGTGCTGCTGGAGCCGTCCCAGGAGAAGCAGGACGAGCTGCGGGCCGCCGCCGCCGCGCGCAAGGCCGCGCTGGCCGCCTCCTCCGGCCCGGGGCAGACCTCGGACGGGCACCGGGTGCCGCTGCTGGCCAACGTGGGCGGCCCGGCCGACGTGCCGGCCGCGCTGGAGAACGGCGCCGAGGGCGTCGGCCTGTTCCGCACCGAGTTCCTGTTCCTGGACGACTCGGCGAAGGCTCCCAGCGTGGAGAAGCAGGTCGAGGCGTACCGCAAGGTGCTGGAGGCCTTCCCGGAGGGCCGGGTCGTGGTCCGGGTGCTGGACGCGGGAGCGGACAAGCCGCTGGACTTCCTGACCCCGGCCGACGAGCCGAACCCGGCGCTGGGCGTGCGCGGTCTGCGCACCCTCCTCGAGCACCCCGAGGTGCTGCGGACCCAGCTCCAGGCGCTGGCCACGGCGGCCGAGGGCCTGCCGGTGCACCTTGAGGTGATGGCCCCGATGGTGGCCGACCGCAAGGACGCCAGGGACTTCGCGGCCGCGTGCCGGGAGGCCGGGCTGGACGCCAAGTTCGGCGCGATGGTGGAGATCCCCTCGGCCGCGCTGCGTGCCAGGTCGATCCTCCAGGAGGTCGAGTTCCTGTCCCTGGGGACCAACGACCTCGCGCAGTACGCCTTCGCGGCCGACCGTCAGGTCGGTGCGCTGGCCCGCCTCCAGGACCCGTGGCAGCCGGCCCTGCTGGACCTGATCGCCGCGTCGGCCGACGCCGCGCGGGCGACCGGCAAGAGCTGCGGCGTCTGCGGCGAGGCGGCCTCCGACCCGCTGCTGGCCGTGGTGCTGACCGGTCTGGGCGTCACCAGCCTGTCGATGGGTTCCGCCTCGATCCCCTACGTGCGGACCGCGCTCGCCAAGTACACGCTGGCGCAGTGCCGCCGGGCGGCCGAGGCGGCCCGGGCCGCGGACAGCGCCGAGGAGGCGCGCGCCGCGGCGCAGCAGGTGCTCTCCGGCGAGTAGGACCTCCACGCATGTGAAAGGGGCGTCCCCACCGTGACGGTGGGGACGCCCCTTTCGCATGCGCCGGGACCGGTCAGGCCTGGCGGTCGAGGCGGAGCTGCTCGAAGAAGCGCAGGTGCTCGATGCGGTCGACGGAGCCGGGGTTGACGGCCTGCTCAAGCGGGGTGCCGGAGAGGATGCGCTTGACCGGGACCTCGATCCGCTTGCCGGTGAGGGTGTGCGGGAGGCCGCGGACGGCGATGACCTCGTCGGGGACGTGGCGCGGGGAGAGTTCGGTGCGCAGCGAGGTGCGGATGCGGCCGATCACGTCCTCGTCGAGTTCCGCTCCGGGGGCGAGGACCACGAACAGCGGCATCCAGTAGCCGCCGTCGGGCTCCTCCAGGCCGATGACCAGGGACTCCGCGATCTCGGGGAGGCGCTCGACCACCTCGTAGATGTCCGAGGAGCCCATCCGGACGCCCTGGCGGTTGAGCGTGGAGTCGGAGCGGCCGTGGATGACGACGGTGCCCCGGGAGGTCACGGTGATCCAGTCGCCGTGGCGCCAGATGCCGGGGTACACGTCGAAGTAGCTGTCGTGGTACCGGGTGCCCTCGGGGTCGTTCCAGAAGCCGGTGGGCATGGAGGGGATGGGCTTGGTGACGACGAGTTCGCCGACGGTGTCGGTGTGCGGGTGGCCCTGGACGTCCCAGGACTCGACGGCGGCGCCGAGGCAGGGGGCCTGGATCTCGCCGACGTACACGGGCAGGGTGGGGACGCCGCCGACGAAGCAGGAGCAGACGTCGGTCCCGCCGCTGACGGAGGCGAGCCAGACGTCCTGCTTGACCTCGTCGTAGATCCAGCGGAAGCCGTCGGGCGGGAGCGGGGAGCCGGTGGTGCCGATGCAGCGGACGGCGGAGAGGTCGAGGTCGCGGCCGGGGTGGAGCTCGGCCTTGCGGCCGGCGATCACGTAGGCGGCGGAGGTGCCGAGGACGGTGGCGCCGGTGCGGGCGGCGACCGACCAGAGGGCGCCGGTGTCGGGGTGGCCCGGGCTGCCGTCGTAGGTGACGATCGTGGACCCGACGAGGAGGCCGGCCAGCAGGAAGTTCCACATCATCCAGCCGGTGGAGGTGTACCAGAGGAAGCGGTCCCGGGGGCCGAGGTCGAGGTGGAGGCCGGCCTGCTTCAGGTGTTCGAGCAGGATGCCGCCCTGGCTCTGGACGATGGCCTTGGGCAGGCCGGTGGTGCCGGAGGAGTAGAGGACCCAGAGCGGGTGGTCGAAGGGCACGGGCTCGAAGACCGGTTCCTCGTCGCCGGCGACGAGGTCGTCCCAGCTGAGGGCGCCCTCGGGGGCGGGGGCGCCGAGCAGCGGGACGTGGACGACGGTGTGCAGGCCGGGCAGCTCGCGGCGGAGCTCGGCGACGACGTCGGTGCGGTCGTGGTCCTTGCCGCCGTAGTGGTAGCCGTCGATGGCGAAGAGGACGGCGGGCTCCAGCTGCTGGAGGCGGTCGAGGACGCTGCGGGCGCCGAAGTCGGGGGCGCAGCTGGTCCAGATCGCGCCGACGGCGGCGGTGGCGAGCAGGGCCACGGCGGCCTGCGGGATGTTGGGCAGGTAGGCGCTGACCCGGTCGCCGGGGCCGATGCCGCGGGCGCGCAGGGCGGCGGCCAGCGAGCCGACCTGGCGGCGGAGTTCGGCCCAGGTGAGGACGACCGGCTGCTCGGTGGTCTCGTCGAGGTGGAGGATCGCGGGACGGTCGGCGTTGGCCCGGTCCTCGGCGGCGCGCAGGGCGTGCTCGGCGTAGTTGAGGCGGGCGCCGGGGAACCAGCGGGCGCCCGGCATGGCCTGGTCCGCGAGGACGGCTTCGGGGGCCTGGGTGAAGCGGACGTCGAACCACTCGGTGATCGCGGTCCAGAACCGGTCGAGGTCCTCGGTGGACCAGGCGTGCAGGTCCGCGTAGCGCTGGGCGGCCTGCTGGTCGTCGTCGGCCGGGGCGAGCGGGGCGGCCGGGGCGCCGTGGTGTTCGGCGGCCCAGGCCTGGAAGGCCACCAGGGTGGTGGCGGCGGCGCGAGCGGGGTTCGGGCGCCAGAGCGGCTGGTCCTGCGGTGGGGTGCTCACGGTGGTGGTCTCCCGGCCGGTGGTGAGGACGGGAGGCTCGTGGCAGACCCGTCCGGTTGGGCTGTCGGTGCAGACCATGCCATGTGATCGCGCGCCGCGCCAGGGTCGGCCGGTGGACGGACGGGAGGTCGGCGAGGGGCCGGCGGGAGGTCAGTGGGAGGTGAAGTCGCCGCCGAACCAGCGGCTCAGGACGCTGCGGTGGAAGTCCCAGACGAGCGGGGTGTCGGCGGTGGCGAGCAGCCAGCCGTCGGTCTCGTCGGTGGGGCGCGAGGGCGGCAGCTCGGCGAGCGGGCGGGCCGGGAGCATTCCGCAGAGCATGACGAAGCGGCCGCCGGGGTCGGAGGCGGTGTGGATCAGGGTGATCTCGGCCGGGTCGGCGATGATGCCGGTCTCCTCGTGCAGTTCCCGCACACAGGCCTGCTGCCAGCTCTCGCCGTAGTCCATGTAGCCGCCGGGGAAGGCGAGTTCGCCGTAGCCAGGCTCGATGGTGCGGCGGATGACGACCAGGGCGGGGTCGGCGTCGGGGCGGGTGACGGGCAGGACGGTGACCGCGACGGGCAGCGGGTTGCGGTAGCTGATCTCGGTGCAGCCGGGGCAGGTGCGGGGCCAGGCGCGTGTGCCGGGCGGGTAGGGCGTACCGCAGAAGTGGCAGTGGGAGAACGGCCGGTGGGCGATCCGGCTCGGTTCGTCGACGGTCGTGGCGTCGCCGGTGGTCGTCGCTTCGTCTGTGGTCATGGCCGGATGGTAGCCCGGCGGGTCGACGGCCCTGGTGCGGGCTGCGGAGGGTCAGGGGCTCCGGCGTCGTCGGCCGTGCCGTCCCGGGTGGGGCGCAGCAGCGCGGGATGGAGCTGACAGGCGTCGCCGGCGCGGTAGGTGCGGGCACGGGGGCCGCCACGGGCGCCGCCGCGTTCGGTGGTGGTGCCGGTGCTCTCGACGAAGCCGGGCACGGACAGCACCTTGCGGTGGAAGTTGCCGGGGTGGAGCTTCTCGTCCCAGACCGCCTCGTAGACGGCGCGGAGGTCGGGGATGGTGAAGTCGCCCGGCAGGAAGGCGGTGGCCAGCGGGCTGTACTCGAGTTTGGCGCGCACCCGGTCGAGGCCGTCGGCGAGGATGCGGGCGTGATCGAAGGCAAGCCTGAGCGGACCGGGGCCGGTGCGCCCGTCGACACCACCCCCGTGGGTGTCGGCGGGCGCACCGGCGGCTCGGGACCGGCCGCAGGGCCGGAGGTCCAGGTCGCGGACGGGGTGCCAGGCTGCGGCCGCGGCGTCCGTTCCGGCCCGGGGGTCGGGGAGGTCCGGTGCGAAGGCGAGGTAGGCGACGGAGACGACGTGCATCCGCGGGTCCCGCTCGGGGGCTCCGTAGGTGCCGAGCTGTTCGAGGTGGAGGCGGCTGAGCCCGGCCTCTGCCTCGGAGGTGCTCCGCAGGCCCGTCTCCTCGGCGAGTTCGCGGGCGGCGGCCTCGTCCAGGCCTTCCTCGCCGGCCCGCAGGAAGCCGCCGGGCAGCGCCCGGCAGCCCTGGTGGGGCGGGGCGCCGCGCTCGACGAGCAGGACGTGCAGGCTGCCGTGGCGCAGGGTCAGGGCGACCACGTCCACGGTGACGGCGACCGGTGCGTAGGCGCGCGGGTCGTACGCGGCGAGCCACTCGCGCTCGGCCTCCGGCCCGGTGGGGGGCGGTCGGTCGGCCGCTGCCATCACCGGGCTCCTCTCCGTGCTCGCCGTGTTCTCCGTGCCGCAGGGCCTGTCCTGCCGGTGTTGTCCTTCTCGGACTGAGCACAACGTAGCGACTGCTTTCCCCGGCGGCAAATGATTTTCCCGCTCGGCCCGGGCTCCCGCCTTCTAGGCTGTGACCAGGAACTCTGCCCGAGGAGACCGAGATGCCCACTGCTCCCCCGCCGGACTTCGCCGCGGCGCTGGCCGCCGGTCCGCTGGTGCTCGACGGAGGGATGTCGAACCAGTTGGCGGCGGCCGGGCACGACCTGTCGGACGCGCTGTGGTCGGCGCGGCTGCTGGCGGACGACCCGCAGGCGGTCGTGGCGGCGCACCGGGCGTACTTCGCGGCGGGCGCGGACGTCGCGATAACGGCGAGCTACCAGGCGAGCTTCGGGGGCTTCGCCCGGCGCGGGGTCGGCCGGGCACAGGCCGCCCGGCTGCTGGCGAGCGGTGTGGAGCTGGCCAGGGAGGCGGCACGGGCGGAGCCGGGCGGGCGGCGGCGCTGGGTGGCGGCCTCGGTGGGCCCGTACGGGGCGGTGCTCGCGGACGGTTCGGAGTACCGGGGCCGGTACGGGCTGAGCGCCGCGGAGCTGGCGGACTTCCACCGGCCGCGGCTGGAGGTGCTGGCGGCGGCCCGTCCCGACGTGCTGGCGCTGGAGACGGTGCCGGACGCGGACGAGGCGCGGGTGCTGCTGGAGCTGGTGCGCGGGCTGGGGGTGCCGGCCTGGCTGTCGTACAGCGTCGAGGGTGACCGGACCAGGGCCGGGCAGCCGCTGGCGGAGGCCTTCGCGCCGGCCGCCGACGTGGACGAGGTCGTCGCGGTGGGCGTCAACTGCTGTACGCCGAGGGACGCGGACCGGGCGGTGGCGGTGGCCGCCGAGGTGACCGGGAAGCCGGTGGTGGTCTACCCGAACAGCGGGGAGAGCTGGGACGCGGAGCGGCGCGGCTGGCGCGGCGGGCCGACCTTCCGCTCGGCCCGGGTGGGCGGCTGGCTCGCGGACGGGGCGCGGCTGGTGGGCGGCTGCTGCCGGGTCGGGACGGACGGGATCGCGGCGCTGGCGGCGGAGGTGGCGGTCCTGCGGGCGCAGCGGGCGGGGGCGGCGGGCTGACGCGGTCTGAACAGTGGCCCGAACGGCACGGACGCGGTACGGGCCGACTGGGTACGGACCGGCGCGGGACGGTCCGGTCCGTGAGGCCGCCCTCGGAGCACCGGAAGCGGAGCCGCAGGCCGACGGGCCTGCGGGTCAACGGGCCCGCAGGTTAACAAAGGGCTCAGCGCGGGTTACCGAGGGGGAAGGTGCACGGAGTCACGGCGGCCTGGCAGACTCGTCCCGTCACCACTGTGGTCGACATTGTCGACCGACTGCCAGCGCGGAGGTACTCATGCCCGGCCCGATCCAGTCGCTTTCCCGGGCCGCCGCGATCATGCGCCTGCTGGCCGGCGGCGAGCGCCGGCTGGGCCTGTCCGAGGTCGCGACGGCGCTGGACCTCGCCAAGGGCACCGCGCACGGCATCCTGCGCACCCTCCAGCAGGAGGGGTTCGTCGAGCAGGACCCGGAGAGCGGCAAGTACCAGCTGGGCGCCGAGCTGCTGCGACTGGGGCAGAGCTACCTGGACGTGCACGAGCTGCGGGCGCGGGCGCTGGTGTGGGCGGACGACCTGGCCAGGGCGGCCGGGGAGACGGTCTACCTGGGGGTGCTGCACCAGCAGGGCGTGCTGATCGTGCACCACGTGTTCCGGCCCGACGACACCCGGCAGGTGCTGGAGGTGGGCTCGATGCAGCCGCTGCACAGCACCGCGCTGGGCAAGGTGCTGGTGGCCTACGACCCGGTCGCCCGCGGGGAGTTGGGTGCCGGACCGTACGAGTCGTACACCGTACGGACGCTGACCGACGCGGCCGACGTGGACGCGGAGTGCGCGCTGATCCGCGAGCGCGGGTGGGCGGACTCGATCGAGGAGACCTGGGAGGGCGTGGCCTCGATCGGCGCGCTGATCCAGGACCGGCGGCGCAATCCGGTCGGCGCGGTGTGCATCAGCGGGGCGGTCGAGCGGGTCTGCGAGGACGGCTTCGTGAAGCCCTCGCTGGTGGCCTCGGTGCGCAGCGCGGCGCGGGCGATCTCCCGCGACCTGGGCGCCGGGCGGTTCTGAGCACAAGCACGGACGGCCCCCGGCGGGCCGTCGATTCGTCACGCTGAGGCGCGGACGGGCGGGAGGCCTGTCCGCGCCTCTGGCGTTTTGTCCCATTTCGCGAGGCTCCGCTCGGTAACGTCTTCGGACCGGTCTAGGCGAGGGTCACAGCTGCGTAACCCTGCCTTGACGCGGGGGCGACCTGGGGAGGAAGCTTCCGCATGACGGTCGACATTGTCGAACGATGGCCGGAGAGATCACTCCCACAGTGCGCTCACCCGCACAACGATCGACCGGTCGCCTGCCCCCACCCACCCTCCGGGCCATATGGACAAGGGAGTCTTTGTGTCCGCGTTCTCCAACGGCGACGTCTTCGTCGGCGAAACCCTCGGCACCGCCGCCCTGGTACTTCTCGGCGGTGGCGTCTGCGCCGCCGTGACCCTCAAGAAGTCGAAGGCCGTCAACGCCGGCTGGCTCGCGATCACCTTCGGCTGGGGATTCGCGGTCCTCATCGCCGCCTACATGTCGGCTCCGAAGTCCGGCGCCCACCTGAACCCGGCCGTCACCGTCGCGCTCGCGGTCAAGAGCGGCGAATGGGGCCAGGTGCCGCTCTACCTGGGCTCGCAGATGCTGGGTGCGATCATCGGCGCCGTGCTCGTCTGGGCCACCTACCTGGGCCAGTTCAACGCGAACGAGGAGCCCACCCTCGGCATCTTCTCGACCGGCCCCGAGATCCGGAACCCGATCCAGAACGTGATCACCGAGATCATCGGCACCTTCGTGCTCTGCTTCGCGATCCTCACCATAGGAACCAACTCCGGCCTCTCCCAGTCCGGCACCGGCACCCTGATGGTCGCCTTCACCGTCGTCGGCATCGGCCTCTCGCTGGGCGGCCCGACCGGCTACGCGATCAACCCGGCCCGCGACCTCGGCCCGCGCATCGCGCACACCCTGCTGCCGATCCCCAACAAGGGCGGCTCCGACTGGTCGTACGCCTGGATCCCGGTCGTCGGCCCGATCCTGGGCGGCCTCGCGGCCGGCGGCGTCTACAACGCCGTCTTCTAAAGGCCGGGTTCGAACCCCGCCGCACACGGGGACTGACCGAGCAACGCGCGTCAGGCCCACCCACCCCGTAACCCCCGAACCCGAGCCGAGGACCCTCCCCATGACCTCCACCGGTAACTACATCGCCGCGATCGACCAGGGCACCACCTCCAGCCGCTGCATCATCTTCGGCGCCGACGGCCGGATCGTCGCCGTCGACCAGCAGGAGCACCGGCAGATCTTCCCCCAGCCCGGCTACGTCGAGCACGACGCCGCCGAGATCTGGACCCGGGTGCAGTCGGTCGTCCGCGGCGCGCTGGAGAAGGCCGGCCTCACCAAGGACGACATCCGCGCGATCGGCATCACCAACCAGCGCGAGACCACCGTCCTGTGGGACCGGAACACCGGCGAGCCGGTGCACAACGCGCTGGTCTGGCAGGACACCCGCACCGAGGGACTCTGCCGCGAGCTGGGCCGCAACGTCGGCCAGGACCGCTTCCGCCGCGAGACCGGCCTCCCGCTGGCCAGCTACTTCGCCGGCCCGAAGATCCGCTGGCTGCTGGACAACGTCGAGGGCCTGCGCGAGCGCGCCGAGGCCGGCGACATCCTCTTCGGCACCATGGACACCTGGGTGATCTGGAACCTCACCGGCGGTGTCGACGGCGGCAAGCACGTCACGGACGTCACCAACGCCAGCCGCACCATGCTGATGAACCTGCACACCCTCCAGTGGGACGACAAGATCGCCGAGTCGATGGGCGTGCCGATGTCCGTCCTGCCGGAGATCCGCTCCTCCGCCGAGGTGTACGGCGAGGCCGTCGGCGACCTGGCCGGCGTCCCGGTCGCCTCCGCGCTCGGCGACCAGCAGGCCGCGCTGTTCGGCCAGACCTGCTTCGACGAGGGCGAGGCCAAGTCCACCTACGGCACCGGCACCTTCCTGCTGCTGAACACCGGCGAGAAGATCGTCAACTCGTACCACGGCCTGCTGACCACCGTCGGCTACCGGATCGGCGACCAGGCCCCGGTGTACGCGCTGGAGGGCTCGATCGCCGTCACCGGCTCGCTCGTCCAGTGGCTGCGGGACCAGCTCGGAATCATCTCGACGGCCGCCGAGATCGAGACCCTCGCCAACACCGTCGAGGACAACGGCGGCGCCTACTTCGTCCCGGCCTTCTCCGGCCTGTTCGCCCCGTACTGGCGCTCCGACGCCCGCGGTGTGATCGCCGGTCTGACCCGGTACGTCACCAAGGGCCACCTGGCCCGGGCCGTCCTGGAGGCCACCGCCTGGCAGACCCGCGAGGTCGTCGACGCCATGCAGAAGGACTCCGGGGTCGAGCTCACCGCCCTCAAGGTCGACGGCGGCATGACCAGCAACAACCTGCTCATGCAGAACATCGCCGACGTCCTGGACGCCCCGGTCGAGCGCCCGTACGTGGCCGAGACCACCGCCCTCGGCGCCGCCTACGCGGCCGGACTCGCCGTCGGCTTCTGGACCGACCTCGACACCCTGCGGGCCAACTGGCACCGCGCCGCCGAGTGGACCCCGCGCATGGACGAGGCCACCCGGGAGCGTGAGTACAAGAAGTGGCTCAAGGCCGTGGAGCGCACCATGGGCTGGGTGGAGGAGGAAGAGAACAACTGACCGACAAGCCGGTCGGGGCCCCGTGCCCCGGCCGGCCGCCCGCTGTTCCGGCAGCGGGTGTCACCGAGTTCCACCGGCCCGCCGCACCGGGCCGACCGGCCGCTCCCGCAGGGGCCGCACCGCACACGAGAGGAGTAACGGCGCCGCCCGACCCGCGCGCCGTACACAACCACCATGGCAACCATCCCGACCCTGGGTGCCGAGCGCACCGCCGGCCACACCGCCTCCCGCGCCGAGACCCGCGAACTGCTCGGCAAGGCCACCTACGACCTGCTGGTGATCGGGGGCGGCATCCTCGGCACGGCCGTCGCCTGGACCGCGTCCCAGGCCGGCCTGAAGGTCGCCATGGTCGACGCCGGCGACTTCGCCGGCGCCACCTCCAGCGCCTCCTCCAAGCTCGTCCACGGCGGTCTGCGCTACCTGCAGACCGGTGCGGTCAAGCTGGTCGCCGAGAACCACAAGGAGCGCCGCGCGCTCTCCACCGACGTCGCCCCGCACCTGGTCAACCCGCTGACCTTCTTCGTGCCGGTCTACAAGGGCGGCCCGCACGGCGCGGCCAAGCTCGGCGCCGGCGTCTTCCTGTACTCGGCGCTGTCCGCCTTCCGTGACGGCATGGGCCGGGTCTCCACCGCCGCGCACGCCGCCCAGCAGGTGCCCGCGCTGCGCACCGAGGGCCTGCGCTCGGTTGCCGTCTACGGCGACCACCAGATGAACGACTCGCGCGTCGCCGTGATGACCGTGCGCGCCGCGGTCGACGCCGGCGCCGTGGTGCTCAACCACGCCGAGGTCACCGGCCTGCGCTTCACCGGCGGCCGGGTCACCGGTGCCGACCTGCGCGACCGCCTCGACGGCAGCGAGTTCGGCATCGACGCCCGCCTGGTGCTGAACGCCACCGGCCCGTGGGTGGACCACCTGCGCACGATGGAGGACGCCGGCGCCGCGCCGTCGATCCGCCTCTCCAAGGGCGCGCACGTGGTCGTCAAGCGCCGCTCGCCGTGGCGCGCCGCGCTGACCATCCCGATCGACAAGTACCGCGTCTCCTTCGCCATCCCGTGGGAGGACCACGTCCTGCTCGGCACCACCGACGAGGAGTACACCGGCGACCCGAAGGACGTCCGGGCCACCGAGGCCGACATCGACCAGATCATGGGCGAGGCCGCGCACGCGATCCGCGACGAGCACCTCGACCGCGACCTGGTCACCTACTCCTTCGCCGGCCTGCGGGTGCTGCCGGGCGGCCCGGGCGACACCGCCGCCGCCAAGCGCGAGACGGTCGTCACCGAGGGCCGCGGCGGCATGCTGTCGGTCTCCGGCGGCAAGTGGACCACCTACCGGCACATCGGCCGCGCCGTGCTGGAGAAGCTGGCCCACGTGCCCGGCACCAGCCTCGGCGAGGACATGTCCCCGATCGCCCCGACCGTCCCGCTGCCCGGCGTCGGCGCGCCGAACGCGGTGGCGCACCGCCTGCTGATCGACCGCGAGCCGGGCTCGCGGATGGAGCCGCTGGTGGCCAAGCACCTGGCCAGCCACTACGGCACCCTGTCCTTCGAGATCGCCCGCATGATCGACGAGAACCCGGAGCTCGGCCGGCCGATCCACGAGGACGGCCCGGACGTCTGGGCACAGGTCGCGTACGCGGCGGACAACGAGTGGGCGTACACCGCGGACGACGTGCTGCGCCGCCGCACCACGATGACCGTGCGCGGGCTGGCCACGCCGGAGATCGAGGCCGAGGTCGAGGCCTTCCTCGCGAAGCGCGGAACCAAGTAAGCGCAGCCTCGCGAAGCGCGGAACCAAGTAAGCGCAGCCTCGCGAAGCGCGGAACCAAGTAAGCGCAGCCTCGCGAAGCGCGGAACCAAGTAGGCACAGCCTCGCGAAGCGCGAGTAGCAGGTCGGACCGCGAACGGAGGGCGGGCGCCCGGGGTCTCCCCCCGGGCGCCCGCCCTCCGTTCGCGTTCTGGGGCGGCCCTGCCCGGTTGTCGGACCGGTCCGACCTCGGTCTCGGCCATCTGCCCGGGGCGGCGCCCCGCGGGCGGGCCCCGGCCGTGGGTCCCGACCCGCACGGGACGAGCCGCCGACCCGGCCTGCCCGTCGGGCCCGTACGGGTTCGGGGAACGCCGAGGGGAACGCCGAGGGGCGGCACCCGTACGGTCACGGGTGCCGCCCCTCGGCGTGGGTGCTTCGTCGGCTAGATGATCAGGCTGAGCGGCAGGATCAGGACGATGGCGACCACCGAGATCACCGTCTCCATCACCGACCAGGACTTCAGCGTCTGCCCGACGCTCATCCCGAAGTACTCCTTCACCAGCCAGAAGCCGGCGTCGTTGACGTGCGAGAGGAACAGCGATCCGGCGCCGATCGCGAGCACCAGCAGGGCCGCGTGGGTCGAGGACATGTCCGTGGCCAGCGGGCCGACGATGCCGGCCGCGGTGATCGTGGCGACCGTCGCCGAGCCGGTGGCCAGGCGGATCAGCACGGCGATCAGCCAGCCGAGCAGCAGCGCCGAGATGTGCCACTTGGCGGACCACTCGCTGACCGCGTTGCCGACGCCGACGTCGATCAGCGTCTGCTTGAAGCCACCGCCCGCGCCGACGATGAACACGATGCCGGCGATCGGGCCGAGCGACTTGCCGACGGTGTCGGAGATCCGGGCCTTGTCGAAGCCGGCCGCCCTGCCGAGGGTCGCCATGCCGAGCAGGGTCGCGGCGAGCAGTGCGATCAGCGGGGAGCCGATGAAGTCGAACACCCGCTGGCCCATCGCCTTCGGGTTGTCGATCACCACGTCGGCCAGCGCCTTGCCGAGCATCAGCACGACCGGCAGCAGGATGGTGGCCAGCACCGCGCCGAACGACGGGGTGCGGTCGTGCTTGGCCGACTCCTCGGGGGCGGTGGCCGCCGGGATCTCCAGCGGACCGACCCAGCGCTCGGCCAGCCGCGCGAACAGCGGACCGGCGATGATGAGGGTCGGGACGGCGATCAGCAGACCGAGCGCCAGGGTGATGCCGAGGTCGGCCTTCAGCGCGTCGACGGCGACCAGCGGGCCCGGGTGCGGGGGCACCAGGCCGTGCAGCACCGACAGGCCGGCCAGTGCCGGGATGCCGATCCGCATCAGCGGGACGTTGCCGCGGCGGGCGACCAGCAGCACGATCGGGATCAGCAGGACGACGCCGACCTCGAAGAACAGCGGCAGGCCGAGCACGGCCGCGATCAGCGCCATCGCCCAGGGCAGCCCCTTGTTGCCGGTCCGGGAGAGCACGGTGTCCGCGATGATGTTGGCGCCGCCGGAGTCCGCCAGCAGCTTGCCGAGCATCGCGCCGAGGCCGATCAGCAGGCCGACGCCGGCGACGGTGGAACCGAAGCCGGTGGAGAAGCTGCTGAGCAGCTTGTCGAACGGCGCGCCCGCGACGGCGGCCAGCAGACCGGAGCCGAGTGTGAGGGCGAGGAACGGGTGCAGCTTCAGCTTGGTGATCAGCAGGACGATCACACCGATGCTGAGCAGCACCGCGATCAGCAGCTGGGAGTCGCTGCCGGTGTGCGGCAGGGCCGGTGGGGCGGCCGCCAGCAGAGTGGGGGCAATGCTCACGCGAGGTCTCCATTGACGGGCCGCAGCAGCGCCACGGCCATCTCGACGAGTTCTTCGGGGGACGGGCCCACGTCCAGGACGGCGCCGCGCTCGTCCGCCTCCAGGGGTTCCAGGGCGGCGTACTGCGAGTCGAGCAGCGACGACGGCATGAAGTGGCCGGTGCGGTGGCTGAGCCGGTCCTCGACCAGCTCGTGGCCACCGCTGAGGTGCAGGAAGAAGGCGCCCGGGCAGGCCGCGCGCAGGGTTTCGCGATAGCGGTGCTTCAGCGCCGAGCAGGTGACCACGCCGCCGGTGCCGGCCTCGGTCCGCTCCTTGAGCCAGGCGCCGATGGCGCCCAGCCAGGGGGCGCGGTCCTGGTCGTCCAGCGGGGTGCCGGCGGACATCTTGGCGATGTTGGCCGCCGGGTGGAACTCGTCCGCCTCGGCGAAGGGGAGTGCGAGGCGGTCCGCCAGCAGGCGGGCCAGGGTGGTCTTGCCGACACCCGAGACGCCCATCACCACCACGGTGAGGGGGGCCTGCGGGAGGTCGTGGTTCTCGACGCTGAGAGCCATGGGGTGGTGCTCCTTCGTTGCCTGGCCGCCACTATCGCCTCAAAGATATGACGTATTCAAGTGGTGGAAACCAAATCGTCATACTTTTGAGGTGTGGTCTGGGTCGCAGGGAGGCCAGGTGCGGGGCGCAGGGTGACGTGAGCGCTCGCGGGGCGGGCGTCTACGCTGGGCGGATGGAGATCCAGGGGCTGCCCGGGCGGCTGCTTGACGAGCTCGGGCCGGCGATCGCGTCGGGGGAGATCCCCGAGGGGGCGGTGCTGCGCGGGGAGGAGCTGGAGGAGCGCTTCGGGGTGTCCCGGACGGTGGTCAGGGAGGCGGTCCGGGTCCTGGAGGGGATGCGGATGGTCGCGTCCCGGCGACGGGTCGGGATCACCGTGCAGCCGAAGTCGCTCTGGGACGTCTTCGACCCGACGGTGATCCGCTGGCGCCTGGCCGGCGCGGACCGGTCCGCCCAGCTGCGTTCGCTCGGCTCGTTGCGGGTGGCCGTCGAACCGGCCGCCGCGGCGCTCGCCGCCACCCACGCGAGCGACGACGACCGGCGCGAACTCAGCTCGCTGGCCGTGGATCTGACGGTCACCGCGCGGGCCGCCGACCTCACCACCTTCCTCCGGCACGACATCGCCTTCCACTCCCTGGTGCTGCGCGCCTCCGGCAACGAGATGTTCGCCCACCTCGGGACCACCGTCGCGGCGGTGCTCACCGGCCGGACCGAGTACCATCTGATGCCCCATCAGCCCGAGCCGTACGCGATCCGGTTGCACCGCGAGGTCGCGGAGGCGATCTGCGCCGAGGACGCCGCCCACGCCGAGCGGGCGATGCGGACGATCGTGAGCGGCGCGCTGGATGAGCTCAACCTCCAACTGGGCTGAGCCGTGGGTGCCGAGGCCGTCACGGCTGCCGGGGCCGTCGCGACCGTCCGGACCTCCGGGGCCACCCGGAGGTCCGGAGCTTCTGGGGCTTCTCGGCCTCCAGGGCTTCCCGGATGACACGATTTGGCGGCAGTTCGACGGTTTCGGACGCATAGTCCTGGTTCGGCGGGGCAGAGTGAGGCAAGCGGGCGCGTTTCGTGTGCGCCCGGCCCGTGTTCTTCACCGAAACGCGCGCCACGCGCCTGGGGGTCGCTCGATGTCCGTGCCACGCCGCCGCCGCCGTCGCCTGCCCGACGAGGTTCGCGCCGCCGCAGTCCGGGCGGTGCTCTGCCTGGCCTTCACCCTGGTGGGCGTCGTGGTGGCGACACTGGCCTCGTACGCGGGCAGTTGGCTGCTGACGCCCGCTCTGCTCGCGATGGGGCTCGGGGTGTTCGGGACCATGTGGTGCCTGCTGGAGATCCTGATCTCCCGCCAGGTCGCCGCCCAGCGGGTGCGGGCGCCGGGCTCCGCGCACCCGATGGCGGGCAGCCGGGTGCCGCCCGGGCCGCCGGCCGCACGTCCGCTCCCCCGGCCCGGCCCGTCCTCGGTGTACCGGCAGCCGTACGAGTCGACGCAGCCGTACCAACAGCCGTACCAGCAGCCGTACGGGACGGGGCAGCAGCAGCAGCCGTACGGGCCCGGCCGGCAGCAGCCGCCGTACCCGCCGCCGCGCCAGCCCCGGGTGCGGACCAACCAACCGTAGGGCCGGTCGAATCGGTCAGTCCAGGACCGGCAGCGCCCGGTAGTGGGTGGTGAGCCGGCGGTCCCCGTCCAGGACGTGGAAGGCGAGCATCGGCGGGTGGTCGAAGGCGATGCCGCGCCCGCCCTCGCAGGGCAGCATCACGGTGGAGACCACACCGGGCGCGATCAGCAGCGGCAGCCCGGCGAAGGTGGTCGCCGCGGGGGTGTGCGAGTGACCGCAGAACAGGGCGGCCACCCGGGGATGCCGGCGCAGTACCCGCGCCAGCCGCGCCTCGCCGAACTGGCGGATCGGGTCGACGTACGGCAGGTACAGTTCCACCGGCGGGTGGTGGAAGGCCACCAGAGCGGGCAACTCGACGCTCCCCGAGCCGAGTTCGGCGTCCAGCCAGTCGAGCGTGGCGTCGTCCAGCAGGCCGTCGTCCCGCCCGGGCACGGAGGAGTCGAGCATCAGCACGTCGGCGCCGGGCAGTCGGTGCAGCCGGTTGACCGGCGCCTCCCCCGGCGCCTCGCCGAGCAGCACCTCCCGGTAGGGCGAGCGGCGGTCGTGGTTGCCGGGGCAGACGAGCACCGGGTGCCGGGAGACCAGCACCTCGGCGACCTGCCGGTACTCCTCGGGCAGGCCGTGGTCGGCGAGGTCGCCGGTGACCAGCACCGCGTCCAGCGGGCCCGGCAGGGCGTCGAGGTACGCCATCACCTGCTCGGCCCGCCGCCGGGCGCGCTTGCCGTCGTCCCGGCGGTGGACCTGACCGAGGTGGATGTCACTGAGGTGCGCGATCGTCAGCATGCCGACCACGCTAGTGACTTCACCGCTGGGCGGGAACCTCCGCGGGGCGCTTGAACATCCGGGTGGCGGTGATCTCGCCGTGGACGGCCGGGCCGTCCGGGTCCGGCGCCGCGGGCAGGCCGGGGCGCAGGTGCTCCTCGACCGAGATGTACTTGAGGCCGGCCCGCAGGTCGGCGTCGTTGCGCAGCCGGATCACCAGCGGGAACTCGGCGAGCGCGGTGGTGTCGAACAGGCCGGTGGTGTAGATCAGTTGGACGCCGAGCGCGTCGGCCACGGCCCGCTGGAGCTCCAGCAGGTAGGTGGCGTTGGCGCGGCCGATCGGGTTGTCCAGGAACAGCGTGCCGGCGTGCCGGAGCTGGGACTGGCCGCGGTCGTTGGCGCGCAGCGCGGCCATCGTGCAGTACAGCGCGATCGCGGCGGTGAGCAGCTGGCCGCCGGAGAAGACGTCGGACATCTGGCCGACGCCGACCCGCTCGGCGCGCAGCACCGCGTCGGGCTTGAGGATCTCGACGCTGACGCCCTTGGGGCCGATCGCGGCGGCGACCCCGCGCAGCAGCAGGGACATGCCGTCGCGGCGCAGGTCGCTGTTCTTCTTGACGGCGGCACGGGTGGCCTCGTCGATGACCTCGCCGAGGCGCTCGACCAGGGTGGCGTGGTCCGGGTCCTCGAAGCGGATCCGGAGGAACTCCTGGCCTGACCACTCCCCCAGGCCCTCGGGCAGCCGGGACAGCCGCTGGGCGGCCCGCAGGGTGGTGAGCGAGGACTCGACCAGGCCGCGCAGCCGGTCCACGATCGAGCCGCGGTTCTTCTCCAGCTGGGCGAGTTCGTCGGTGAGCACCCGCAGCCGGGGCGCGAAGGCGACGGCCCAGGCGGCGGCGTGCTCGGGCAGCGCGGAAGCCGGCAGTTCGCGGATCTGCTGACGGGCGGGGGTGCGGACGGCCTCGTAGCGGGCGGCGTTGGCGTGCCGGACCAGGGCGTCGGAGGCGTCGCGGACGGCGAGTTCGGAGGAGGACAGCTCGCCGGCGGCGGTGCGCAGGGCGCGGCGCGCCTCGGTGGCGCCGGTGCGGGCCTCGGCGAGCGAGCCCAGGTAGGGCTCGACCGGGTCGTCCTGGTCCTCCTGGTGGTCGCGCAGGCCGTCGCGCAGCTGGCCGGCCAGCTCGTCGAAGTCGGCGGCGGCGGACTGGGCGGTGTCGAAGGTGCGCTGGAGGTCGGCGTGGGCGGTGCGGGCGGCGTCCAGGGCCTCGCGGCGCTCGGCGAGGCGGCTGGTGGCGGTGCGCAGCAGGGCCTGGGCGTGCTCCGGGTCGGTGGGGACGAGGTCCTCGGGCAGTTCGGTGTGCGCCTCGCCGTCGGCGGGGGCGGAGCGTTCGGCCTCGCCGCGCAGGCGGCCGAGCTGCTCGCTGGCGGTGGCGGAGCGGGCCTCGATGGTGGCGACCAGT
This sequence comes from Kitasatospora sp. NPDC091335, assembly GCF_044757205.1. Taxonomy (NCBI): domain Bacteria; kingdom Bacillati; phylum Actinomycetota; class Actinomycetes; order Kitasatosporales; family Streptomycetaceae; genus Kitasatospora; species Kitasatospora sp. NPDC091335. The sequence goes on along the minus strand of NZ_JBIVUM010000030.1, from coordinate 61,488 downwards.
TCCTCGGCGCGGGCGGCGGCGGCCTGGCGGGCCGGGCCGTCGGCGCCGTCGGGGCTGCCGAGGAGTTCCTCGGCGCGGGTGCGCACCTTGTTGGTGAGGCGGTCGAGTTCGGTGGTGGCGGCGGCCTCGTCGCCCTCGGCGCGGGCCTGTTCGGCGCGCAGGTCGGCGCCGACACCGACCTTCTCGTACAGCTGGGAGGCGGCGCGGTAGGCCTCGCGCAGGGCGGGCAGCGCGGCTGGGGCGGTCTCGGCGGGCTCATCGGACTGCTCGGCGGCGGGGATCTCGGCGCGTTCGGCGCGCAGCGCGCGGACCGTACGGCGGGCGTCGTCGGCGGCGCGCTGGGCGGCGCGGCGGTCCTCGTCGCAGGTGCGGGCGCGTTCGGCGCACAGCGCCTGGCGGCGGTCGCACTCGGCGGCGTCCTCGGCGAGTTCGCGCTGGCGGCGGGCCCAGTTGCCGCGCTCGCGCAGCCGGAAGGCGAGGCCGGAGAGGGCGTCGGCGCGGCGGCGGGCGCGCTGGGCGGCCTCGCGGTGCTCCTCGTGGGCGGAGGCGGCGGCGGCGTGGTCGGCCTCGGCCTCGTCGTGGTCGGCCCGCAGGGTGGCCAGGGCGGCGGCGGCCTGCTCGGCGTGCTCGCGGGCGGCCTCGGCGGCGGTGGCGAGTTCGGCGAGGGTGCCGGGCGGGCAGCTGGCGTGCCAGGAGGCGAGGCGGGCGGCGAGGGCGCGGTCGGCGCCGAGGCGGCCGGCCAGTTCGCGGATGTGTTCCTCGCGGGCGCTCGCCCGGGCGCGCAGCTCGCGGCGCTCGCCCTCGGCGGCGGACTCGTCGTGCATGGCCGGGTTCGGCGGTACGAGGAAGAAGGCCGGCTCGTCGGTGATCGGGGCGATCAGCGAGGCGGCGGCGCCGACGGCCACGGTGGAGCGCGGCAGCAGGGCGGCGGCCTGCAGGGCCTCGCGGGCGCGCTCCAGCGAGGTCGGGTCGGTGACGACCACGCCGTCGACCAGTTCCGGGCGGGCGGCGAGGATCACGTCGTGGTCGGCCGGGTCGACGGACTGGGCGAGGTAGCGCCAGCCGGGCAGGGCGGGGATGCCGTGCTCGGCGAGGTACTCGACGGTGGCGAGCACGTCGGGGCCGGGCGGCAGCAGGCCGCCGTCGCCGAGTGCGGCGAGGATGCGGGAGTCGTCGGCGGCGGCCGTGCGCAGGTCGAACAGGGTGCGCTCGGCGGTGGCGATGGACTCGTCGAGGAGTTCGCGCAGGTACTCGGCGTTGCGGTCGAGCACGGCGGGGGTGAGGAAGCCGGCGTCCTCCTCGGCGCCGGACCCGTCCTCGCTCCAGTCCGTGGATGCGGGCGTCAGGGAGAGCAGGTCGGCGAGGCGCTGCTCGGTGGCGAGCAGCGCGGCGGTGCGGTGCTCGGCGGCGAGCGCCCTGGCGGCGTCCTTGCGGGCGTCGCCGGCCCGCTCGGCGGCGAGTTCGGCGCGGCCGGTGGCGGCGGCGGCCTCGCGCAGCCGGGCGGCGGCGGACTCGGCGGAGGTACGGGCCTGGGCGAGCGCGGCGGCGGCGGCCTTCTCGACGTCGGCGGCGTGCAGTGCGGCGCGGGCCGGGTCGACGTCGCCGTCGGTGTCGATGAAGCCGGCCGCGACGGCTGCCTCGGTCTCCTGCTCGACCTCGGCGAGGCGCTGGCGCAGGTGGTCGGCCTCGCTGCGGGCCTTCTGGGCGGCGGTGGCGGCCTCGGTGGCGTCGGACTGCGCCTTGCCGCCGTCCTCCTGGAGTTCGCCCGCGCGCTCCTCCTCGGTGTCGGCGCGGGACTCGGCGGCCGCGGCGGCGGACTCCAGGGCCCGGGCCAGGGCGGTCGCGGCACGGGCCCGGGCGGCGAGCGCGGGAGCGGCGTCCAGCTCGGCCTCGCGGATGGCGGCGGCGACCCGGGCGACCCGGTCGGCGGCGGCGCGCTGGCGCAGCACCGCCTCGGCGGCCTGCCAGGCGGAGTGCAGGGTGCGGGCGTCGATGAGTTCGCGGCGCAGCGCGGCGGCCTCGGCGGTGGCCGCGGTGAGGCTCAGCGTGGCGTGCCGGTGGGTGAGTTCGTCGGTGATCAGGCTGTGCCTGGTGCGGTCGGCCTCGGCCGCGGTGACGGCGCTCGCGGCGGCGGCGACCTCGATGGCGAGGTCCTGGGCGCGGTCGCGTTCGGCGGCGGCGCGGGAGGCGAGCGCGTGGGCGAGGCGGCGGGTGCGGCGCTCGGCGGTGCGGTGGGCCTCGCGGACGGTCTCGCGGGCGGTGGTGGCCTCGGCGATGCGCTCCAGCAGGTCCAGCGAGCCCGCGGTGAAGTCGCGTTCGGCGGTGAGTTCGGCGCGGCGGCCGAGCTTGGCGGCGAAGCCGTGGACGAGGTCGGCGAGGCCGTCGGTGTCCCTGGTGTCGGTGACGGCGCGCAGCAGGAGGTCGGTGAAGTCGCTGTCGTGCTTGACCGCGAAGAGGCCGGCCGCCTCGCCCTCGTCGGCGTTCATCTCGCGCTGGTAGCGGAAGAGTTCGGGGTCGAGGCCGAGCTCGCCGAGGTGCTCGGTCCAGCGGTCGTGGCCGTCCTCGAAGACCAGGTCGAGGTACGGGTGGGCCTTGCCGGCCTCGGTGAGGGCGTCGCGGAAGCCCTTCATGGTGCGGCGGCGGCCGCGGGCCTTCTGGTCGCCGGACAGGCTGACCCGCTCGGCGACCGGCAGCGAGTCGAGGGTCAGGCCGGGGCCGGGGCGGAAGGAGTACCAGGTCTCGGCGAACTTGCGCGGGTCGGAGGAGACCTGGCGGCCGCGCCACTCGCTGACCTTGCCGACCACGATCAGCTCGCCGGTGACGGTGTGCTGCCACTCCAGGGCGACGTGGCCGCAGTCGTCGGCGAGCAGGAACTTGCGCAGCACGCCGGAGCTGGCGCCGCCGAGGGTGTTGCGGTGGCCGGGGAGCATGACCGAGAAGATCAGCTTGAGCAGGACGGACTTGCCGCCGCCGTTCTCCAGGAAGAGCACGCCGGCCGGGGCGGGGCGGCGGACCGGGCCGTCGACGTCCTCGCCGAACAGGCCGATCTGCTGCGGGGCCGGGTCGGCGACCGGCTCGCCGACGCCGCGCAGGTCGAGCACCGTGTCGGCGTAGCGGGCGCCGGCCGGTCCGATCGAGTAGAGGCGGACCCGGTTGAGCTCGTACATGTGCGGCGGTTCTCCGTGGCTTGCGTGGCGTGAGGGACGGGCGGCGCGCCGGTTCGGGCGGGTGGGCCGGGGGCGGCGCGGTGGGCTCCGGGCGGGTGGTCCCGGAGCGCCTGGGCTCAGAGCGAGTGGAACGGCAGGCCGGCGTCGGCGACCAGTTCGTCGCCGGTGTCCGGCGGCAGCAGGCTGGCGGTGCCGTCGGAGACCGGGACGATGCCGAGGTCGAGCAGTTCGGCCATGGCCGCGCTGCCGGCCAGGTCGCGGACCTGGAGCTGGTAGCGGGCGGTGGTGCGGTAGGTGCCGCCGGAGTCGTCGGAGACCTTCTGGAGGAAGCCGGAGTCGACCAGGAACAGCACGGCCTTGGCGACGATGCCGATGGTGGAGCCGGAGAGCCGGCGGGCGTCCTTGGTGGCGCCGGTGGCGGTGCGCCGGGCCCACACCCGCCAGGCGGCCTCCAGGCCGGGGGCGTCGGAGGCCGGGTCGGTGTTGGCGCCCTCGGCGTCGGCCTGCTCCTCCAGGCGGCGGCAGGCCTGGCGGACGAAGGAGTCGACGCCGTTGACGGTGATCCGGCCCAGGTAGCCGTCGTCGGCGAGGTCCTCGGGGCGGGGGAAGGCCATCGCGGCGACGGCCAGGTGGGCCAGGCCGTGCAGGAAGCGGTCGGTGGACTCGGAGGCGGCGCGGCGCGAGTAGTCGCCCATCCGGACGGCGAACAGCGAGTCCTCGGCGGCGGCCACGGCCATGCCGGCCCGCGGGGAGACCTCCAGGACGACCAGGCCCATGCCGGTGGCGATGGCGTCGGCGAGCCGGGCGAACGGCGGGTCCTCGCGGTGGCGGCGCACCAGCTCGGCGTACTCGGCGTCCCGGGCGGGGAGCAGCTTGGCCTGGAGGCCGAAGGAGACCAGCCGGGCGGCGTCCGCGACGTCGGCCGGGGTGATCGGCGCGGGGGCCGCGGGTTCGCTCTCGGCCGCCCAGGACGTGTCGTGGTGGGTCGTCACGGGCGGTGCTCCTCAGGGGTGGCGCGGTGGGTACGGTTCGTCAAGGCGGGTTCCGGGCCGGTCAGCCGGCGTCCTTGCGGTCGGCGGCCATGCCGACCGCGTCGAGCAGGGCGCTGCCGACGATCAGGTCGGCGCCGCCGAACTCCCAATCGCGCAGCGGGGTGCCGTCGTCCACGGCGAACAGCAGCCGCTCCTCGCCCTGGCGGTACGCGGTGCCGACCGGCGGGCTGGCCGCGTGCACGGCGAGCAGGGCGACCAGGTACGGCAGGTCCGGGTCCTGCTTGCGGGCGTCGGCGAGCAGGCCGGAGAGCCGGCGGGGGGCGTCCGGGGGCAGGTCGAGCAGGACCGTCGCGGACTCCAGCTGGGCCTCGGAGAAGCGGCTGTCGTCGGGGGTGGCGACCAGGTCCGGGTCGGGCAGCTCGGCCCCGAGGTGCTCGCGCTCGACCGGCGGGGTGAGCAGCAGGTCGACGAGGTCGGCGACCCGGACCGAGACCGGGGTGCGCAGGCCGGTGCCGTGGGCGAAGAAGGCGCCGGTGGGGCGGACGGCCTGCTCTATCGGCAGCCGCAGCACGGGGGCGAGCAGCTGCCCGTAGAGGTCGATGCCGCTGCGGGCGCCGGGGGTGGCGAAGGCCTGCCGGTCCTGTTCGGCGCGGAACAGCGGGCCGGCCTCCAGCAGGCGGGTCTGGAGCCGGGTGTGGCGGCGGATGCAGTCCTTGACGATGTCGACCAGCTCGGCGGCGCGGCGCTTGTGCTCGGGCTCCTCGGCCTCGTCGCGGGCCTTGCGGATGTTGGTGAGAATCGCGTTCTCGTGCCGGTAGCGGTCGGCGATGTGGTCCAGCGCCTCCTCGATGAGGTCAGGGACGGCGCGCATCCAGTCGACCGCCCGGACGTTGCGGCGGGTGGCGTCGAGGGCACGGCGCAGCGTCTCCGCGTACTGGACGGTGCGGTAGCGGGCCTGCTCGGCGGCGAGCTGGGCGTCGGCCAGGCGGCCACGGCGGATCAGCACCTCCAGCTTGACCTCGGCGGCGATCTGGGCCGAGGTGACGTCGGTGTCGAGCGCGCCGACCAGGACGTTGACCGCCTCGTCGGTGGTGCGCAGGTAGACGCCGCCGTCGGGGCCGGGGACCTCCTCGATCAGCTTGAAGTCGTAGTCGCGGCGGACGTACTCGCCGTCCGCGCCGAAGGTGCCGTAGACGGCGCGGAAGCCGCGGTCCACGCTGCCGACGTTGATCAGCGACTCCAGCACCCAGCGGGCGACCCGCTCGTGCTCGGTGGCGGGGCGGCCGGCGGCCTGGGCGGCGACCCTGGGCAGCATCCGGGCGAGGACTATCTCGCGGTCGGCCCCGGTGTCGAAGTCCATGTGCAGGGTGACCAGGTCGATCGCGGCGAGGCCGACCTCGGCCATCGCGTAGCCGCCGTACTCGCCGGCCAGGTTGACCTTGCGGTTGTCCAGGTCGTGCAGCGGGGCGGTGCAGGCCAGCGCCTTGAGCCGGCGGGCCAGGCCCTCGTCGGCGGCGGGGCCGGGCGCGGGGCGCACGGCCGCCGGGCCGGCGGGCGGTCGGAGGCCGGGCTCGGTGGGCGGGTCTGCGATGGCGGTCACGGAGGACAAGATTAGGGGTTCGCACCGACATCGACCGAAACGGGCCTTGCGGACGGGTGGAGCGGCAGGTCGGCGAGGGTGCGAGGGGCGATTTCGCAACGCGGTTTCGACGGGATTCCGCCATTCTCGAACCCGCATTCGAGAAAACCGTGAGGACGGCGCGATAGTTCGGTGATGATCGACGCATGATCACCCGACTGGCCAAAGCGGGCCTCGCCGCCGCGCTGTCCGTGACCACCCTCGCCACCGGCGCCGTCCTCGCCACCGGCGCCGTCCTCGCCACCGGTGCGACCGCCACCGCCGCCCCGGCCGGCACTCCGTCGGCCTCCGTCCAGCACGTGACCGTGTCGCAGGGCGGGAACTACCCCGGCGGCTTCTTCACCACCGGCAACATGTCGGTGGGCTGGACCACGTCCGGCACCGCGGACGTGACCGGGCCCACGCACATCACCCTCGACCTGCCGCCGGGCGTCACCACCGACGGCGCGATGTTCTTCCCCACGCCGCCGGACTACACCTTCACCACGGCCCTCTCCCCCGACCACCGCCACCTTGAGGCCGTGTTCACCGCCACCCGGGCTCCCGGGAGCTACAACTTCATGAAGCTCAACCTGGCCACCACGCCCGGCGTGCCGATCGCCGGCACGATCACCGCGACGGTCGCCAACCCGAACGACACCGACCCGACCGGGCACATCTCCGCCTACGACCTCGTCAGCAAGAGCCACCTGCCGGCGACCGTCCAGGCCGCCCCGGCCGTCACCGGCCTCGACACCGCCACCGGCCCGGCCGCGGGCGGCACCGCGGTGACCGTCAGCGGCAGCAACCTGGCCGGCGGCATGGTGCTGGTCGGCGGCCTCCCGGCGCCCGGCCGCTGCACCGACACCGCCTGCACGGTGACCACGCCCGCGGGTTCGGGCAACGCCCCGGTCAGCGTGGTGACGCCCGGCGGCACGGCCGCGGCGCCCGCCGCCTTCGACTACACCGGCACCCCGCCGACCCCGGCCGCGCCGACGATCAGCAGCCTGTCCCCCGCCTCCGGCCCGGCCGCCGGCGGCACCCGGGTGATCGTGTTCGGCAGCAACCTGACGTACGGGACGGTGGCCTTCGGCGGGGTTCCGGCCGCCCACGTCTCCTGCGGCCCGACCGCCTGCACGGCCACGGCCCCGGCGGGCGCCCAGCCCGGGCCGGTGGGCATCACCGTCACCACGGCGGGCGGGCCCAGCGCGCCGGCGACGTACACCTACACGGCGTAACGGCCGTCCGCGGCGCGCGCGCCGCCACCACCGGTGCCCGGGTTCCACGGAACCCGGGCACCGGTGCGTTCCGGGGCCTCCCTTCGACAGGCGTGTTGAACACGTTCAAAGATAGGTCTAGAGTCGGTTCCGCGCAGGCGTGACAAGGCTCCGCCTGCACTTCGACGTGCAACGAGCGCTACCCCTTCCTCGCCTACGGCACCGACTGGCTGGCCTTCGCCCACCTGGTGATCGCCGCCGCCTTCTGGGGGCCGCTCAAGGACCCGGTCCGCAACGTCTGGGTGATCCGCTGGGCCGTGCTCGCCTGCGGAGCCGTCATCCCGCTGGCACTGGTCTGCGGGCCGCTGCGCGGAATTCCGCCGACATGGCGATTCATCGACATGTCGTTCGGGGTCTTCGGCGTCCTACCGCTGCTGATCGTGCTGCGGGCGCTGCGTCCGCTGGAGCGCGCCTTCCGGGAATCGGCTCCCGCGCACTGAACCCGGGCGGCCCCGGCGCACTCACCGACCCGAGCGACCCCTCGCACCCCCTCACGACCCCGTACGGCCCCCGGGGCGGCCCGGCGCGGCGCCGCCCCGGGGCGTGCGCTCCCGGGCACACGCCGCAGCGCCCGCGGGGCACCGGGTCACGGACAACGGCCTTCATCCGCAGGCCCTACCATCTGGCTCAACAGCTGCTGGGAGGCGGACGGGCGTGGCCGATGCGGTGATCGATCTCAATGCGGACCTCGGCGAGGGGTTCGGACGCTGGACGCTGACCGACGACGAGGCGCTGCTGTCCGTGGTGACCAGTGCCAACGTCGCCTGCGGGTTCCACGCCGGGGACCCGTCGACGATGCGTCGGGTCTGCGCACTGGCGGCCGAACGCGGCGTCCGGATCGGCGCCCAGGTCTCCTACCGCGACCTGGCCGGTTTCGGCCGCCGCTCGATGGACGTGCCCCCGGAGGAGCTCGCCGACGAGATCGCCTACCAGATCGGCGCCCTCCAGGTGTTCGCCCGCGCCGCCGGTTCCAAGGTCTCCTACGTCAAGCCGCACGGCGCCCTCTACAACCGGGTGGTCGGCGACTCCGAGCAGGCCGAGGCCGTGGTCGCCGGCGTGCTGCGGGCGGGCGCGGTCTGCGACGGGCCGTTGCCCGTCCTCGGCCTGCCCGGCTCGCTGCTGCTGGAGGTGGCCGAGGGCGTCGGCCTGCCGGTGGTGGCGGAGGCCTTCGCCGACCGCGCGTACACCCGCGCCGGCACCCTCGTCCCGCGCCGCGAGCCGGACTCGGTGGTGGAGGACCCCGGGTCGGTGATCACCCGCGCCGTCGGCATCGCCAGGGACCACGCCCTGGAGGCCGCCGGCGGCGAACGGGTCGCCGTCGAGGCCCGCTCGCTGTGCGTCCACGGCGACACCCCGGGCGCCGCCCAGCTCGCCTGGCGGATCCGCGGCGCCCTGGCCTCCGCCGGAGTCCGGGTGGAGGCCTTCACGTGACGGTGGGGGCGGTGCACCGGGTCGGCGAGCGGGCGCTGCTGGTCGAGCTGCCCGGGACGGCCGAGGTGGCCGCGCTGTACGGCTGGCTGAGCGAGCGCAGGGAGGCGGGAGCACTCGGCGCGGTGGAGGAGCTCGTACCGGCCGCGCGCACCCTGCTGCTGGACGGCGTCGCGGACGTCGACGCGGTGGCGGCGCTGCTGCGCACCGCCCGGCCGGCCGCGGCCGGGGCGGCGCACGGGCCGCTGCTGGAGGTCCCGACCGTGTACGACGGCGCCGACCTGGCCGAGGTCGCCGCACTCTGGGGGGTGTCCGAGGAGGCCGCCGTCCGGATCCACACCGGACCCGAGTACGTCGTCGCCTTCTGCGGCTTCGCCCCCGGTTTCGGCTACCTCACCGGCCTCCGGGAACGGTACGAGGTGCCGCGCCGGGCCACCCCGCGCAGCTCCGTCCCGGCCGGCTCGGTCGCCCTGGCCGGCCCGTACACCGGCGTCTACCCACACCGCTCCCCCGGTGGCTGGCAGTTGATCGGCCGGACGGCGCTGCCCCTCTGGGACGCCGGCCGCGAGCCCCCGGCCCTGCTCGCCCCGGGCACCAGGGTCCGCTTCACGGCCGAACAGGACTGAGGGGAGGCGGAGTTGAACGAGCTGGTGGTGGAGCGCCCCGGCCCGCTGACCACGGTCCAGGACCTCGGACGGCGCGGGGTCGCCCACCTCGGGGTGCCCAGGGCAGGAGCGCTGGACGAGCCGGCGCTGCGCGCCGCCAACCGGCTGGTCGGCAACGAGCCGGGGGCCGCGGGCCTGGAGACCACGCTCGGCGGGGTCGCGCTGCGGGCCGTCGGGACGGTGGTGGTCGCCGTCACCGGTGCGCCCTCGCCCGTGCGGGTGGACGGCCGGCCGGCCGCCTGGGGCGCGCCGGTCGTGGTGCCGGCCGGGGCCGTGGTCGAGGTCGGCGCGGCGACGGCAGGGGTGCGCGGCTACCTGGCGGTGGCGGGCGGGATCGCCGTCCCACCGGTGCTCGGCAGCCGCTCGGCGGACCTGCTCGCCGGGCTCGGACCGGCCCCGCTGGCCGCCGGGGACCGGCTGCCGGTCGGCCCCCCACCGCCGTACCGGGCCCGGCCCGAACTGGTGCCGCTGCCCGCTCCCCCGGCCGAACTGGTGCTGCGGCTGCGGCTCGGGCCGCGCGCGGACTGGTTCACCGCGGAGGCGGTGGCCCGGATCGGCCGCGACCGGTACCTGGTCTCCCCGACCGGCAACCGGGTCGGGCTGCGCACCGAGGGGCCGCCGGTCGCCCGCGCCCGGGACGGCGAACTGCCCAGCGAGGGCATGGTGTCGGGCGCGGTGCAGATCCCGCCGGACGGGCAGCCGGTGGTGTTCCTGGCCGACCACCCGACGACCGGCGGCTACCCGGTGATCGGCGTCGTGCCGGCCGGCGACCTGCCGGCCGCCGCGCAGGCCAGGCCGGGGACGCCGGTGCGCTTCGTGCCGCTGCGGGAACACTGAGCCGCCTGGCCGGGGCCGGGGGGCGCCGAACCGCGCGCCGGCTTCGCGCTCAACGCCCCAACAGCAGTTCGGCGACGGCGCGTTGAGCCGGGTCAAGCCCCGTCTCGCCCTCCTCGGCCGCCCAGACCGCGTTCTGCAGCACCCGGGCGAGCGTCCAGGCCGCCGCCACCTCGCGGTCCAGCTCCAGCACCTCCGTCAGGAGGTCGAAGCGCCGCCGCAGCGCCCGGGCGAGGTCCCCGGTGGCCACCAGGTCCGTCCAGCGGTTGCGCAGCGCCGGGAGCAGCTCGAAGCCGGGGTGGCCGGCCAACGGCTTGGGGTCGATGGCCAGCCAGGGCGCCCGGCCACTGCCCGGGAGCGGCGCCAGCACGTTGCCGTAGTGCAGGTCCCAGTGCAGCAGCCGGTCGCCCGGCTCGGTGCGGGCCTCGCGCAGGGCGGCCGCGCAGTCGGCGAGCAGGCGCCGTTCCGTCGGGTCGGCGAGGGAGGCGGTGACCGCCGGGGCCGCCTCCAGCAGGCGGCCCGCCGCGTCCGCCAAGGTCCTGAGCCCGGACGGAGCCTGATGACTCGTCAGTTCGCTCAGAAGCTCGGCGACCACGCGCAGCGCCGCGAGGTCGTCGGGGAGGTCGAGCAGCGAGCGCGCCGGGTCCAGGCGCTCCAACAGCAGTGAACCGGTGGCTGGTTCGTGATCGAGCAGCCGGACGGCGCTGCCGCCGCCCCACGCCCGCAGGGCGAGCGGCTCGCCGACCGTCTCCTCGTCCACCGGCTGGAGCTTGAGCACGGCCGGCGTCCCGTCGGCACGCAGCACGGGCAGCACCAGCCCGACCACGCCGTGCGCGACCGGCCCGTCCGGGCGCAGCTCCCAGCGGTCGAACAACTCGGCCGCCAGAAGGGGCAGTCCGGCCGTCCAGGCGCGCCCCTCTGCGCCGAGGAACCCTTCCAGGGACGCGGCCAGCGCGGGTGGTACCTCGACGGACATCGGACGGGCTCCTCTCGGGCGGTTCACCTCACCCTACGGCGGACGGCGGCCGGCCCCGCCCGGTCGCCGTCCGCCCGAGCGCCCGATCACCCCGCCCGGTCACCCCAGCCCGAGCGCCTCCGCCGCCGCGGCCGCGAAGCCGTCCGGGTTGTCGAGCATGATGTTGTGTCCGCAGTCGGGCACCGCGACCACCCGCACGCCCGCTGCCCGCAGGGCGTCGGCGCCCGCCGGCTCGCCGTCCGCCACCGGGTGGAGGAAGGTGCGCGGGAGGTCAAGACCGAGCAGCAGCTCGCGCATGGACGGGGCGGTCGCCCGGGCGAGGTGGCGGGCGCTGCGGTGGACCGCCTCCGGACCGGCCAGCCGCATGGTGGACCACCAGAACGGGCCGACCCGCTCGGCGACTTCGTCCCGGCCGCCGGCCAGGAACTCCTCCTCGGTGTAGGCCGCGATGCCGCTGCTGCCGGGGCGGCGCCGGTCGGGCTCGATCCGGTCCAGGTTGGCGTCCACCAGGAGCAGCCGCTCGACCAGACGCGGGTGCCGGTGGGCGAGGACGATCGCGACCGCCCCGCCCATGCTGTGGCCCACCACCTCGACCCGGTCGGGCCCGGCGGCCGCGACCGCCGCCGCGACCGCGTCCGTGTGCTCCTCCAGCGTGTAGCCGAAGTCCGTCGGCCGGTCGCTGAGGCCGAAGCCGAGCAGGTCCAGGAGCAGCGAGCGCCGCCCGGCGAGCAACGGGTGGACGGCGGCGGCCGCGAAGTAGGCCGGCGAGCTGGCACCGAGCCCGTGCAGGTAGAGCCGGGCCGGCTCGGTACCGGGCAGTTCGGCACCGGGCAGCTCGACCCAGCGGATCCGGTCGCCGTTCGGGGTGACGGGGGCCTCGCGCATGCTCACACGCTCCTCTTTCAGGGGTCCCGGCACCGGCGGGCCGGCTCCGGGGGTTCCGGCGGACGAGCAGGACCATACATCGATCCCGAGGTATCGCGATAGCGATATACCCACGCCCCGAGGGACGGATCTGAGAGAGTGACCCCATGCTGAAGCTCGCGATCCTCGGATTCCTGTACGACCGGCCGCTGCACGGCTACGAGCTGCGCCGCCACCTCGCCGCGCTCACCGGCCACGTCCGCCCGATCAGCGACGGCACGCTCTACCCCGCGATCAAGCGCCTGGAGGCCGACGGCCTGCTCGTCCGCGAGACCGAGCCGGGCAGCGCCGCCGCCCCCCGGCACACCCTGCACCTCACCGAGGCCGGCCGCACCGCCCTGCTCGACCGGCTGCGCGAGCCCGAACCGCTCGACGTCAGCGACGAGAACCGCTGGTTCACCCTGCTCGCCTTCCTGCGGCACCTGACCGACCCGGCCGCCCAGGCCGCAGTGCTCCGCCGCCGGCTCGCCTTCCTCGCCGAGCCCGCCGGCTTCTTCTACGAGGGCGACCGCCCGATCCGCGCCGAGGAGTTCACGGATCCGTTCCGGCGCGGGCTGCTGCTGGTCGCCCGCGCCACCACCGAGGCCGAACTCGGCTGGCTGGAGGCGACCCTGTCCGACCTGGAGGGCGCCCCGCGCTAGAACGGCCACTGGTCGGCGTGCCCGTGCTGCTGGTGGTGCTCGTGCCGTGCGGGGTGTGCCATGTCATCCTCCGCTCGCCCCGGCGCCCCGTTCGACGCCGCCTCTCCTGCTCCGTCACTGGTCGAGTTATACCCCCATGGGGTATACCGCAATCCCGTTCCGACGCCCTCTTCCCCCGGCCCGCCCGTCCGTGTTCGGATGAACGGCATGGCAGACGAGCGACGCGAGGGCTACGACGGAACGGGCGAGGGCGCGATCACCCCGGACGGCTGCGCCGTCGAGGTCTGGAGCCGCCTCCCCGTGGGCGACGCCCCGGACGTGATCGAGGCCGCGGTGCCACCCGGCGCCCGCATCCTCGAACTGGGCTGCGGCGTCGGCCGGATGACGCACCCGCTGACCGACCGCGGCTTCACCGTGACGGCCGTGGACGAGTCCGCCGAAATGCTGGCCCGGATCCGCCCCGGCGTCCGCACGGTGCGCAGCCCGATCGAGGAGCTGGACCTCGGCGAGCGCTTCGACGTCGTCATGCTCGCCTCCTTCCTGGTGCACGCCGGTGACGTCGCCGTCCGCCGGGGCCTGCTGGAGACCTGCCGCCGGCACGTCGGCGAGGACGGCTGCGTGCTGGTGCAGCGCGAGGGTGAGGACTGGCACCGCAACGTGCCGCGGGAGAACCGGATCGGCCCGGACGCGTGGTCCCGGCTGGTCTCGGCCACGCCGGTCGGCGACGGCGTCGACTCCGTCCGCTTCGAGTACACCTTCCCGGACGGCACCTGGACCCAGACCTTCCTGTCCCGCCCGCTCGACACCGAGGCGTTCGAGCAGGCGCTCGCGGAGGCGGACCTGGTGGTAGAGCGCTACCTCACCGCGGACCGCACCTGGGTCCGCGCGCGGCCCGTGCTCTGAACCGGCCGCGTGCGGCCCGTGCTCCGAGCCGCCCCTGACACCGGCTCCGGACCGGGACCGGCTCCGCGCGCAACGGTCGAACACAGGGTGAACAAAGAACCGTCACCTTCACCCCGTACCATCAGCCGCGCGCCGTGCTCGCGCGCGGCCCGCGGGCCGGGCGGGCCGCGGCGGCCCCGCCCGCCCTTCCGACCCGCAAGGACCCGCCCATGCCGCCCCTGCCCCACGCCCGACGGATATCCCCGGCGCGTGTCCGGTGATCAACTGGTTCCACGGGGCCGTCCTCGGCCTGATCCAGGGACTCACCGAGTTCCTGCCGATCTCCTCCAGCGCCCACCTGCGGGTCTTCTCCGCCCTGCTGGGCTGGGACGACCCGGGCGCGGCCTTCACCGCCGTCACCCAGCTCGGCACCGAGACGGCGGTGCTGATCTACTTCCGCCGGGACATCGCCTCGATCATCAAGACCTGGTCGCTGTCCCTGTTCCGGCCGGCGCTGCGCTCGGACCCGGACGCGCGGATGGGCTGGTTCGTGATCATCGGAACCCTGCCGATCGGCATCCTGGGCAAACTGTTCCAGGACACCATCGAGACCCACCTGCGCGACCTGCGGATCATCGGCACCACGCTGATCGTCTTCGGCCTGATCCTGGCGTTCGCCGACCGCACCCGGGCCGTCCGCCACGCCCGTCCGATCACCGACCTCACGCTGCCGCACGCGGGCACCTACGGATTGGCCCAGGCGCTGGCGCTGATCCCCGGCGTGTCCCGCTCCGGCGGCACGATCAGCGCCGGCCTGCTGCTCGGCTACAGCCGGGAGGCGGCGGCCCGCTACTCGTTCCTGCTCGCCATCCCGGCGGTGCTCGCCTCGGGGGCACTGGAGCTGTTCAAGATCGGCGAGGGCCCGTCCCCGGCCTGGGGTCCGACCATCCTGGCCACCGTGATCGCCTTCGTGGTCGGCTACGCGGCCATCGCGTGGTTCCTGAAGTACATCTCGTCCCACAGCTTCATGCCGTTCGTGGTCTACCGGGTGCTCCTCGGCGTCCTGATCATCGGACTGGTCATCGGAGGCGTGCTGACCCCGGACGCGGGCGCGGTGAAGTAGAACCGGATTTCAGTACGAGGACCACAGAACGTACGAGAACCGCAGAGCGTACGAGGACCCGCGGAAACAAGTGGGCCGGGACACCGTGTCGGTGTCCCGGCCCACTGAACGTTGTGGGCCGACCCTAACGCCCGTGCTCCCGGGCGGCGGTCAGGCGGCCGCGTACGGCGGCGTGGACCTCGGCCTCCTCGGCCGGGTCGGCGGCGAGCCTGCGCAACCGCTCCAGCACACGCGCGTCGCCCGTGGTGGCGACATGGCGCGCGGCGAGCTCACGCGTGGACTCCTCGCAGTCCCAGAGGCACTCGACAGCGGGCCCCTCGGGAAAGTGCACATCGGTCACGGCGAGCGCGCGGGCGGCGCGTCCGCGCAGCTCCGAGGAGCCGGCCTCCCCGTAGACGTGGCGCAGGACCGGTACGGCGTCGGCGGCGACCAGCCGCCCCGCACCGTCCACCAGCGACCCGAGCCCGGTACCGCTGACCCCGCGCACGGAGATCCAGCGGCGCAGCCCGGCCACCACCAGCGGCGCGTCGCCCGGCTCGCCCGCGTCGGCGAGCAGCTGGACGGCGGCCTCGCCGAGCGCGCTGTCGGCACCGCCGGTGGCCGGGTCGGCCCAGCGGCGGGCCTGCGCCAGCACCTCGGGGCCGCGCATCCGGCCGAGCAGTTCCAGGGCGGCCCGGACGATCCGGTCGTCCACGTCCGCGGCGGCCGTCTCGATCAGCTCGACGGCGGCCGGGTCGCGCTGCTCGACCAGGTGGCGCAGGGCGGCCCGGCGGGCGCCGGGCAGGCCGCCGCGCGCGGCTTCCACCAGCAGCGGGCGGTCCTCGGGCCGGACCACGGCGGTCAGACAGCGGGCGGCCGCGGCGGCGCGGCGGTCCACCGCGTCGGGGCCGGACTGCGGGTCGGTGTCGCGCACGGGCTCGGTGCGGGCGTCGGGCCGGCCGAGGAAGGCACCGGCGCCGAGGCCGCCGAGTTCGCCCTGGTCGGCCCAGGCCAGCACGTCGGCGGTGGACCAGCCGGGGGTGACGCCGCTGCGGTTGATCTGGCGTTGCCACAGGTCGAAGGGTGACTGCTCGCTGGCCGCCGCCACTCTCGGGTGGTAGGAGGCCCACAGCCGCCAGGGCCTGGGCTCGTACGCGTTGCGGATGAACTCGCGCAGCTCGGCGTCGCCCTCGGGGCCCGGCGGGAAGTGGTCCAGCACGGCGGTCCCGAGCAGCAGCAGGCCGCGGTCGTCGTCGCGCAGCGCGAGTTCGTCGAGGGCCCAGGACCAGTTGGCGCCGGTGGCGGCGTACTCGCGCAGCATCAGCAGCGCGTCGCGCCGGCCGTACGAGGCGAGGTGGCCCAGGACGGAGAGGGCGAGGCCGGTGCGGCTCTCGTCGTCGGTGACCAGGTCCTCGGCGGAGTGGAGGTGGTCCTCGATGCCGTCGAGGGGGGCTTCCAGGTCCATGTAGATGCGCGCGTAGTAGAGGGAGCGACTCTCGACCTGCCAGTCGGCTCGCGGGTCCCTGGTGACACACTCCTCCAGCGCGGAAATGGCCTCGGCACGGTCGGCGGCCAGCGCGTGGAGCTGCCCGTCACCACGGCCTCGCTGAAGGAGGCCCAGGAGGCTGGCACTGGGTGCTATCACTGGCTCGAACATGAGGTCAGCATCCGTTGCGGCGGTCGTAGTGGCAACGGGATTTCCGTCGCCGGGGTCTCTGGTCGGGTACTGCGGTGGGCGCCCGGGCGCCGGAATCACCGAAGGTTACCGCCTCGGACCCCCGTCCGCACACAGGGCGACGACGGCTACTGCCACAGTGGCATATGCCAGGGGAACTTTGTCTGCGTTCTGTCCAAATCGCCCGCAAGGGTGACAACGCTGTGCGACAGTCTTCTCACCACCCGAACGGTCCGCACACCGTGGGCCGCGGCCGAGCGATGGGCCCGCCATGAACATGCCGTTAGGTGCCATCCGCCCGCCGGGCGCCGCCACGGTGGACGGCGCCCCGACGGGCGGAACCGGCACGATCGGCAGGGCCGACGGCGACACCTCCGGTGCCGCGGGCGGCGACGGCACGGGCGACGCCGACAGCGGAACGGACGGCAGAGTGGACGGCACGGCACAGGAGCCGTCCGGCCCCTACCTCGGCGACGGCGGCGACCACGACGGCATCGACGGCCTGCTCGGCTCCGCCGAATGGGACCTGCTGACCGACGGCGCCCACTGGAGCCCGGAGACCTACCTCCTCCTCGGCTGCGACCCGGACCACGGCCCGCTCAGCCTCGACCGGCTGCCGGACCGGCTCCCCGAGGCGGACCGGCCGCTGCTGCGGCGGATGATGACCGACGCCCTGGTGCACGGCCGCTCCGCCGCCGGCACCGTACGGATCCGCCGGTCCGACGGACGGCAGGAGGGCGTCGAGTTCGGGGGCGAGCCCGTCCTCGGCCCGGACGGCACCGTCACCGCGCTGCGCATGCTGCTCCGCCCGGCCCGGTCGGTCTGAGCGCCCCGCCCCGATCCCCGTTCCAAGCCCCGGCCCGAGGTCCGCGCATCAGGGGCCCGACCACCCGGGGGGCCGCACCGCGGGGCGCCCGTCAGCTCAGCCGCCGCCGGTTCTTGGCGTCCACCGCCCGCAGCGCCCGGCCCAGCTCCTCCCGCAGTTCGTCCACCACCGGCAGCCCCCGGTACCTGGCGGTCAGCCGGTACATCTCCCGCAGCCGGTCCCAGGTCCGGAGCGAGGAGTTCTGGCCGATCAGGTTCATCACCATCTTGGCCTGGAACCGCGCCGCGTCCGGCTCGCCGGTGATCAGGTGCACCGAGGCCAGGGTGATCCGGTCGAACAGCGCCGACCGCAGCTGCCCGGTGCCCTCCCGCAGGGTGATCACCCGCTCCGCGTGCCTGCGGGCCTCGGGGGCCACCGCCGGGTCGTGCTCGGACAGCGTGCGCAGCACCAGGGCCTGCATGCCGCGCAGTTCGGCTTCGTCGAACACCTGCATCCAGGACGGCGGCGGTTCGGGAGCCTCCTCGGCGAACAGGTCCTCGGCCTCGCCGAGCAGCCGGTAGGTGTCCTGCGAGTGCCCGATCGAGGCGTGCGCCCACGCCTCGACGGTGTTGAGCATGGCGCGCGTCCTGGGCAGCAGCCGCCCGCCGGCCGCCTTGGCCGCCGACATCAGGTCGAGGGCGTCGTCGGCCCGGCCCAGGTGCACCATCTGCCGGGCGGCCCGGGAGATCGCCTCGCCGGCCCGCGGCCGGTCACCGGCCTCCTTGGCCGCGTCGGCCGCGATCATGAAGTACTTCTGGGCGGTGGGCTCCAGGCCCACGTCGTGCGACATCCAGCCCGCCAGCACCGCCAGGTTGGCCGCGACCAGCCACAGCCGCTGCTCCACGGCGGGTGCGTGGCGGTGTGTCAACAGGCCGCCGACCTCGTTCAGTTGGCCGACCACCGCCTTGCGCTGCAACCCGCCTCCGCGGGCCGCGTCCCAGGCCCGGAACACCTGCACCGAGTGTTCCAGCGACTCCACCTCGTCGAGCCCGACCGGGCCCGCGTCGTACACGTCGACCACCGGGTGCGATCCGCTCCCGGCGACCACCTGTCGGGGCCCGGGGACGGAGGCCGCGTAGGCGACCGCGTCCCCGCTCAGCCAGCCCTTCAGCGAGTCGGCGACGACCGCCCCGGCCGTGAGCGCGGCTCCGGCGCCCACCAATCCACGTCGGTTCAGCATGAGGTCCATTCCCGTGAACTCGGTGAGGACCGCGGCTGTTCGATCCGGCGACCATGGCACTGCTGCGGACGCGTCCGCTCCGGACCTGGTGGGCCGGTGTCGTTCCAGACCGAGGTCCTCAGTGGTGACGACACGTCCGAGCCGCTCCGTGAACACGGCCGCCAGCACCCTCGGCACCGGATCGCGCGGGATCTCCCCCTGCTCGATCCAGCGCCGTACCCTCGACGTGTCGGTGGACAGCTGCAGCTGACCCATCGCGGCACCCCGACGGTTGACCAGCCGCGCGAGTTCGCCCTTCGACCATCCGGTCAGGACGAACATGTCGGCCAGTCGGGTGTTGGGTTCCCTGCTCAACGAAGCCCCCAGGTTCCTCGGCTGGTTCGAGGCTAGAGGCTCGGGCAAGTGCCGGGCGAGCATTCGCCACCGTTCGCCAGGGCCCGCCAGACTACTAAGCCAGTGCCCGACGGGTGTGTTGTAGGAGTGCGCCACCTCGCCCCCCGGGTCGGGCGGCGTCCCACCAGCGTCGGGGCCTTCCCCCGACGGTGGTACGGGGCGCTCCCGGTTCTCACCCGAGGGGGTGGCGCGGCCGGGTGGCGCGGGGGCGCCGGGCACGGCCACGGCAGTCCGGCCGACCGCATTCCCCAGGGTGCGGACGGCCGGAGCACTGCCGGACAGGGGTTCCCGACCCCGCGTCCGTGCCCGGCGCCCGCTCACCACCCGCCGCACCGCGCGTGCCGCACCGCAGCACCCGCAGGGCCGCCGTCACGCCAGGAAGCACACGGCACCGGCCCTCCCCCGCCCCCGCGGGGAAGCACCCGCCGACGGACCGGAAGGGACCACCCTCAGCCCATGTACTCCTCAGCGACGACCCCGACGCCCACCGCGACCCGCCCCGCGCTGCGCCCCCCCACCGCAGCCGCCGGCCGCCCCGGCCCCAGGCCGGTGCCGCCGACGAGCCGTCCGGTGGCCCCGCGCGGCGCCGAGGGCCGGGCCACGGACACCCGGGTCGTCCCGGCCGGCCGTACGGCGCTGGGTCCGGCCGGCCGTACCGCGCTGGGGCTGCGCGCCCCCGAGACCGCCCTGCCGGGCGGCGGCCGGATGCCACTGGCCCGGCAGGCCGACGGCCAGGTGCTGCGGGCCCGGCGGCCCGGCCAGCCCGGCGGCGGCCCGGAACGGATCGATCCCTCCGCGCTCCAGACCCCGGCGGTCCGGGCGGCGCTCGCCAGTGTCGCGTGGATATGTCCCGCGTTCACGCCGCGCCAGGTCCTGCGCGAGGGCAGCCGCCACATCCTGGTGGCGGGCACCATCGGACGGGCTCCGGTGGTCGCCAAGTGCCTGGCGCCGCAGGCGGTGCGGAGTGAGTACTTCGAGCAGCTGGTGGCCGACTTCCACCACGAGGTGGCGGTCTACCGGGCGTTCGTCCGGCACCGTCCGCCGGTGCGGCTGCCCCGGCTGGTCGCGGCCGACCACGACCGGTGCGTCCTGGTCATGGAGCGCGTCCCGGGGCGCCCGGCCGCCCGCGAGCGCCACCCGGTCAACGCGCCCACCCCGGGCGAGGTGCGGGCGCTGCTCACCGCGGTCCGCACGCTGAACCTGTGGCGGCCGCCGACCGACGTGTTCCAGCCCCGCCTGGACTACCCCATGGAGATCGCCCGCTACCACTCGGTGGGCCAGCTCACCGACCGGGACGCCGGCGACCTGCGCGCCCTGCTGCACGGCCTCGGCACCACCCCGCTCCAGCTCTGCCACGGCGACGCCCTGCTCAGCAACATGCTGCTGGCGCCGTCGGGCCCGGTGCTGGTCGACTGGGAGCAGGCCGGCTGGTACCTGCCGGGCTACGACCTGGCGGTGCTGTGGAGCGTCCTGTCCGGGGACACCGCGGCGCGCCGGCAGATCAGCCAGCTCGCCCAGAACGGCGGCACGCTGGCCAGGGACGCCTTCCTGGTGAACCTGGTGCTGGTGCTGATGCGCGAGATCCGGCTGTACGACGTGCCGGGCGCCGGCGAGGAGCAGCGGATCATGATCCGCCGGCTCTACGACGACGCGGCACTCGCCCGCCGGGCCGTCCGCGCCGCGGTCGGCACCCGCTGACCGGACGACAGGTACGACCCCGCGGCACTCACGGCCGGGCGCCCCGTTCCAGGGCCGCCCGGCCCGCGGCCTCCAGGACGGTCTCGTCCGGGGCCAGGTGCACCCGGCTGCTGAGCACGTCCCGCAGGTAGCGCTCCAGCGGGTGACGCCGGCTCAGGCCCGGGTTGCCGGTGAGGGCGACGGCCTGCTGGACCACCGCCGTCGCGGCCCGGGTGGCCAGCAGGTGGGCAGGACCGGTCCGGGCGACGGCCCCCGGCTCGCCCCGGTCCACCCGGGGCGCGAGGCCCTCGACCAGTTCCTCGGCGCCGATCAGCTGGGCCTCGATCTCGCCGAGGGCGGTCCGGTAGCGCGGCAGGGTGCCGAGCGGCTCGGTCAGGTTGGCCGGGGTGCGCTGGTTGAGGAAGCGGATCAGCCAGGCCTCGGCGGCCCTGGCGACGCCGATCGCCACCGCGGAGAGGGCCAGGTCGTGCCAGGCGAGCGAGAGTTCGGCCCCCGCGTCGGCATCCTGACGAGCCGTCCGGCGACCGGTCGTCAGACCGAGCGCGAGGTCGGCGGGCACCCTGACCTGCTCCAGCACCACGTCGTGGCTGGCACTGGCCCGCAGTCCGAGCTGGTCCCAGGTCGGGTCGATCTCCAGGCCCTCGCTCTCGCCGCGGACCAGGAAGGTGCCGACCCTCGGCACCTCCTCGTCGGTCCGCGCGGTCACCGCCATCCAGGCGAGCGCCTCGGCACCGGTGCAGTACGTCTTCCGGCCCGTCAGCAGCCAGCCGTCGCCGTCCCGCCGGGCGACCGTCGCGGGCAGTTCCCCCGGGTGGCCGCCGGGCTCCATCCGCAGCGTGTTGACCAGCGCGGGACCGCGCCGGGACTCGGTGAGCAGCCGCCGGTAGCCGGCCGTCGGCCAGTCCGCCCGGCGGGCCTGCTCGGCGTGCCGGAGCAGGGTGAAGGCGGTGACCACGGCCACCGAGGCGTCCCCGCGGCCGAGTTGGGACAGCACCCGGACGGTGTCGGCGAGCGTTCCGCCCGGCCCGCCGTACCGCTCGGAGACGGTGAGGGTGAGCAGTCCGGCCTCGTGGACGGCCTCGATCCCCTGGTAGGGGAAGGTCGCGTCGCGGTCGTGCTCCTCCGCGCGGGCGGCCAGCAGGTCGACCACCCGGGGCAGCCCGGCCAGCGCGGTCTCGATCGCGGTGCGGCCGGGTGCGGAACCGGACGTACCGGCGGTCGCGGCACCGACGGGTTCGGGATGGCCGGAATCGGACCGGCCGGAACTCGCCGACGGCGGGCCGGTCCTGGAGCGGCGACCGGCGGAACCGGTCCTGGCGGTGGTGCTCCTGGCGGTGGCGTCCGCCGCGGAACGGTCGCCGACGGGGAGTTCGCCCACGGGGGCTCCGTCGGCGGAGCGATCGTCGAACGGATGGTCCCCGGACGAACGATCGGCGGTCGAACGGTTGGCGGCGCGGGTCGTCATGATGCTGTGCCTCCGGGCGGCAGCGTGGGCTCGACGGATGCGGGCGGCACGCCGTACGGGCGCGCGGTACCGGTTGGCGGCCCCGGAGGCCAGCTCACAGCCCGCCCCCGGGATTCGGCGCCGACCGGGACCCGGCCGACCACCCGCCGCCTGGGGACGGATCCCCCTCAGCGACCCGGACACGCCGCGCTGGCGGTGCGCCGCAGATCCAGGTGCCTGCGACGGGTCAGCAACGGAAGACGGCACGGCATGTTCGCGACTGTACGAACCGTTGATCGATACCGTCAAGCAGGATCCGGCCACCGGGCGGAGCCGGTCCGTGCCGCCGGAATCGGCCCCTTCGGGGTCAGCCCTGCTGGAACATGTCCGCCGGGAGCGGCTTCAGCAGCTGATAAAGGTCGTCCGAAATCGGTCGGTCCCAGGACGCGATGGTGACCAGGACCCCGTCGCTGCGGCCGAACTGGGCGCAGAACACGCGCTCCTCGCTGACCTTGACCTTCTTCACGATCAGCAGGTCGTCCCCGAGCATCACCGGGAAGTCCTCGGCCGAGGCGAACTCGACCGGCTCGTCGTTCTCCAGTGCCGCGAGCAGCTGCCGCACCTCGAAGGGCACGTCGTCGCCGGTCTCCCGGGCGGGCGAGCCCTCGGGGAGGTTGCCGATGAACATCGCCGGGCCTCTGCCGCCGAACAGGTCGTAGCGCAGGAAGATCCCCTGGCAGGAGCCGTCCGGGCCGGTCATCATGGCCGCACCGAAGTCGCCGGGCCAGTCACCCGGGTCCATCGCGAGCACGTCGAAGTCCGGGCCGGCGGGCTGTCCGGAGCGACGGCGGAGAAAAGACATGGGAACATCGTACGTGTCCGGCACACCCCGCTCGCGAGGTGGGTGGGGCGCCGTCGGGGGGCGGGCGGGAGATCGACGCTCAGAGACCAATGTTGACTCTGAGCAACCGTCCGGGCTACGTTCGGTTCAGCACGACAGCCGTTCCGGGTTTCACCCTCCGGGGGGACGGCATGTCGCAACGCGGCCCTACACGCGTTTCCCTCACTGTGCACACGCGTTCCCTCACTGTGCACTTGTCGTGCCGAACTGCCGAGCACCCGTGCTTCGTCATCGCACACAGCACCAACACACAAGCCAACAGTTCCATGCATCACAAGCCAGATCCGCGGGGCCCCGGCCCGTCGCTCCCGTGGATCTGCTCGGGACGCCGCCGCGTGGGGGCGTGCGGGTCCCGAGCGTTCGGTGCCGTCTCCGAGTCGCTCTCGGTTCCGGCACCAGCCTCCCGGCGACTGCCGGCCCTTCACGGGGCCGGGACCGGCCGACGCACCCCGGTGCGCAGGGGATGACTGGGAGGATGGTCCGGCACCAGTGCCGGACCGCACAGCAGGCGCCGTGTCTGGCCGCGTGGGGGCGGTGGGCACGGCGTCTGCCCGTGCTCATACTCTGAGCTGCGTTTGTCTAACAGTCAACAGAAATTCTGACGGGGCACGCTCAATGGATCATCAGTTGTGATGTTCGGACCCGGAAGAACGCCTGCGGAGCGGGCCCCCTCGATGGGGGACCCGCTTCCGCGACGGGGGCCGGCTCCGTGCCGGGGGCCCCGCGAAGGACCCCCGGAGGGGCCCGGCGAGCCTCAGGTGAGGTCGAACTCGCCGTCCCGGGCGCCGAGCACGAAGGCCCGCCACTCCCCCGGTGTGAAGACCAGGACGGGACCGTCCTCCTGACGGCCGTCCCGCATCCCGATGTAGCCGTCCACGAAGGCGATCTGCACGTCTCCGACGCCCTGGCTGCTGCACAGCCACTCCGCCCCGGTGAAGTCCACCTTGGGCTTCCCGCTCGGCGCCAGCTCCGGCTGCACCTCGCCGGTCTCCGTGTCCGTCCCGCTGTTGGATCCCACTGACCGATCTCCTCCCGACTGCGTTCCCGGGTCAGCCTAGTCACACCTCGCGGCCCCGGTCAGCGGGTTGACGAGGACTCCTCCGGCCCGGGACGGGCATCGCCGGAGGAAGGGTCGAGGCGTGTCCCGACCGGCGGGGGCGGCGGGCAGCTGCCAGAGTGCTGCCAGGGCGCCGTCCTGGCGCCTCCCGGGCGCCGTCCGGGCCCGGGAGCGCGGGAGGGCGAGCCCGTCGGCCGTCCGGGAGCCCGAAGACCCCCACCGATCCGTTCAAGGGAGCAGCCGATGAGCCGCCGGGACGGCACCCGCGCCGACGTCATCCCCATCTCCGACGCCCCCTCGGCCCATCCTCCGGCTCCCCGCACGCCTCCCTCGCCCACCCCGTTGCCCCGGCCCGCCTCCGGCCGGCCCGCCGCGCACGGTCGGGTCGGGATCGTCCTGGTCTCGCACAGCCGGGAACTGGCCACCGCCGTACGGTCCCTCGCGCTGGCGTTGACCGGATCCGACTCCCCCGCGCCGGTCGCGGCGACCGGCGGCGACCTGCCGGACGGGCCCGGCATCAGCGCCGTCCTGGTGGCCGCCGCGACCCGCCGGGTGGACCAGGGCCACGGTGTGGTCGTGCTCGCCGACCTGGGCGGGGCGGTCACCACCGTCCGCGCGCTGCTGTCCGAGGCCGACGAGCACGGACTGCCGTTCCCGGTCCGGTTCGCCAACGCGCCGTTCGTCGAGGGCGCGGTGGCCGCCACCACGACCGCGACGGCGGGCGGGGACCTGGCGGCGGTGCTGGACGCGGCCGAGGAGGCCTACCGGCAGTACAAGGGCTGACCGGACGGGCCGTCGCAGAACCGCCGGCCCACTGGCAGGCGGGCCGGCGGCAGGCGGCAGGCGGCAGGACGCCGTCGGCAGGCGGGCTCAGGGGCGCTCCTTGCCCTCCCAGGTGAAGACCGCCGGACCCTCGCACTCCAGCGCGTGGCGCAGCCGTTCGTGCTCGCTCTCGATCATCGGCGGCAGCTCGTCCAGCCCGAACCAGCCGACCTCCAGCGACTCGTCGTCGTTCACCCGCGCCTCGCCGCCGACCGCACGGCAGCGGAAGGTCAGCACCAGGTACTGCGTCACATCGCCGTTCGGGTAGGTGACCTGGGGCGAGACCGTGACCGAGGCGAGCAGCTCGGGCACGGCCACCACCCCGGTCTCCTCCTCGCACTCGCGCACCACGCCGTCGGCGGGCTGCTCGCCGGGGTCGAGGATGCCGCCGATCGGCGCCCACCGGCCGTCGTCGGCCCGGCGGGCGAGCAGCACCCGGTCGCGGTCGTCCAGCACGACCGCGACGACGGCGCTCAGCCAGAGCGGGCGGGTGCCCACGAGGGCGCGGAGGTCGGCGAGGAAGGGGGGAATGGCCATGGACCGCAGCCTATCGGGGCGGTTCCCGGCCGACCCGGTGCGTCCGGCCGGTGTCGGGGCGCAGCAGGGCCAGCACGGTGCGCCCGAGGATGTGCAGGTCCAGCCGGAGCGAGCGGTGCTCGACGTACCAGAGGTCGAGTTCGGCCCACTCGGGGCGGCTGAGCGGGCGGCGGGTCCGGCCGCGGCCCACGGCGTGCAGCTGGGCCCAGCCGGTGAGTCCGGGCCGTACCGCGAGGCGGCCGTGCTCGCGGCCCGAGTAGCGCACCGCCTGGTCGGGGCTGACCGGCCGCGGCCCGATCACCCCCATCTCGCCGCGTGCCACGTTCCACAGCCGGGGTAGTTCCTCCAGGCCGGTGCGGCGTAGCAGGGCGGGGAGCCGGCCGTCACCGCCGGTCCGGAAGCGCAGGATCTGGAACTCGCGGCCGTGCCGGCCGGTCCGGGTCCGCCGCTGGAGGACCGGGCCGTCGTTGGTGCAGCGGAGCAGGACGGCGATCAGCAGGGCCAGCGGCAGTGCGACGATCGCGGCCAGGGCGGCGACGGCGAGGTCGCCACCGCGCCTCATGAGGCGGCCACGGCACGATCCGGCCTGCCGACCATCGCTCCCCCTCCGCTGCGCTTCGAGCCGGAAGAACGCATTCACAGTAGAGGCGGGATGAAGTCTTCGTCCGGAAATGGTGAAAGAAGGGGCCCAGGGATTGTCGGACTGGACGATATTCGGTCGGTCTGACTAATTTCGCTCGGTCCGCGTTTCGAAATTCCGAAAACGATCGACATAAGGGTGGGGGGACCCCCGGTCGAAACGTGCCTTCCGCACGACCTTCCGCGCGGACCTCCACACGGCCTTCCGCACGACCTTCCGTACGGCCGGTACGCCGGTACGGCTGCCGTCAGAGCGCGGCGCGGCGCCGGTCGCGGAACACGCCGAAGGCGATCCGGCCGAGCAGCAGGACACCGGCGGCCAGGCAGCCGGCCACCGCCATCACCCAGGCGGGACCGTCACTGTCCGGCACGAACACGGCGACCAGGATGCCGAGAGCCAGGCAGGCCAGGCCCACCACGGTCAGCGGGAGCTGGTGGGTGACCAGTGCCCCGCCGCTGCACGCCCGGGCCATCCGGGAGGCCCCGTGGAGGTGGAAGGGGTCACGGTCCGCATCTGCCATGAGCCCAAGGTACCCCGGGGCGGCACCGGAGGCAGCCCGCAGGGAGTGAAGGCCCGGGCACTCTCGGCGACCGGGGGATCGGGGCTGGTCAGGGGCTCGCCGCGGTCAGCCGAGAATGTGTCCAAGGCGTCCGCACGGGCATTTCGGCTCCACAATCAGTCCACGAAAAATCCTCGTCCCCCCGGTACAACCATCCGCCCGGTGCAGCGGTCTCAATGGCATTGAGTGATCCAGGAGCCGTTCGAGGGACGGGTGTGACTCCCCCACCGAGAACAGGAATATCCAAGGGCGGAGCCGCCGCCCCTGGAGTCGGAGGCCGGGCTCCGTCCTCCGGCGGTACCGCCACGCCGCTCGGCGAACGAGGGGGAACCGTGCCGCAGTCCCAGTCCACTACAACGATCTCCATGGCCCGCGCCCGGTCGGTGACCGGCGTGCGCGCCCTGCCGCCGCCCATC
This sequence comes from Kitasatospora sp. NPDC091335, assembly GCF_044757205.1. Lineage (NCBI taxonomy): Bacteria > Bacillati > Actinomycetota > Actinomycetes > Kitasatosporales > Streptomycetaceae > Kitasatospora > Kitasatospora sp. NPDC091335. The sequence continues at coordinate 34,795 of NZ_JBIVUM010000030.1, read as the reverse complement.
GGGTGGGGGGCGGACCGGCACGACGTCGGCCGAGCCGCCGACCGGGTGTACGGCGAGCACGTCCGCAGCGACCGGCGGCACGGCGGGGGCCGTCGCCGGGCGGCCGTCGAACCGGAACAGCAGGACGCCCGGGGCGAGTGGCTGCGGTTCGCCCCCGTCCAGCCGCTGTTCCGGGCCCGCGCGGCCCAGCGGCTCGCCGTGCTCGCGTACCACGGGGTGACCGACCACCGCTCCTTCGGCGCCCAGCTCGACCGGCTCCGGCGGCTCGCCACACCCGTCTCGCTCGGCGCGGTCCTCCAGGCGGTGACCGAGCAGCGGCCGCTGCCGCCCAGGAGCGTCCTGGTCACCTTCGACGACGCCGACCGGAGCGTGTTCACCCACGCCCTGCCGGCCCTCGACGCCCGGGGCATTCCGGCCACCGCGTTCGTCATCTCGGAGCTCATCGGCACCGAACGGCCGTTCTGGTGGCACGAGGCCGACTTCCTCGCCCGGCACGGGGGCCGGGCCCGCTCGCTCGACTGCGGCCACCCGTCCCAGGTGCTCCGCCGGCTCAAGGCCATGCCGGACCCGGACCGCCGGCGCAGCCTGCACGAGCTGCGGGCCAGCGCCGACCGGCGGCCGCCCCGCCAGGAACAGCTGACCCCGGACGACCTGCTCGCCCTGCGGGACGGGGGTGTCGCGATCGGCAACCACACCCAGGGGCACCCGTGCCTCGGGCGCTGCGACGACGACACCGTGCGCACCGAGATCGCCGGCGCCCACGAGGCCCTCACCCGCTGGCTGGGCGAACCGCCGATCGCCTTCGCCTACCCGGACGGCGGGCACGACATCCGTGCCGAAACCGTCCTGCAGGAACTCGGATACCGCCTCGGTTTCCTCTCCGACCACCGGCTGGGCCCCCGTCTCCCCTCCCACCCGCTCCAGATCAGCCGTCTCCAGGTCGACTCCACCACCAGCACCCGCCGGTTCGACACCATCCTCTCCGGCCTCGAACCCGCCTACCGCCGCTGGCGCCGCCAGGCAGTCGCGTAGCCCGGGCAGCGCTCCGCGACGAGGCACACCGCCGGTGGGCGGGGAGCCGGCCCGGGCCGGCTCCCCGCCCACCGGCGGTTCCGGACGAAGGCGGACGGCCAGGGGACGACGGCGCGATCCGCCACGGCGCGCACCGGAAGTCGGCCGGGCCGACTTTCTGCGCTTGAGTCCGGGCGGGCGCTTGTGACCAGCGATTCTTCGGGAGCCGGGCACCGGAAGACCGGCCCGGTCGACTTCCCGCGCGCCGCACAAAAGGTCGGCCTGACCGACTTCTCACGGGCGATGGATCGGACGCGTACTTTCGGGCGGGGATTTATCCGCCACCGGGAGGTCGACCTGTCGACTTCCCGCCGTGTCAGCCGATGAGCGTCGCGAGGGCGTTGCCCTGGGGGTAGCGGGCGGCGGCCGGGGGGAGCTCCGCGCGGGCACCGGCGTGGAGGACCGTGAGGGTGCCGCCGCCCGTACGGGTGGGGTCGGCGACGCGGCGCAGCGCCTGGGCGGCGACGGCGCCGGCGGAGCCGTACAGGGTGAGCGCCGGGGAGGCGGTCGGGGCGACGGCGGCGCGGATGCGGTCGTCGACGAGTTCGTAGTGGGTGCAGCCGAGCACGATGGCGTCGGTGCCGGCCGGCGTACGGGCGGCGGCGTCGGCGATGGCTGCCGTGACGGCCTCGTCGTCGCCGTGCTCCACCGCGTCCGCGAGGCCCGGGCAGGCGACCTCGGTGACGTCCGCCGGACCGCCGAAGTCACGGATCAGCCCGCGCTGGTAGGCGCTGCCGGTGGTGGCCGGGGTGGCCCAGATCGCGACCCGGCCGCCCTGCGCGGCGGCGGGCTTGATCGCCGGGACGGTGCCGATCACCGGCAGCCCGGGCTCCAGCTCGGCCCGCAGGGTGGCGAGCGCGTGGACGGAGGCGGTGTTGCAGGCGACCACCAGGGCATCGGGTTCGAGCGCGGCGGCCGCCCGGCAGCAGCCGAGCGCCAGCTCGGTCACCTCTTCGGGCGTGCGCGGCCCCCACGGCATCGAGGCCGGGTTGGAAGAGAGCACCAGATCCACGTCCGGGCGCAGCTTCCGAAGGGCGGCGGCGGCGGCCAGCAGGCCGATTCCGGAGTCCATCAGTGCGATCTTCACGGGTCAAGACTTTAGTCGATGCGCCCGCCCCGCCCGGTTCTGCGGCAGACTGCCGGGGTGACCGTCCTGCTGTGGATCGCCGCGTTCTCCCTGCTGGTCTGGCTCTGGTTGGCGTGCTGCCACGGCTCGTTCTGGCGCACCGACGTGCGGCTGCCGCCGCGCCGCCCGCCGGTCCGCTGGCCGCGGGCGGCGATCGTGGTGCCGGCCAGGGACGAGGCCGCGGTGCTCCCGGTCAGCCTGCCGACACTGCTCGCGCAGAAGTACCCGGGACGGGCCCGGGTGATCGTGGTGGACGACCACAGTACGGACGGCACCGGCGCGCTGGCGGCGCGGCTGCGGACGGTCGACGGGCTGGAGCTGACCGTCACCACCCCTCCCCCGCTGCCCCCGGGCTGGACCGGGAAGCTGTGGGCGCTGCGGCACGGCGTGGAGCTGGCCGGGCCGGACGTCGAGTACCTGCTGCTGACGGACGCCGACATCGCGCACGGCCCCGACTCGCTCGCCGAGCTGGTGGCCGCCGCCGAGAGCAACGGGCTGGACCTGGTGTCCCAGATGGCCAGGCTGCGGGTGGAGACCGGCTGGGAGCGGCTGATCGTGCCGGCCTTCGTGTACTTCTTCGCCCAGCTGTACCCGTTCCGCCGGAGCAACCGCCCGGGGGCCAGGACCGCGGCCGCGGCCGGCGGCTGCTCGCTGGTGCGGCGCGAGGCGCTGGAGCGGGCGGGCGGGGTGGCGGCGATCCGCGGCGCGGTGATCGACGACGTGTCGCTGGCCAGGGCCGTGAAGTCCACCGGCGGCCGGACCTGGCTGGGCCTCGCCGGCGAGGTGGACAGCGTCCGCCCGTACCCGCGGCTGGAGCAGCTGTGGCGGATGGTGTCGCGCAGCGCGTACGCCCAGCTCGGGCACTCGCCGCTGCTGCTGCTCGGGACGGTACTGGGGCTGGCGCTGGTGTACCTGGTGCCGCCGGCGGCGACGGTGGCCGGGCTGGCGGCGGGAGCTCCCGCGGTGGCGGTCGCGGGCGGGGCGGCCTGGGCGCTGATGGCCGGCACGTACCTGCCGATGGTGCGGTACTACGGGCAGCCGGCGCCGGCCGTGCTGCTGCTGCCCTTCACCGCGGGGATGTACCTGCTGATGACGCTGGACTCGGCGGTGCAGCACTGGCGCGGCCGGGGCTCGGCCTGGAAGGGCCGGACCTACTCCCGGGCCTGAAAATCCCCTGCGCGCCGGACCGCCCCGACCCATACTGCTCGGATGGACCGTCAGCAGATCTCCCGCCTCGCCCATGCCCACCATCCGATCGCGGCCCCGCTGACGGACGAGTCGGTGGCCCGGCTGCTGGACCGGGCCACGGCCGGGACGGAACAGGGCCTGGCGCTGGACCTCGGCTGCGGCGAGGGTGCCTGGCTGGTCCGGACGCTGGCCGCCCGCCCTGGCTGGCGGGCGGTGGGGGTGGACCTGGACGCGGCGGCACTGACCCTGGCCCAAGAGACGGCGACCACGCTGGGCGTCGTCCGCCGGCTCGGTCTGCACCACCTGGACGCCCGGACGTTCACCGCGAAGGAGCCCTTCGACCTGGTGCTCTGTGTCGGCGCCACCCATGCGTTCGGCGGCCTGCTGCCGACGCTCGCCGCGGCCCGCGAACTCCTCGCCCCGGGCGGCCGACTGCTGGTCGGCGAGGGGTTCTGGAAGCGCGAGCCGTCCCAGGCCGCGCTGGACGGGCTGGGAGCGGCCCGGGACGACTACGCGGACCTGGCGACGACCACCGACCGGGTCCTCGCGGCCGGCTGGACACCGGTGTCCGGGTACGTCAGCAGCGAACAGGAGTGGGACGACTACGAGTTCTCCTGGACGGGGGCGCTGGCCGAGTGGGCGCTGGACCTCCCGGACCACCCCGACGCGGTGGCCGTCCGGGCGGCAGCGGACCGGCACCGCGCCGAGTGGCTGCACGGCTACCGGGGGACGTTCGGCTTCGTCACGTACCTGCTGCGCCGCGACTGAAGCGGCTGAAGCGGCTGAAGCGGCGGGGACGACCGAGGCGACTCGATCCGCCGAACCGGATGAACCGCCGGAACGGCATGAACCCCATGAACCCGCCGAACGGGTCACCCAGCCCCCAGAGCACCAGCGTGGGCGGCTGGTCGGCGCGCAGCCCTCAGTACTTCTTCGCCTGCTCCTGCTGCACCAGGTGGTCGAGCGCCTGGGGCATCCCCTCCACGCCGCCGGCCGTACTCGGCGAGGCCCGGTGGTCGCCCTGGACGATGACCGTCGGCAGTTCCTTGATGCCGTTGTCGATGAACGCGGCCGCCGCCTGGTCGACCGACTTCGCCACCCCGGCGGAGCGGTAGGCCTTGCCGAACTGCTGGGCGTCGACGCCCTGGCGCGAGGCCCAGTCGGTGGCGCCGGCCTCGGTCGTGAGGTCGAGCCCCTCGTTGTGCACGGCCCGGAAGGCACCGACCTGGAGGCGGTCGACCAGGCCGAGGCGCTCCAGCGTGTAGTACAGACGGGCGTGGCCGCGCTGGACGGACTCCTCCCGGCTGCCAGGCCAGATCCCCGGGACGCGGCGCAGCGTGACGTCGGCCCGGTGCTTCTCCGCCCAGGCCTGTAGGGGCTTCTCCAGCGCCTGGGAGTGGCCGCAGTCGTACCAGAAGAACTCGACCGCCTCCGTGCGGGCGTTCGCGCGCACCGGTTTCGGATGATCGAGCTGGACGAACTGGAGGCCCTCGGTGGGGGTTTGGTGGGTCAGCGCACCGGCCTGGACGGGGGACGCGGCAATCCCGGCGGCGACGGTGAGCAGGACGGTGGACCGCAGCAGTGACTTCGAGTTCACACCGGGCAGTGTGCTGGCGACGTTTCGCTACCGGCCGGTTGTCGCCGTGCCGACCGGGCCGGATTCGCCCGGACGGCGCAGCGGTCCGGGCGAGCGCGCCGGGGTCGGTGCACTCGGACGGCCCTCGCCGGCGTCGGTGCGGTCAGCGGTCGGCCACCGCGCCCGCCGTCCACACCTCGGCGACCAGCCGCTGCCAGTCGTCCACCACCGCGCCCAGCTCGAAGTGCTCCAGCGCGTGCGCCCTGGCCGCCGCACCGAGGCCCGCGCGGTTGACCGCGAGCACCTTGCCCAGTGCCTCGGCGAGGGCGAGCGGGTCCCCGGGGGCGACCAGCGCGCCGGTGGCACCGTCCCTGACCACCTCGCGCACCCAGCCGACGTCGGTGGCGACGGCGGGCACCCCGGCCAGCGCCGCCTCGATCAGCGCGCCGGGCACGCCCTCGCTGTCGCTGGTGAGCAGCAGCGCGTCGGCGGCGCGGTAGAGCGGGGCCGGATCCGGCAGCGGGCCGAGGAAGTGGGCGCGGGCGGCGGCCGGGTGACGGGCCAGCGTCTCGCGCAGCGGGCCGTCCCCGGCGATCGCGAGCCGGACGTCGGGCAGCCGGTCGAGCACGTCGAGGGCGAGGTCCAGCCGCTTCTCCGGAGCTATCGCCCCGATCCAGGCGACCAGCAGGACGTCGGCCGGCAGGCCCAGCGCGTGCCGCGCGGCGCGCCGGTCGTCCCGGCCGTCGGCGGGCGGATAGCTCTCGGCGGCACGGGAGTTGGAAATCACGTGCACCTTGCCGTCGGGCAGCCGGAACTGCCCCTCCAGGACGTCTCGCGCCTCGTCGGTGAGCGTGGTGACGGCGGCCGCGCGGTGCATCAGCGCGCCGCCGCGCACCCGGCGCAGCCGGTTGGCGGTCCAGTAGCGCGGGTGGCCGACCGAGACGTAGACGAAGGGCGTACGGGTCCCGGCCAGGGCGAGGGCGCAGGCGGCCAGGGTGTCGGAGCCGTGGGCGAGCACCACGTCGGCGGCGCGGGCGGTGGAGCGCAGCGCCCGCAGCGTACTCGGGCGCAGTCGGCCGGGGCCCAGCACGGCGGCGGAGCGCAGACCGGAGGCGTCGGAGCCGTCCTCGGGTCCCTGACCTGCGGAAACTGGGGCCGACTCGACGGGGCTCGGGCGGGCGGCCGGATGCGGGGCGAGGGCGCACAGCGCGGAGGACTGGCCCCGGCGGCTCAGTTCCCGGTGGAGGTCACGGGCGAAGTTCTGCGCGCCGCCACGGCGCGAGTCGCTGATCAGGTGCAGGACACGCGGACGGTTTCCGGCCGGATCGGCCGACATATGGTCGGGCATGGACCGACCTTGGCACAGTGCTCCGCCCGGTACATCCCCTTCGCGCAACCTGGTGGTGGCCCATCCGCCCGCGCCCGTACACCCGATGTGCGCCACGGGCCCGCCGTCGTGCGCCGGATGCGACCTCCGTGCGCCCCGTCTCGCCCCCTGCCGCGCTCCGGTTCACCCCGTCGCGCCGGGTCGGCGCCCACCGCGGACCGGCGCGTGCCGGTGTCAAGTCCGGTTTCACACCACCGGGTTGCCCGAACTGTTCGAGCGTCGAAAGGCCGGTACGCGGAGGGCCCTGGCGCTGCCCGGCCGGACACCGCGGGGCAGGCCGGCCGTTCCCCGGATCGGGTGAACGCGGTTGGACCTCGGCCCCGGCCGGTCGGCAGGATGTCCGGCCGGGGCAGCGCCCGCCGCGCTGCCCCATCTCCCCCTTCCCCGTACGGATTTGGAGTCACCCGGTGTTCAAGGGATTCCGCAGCTTCCTGCTGCGCGGAAACGTGGTGGACCTCGCGGTCGGCATCGTGATCGGCGCGGCCTTCACCGCGGTCGTCACCGGGTTCGTCAGCGCCTTCCTCACCCCGCTGGTCGGTGTCGCCTCCGGCGCCGTCGGCGACTTCACCCAGAAGACCTTCGAGGTGGCCGGCACCCGGTTCCCGTACGGTCTCTTCGTCAACGCGGTCATCGGCTTCGTGCTGACCGCCGCCGTCATCTACTTCGCCGTGGTGCTGCCGGTCGGCAAGCTCCAGTCGCGCTTCGAATCGGCCAAGCCGGAGCCGGCCGCGAAGGCGGACTGCCCGGAGTGCCTGAGCTCGATCCCCGCGGCCGCGACCCGGTGCTCCTTCTGCACCTCCGAGGTCGGCAAGCCCGGCCTGCCGGCGCAGGCCCAGGCGGCCCAGTCGCACTGACCTGCGTCAGCAGCCGACGTCACCGGCTGACGGTGCAGGTCGGGGCGCAGGTCGAGGGCCTGGACCGAGTACCCGGAGAGCTGACGGGAACTTTATTCCCGAAACATTCACGAGCCCCCGTCGCACCCTCGGCGGGGGCTCGAACGCGCCCGCGCACGCCGTGTCCGCGAGAAGTTTCTCCGCGGGGCCCCCGACCGTCCACCGGCCGGTCACCGCACGGCCTCCAGGGCCCTCCGTCCGGCTACTGTTCGACCACTGACGGGGCGCCAAGGTTGTCCGGAACCGGACGCCGGAATGTCCGCCTTTCCTACTTTCGAAACCTTTGTGCGAGCGAAGACTGTGTAAACAGTCGAACTGCTCCCCCTCCCGCTCTCCTCAGCAGGCGCGTTGTGGGCTTACCGTATGGCCCATGACCTCGCCCCGCTCCTACGACGGAGTCGGCTACCCCTCTCCGTCCTTCTCCTCCGGCACGCCGATCTACGACAGCCTCGTGGCTGAGCGCGGCGTCCCCCAGATCGCGCCCATCAACGTGCCGGCCGCCCTGCCCCCGGCACTGTCGTCCGGTTACGGATCCGGCCTCGCGCCGTCCTACGAGAACCGCTACGGCAACGGGTACGAAAGTGCCGGCAGCAACCTCCCCGCGCTGCCGCCCGCCCGCCTCGCCCTGGGCCCCGGCCCGAGCAGCGGCCCCTCCGCCGGCCCCGCCACGGCGTACATCCCCGCGCAGCCCGCGCCGGCGTACGCCGCCCCCCAGCCGCCGGTCCCCGGCTACGGCTCCCCCCAGCCGTACCAGCGACCGCAGCCCGCCACCCCCGCCTTCACCCAGACCGCCAGCGGCGGTTACCAGCCGACCGGCGGCCAGAGCTTCGGCGGCCAGAACACCTTCATCGGCGCCCAGGGCGGCCCGCAGACCTTCGGCGCGCAGCAGCCCGGCGGCCCGGGCGGTTTCGGCCAGGGCCAGCCCACCGGTCCGCAGGGCTTCGGCGGCCAGCAGTCCTTCGGCGGCCAGGCCGCCGGCGGCCCCGGCTTCCAGGGCCAGGGCGGCGACCAGTCCTTCGGCGGCGCCCAGCTGCGCCCGGCCGTGGCGCCGGTCGCGCCGGTCCGCCCGATGCAGCCGCAGCGCCCGGGCCCGTACGGCGAGCCCGGCCCCGGTTCCTTCCAGGCGGGCGGCCAGGGCAACGGCGGCTACCAGCCGCAGGGCCAGGGCTACTGAAGCGCTGACACCCCGAGGCCGTCCCCCCACGCGGCCCGCACCCGCACCACCTGAGCACCACCCGGCGCCCCCCGTACGCCGGGCGAACGGAGAAACGGGTCATCCACGGACCGCCCGGAACGCCCCTCACGGCGTCCCGGGCGGTCCGTGCGCATTCGGGGACCGCCCGTGCGAATGTCCGTTCACGTGTCCGGCGCGGGCGTTCGTCCGGGTGACCGCACACCTCCCCTCCGGGGGCGTTTCCGCAGGCCGGAGGCGGGCTGGCAGGATGGGGGAATGCAGCTCACCGGACTCCACGTCTACCCCGTCAAGTCCATGTACCGCCTGAGCCCGGACACCGCCGTGGTCCAACCCTGGGGCCTGGCCGGAGACCGCCACTGGATGCTCGCCGACGCGAGCGGACGCTTCGTCAGCCAGCGCGAGAACTCCGCCCTCAGCCGGATCCGGGCGGGGCTGCTGCCCGACGGCGTCCTCACCCTGACCGCCCCCGACGGATCCAGGATCGAGGTGCCCGCGCCCGCCGTCGCCTCCGGCGACCCGCTCGTCGAGGTCGAGGTCTGGGGCACCCGCTTCCACGTCGCGGAGGCCTCCAAGGAGGCGCACCAGTGGATCGCCGAGCAGCTCGGCGACTACCGGCTGGTGCACCTGGACAACCCGCGCGCCCGGCCCGTCGACCCCCTGTACAGCGAGCCCGGCGACACCGTCTCGATGGCCGACGGCTTCCCGCTGCTGCTCACCACCACCGCCTCGCTCGACCGGCTCAACGAGCTGATCGCCGCCGAGAACCCGGACGACCCCGAGCCCCTGCCGATGGAGCGCTTCCGCCCGAGCGTGGTGGTCGACGGCACCGAGCCGTGGGCCGAGGACACCTGGCGGCGGATCCGGATCGGCTCGGTCACCTTCAAGGTGGTCAAGCCCTGCGGGCGCTGCGTGATCACCACCACCGACCAGGAGACCGGCGAGCGGCGTGGCAAGGAACCGCTGCGCACCCTGGCCCGGCACCACCGGCTGCTGCGCAAGGCCGCGTTCGGGCAGAACCTGATCCCCGAGCGGCCGGCCGGCGTGGAGGGCGACGCGCTCGGCACGCTGCGGCTGGGCGACGAGGTCGAGGTGCTGGAGGACGGGGCGCCCTGGCCCACCGACGGACACTGAGCGCACGGGCGGGCGAGCGGACGGACGGGCTCACGGGCTCACGTATGGACGGACGGACGGACGCCGGGCTCGGCTCGGTGTCTCGGGACGGCCTGCGTCGACCGCCTGTGCCGATCTGCCGTATCGGCCGGGCCTGACCCGACCCGACCCGACCCGACCTGGCCTGGCCTGGCCTGGCCTGGCCTGGCCCGCCGAAGCGGCCGACGGCCCGTGCCGGAACAGCGGGGCGCGTCGTCAGGCCGACCGGCGCGGAGCGCGTGCCGCGCCCTGGAACCGGCGCGTCCGCGCGGAACCAGTGCCGTGTCCGCTCGTTGAAACAGGTGGTCGGAACCTGTGGTGGCGGTGAGTGCTACCGGTGTCCGCGTGACCGCGGGCGGCCGGACCACCCACGTGGGCGCGCTACGGTGGGCGGGCGGCCCGCGCACCCCCGCGCGTTCGGCCCGTTGATCGCCGGCTAGACGAAGGTGGGGACGACAGACCGTCATGGCTGAGCACAGGGTCCGGGTCACCCAGGACAGCGCATCCCGCTGGCGTCGCCGCGCGGGCGAGTACGACACGCTCGCTGAGGCCCTGGCGGCCGCCGAACCGGGCGACACCGTGGCCGTCCGGCCGGGCACCTTCCGGGAGAACGTGCTGCTGGACAAGCCGGTGACGATCGTCCCGGCCCAGGGGCCGGGAACGGTCCGGATCGACCCGCCCTCCGGGGTGGCGCTCACCGTGACCGCCGCCGCGACCGTGCGCGACCTGGTGATCGAGGGCGGCGACAGCTCCACCCCGGCCGTCCTGGTCACCGGGCCGCAGGCCACGCCCGCCTTCAGCGGCTGCCGGATCGAGACCCGCTCGGCCACCGGCGTCGAGGTCACCGGCGGTGCCCGGCCGACCCTGCGCGGCTGCGTGGTCACCAACCCGGGCGGCCTCGGGCTGCGGCTGCGCGGCGAGGGCACCGCCGCCGCCTTCGAGGACTGCGAGGTCGCCGCCGCCGGCCAGGCGGGGCTGGCCGTCCTCGGCGGCGCCACCGCGGCCCTGGACCGCTGCCGCATCCACCACGCCTCCGGCGCCGGCGTCCTGCTGTCCGACCCCGGCAGTGCGGCCGAGCTGACCGGCTGCGAGATCTACGAGATCCGCGGCAGCGGCGTGCAGGCCGAGGCGCAGGCGGGCGGACGGCTGGTCGACTGCGAGATCCACCGGGTCACCGGCAACGGCCTGACCCTGGACGGCGAGGCCGAGCTGGTGCTCACCGGCTGCCGGGTCCACGACCTGCCGGAGAACGGCGCCGACCTGCGCGGACGCGCCCGGCTCACTCTCTCGCACACCACCGTCCGGGACTTCGGGCGCGGGGCGCTGTCGGTCTGGGACCAGGGCACCGAGGCGGTCGCCGAGTCCTGCCAGATCCACGGCTCGACCGGCGAGTACCCGGCGCTGTGGGTCAGCGACGGCGCCCGGCTGACCCTCACCGACTGCTCACTGCACGACCTGCCGGACGCCCTGTTCGTCCTCGACCGGGACTCCGCCGCCAGCGCCGAGGGCTGCTCGTTCAGCCGGATCCGCAGCTCGGCGGTCTCGGTCAGCGGCGGGGCCACCGTCTCCCTGGCCTCCTGCCGGGTGCAGGAGGCGGGCACCGGGCTCTGGTTCCGCGACCACGGCAGCGGCGGGCTGCTCACCGACTGCGAGATCTCCGACGTGGCCACCGGCGTCATCGTCACCAAGGGCGCCGACCCGGTGCTGCGCGACTGCACCGTACGGGCCAGCACCGATGCCGGGGTGTACGTGTCGGCCCAGGGGCGGGGCACCTTCGAGGACTGCCGGGTCTCCCACGGCAAGGGCTTCGGCTTCCACATCATCGACGGCTGCCGGACGCAGCTCACCCGGTGCCGGGCGGAGCAGAACCAGCGGGCCGGGTTCGAGTTCTCCGAGCCGGGACCGGTGACGGAGGCGTGCGTCTCGGACGACGTCGGGGCCGCTCCGGCCCCGGCCGTTCCGACCGCTCCCGGTGGCGGAGCGGGGCCGGGGCCGTCGTACGGCTCCACCGACGTACCAGCCCCGCGGACCGCCCAACTGACCGCGGCCACCCAGGCGTTGGCATCGGCCGCGGCGGGCTCCGCGTCGATCACTCCGATCCCGGACTGCCGTCCGGCCGACGAGGCGCTCGCCGAGCTGGACTCGCTGGTCGGGCTGGCCACGGTGAAGCAGGAGGTGCGTACGCTGATCGACCTGATCTCGGTCGGCCGGCGCCGCCGCCAGGCCGGGCTCAAGGCGCCCTCGCTGCGCCGGCACCTGGTCTTCACCGGTGCGCCCGGCACCGGCAAGACCACCGTCGCCCGGCTCTACGGCGAGATCCTCGCCTCGCTCGGGGTGCTCCAGCGCGGACACCTGGTCGAGGTCGCCCGGGTCGACCTGGTCGGCGAGCACATCGGCTCGACCGCGATCCGCACCGCGGCCGCCTTCGACCGGGCGCGCGGCGGGGTGCTCTTCATCGACGAGGCGTACGCGCTCGCGCCCGAGGACGGGGCGCGGGACTTCGGGCGCGAGGCGATCGACACCCTGGTCAAGCTGATGGAGGACCACCGGGACGAGGTGGTCGTCATCGTGGCGGGCTACACCGCCGAGATGGAGCGCTTCCTGTCCGCCAACCCCGGTGTCTCGTCCCGCTTCTCACGCACCATCGGATTCCCGGACTACACGGCCGACGAGCTGTTGGAGATCGCCCGGGCGCAGTGCGCGGAGCACGAGTACGCGCTCTCCGAGGAGACCGCGGAGGCACTGCTGGTGCACTTCGGCGGGCTGGAGCGCGGCCCCAGTTTCGGCAACGGGCGCACCGCCCGGCAGGTCTTCGAGACCATGGTCGAGCGGCACGCGGTACGGGTCGCCCACCTTGCGGACCCGTCCACGGAGGAGCTCCAGTTGCTCGTCCCGGCCGATCTGCCGTAGGGCCACTGCCGCGGGGGCACGGCTGCGGGGGCACCGACAGGGGGAACTCGGCGGCCGCGTCGGGCCGTTGAGACGGCTATGGGTGTACTGCTGACGGGCGCGGCGGGCGGTGATCCGGCGGGTGCGGCGGGTGCCGAGTGAGCGGTGACAGCAGCACGGCTGACGGCTGACGAGTAACAGATGACAGAGTTTGAAATCTGTCATCTGTTATCTGTCGTCTGTAGGTTGTCAGCCGTCAGCCGTCGTTCGGGGCCGGCCCAGTCAGCCCGTCCAGGCGTCGCCGGCCAGGAAGGACTCCAGCGCGGCCCGGTAGGGCGCGATGTCGATCCGCTCGCCCGCCAGCCAGTCGTCCGAGTAGTACTTGTCCAGGTAGCGGTCCCCCGGATCGCAGATCAGGCCGACCACGCTGCCCGTCCGCCCGGCCTCCCGCATCTCGGCGACGATCCTCAGCGCGCTCCACAGCCCGGTCCCGGTGGAGGCGCCCGCCTTCTTGCCGAGCACCTGCTCCAGCACCCGCACCGCGGCGATCGACGCGGCGTCCGGCACCTTCATCATCCGGTCGACCGCCCCCGGGACGAAGCTCGGCTCCATCCGCGGCCGTCCGATGCCCTCGATCCGCGAGCCGGTCGCGCAGACGGCGTCCGGATCGTGGCGCACCCAGCCGTCGAAGAAACAGGAGTTCTCCGGGTCCGCGACGCAGATCCTGGTGTCGTACTGCATGTAGTGGACGTACCGGGCGATGGTCGCCGAGGTGCCGCCGGTTCCGGCGGTGGCGACGATCCAGGCCGGCTCGGGGTGCGGCTCCAGGCGCAGCTGGGCGAAGACCGACTCGGCGATGTTGTTGTTGCCGCGCCAGTCGGTGGCCCGCTCGGCGTAGGTGAACTGGTCCATGTAGTGCCCGCCGGTCTCCTCGGCGAGCCGGGCGGAGGCCTCGTACACCTCGCCCGGACGCTCGACCAGGTGACACTCGCCGCCGTGGAACCGGATCAGGTCGATCTTGGACTGGCTGGTGCTCTTGGCCATCACCGCGATGAACGGCACCCCGATGAGCTGGGCGAAGTACGCCTCGGAGACGGCGGTGGAGCCGCTGGAGGCCTCGATCACCGGCTTGCCGGGGCGGATCCAGCCGTTGCAGAGGCCGTAGAGGAAGAGCGAGCGGGCCAGCCGGTGCTTGAGCGAGCCGGTCGGGTGGGTGGACTCGTCCTTGAGGTAGAGGTCGATGCCCCACTCGGCGGGCAGCGGGAAGCGCAGCAGGTGGGTGTCGGCGGAGCGGTTGGCGTCGGCCTGGACCTTGCGCACCGCCTCCTTGAGCCAGGCGCGGTACTCAGGGTCGGAGCGGTCGACGTCGACGGTCGGCTCGACACCACGCCCGGCACCTCGCTCGATGCCGGGCTCCGTGCCGGGCTCCGTGCCGGACTCCAGGCCGGGCTCCAGGCCGGGCTCGACCCCTTGCGCGATCCCGAAGTGGGTGCCGAACTGGGTGCTCATGGGCGCTTCTCCCTCGTCGTGACCCCCCACTGCTCACTACGAGTGTACGAGAGTCACGATAAGTGACTATTTTCGAAGGCCCAGCTCCGCCTTATCGCCCCTGCGGCACCACCGCTCCACCGGCTCCCCTGAGCCCCCGCTCCCACTCCCGCTCCCGCTACACCGGCACCGACTGCGGGTCCGCCAGGTAGGGTCCCCAGCCCAGCTCGGCCGCACCCGCGAGCGCGCTGTGCGCCAGCTCCGCGCCGACGATCGGCACCCGGCCGCTGCGCCCCCACAGGCTGCGCTCGGCGACCACCGACCGCAGCCGGTCGGGCGCGGCCTCCAGCAGGTCGAGGTGCAGCCCGCTGAGGACCACCCGGTCCGGGTTGAGGATGTTGGCGACGCCGGCCAGCCCGAGTCCGAGCCGGTCGATGACGTGCTCCACCGCCGCCCGCGCCCGGTCGTCCGTCACGGCCGCCCGGCACAGCTCGCGCGCCTGGTCGAGCAGCGGTCGGCCCGGCTCGGGGGTGAGTCCGGCGGCGGCGAACAGCGCGTCGGGATCGGTCTCGGAGTTGAGGCAGCCGCGGTTGCCGCACCCGCAGGGCCGGCCCTGCGGGTCCACGGCGAGGTGGCCGACCTCCAGAGCGAGGCCGGCGCTGCCGGTGTGCAGGTGGCCGTCGATGACCAGCGCGCCCCCGACGCCCCGGTGCCCTGAGGTGACGAAGAGCAGGTGGCGAGCACCCCGGCCGGCGCCGTGCCGGTACTCGGCGAGCGCGGCCAGGTTGGCGTCGTTGGCGATCGCGGTGGGGAGCGGACGCAGCGCCTTCGGGCCGTGGTCGGCGCGGCCGACCTCGACGTCGTACAGGTCGGCGACCGGGGTGCCGCTGGGCCAGGCGAAGTGCAGCGCGGCGAGGGCGGCACCGTCCGGCTCGGTGACCGGGTTGGGCAGCGCCAGCGCGGCGCCCAGGCACCGGCGGTCGGTCGCGCGGGCGAGTTCGGCACCCGCCACGGCAACGGCGCGCAGCATCCGGACCGGGTCGGTCGCGGCGGGCAGCGGCAGATGGACGGGTGGGTCGAGCAGCCCGCCGAGGCCGGCCAGGGTGACGCTCAGCCCGTCGGCGTGGATCTGCCCGGCGACCACGACCGGGCCGTGCGGGTCGATCGCGAGCCGGTGCGAGGGGCGACCGCGGCCGCCTCCGGCCGGGCGCGAGTCGACGGTGATCAGGCCGAGCGCCTCCAGCTCGGCGGTGACCGCGCCGGCGGTGGCCCGGGTGACGTCCAGCGCGCGGGTGAGCGCGGAGCGGGTCGGCGTCTGGCCGGTGTGGATCAGGGAGAGCGCCGGGCCGAGCAGCGTCCGGCCTCGATCCGGAGCCGCGCGACGGTGGCCGTCGCGCTGCGCGTCGAAGTCGTTCCCGGTTCCGGGCTTCGGGCTTGATGGTGAGAGCTGCACGCCCCTATTGTGACTTTGTGTCGCTTCGAAACAAAATCGGTTCCCACACCCGACCACACCATCCCTCCCTCCAGTCTCGCAGC
This sequence comes from Kitasatospora sp. NPDC091335, assembly GCF_044757205.1. Taxonomy (NCBI): domain Bacteria; kingdom Bacillati; phylum Actinomycetota; class Actinomycetes; order Kitasatosporales; family Streptomycetaceae; genus Kitasatospora; species Kitasatospora sp. NPDC091335. The sequence continues at coordinate 19,297 of NZ_JBIVUM010000030.1, read as the reverse complement.
ACACCTGCGGTGACCGACAGCCCCTGGGGCCCAGCGCGTGTCGCCCTCACCGCGATCTTCGCCGTCGACGGCTTCCTCTTCGCCGCCTGGGTCGTCCGCATCCCGGACATCCGCAGTCAGGTCAGCGCCTCACACAGCGCCCTCGGGCTCGCCCTGCTCTGCCTGTCGATCGGCGCCGTCCTCACCATGCCGATGGTCGGCCGACTCTGCCTGCGGTACGGCTCACGACCGGTGACGGTCGGCTCGCTCGCCCTGCTCAGCGTCGCCGTGCTGCTGCCCGCGCACGCCCACTCGGTCAGCACGCTCGGCGCCGTGCTGCTGCTGTTCGGTGCGGGGTACGGCGGGGCCAACGTCGCGATGAACAGCGTCGCCGTCGAACTGGTCGCACAGCTTCGGCGGCCCGTCATGCCCAGCTTCCACGCCGGGTACAGCTTCGGCGGGCTGCTCGGCACGGGTGTCTGCGGGCTGCTCGCCGGATCGCTGAGCACCGCGTGGGCGCTCTTGCTCAGCGGGGTGCTGGGCATGGCCGTCACCGTCGGCGCGGGCGCGGTACTGCTCCGCAGCCCGGCGGCGGCACCGGTCGCACCGGCCGCGCCGGGCCGCACGGACCGTACGGCGAATCAGTCCGGCAGGGCGGGGGCGGACGCGGGCCCGGCCCGTTCGCGTACCCGGCTGCTCGTCGTGCTGCTCGGCCTCACCGCGCTGTGCACCGCGTACGGCGAGGGCGCGATCGCCGACTGGACCACGCTCCACCTCACCGACGACGTCCACGCGAGTTCCGTGGTGGCCGCCACCGGCTACGGCGCGTACGCGTTCGCGATGGCCGCCGGGCGGGTCAGCGGCACCTGGCTGTCCATCAGGCTCGGCCAGACCCGGCTGATGCTGCTCGGTGGGCTGACGGCGGCCGTCGGCATGCTGGTCGCCGCGCTGGCCCCGGCGGTGCCGGTGGCGATCTGCGGGTTCGTACTGGTCGGCCTCGGCCTGGCCAACCTCTTTCCGCTCTCCATCGCCCGAGCCGGCGCGGCGGGCGGACCGCAGGGCGTCGCGTTCGCCTCCTCCCTCGGCTACGGGGGGATGCTGATCGGCCCGGTGGTGATCGGCTTCCTGGCCGACGCGGCCGGACTGCCGCTCGCCCTCACCACGGTCGCGGTCGCGGCCACGCTGGCGGCGCTCCTGCCGCTGTCGGTCGGGCGGCGGCTGGGCGTCGAGTGACGGATGACGGATGACGGATGACGAATGACGGGCGACGGCGAACAGATGACAACTGTTGAAATCTGTCACCTGTTCGCTGTTATCCGTTCGCCTCCCGCCCCCGCCACACCCCCGCCCCCGCCCCCACCCGGACACAGCCGCCCGGCCGGTGGCAGGATGCGAGGCCATGACGACCAGCGAACGTTTCCAGGTACTGCGGGCGGGCGAGCGCCCGGCGACGGCGTGGCTCAACGGGGGTGGGGTGACCAGGGAGGTCGCAGGGTTCCCGGCCGGCGCGGGGCTGGACGCCTTCGACTGGCGGGTCAGCCTCGCGGACGTCGCCACGGCCGGGCCGTTCTCCCCGTTCCCCGGGATCGACCGGGTGATCACCCTGGTCGAGGGCGCCGGCATGACGCTCACCGTGGACGGTGACGAGCAGCTGGTCGACGTGCCGTTCCGGCCGTTCGCCTTCTCCGGTGACGCCACCACCGACTGCCGCCTGTCGGCCAGCCCCGTGGTGGACTTCAACGTGATGACGCGCCGCGGGCGGGTCGAGGCCACCGTGGACCTGGTCGTCGCGACCACCGCAACCGCCCCGGCCACCACGCTCGACGTCCCGGACGGCAGCACCGTCCTCCTGGTCTGCCTCCTCGGCACGGCCCGCCTCGACGGCGTCGGACTCGCCCGCTACGACGCCGCGTTGCTCGACGGACCGGGCGGCTACGAGCTGTGCCCGGACGGCACCACCGCCGTCGTCACCTTCCGCTCCGCAGGCTGACGGCCGACGCGCCTGCGCCCCCGCACCCGCGCACGGCACTCCCGCCCCGGACCGGACCACCCCGGCCCGGCCCGGAGGCAGGAGCGCCGTCGCCGCGTCAGCCGCAGAGCACCGGTGTCGCGTGCGCCGGATCCAGGGCATTGGTCACCAGGTGCAGAGCCGTCGGCGAGAACGCGATCCCGACGTGCTCCACCAGCGAGACCGGGCAGTGCTGCTGCACCACCTCGTTGTCGACGTCCGGACCGCTCAGGAACTGGGTCCGCCACGGTGTCACGACCTCGTCGAAGACCGTCGAGACCACGGTGTAGCTCACACCGGGCACGGTGTCCGGCCGGGACGCCATCACCTTGTTGAACCCGGAGCCCACCGCCTGGTCCCGGCAGGCCTGGCAGACCGTGTAGATCAGGTCCGCGACTCCCGGGAAGTACGGCACCAGGTTGGTGATCCCGTCGAGCGTGGTGCCGTGGTTGGACGGAGCCAGCCCGACCAGCCGGCCGACCTTGGACGCGCCACCGAGGAACTTGAGGTAGTAGTTCGGCAGCATGCCGCCCTGCGAGTGCCCGACGATGTCGACCTCGGCCGCACCGGTCGCGTTCCGCACCAGGTCCACGAACCGGGCGAGTTGGGCCGCCGACTCCGGGACCGGCCCGAGGCCGCCGATCGGCAGCAGCAGACCGCTGCCGCTGGAGGTGACACCGGGGACGGTCCCGTAGTCGAGGGCGAAGACGCAGTACCCGAGGCCCTTCAGCAGCGGGGAGAGCGTCAGCCAGTTCTCGTAGCGGTTGGCGAAGGTGCCGTGCACCAGGACCACCGGCCGGGGGTGCGCGGCGCCCGGCCGGCAGTTCCAGTCGTTGGCACCGGGCGGTGAGGCCACCGTGTCACCGTCGGGCGGCAGTTCGGCAGCGACCGCGGGTGCCACCGAGGGGGGCGGTGAAGCGCTCGCGGGCGCCGCCGCCGCGCCGGCCAGCAGCGCCCCTGCCAGGAGCAGCACACCCAGCGCGCCACCGAGCCCGCCGCGCCGGGAAGTCGCGGAGAAGCGGAGAAGTGGGGTTCTCAACTGTTGCCTCCACAGCGGAAGTTTGTTACCAACAGGTAACCCGAGGGCTCCATCATGCGGTCACCCTTCCGGCCCGGCCCTTGGGCGTCCCCCAGACCTGGACGGTGTTCTCTGTGACCGGTCACAACGCGCCCCGCCACACGCCCCCGAACACCTCCGACCTGACACCGGACTGGCGCGCCCCGGTGATCGGCGGGCTCCCGGCCGACCAGCGACTGATCGGCGGCGTACGGGAGTTGGCCGAGGCCGTGGTCGCCGCCCTGCTGGAACGGGTACCGGTCTACCGCCGGCTGCCCCGCGAGCAGCTCACCGGCGAGCTGACCCGGGACGCCGAGCGCCGCATCCGCGCCCTGGCCCACACCGTGCGGACCGGACTGCCCGCCCCCGCGGAGGAGTTCGCCGCCGTCCGGGAGGCCGCCGCCCGGCGCGCCGAGGAGGGCCTGCCGCTGGACGCCGTCCTGCTCGCCCACCACCTCGGGCTGGAGGTCTGCTGGGAGTTCGCCACCCGGCACGCCCGGGACGGCGACGCCGCCGACCTCCTCGTCCTCAACCGGCTGCTGCTCGACCAGCTCCGCCAGGCCGCCACCGCCGCCGGAGCCGGCTACCTGGACGGCCGGCGCCCGGCTGGCGGCCGCCGGGACACGGCCCGGCAGTCCCTGCTCAGCGCGCTGCTCGCGGGCACCTCCGCCCAGGCGGCCGCCTCCCGTGCCGGGGTCCGGCTGCCCGCCGGGTACGCGGTGCTCTGCCTGTCCGTCGCCGGCCACCCCGACGAACACTCCCCCGGGGTCGACCCCGGCGTCGCCGCCCACCGCAAGCTCCGCCGCTTCGAGGCCGAACTCGACCACCGCACCCGGCAGTCCGCGCTCGCCGCCCTCACCCCCACGGGCGGCCTGGTGCTCATCCCGTTCGGCTCGTCACCCGGACCGGCCGAGGTCGACACCGCGGAGGCGCCCTGGCCGCTGCTCGGCGCCACCCTCGCCGCGGCCGCCAGGGCGGCCGGTGCACCCGTACTGGCCGGGGCCGCCTCGGCCACCCCCGCCGAGGTGCCGGGTGCGGCCGCCCTCGCCTGCGAAGTCCTGGAGGTGGCACAGGCGTTCGGCCGGCCACCGGGGCTGCACCGGCTGGACGACATCCTGCTGGAGTACCAGCTCACCCGGCCCAGCCAGGCCCGCTCCCGGCTCGCCGCGCTGCTCGAACCGCTGGCCGACACCGGGGAGTTGCTCACCACGCTGCGCACCCACCTGGCCGGGGGCCTGAACCGTCGGCACACCGCGAGCGCCCTGCACCTGCACCCGAACACCGTCGACTACCGGCTGCGCCGGATCGCCGCGCTGACCGGCCTGGATCCGACACGCCCCGCCGACGTCCCGCTGATCACCGCCGCCATCGCCGCGAGCGCCGCCGAACAGGCATTCCTGGCGGGGTAGTTCACGCCTTCATCCGAAGCGCGGCATCGGCACCACGACGCGGGCGCCCGACCGGCGACGTCAGCCCTGCTCCCCCGGCAGCCGCAGGTCCCAGCCGACCAGTGCACGCAGCTGCTCCGCGCTCACGCCCTCCGGCACCGGCTGCGGAGCGTCGTGGCGCAGCGGCGGCTGCCAGCCCTCCTCCTCGGTCCAGCGACGGACCACCTTGGCCGGCGCCCCGGCGACCACGCTGTGGTCGGGCACCTCGCCGCGCACCACGGCGCCCGCCGCGACCACCACGTTGCGGCCGATCCGTGCCCCCGGCAGGATCACCGCTCCGGTGCCGATCCAGCTGCCCGCGCCGATCTCCACCGGCTCGTTGCGCGGCCACTGCTTGCCGATCGGCAGCTCGGTGTCCCGGTACTCGTGTGCCTGGTCGCTGATGTACACGCCCGGCCCGGTCCACACGTCGTCACCGATGACGATCGACTGGTGGCCGACGATGTGGCTGTCCCGGCCGATCACGCAGCCGCCGCCGATCCGCACGATCGGCTCCGGCCCGAGGTCGAGCCCGGGCAGGAACCCGGCGCTGATGGTGACCCGTTCACCGATGATCGAGAACGGCCCGATGGTGATCCACTGTTCGTTGAACACCGCCCCGAGCGGAAAGCCGAGGGTCGTACCGTCCCCCAACTCGCCGAACCGGTACGGGCCGGGGTTGCGGTTGGTGACCGCGCCGGTCCGCTGCACCCAGCGCCAGCCCCGGTGAACCAGGCGTCCGGCGGCACGGCGGCCACCGGCCCGGACGGCTGAGACGAGGGATCGGGATATCGGCATGCGATCACGTTACCGGCCCGTAGCGTCCGCCCGTCGGCCGGGAGGCCGACGTCACACCGGCCGCTTCCGCCCCGGTCGCCACACCGGCCGCCGGCACCGGCCGGCCCCTTCGGCACGGACGAAGGCCGCGCCCCGGAATGCTCTGATCAGTCGAAGGCCGCGCCCACAAGGGCCGAGCCCCGGAAGACCCCGACCGCCCGAAGACCGTGACCGTCCGAAGGCCCCGGCCACCGAACACCCGGGCCACTCGAAGAAATGTACGAAATCCGCGACCGGTGGCCGACCCCGGTGGAAGACTCCGACCCATGGAGATCACCGAGCACATCGACGCGCTGCGCCACGAGGGCACCCGGCTCGCCGACGCCGCGGCCCGCACCGAGCTGACCGCCCCCGTACCGACCTGCCCGGAGTGGCAGCTGGCCGACCTGCTGCGGCACATCGGCTACGTCCACCGCTGGGCCGCCACCATCGTCTCCCGGGGCCTGCCGGCGCCGCTGGACGAGGCGGGTGCCCAGGCTGCCGTCGGGCCGATGCCCTCGGACGGCGCCCTGCTCGACTGGTACCGCGAGGGCCACGCCGCCCTGCTGGACACGCTCACCACAGCGCCCGCCGACCTCGCATGCTGGAGCTTCCTGCCCTCGCCCCGCCCGCTGGCGTTCTGGGCCCGGCGTCAGGCGCACGAGACCGCCGTCCACCGGTACGACGCCGACGCGGCCGCCGGGGTGCCGGGACCGGTCGTGGACACCTCGCTCGCCCTGGACGGCATCGACGAACTGCTGAGCGGCTTCATGACCAGCGGTCGCTCCAGGCTGCGCAGCGAGCAGCCGCGCACCTTCCGGATCCGGGCGACCGACGGGGCCGGCTCCTGGCACCTGACAGTCACCCGGGAGCCGGTGGTCGTCATCGACGGCGAGGGCCCCGAGCCGGCCGACCTGACGCTCACCGGCCCCGCCCGCGAGCTCTACCCGCTGCTGTGGAACCGGCTGCCCGCCGGACAGGCCGGCGAGGTCAAGGCGGTCGGCGACGAGGGGCTGCTCGGCTTCTGGAACGACGCGGCGGCGATCTGATCCCCGTGCCCGGGGAACGGTCGTGACCACCCGGGAACGGCGATGGCCCCGGGTGTGGCGTCCGGACGCCGCACCCGGGGATCCGCCGCCGTCAGCGCACCCAGCGCGCGGGCCGCTTCTCCAGGAACGACCGCATCCCCTCCTGTGCCTCGGCCGAACCGAACAGCCGCGCCGACAGCTCCACCAGCTCGTCCGCGTCCCGCTCGAAGGAACGCACCACATCGGCGTTGGCCAGCCGCTTCGACTCCGCGAGGCCCTGCGGGGAGCCCAGGCGCAGCGCGTCCAGCAGGCCCTTCAGCACCACGTCGGTGGACTCGGCGGAGTCGGTGGCACTGGTGATCAGGCCGATCCGGGCGGCCTCGGCGCCGTCGAAGACCTCGCCGGTGAGGTAGTAGCGGGAGGCCGCGCGCGGGTCCAGCTTCGGGCGCAGCGGCAGCGAGATGACCGCGGGCGCGAGGCCGAGCCGCACCTCGGTGAAGGCGAAGGTCGAGGCCGGTCCGGCGACGGCGAGGTCCGCCGCGCCGACCAGACCGAGGCCGCCGGCCCGGACGTGCCCGTCGATGACCGCGATCACCGGCTTGGCGCAGTCCACGATCGCCCGCTGGAGTTCGACCAGACCGCGCGGCCCGACCGTCGGGTCCGCGCCGGTCGCCTCGGAGAGGTCCGCGCCCGCACAGAACACCTTGCCGGCGTGGCCGAGCACCACCGCGCGGACCTCCGGGTCGGCCGCCGCGGAGGCCAGCCCGGCGTGCAGCTCGGCCATCAGCCGGGTGGAGAGCGCGTTCCGGTTGTGCGGCGAGTCGAGGGTGAGCGTGGTGACGGCGTCGGCGGTGCTGACGCGGACGAGGGGCGCTGCGCTGGTCATCGGCGGGGCCTGCCTTCCGGCTGAGGGTGGGTCGGACTGCGGGGCGCGGTCCGGGGCCTGCCCGGACGACGCCCGGACGACTCTGGCACGCCCACCCTCCCCTCGGCCAGAGCCGACCTGTCCGTCGGCACGAGAGGCCACTTCTTCCAGTCCGTCCGGACCGACAGCGAACAGATGACGGATGACAGATGACAGATGTTGAAATCTGTCATCTGTTCGCCGTCATCTGTCATCCGTTCGCCCACCCACTCCCCGCCCGCACCAGCCGCCCAATTCCCAAGTGGTACAGACCTGTTGACGCATTGGTCCAGTCCTCCTACAGTTCCCATGCCTCGCCTCCCCACGGCGCAGGCATCGATCGCACACGGATCAACCAAGGTTCTACGTCACCCTGTTCAACCCCCACAGCCACAGGGAGAACCATGTCCGCTCGATCCCGGGCCTGGCGCCCGCGTCTGCGCAGCAGACTGCTCGCGCTGCTGTCCGTTCTGCTCCTGCCCCTCGCCGTCCTGACCGCGCTGGCCGCCCCCGCGAACTCGGCCGCCGCCGGCAAGCTCACCGCCACCTTCACCACCGCCAACAACGGCTCCTGGTGGCAGGGCACCTACATCGTCCACAACGACAACCCGACCGCGGTGAGCGGCTGGAGCCTGGAGTTCGACCTCCCGGCCGGCGTCACCATGGGCAGCACCTACAACGGCACCGCCACCGTCAACGGCCGGCACGTCACCGTCGCCGCGGCGTTCTACAACTCCACCGTCAACGCCCACGGCACCACCGAGCCGTACAGCTTCTGGTTCGTCGGCAACGGCCCGGTCACCACCCCGCTCAACTGCCGGATCAACGGCGACAAGTGCGACGGCACCCCCGACGTCCCGCCGTCCGCGCCGGGCACCCCTACGGTCACCGAGTCCACCGCGCACACGCTCGCGCTCAGCTGGCCGGCCGCCACCGGCGGGGACTTCCCGGTCGCCTCCTACGACGTGCTCAGCGGCAGCACCGTGCTCGCCTCCAGCCCGACCACCACCGTCCTGGTCACCGGCCTCACCCCGGCCACCTCGTACACCCTGACCGTCCGGGCCAAGGACAGCCGCGGCAACACCGGTCCGCTCGGCGCGCCCGTCACCGCGTCCACCTTCGACCCGTCCACCGACACCTCACCGCCCACCGCTCCGTCCAACCTCCGCTCCACCGGGGTCAGTTCGACGGACGTGAAGCTCGCCTGGAACGCCGCCACCGACAACGTCCGGGTCGCCGCGTACGACATCTACCAGGGCGGCACCCTGGTGGCCACGGCCTCCGGCAGCACGCTCGCCGCGACCATCGGCAACCTCTCGCCGTCCACCACCTACACGTTCACCGTGAAGGCCCGCGACGCCGCCGACAACGCCTCGCCCGCCTCCGCGGCGCTCACCGTGACCACCTCGGACCTGGTCGGCGCCGGGAAGTACGCCCGGGTCGGCTACTTCGTCCAGTGGGGCATCTACGGCCGCCAGTACTTCGTCAAGAACCTGGACACCTCGGGCGCCGCCGCCAAGCTCGACGTCATCAACTACGCCTTCGAGAACATCGATCCGGTCAACCTGACCTGCCTGGCGGGCGTCACCAAGGGCACCACCGGCAACCCGGAGGACCCGGACCAGGGCACCGGTGCCGGTGACGCCGACGCCGACTACGCCCGCCCGATGAGCGCCGACCAGTCGGTCGACGGCGTGGCCGACGACGGCTGGGGCAAACTCCGCGGCAACCTCAACCAGTTGAAGAAGCTCAAGGCCAAGTACCCGAACCTGAAGGTGGTCGTCTCGCTCGGCGGCTGGACCTACTCCAAGTACTTCTCCGACGCCGCCGCCACCGACGCGTCCCGCCAGAAGTTCGTCAAGTCCTGTGTCGACACCTGGATCAAGGGCAACCTGCCGGTCTACAACGGCGCCGGTGGCGACGGCGTGGCGGCGGGCATCTTCGACGGCATCGACCTCGACTGGGAGTGGCCCGGCTCCGCCGACGGCCACCCGGGCAACCACTGGAGCGTCAACGACAAGGACAACCTGACCCTGCTGCTCGCCGAATTCCGCAAGCAGCTGGACGCGTTGGGCGGTTCCCACAAGCTGATCACCGCCTTCACCCCGGCGGACCCGGCGAAGGTCGCGGCCGGCTGGGACCTCTCGAAGATCTTCAGCTCGCTGGACATCGCCAACGTCCAGGGCTACGACTTCCACGGCTCGGGCAGCGACAACTCCTGGGAGCCCAACCGCACCGGCCACGCCTCCAACCTCTTCCAGGACCCGAACGACCCCTACACCACCCACTTCAGCATCGACACGGCCGTCCAGACCTACCTGAACGCCGGAGTCAACCCGCGCAAGCTGACCATCGGCTTCCCGTTCTACGGGCGCGGCTGGCAGACCGTGGCGGACGGCGGCGCGAACGGCGCCTGGCAGTCGGCGAACGGCGCCGCACCTGGCCAGTTCAGCGACGAGGCCGGTACCCGCGGGTACAACAACCTGATCACCAGCCTCACCAACCTCAAGGTCTACCACGACACCAAGTCCATTGCGACGTACGGCTACACGGGAGCCGGCGGCCAGTGGTGGACCTTCGACGACGCCTGGTCGATCGCGCAGAAGACGGCCTACCTCAAGTCGAAGAACCTCCTCGGCGGCATGATCTGGGAGATGTCGGGCGACACCCCGTCCGGCACTCTGATGTCCGCCCTGGACACCGGACTCAAGTAGCCGACGCACGACGGTTCCGCGAACCGCGTCGCACCGAGAAGGGGGCCGGCGTCCCTCCCCTCACCGGGGAGGGGCGCCGGCCCCGCGTCGTGACGGCCGCCCTACCGCGAGGCCATCGCCGTCAGCCGCCGCGCGGCGCGGTGCTGCCGCAGCACCTGGGAGAAGGTGGTGTGCCCCTGGGTGTTCCGGGCGAAGGCCCGCCAGGCCGGCGGCACCAGGCAGACCGCCGCGTGGAACAGGTACGGCCGCCGCTCGAAGGCGCCCAGCAGCTGCTTGCCCGCGCGCATCTCCACGCCGAGCCCGGCCTTGACGGCGAAGGCGTAGTTCAGCGCCTCGCGCCGCACCGCCGCCGCGTCACCCGCCTCGGCGACCTGCACCGCCCACTCGCCGGCCAGCCGGCCCGAGCGCAGCGCGTACGAGATGCCCTCGCGGGTCCACGGCTCCAGCAGCCCGGCCGCGTCGCCGGCGACCAGGACCCGGCCGCGGGAGAGCGGCGAGTCCTCCGTCCGGCAGCGGGTCAGGTGTCCGGACTCGACCCTGGGGGTGAACCCGGACAGGCCCAGCCGGCGGATGTAGTCGGCGAGGTACTGCTTGGTCCGCTCGCCGTCGCCGCGCGCCGAGATGACGCCGACGGTCAGGCTGCTGGTCTCGGTCTTCGGGAACACCCAGCCGTAACTGCCGGGCAGCGGGCCCCAGTCGAGGTGGATCCGGCCCGACCAGTCCGCGGCGACCTGCGGCGGCACCGGGATCTCCGCCTCCAGCCCGAGGTCGATCTGGTCGAAGGTGACGCCGACGTGCCGGCCGATCCGGCTCGCGCTGCCGTCCGCGCCGACCACCGCGCGGGCCTCGAAGGTACGCCCGTCGGCCGCCGTCACCAGGGCCGTCCGGTGCGCGCCGCCGCGCTGCTCGACGCCGGTGACGGTCACTCCGGTGACCAGCACCGCCCCGGCCTGCTTGGCCGCCTGCACCAGGCGCAGGTCGAACTCGTCGCGGTTGACCAGGCCGAACAGCATCCGCTTGGAACGCCGCGTCCGGGTGAACTTCCCGTCGTACGCGAAGGTCACGGCGTGCACCCGGTCCTGCAACGGCAGCCGGAAGTCCGGCGGCAGGCTGTCCCTGGAGGGGCCGATGATGCCACCGCCGCAGGTCTTGTACCGGGGGTGTTCGGCCTTGTCGAGCAGCAGCACCCGGCGGCCCTGGACCGCGGCGGCGTGTGCGGCCGAGGAGCCCGCCGGTCCGGCGCCGACCACCACGACGTCCCAGACGCCGTCCGGCGGCGAGGCCGCGTCGTCGACCGGGCCGTCGACCGGGCCACCCTCGATCTGGCCGTCCTCGATCGGGCGGTCGAGCGGGCTGCGGGAATCGAAGCTTCCGGAGTCAGTCACGTTGAGCAATCCTATGCGTCCGCCCGCACCCGACAGACGCACCGGCCCGCGCCCGGCGGACGCGTCCGCCGACTCCCGACGGACGCACGACCCCGTGCCCCTCGGACGCACCGCCCCGCACCCGGCCCCCTCACCCCCGGTACCCACCAGCCCCACACCCACGGAACCCCGTGTTCCGCGCCGCCTATGATCGGCAGTACCCCAACCACCAGATCCGCCCGCCCACCCGAGGGCGGACCGTCACCCCGGAGCCCCGATGTCACAGCCCCTGGCCGACGCCGTCCGGTCCCTGATGGACCGTGCCCGCACCGACCTCGCCGAACTGGTCGCCTTCCCGTCGGTCGCCGACCCGCGTCAGTTCCCGGTCGAGGAGTGCGAGAGGGCCGCACGCTGGGTCGCCGATGCCTTCGCCGCCGAGGGCCTGACCGGCATCCGGCTGCTGGACACCCCGGACGGCACCCAGTCCGTCTACGGCGAACTGCCCGGCCCCGAGGGTGCCCCGACCGTCCTGCTCTACTCCCACTACGACGTCCAACCCCCGCTGAACGAGGACGACTGGCTCAGCCCCGCGTTCGAGCTGACCGAGCGCGACGGCCGCTGGTACGGGCGCGGCGCCGCCGACTGCAAGGGCAACATCCTGATGCACCTGACCGCCCTGCGGGCGCTGCGTCAGGTGTACGGCGACGCCTACCCGGTCGGTCTGAAGATCATCGTCGAGGGCTCGGAGGAGCAGGGCACCGGCGGCCTGGAGCGCTACGCCGAGGCCCACCCCGAGCTGCTCGCCGCCGACGCCATCGTCATCGGCGACACCGGCAACTTCGCCGCCGGCCTGCCCACCGTGACCGCCTCGCTGCGCGGCATGACGGTCGTCGAGGCCACGGTCACCACGCTGGCCGGCAACCTGCACTCCGGTGCCTTCGGCGGCGCCGCCCCGGACGCGCTCCAGTGCCTGGTCCGGGCGCTGGCCTCGCTGCACGACGAGAACGGCGACGTCGCGGTGGCCGGCCTGACCGCCGACCAGACCTGGACCGGCGTGCAGTACCCGGAGGAGCAGTTCCGCTCCGACGCCAAGGTGCTCGACGGCGTCGCCCTGACCGGCACCGGCACCATCGCGGACCGCCTCTGGGCCCGCCCGTCCGTCACCGTCCTCGGCATCGACGCCCCGCCGGTGATCGGCGCCACGTCGTCCGTCCAGGCCACCGCCAAGGCCCTGATCAGCCTGCGCATCCCGCCGGGCACGGACGCGGGCGCCGCCCAGGACGCGCTGGTCGCCCACCTGGAGGCGCGGGTCCCGCTCGGCGCCCGGCTCACCGTCCAGCGCCAGGGCACCGGCTCCCCGTTCCTCGCCGACACCAGCGGCCCGGCGTACGAGGCGATGGGCGAGGCGATGGCGGAGGCCTTCGGCACCGGGATGGTCGCCTCCGGCGAGGGCGGCTCGATCCCGCTCTGCAACACGCTGCGCACGCTCTACCCGCAGGCCGAGATCGTGCTGATCGGCGTCGAGGAGCCGACCACCCAGATCCACGCGGTCAACGAGAGCGTCGACCCGCAGGAGCTGGAGCGGATGGCCCTCACCGAGGCGCTGTTCCTCCGCCGCTACGCCGAACTGCGCTCCGTCTGACGGAAGTCCGACCGGCGGTCCGCCCCGAGGTCCGGCGCGACCTCGGGAACGGCCGTCCGAGGGGCCGCCGGCCGCCCGCCGCGCAACCGGCGGGCGGCCGCGACCACGGCCGCGTAACCGACCGCACCCACCGCGAGCCCGGCCCCTGCCCCGAAGCACACCTCCGGCACCAGGTTCCGCCGCAGCGGGGCGACCCGGTGCGCCACCCCGGCGGCCGTCGCCGCGCCCAGCACCGCGACGGCCGTCCACCGGGCCCGGGGCGCGAGCCGCACGGCCGGCCGCACCGGCTCGACGGCCCGCACCGCACGCGCCGCCCAGCCGCCCATCGCCGCCAGGGCGAGCGCCGAACTGCCGTACTGCAGGGCCTCGTACAGCGGGACGCCGGCCACCGGCCGGTCCAGTACGGGCAGCAGCCGTACGCCCAGCCGGTCCCCGTGGGTGAACGCGTCCCAGCCGACGTGGGTGGCCGCGCCGATCGCCGCCGACGCCGCGAACCACGCCGCACCGGAGCCCGCGGAGCCGCCGGTGACTCCGGCCCGTCGGGCCGTCAGCGCCTCGGCACCCCCGGCCCACCGCTCGGGCAGCAGCGCCACCACCGGCCCGCGCAGCAGCCCGTGCCAGCCCGCCACCAGCGCACCGGCGATCGCCACGTCCAGCGTCGGCACCGCCCACCACCGGTGGGTCAGCCCGCCGTGGCCGTACACCCCGGGCAGCAGGGACTCGGCGAAGAACGGCACGTCCGGCGCCATCGACCCGGCGACCAGAGCCGACGCCACCAAGGGCCCGCGCGCCCCGGCGGCACGGAGCAGGGGCAGGACGGCGGCGGGATGGCTCAGCGTGAACGGCATGCCCCCATCCTCGCGCCCGCCGCCGCCCCGCCGCGAACCGGGAGGCGCCCCCGTCCCAGCGCGGCACCGCGCCGCGAACCGCGAGGCGTCCCCTGCCCGCCGCTACGCCGCGTCCGCCGTGCTCGCCAGCCCGACCGCCACCCGGCGCCCCGCCTCCAGGTACCGCAGCTCGCCGCTGCGCCGCGCGTCCAGCGCGGCCGCCAGCCGCCGGTAGCGCCCCGGGGGCAGCAGTTCGCCGGCCTCGTCCAGGGTGACGAAGCGCCAGCTGCGCAGTTCCTCCTGCTGGAGCAACAGGTCCTGCCGGCCCTCCGCGTCGAGCAGGCCGCCGTCGTACATCAGCCGCAGACCGCCACGGCGCGGGCCGGTGCGCGGCTCCCAGTCGACGGCGAGCAGGCGCAGTGCGGACGGTTCCAGGCGCAGGCCCAGCTCCTCGGCGGTCTCGCGCAGGGCGGCATCGGTGGGGGCCTCGCCGCGTTCGACCACGCCACCGGGGAAGTCCCAGTCGGGCTTGTAGACCGGGTCGACGAGCAGGACCCGGTCCTGCTCGTCGAAGAGCAGGACGGCGGAGGCCACGGTGTCCCCGGTCGGGTCCGGGGTCTGGACGATCGGGCAGCGGGCGGCGCCGACCCGGAGCAGCTCGGCGATCCGGTGCGCGGTCTCCTGGGGGGAGAGCCTTCCGGTGTCGATCATCCGGGCGTCCCCGACCAGCCAGCGCCGGGCGGCCCGGTAGCGGGGCAGGTGTTCGAGGCACCATTCCCGGACCCGCTGGCTGGCCTCCGGATCACCCGGACACTCCTCGCGGTGGGCGATGCGGTCACGCAGGATCGTTTCTTCAGGGTCCAGCACGAAGTGGTGCACCGAGATCCCGTGCGCGGCCAGGTCCCCGAAGATCTCGTCCCGGTAGTCCTCCCTGAGCAGGGTCATCGGGACCACCAGCGGGCCCCCGACCTCGCCCAGCAGCGCCGCCGCCGTCTCCGCGACGAGCCGGCGCCAGGCCGCCAGGTCCTGGAAGTCGGACACCGTCGCCAGCCGGTCGGCCGGGAGCATCCGACGCAGGCCGAAGCCCACCAGCTCGGGATCGAAGAGCACGCTCCCGGGCAGCAGTTCCACCAGCTCGCGGCAGGCGCTCGTCTTGCCCGCCCCGAATGTGCCATTGACCCAGACGATCACAACGTCCCCTGCCCTCGACTTCCCCCGATGCCGTTCGCACCGGGCAGCGCCCCCGTCAGCCGAACCAGCGCCACCCGTGGTGGTACCCGCGCCACGCCGCTCCCCATGCCTCCGGGGCGCGCCCGCCCCTGTGCCCCGGCCTGCCCCGTGACAGCGGCATGTGCCCAGGTCAGGCGCCCGCGCACGGGAATATGCAGACCGGTCTACATCAAAATTGCACCCTGCCACCACTGTGTGGGCACAGGACGTCAGCTGGGTCGACTTCCCGCGCACGCCCCGCTCGTGCGCTGCTCGCGCCCCTGCCCGTGCGCTCCCGCACGCCCTCGTGCACGCTCCGCACTCGACTGCCACCGCCCGCCCGCTTGCGCGGCCCGCACCACGGCGCGTACAGAGGAACGATGAAGCTGCTGCCCGTCGGCCGCGTCGTCGTCATCGGCTCGGTCAACACCGACCGGATCCTCCGCTGTCCCGCACTCCCCTCCCCGGGCGAGACCGTCCTCGCCACCGCCGCCACCCGGGGCTTCGGCGGCAAGGGTGCCAACCAGGCGGTGGCGGCGGCCCGGATGGGGGCGGCGGCGCACCTGGTCGCCAAGGTCGGGGGCGATGCCGAGGGCGAGGCGGCACGTGCCGATCTGCACGGCGCGCAGGTCGAGACGGGCTCCGTGCTCACCCACCCGGACGAGCCCACCGGTCATGCGGTCGTCCTGGTCGACCCGTCCGGTGAGAACAGCATCGTCGTCGTCCCCGGCGCCAATGCCCACCTCGCCCCGGAGGAGGTCACCGCCGCGCTGGCCCGCCTCCGTCTGCTCCCCGTCGACGTGCTCCTGACCAGCAACGAGGTCCCCGCGGAGTGCATCCGCGCGACCGCCGCCGCCCTGCCCGCCCTCGGCCCCTCGGGCGGCACCCGCTGGCTGCACAACACCGCGCCCGCCGGCGCCCTGCCGAAGGCCGGCCCCACCGGACGCCGTCCGCTGGTCGTCGCGAACGCCGTCGAGGCCCGCCAGCTCACCGGCGCCACCGACGTCGCCGAGGCGGCCCGGGCCCTGGCCCGACGCGCCGAGGGCGCCGTGGTCACCCTCGGCGGCGAGGGCGCGCTGGTCGTGGTGGACGGAGCGCTGACCCGGCTGCCCGCCCCCGCCGTCCGGGTGGTCGACACCACCGGCGCCGGCGACGTCTTCTGCGGCGCCCTCGCCGCCGCGCTCGCCCGCGGCGCCGGACCGCGGGAGGCGGCCGCCACCGCCGTCGCCGCCGGGGCCTTCGCCGTCACCGCCCTCGGCGCCCGCGGCGCCCTCCCCCGCCCCTCGGACCTCTGACCCCCGCGCCGGCCCCCTCCCCTTCGTCTCTGCCCGGGCGTCGGAATCCACCGGCCCCGGCGCGGAGAACGCCCGTCGGGGGCGCCGGGCGGACCCGGCGCCCCCGACGGGCGGACCGACGGCCTCGCTACGGCCGCCCCATGAACGACGGGTAGTAGCCGCTGCTGATCCCCGAGATCCGGACGTTTGTCCCGGGCCGCGCCGCCTCGACGTACTTGTTGTCGCCCAGGTAGATCGCCACGTGCTGGATGCCCCTGGCCGTCCCGTCCGGCGACCAGAACAGCAGGTCACCGCGGCGCAGCTGGCTCGCCCCGATCGGCGTGGTCGCCGCGAACTGGTCGTTGGCGACGCGCGGCAGGGAGATCCCGCCGCGCCGGAAGGACTGCTGCACCAGGCCGGAGCAGTCGTAGCCGTCCGGTCCGTTGCCCGCCCGGCGGAACGGCACGCCCTGCTGGGAGAGCGCGAACTGCACGGCGGTCTCGACGTCCCGGTCTTCCGCGACCGAGTCGTCGGAGTAGTGGCCCTGCCCCGCGGAGTCCGAGGAGGAGCCGCCCCCGGTGTGCGCCAGGTAGACGTCGTGGTGCGAGGTCCAGCGCCACTGCCCCTGACTGTTGCGGAACCAGTAGCGCGAGCCGTCCCAGCCCTGCTCGATCCCGCCGGAGGATCTGGTCGTGGACCTGGCGGCGGACGAGGTGCCACCGCCGGCGCGGGCCGTGTACACGTCGTAGTGCGAGGTCCAGCGCCACTGCCCCTGACTGTTCTTGAACCAGTACCGCGAGCCGTCCCATCCGGCGTGCGCCGGGGCGGGCTCGGCGGCCGCGGGGCTGACGCCAGTGCCGAGGCCGATCACGCCCGCACCGGTCGCGATCACGGCCACCATGCCTATCCCCCGACGGAGCCGCGCGGTGCGGGACGGACGGGGGGTACGAGCGATGGCAGCGTCCTGCTGCCCGGTCGGTTCGCCGGCGGACTCCGGCGCACCGGTGTTGACGGTGGTCATCGTGCTGACTTCCTTCACTGCTGCGGATTGCTGCGAATTGCTGTGACCGGCCAGGACTGGCCGTGCTTGTCGGCAGAGCCCCCGCCCGGCACGCCGCGGCTTCCGGTCCTGCGACCGGGAGCCGCGGCGTGTCGTCCGGGTATTCGGTTCTGCCTGCGTGTCACGTTAGGCACGCGTCCGCTCACGGCGCGCAGTGGAGTGCGCCAATGGAAGGGTCACGGGTGGTGAGCACCGACGGCGCATCAGGGTGAACACCCGTCATCCGGGGCGCCGTCCGACGCCCCCTCATCACCGGCCGCCGGCCTCCGCCAGGAGCTGCTTCTTCAGCACCTTTCCCAGGGCGTTCCTGGGCAGTTCGGGCACCAGGACGACCCGGCGCGGCCGCTTGTGCACCGAGAGCCGCTCCGCCACGAAGGCCGTCAGCTGGTCCCCCGTCACGGCGCCGTCCGGAATGACGTACGCCACGATCGCCTGTCCGAGATCCTCGTCCGGCACGCCGACCACCGCCGCGTCGGCGACCGCCGGGTGGTCGCGCAGCGCGGCCTCCACCTCGCCCGCGCCGATCCGGTAGCCGCCGCTCTTGATCAGGTCGACCGAGGCCCGGCCGACGATCCGGTGGAAACCGTCGGCTCCGATCACCGCGACGTCACCGGTGCGGAACCAGCCGTC
This sequence comes from Kitasatospora sp. NPDC091335, assembly GCF_044757205.1. NCBI lineage: Bacteria > Bacillati > Actinomycetota > Actinomycetes > Kitasatosporales > Streptomycetaceae > Kitasatospora > Kitasatospora sp. NPDC091335. Next base: position 1,358 of record NZ_JBIVUM010000030.1, on the reverse strand, counting down.
CGCCGTCCACGCCTCGGCGTCCGCGTCCGGCCGGTTGAGGTAGCCGCTGAACAGCGTCGGGCCGAAGACCTGGAGCTCGCCGACGCTCTCCCCGTCGGCGGGCACCAGTGCGCCGTCCTCGCCGACCAGCCGGGTGCGCACCCCGTCCAGCGGCAGCCCGACGCTGCCCGGGCGCCGCTCGCCGTCCGCACGGGTGCTGACGGTGATCAGCGACTCGGTCATCCCGTACCGCTCGATCGGGGCGTGCCCGGTGAGCGCCGCCAGCTTCTCGAACACCGGGACGGGCAGCGGCGCGCTGCCGGAGACCAGCAGCCTGGCCGGGGCGAGCCTGGCCGCCGCCTCCGGGTCCGCCGCCAGCCGGGACCAGACGGTGGGAACGCCGAAGTACAGACTGCCGCCCGCCGCCGCGTACCCCTCCGGAGTGGGCCGCCCGGTGTGCACCAGCCGGCTGCCGGTGCGCAGGGCGCCGAGCACGCCGAGCAGCAGCCCGTGCACATGGAACAGCGGCAGGCCGTGCACGAGGGTGTCCTCGGCGGTCCACTGCCAGGCGGCGGCCAGGGCCTCCAGGTCTGCGGCGATCGCCTCGCGCCGGATCACCACGCCCTTGGGCGCGCCGGTGGTGCCAGAGGTGTAGAGCACGAAGCCGGTCGACGCGGCGGCCGGCTCGGCGTACGAGGTGGCGGAGCGCTGCCCGGGATCGACCGGCAGCCCCGCCACCGACGTGTCCTGCGACGGCTCGTCCCCGACCGCGTGCGCGAGCAGCGCCGCGCCCGAGTCGCGCAGGATGTGCTCGCGCTCCTTGGGGCCGGAGTCGGGCGGCAGCGGGACCACGGGAACGCCTGCCAGCAGACCGCCGACCACGGCGATGACGGTCTCGACGGTGGGCCGGGCGAGCACCGCGAGCGCCGGCGCGCCCGCCACCCGGTCGGCGACGGCGGTCGCCGCGCCCACCAGTTCCTCCCGGGAGAGCGTCCGACCGTCGATCCGCAGCGCGTCCGCCGCGTCGCCGAAACCGCCCTGAAGTGCCGTCAGCAGTGCCATGCCACCGTCCTCGCCTCGTTCCAGCCGGCGCGCCGCGCCCGTACGCCGCGCGCTCGCCGCGCGTGCCCGCCTCCGCGTCACGCGCCGGCGCCGACTCTACGGGCCGCCGCCCGGCCCACCGCGCGCCGGGGAGGACGGGACGCGACTCGGAGGGCGGAGGGCGCCCGGCAACGACGCAGGGCGGAGGACACCCGGGAACGGCGGGGGGGGGGGGGGGGCCCGGGGGGGCGGGGCCCCCCCCCCCCCCCGGGGGGGGGGGGGGGCGGGGGCCGGGGGGGGGGCCGCGGGGGGGGGGTGGGGGGCGCCCCCCGGGGGGT
>NZ_JBIVUM010000029.1:0-81715 GCF_044757205.1 Kitasatospora sp. NPDC091335 | reverse complement strand
CCGCCTCCGGCCTCCCCGCCGGCGTCACCGCCACCTTCAACCCCACCTCGGTGCAGGCCGGTTCGTCCTCCACCCTGACCCTGTCGGCCTCCTCGACGGCCGCGGGCGGCACCTACCAGATCACCGTCACCGGCACCGCCGGCACCACCACCCACACCGCCCAGTACAGCCTGACGGTCGGCAAGGACACGCCGAACCCCGGCGGCACCTGGGCGGCCGGCACCACCTACAAGGCGGGCGACACCGTGACCTACAACGGAGTCAGCTACCGCTGCCTCCAGGGCCACACCGCCATGGCCGGCTGGGAGCCGCCGAACGTCCCGGCGCTCTGGCAGGCCGTGTGACCCCGGCGTCCTGACGCCCACCGAACCACCGCACGCCACTGAACCACCGCACGCCACTGAACCACCGCACGCCCACTGAACCGCTGCGCCGCGGCCCGTCGAGGGGGACGGACCGCGGCGCAGCCGTGCGTGCGGCGCGGGGCCGGCCCGGCGGGGGCCCGGGAGCAGCGGAACCCCGCCGGGAGACACCGCCCGCCGGACGCCTGCCGGATCGGCCGGTTCAGCCGGAGCGGCCGGGCGCGGCCTGCCGCGGGACGCCGGACAGCCGGTCGCGCAGCGCGGCGGCACCACCCTCGGAGAGCCAGTCGGCCAGCGTGCGCAGTCCCGGGTGGACCACCCGCAGCGCCTCGATGTCGGCGTGCCAGCGCCGGCCGGCGATCCACTCCCGCCGGACCTCGGCGACCTCCGGGCTCAACGCGGTGGCCTCGTCGTGGGTGAGCTGCTCGTAGCGCAGCGCCGTTCCGGTCGCGGCGCCGATCGCTGCGACTGCCTCGGCCGGGGTCGGCGCGTCACCGGCCAGCTCCAGGGTCCGTCCGGCGAACCGGTCCGGCTGCTCGAAGGCCAGGGCCGCGAACTCGGCGATGTCCTCCAAGGCGATGATCTGGACGGGCTCGTCCGGTGGGAAGACGTGCCGGTGGACGCCGTCGACGAACCCTTCGAAGCCCAGGCCGGGCACCCCCAGGTAGTTCGTCATGAACCGCACCGGGCGCAGCACCGTCACAAGCGGGACGCGCTCGCGCAGGTACCGTTCGACGCGCCGCTTCCCCGGGACCGCGAACGTCTCGCCGGGGGTCGAGGCGACCCCGGTGAACACCACGTGGCGGACCCCCGCGGCCACCGCCGCGTCGGCCAGGACCCGGCCACGGGCGAACTCCAGGTCCGGGTCGCTGCCTGTCGGCCCGTAGGCGACCGGCGGCACGGCGAACAGCCCAGTGGCGCCGGCCAGGGCCGGCCCGAGACCTGACGGCTCGTCGAGGTCCGCGACGGCCAGTTCGGCTCCTGCCCGCGCGAGCGCCGCGGCGGCGGGCGCTGACGCGTCCCGCACCAGCGCGCGCACCGGCACACCGCCGGCCAGCAGCCGGCGCGCCGTCGCACCGCCCTGCTTGCCGGTGGCGCCGGTCACGGCGACGGGACCCCGTACCGTGCCGGTTGCGGAACGGATGGGCTCGGTGGCCATGTCGTCCTCCCATTCCCCCGGGGAGCGGATGCGATGGAAGATGTGGTGAACCCGGGGATCCGGAACACTCCAACCCGGCCGGGACGAGGCACACAAGGGGTTCCGTGACATGACCGCAGTGACCGGCGGCGACCGCGCCGACGCCCGCCGCAACCGGGCCAGGGTGCTGTCCGCCGCGGACGAGGCACTGGCCGAGCACGGGCTGGACGTCCCGCTCGGCGAGATCGCGCGCCGGGCCGGCCTCGGCGCCGGCACCGTGTACCGGCACTTCCCGAGCAAGCAGGCCCTCCTGGAGGCGGTGTTCGCCCGACACCTGGACGACCTGGTCGTCTCCGGCGAGCGGCGGACCGCCCGGTCCGCGCCCACCGAGGCCTTCTTCGGGTTCCTGCTGGACGTCATCGAGACGTCCCACCGCCACACGTACCTGTGCGAGGTCGTGGCCGCCGAGGAGAGCTGGCCGCGCCCGCTGCTCACGGCGTCCGTGCTGCGCTTCCGTCAGGTCCTGACGGCGCTGCTGCACGCGGCGCAGCGGGCCGGCGGCGTCCGCGCCGACATCGGCCCCGACGACGTCTCCGCCCTCACCGCCGGGTGCGCCTCGACGCTTGCCGCGCGCCGCGACCGCCCGGCCGGCCGCAGGCTCGTGCAGCTGACCCTGGACGGCCTGCGGCCCGCCCCCGCCGTCACGGAACAGCGCGCCTTCCGTGACGGCGGCGTCGGCAGGGGAGACGCCGGGTGCTGCGTGGAGTGCGGGGCCGCGCTCACGGTCCGGCCCACCGGCCGCCCGGTGCGCTACTGCGGTGCCACCTGCCGGCAGCGGGCCCACCGCCGGCGCCTGGCGGGCTGACCCCGGCCCCGCGGCGAGGCGAGGCGGGCGGCGGCGCCCGGGGTGGGTCGTTCCCGGCCGCCGCGCACGGCGTGGCGGCCGGCCCGGTCAGCCGCGGTCGAAGAGCTTGACGCGCAGGGGCTCCCGGGCCGGCGCGGGGGTCTGCTCCTGCGGGGAGAGGGTCAGGACGAATCCGCCGATCGAGATGACGGCCATGATGGCGACGGCGAGCGGGACGATGAACTGGGAGGCGGGCAGGCCCCCGGGCGGGACGCGGTCGTCCAACTCCACGGAGACGGCGGCCATCCCGGTGTAGTGCATCGCGGTGACGGCGACCCCGGCGATCAGGGAGGCGGCCAGCGAGGCGCCGAATCCGGTGATGTTGAGGGTCATCCACAGCGCCGCGGTGGCGGCGGCCACGGCGATGGCGACGGAGAGGGCCACCAGCGCCGGGTCGTAGGAGACCTTGCCCTGGACCTGCATGGCGGCCATGCCGACGTAGTGCATGGCCGCGACCCCGAGACCGGTGACGGTGCCGCCGATCAGCAGGGAGGCCACCGTCCTGCGCCGGTAGCCGACGTAGAGGACGCCGGCGCCGACGACCAGGATGGCCAGCAGCAGGCTGCCGAGGGTCTCGGGGACGCGGTAGACGATGGCCGAGCCGGTGACGGCGAAGCCCATCATCGCCATGAAGTGCATGGTCCAGATGCCGCAGCCGAGTTCGACCGCGGACAGGACCAGCCACCCCAGCCGGCGGGCCGGTGGCAGGGTCAGGGCCCGTACGGTGCAGCGCAGCCCGAGCGCCGCTCCGGTACAGGCGATGAGGTAGGACAGGGCCGGGTTGACCCAGCCGTAGGCGAAGCCGTCGATGTGGGCGGTGTGGGGATGCATGGCCACCTGAGGTGCGTTCTTGCGTAGGGGAGGGCGGAGGCGCTCGTCTGCCCGGGGCGGGCCGGTGACTGCGGGTTCGCCATTCCGGCCGGGAACAGGATTCGATTCCCGGAGGATCGTATAGCGATCACCAGGTTCCGTGAAATCGACGGCCGGGTGAATTGACGAGGGTGGGTCGCGCTCGAATCCCTCGGCGGGGGCGGCCGAATGGATACTCCAGGTAGTCGCCCGATCGGGTACGCCGCCGCGCAGGGCGGCAGAGTGAATGATCAACATTACTCTAAGTAATGTAAATTGTGCGCTGGGTATGTCATTTCCCTTTTTGGAAAACCCTTTGAGTAATTCCCTCCGAACGGCGGGGGCCGCCCCCGTCGAATGGCGGGGGCGGCCGAAAGCGGCGCGGAATTGAACCGTTGCCGGACCTGTGCGGGCACGTCGACGAACACGGCCGGGGATTCTCGAAGGCCGCGGAGCCGGGCCGAAGGGCCGAAGCGCGGACCCGGCCACGCGCGGGGGCGCGTGGCCGGGAGGGTGGGCGTCCGGCCGGGCGGGGCCCGGGTGGCGGCTGTCCGGCTACCGGCCGGCGGCGGCCCGGGTGATGACGGCCCGGAGGCGGGAGTGGACGGCTTCGGCGGCCTCGCGGGTGACCGGGTCCTCGCTGTCCAGCTGGGGGGCGATCAGTTCGGCGGCGGCCACCAGGAGCGGCAGCGGCACCTCCGCGGTGCGCAGGTGGAGGAGCTGGGACGCGGCCCGCTCGCCGGGCGTGGTCGGGGCGGGGGCGCTGGGGATCAGGGCGGTGAGGCCCCGGGGGAGCGGCTGAGTGCTGGTCACCCGGCCATTCTCCCGTGTCCGCTCCGGTGGCGGTCACCTCGCCCGGCGCGGCGCCGGTCCGCCGGACTCCGAGGACCGGTGACCCCGCGGCGTGCCGCGGGAGTGCACCGGTCCGTTCCGGCGGGCCGCTACCGGGCCCGCTGACCCGCGAAGATCCAGCGGTTGGCCGCCAGGGCGTCGTCCGGCTCCGGCCTCGGGCCGCGGCCGTGCAGGGCGGTGAAGTCGTACGGGGTGTGCACGGCCACCGTCCAGCCCCGGCGGGCGAGTTCGGCGGCGGAGTCCGGGCGGGGGCCGGCGTCGAAGAGGGCGCGCAGGTCGATGCCGAGCCGCTGCCGGGCTGCGACGTACACCGGTGCCGTCCGGACCGCCGGCGGTTCGGCGGCCACGTCCTTGATCTCGTAGGCCAGGGTGCTGCCGGGCGCGCTGAGCCGGTGCACGGTGGACACCAGCCGCCGCTCGGCCTCGGAGGGGAGGTAGAGCAGCAGCCCCTCGGCGAGCCACGCGGTCGGTGCCGCCGGGTCGAACCCGTCCGCCAGCAGCGGCCCGGCCCAGTCGTCGCGCAGGTCGGCGGCCAGCGGGCGGCGCTCGGTGGCGGGCGTGGCGCCGGCCGCGTCGAGGACCGCTCGTTTGAAGGCCAGCACCTGCTCGGTGTCGATCTCGTGGACGACGCAGCCGGGCGGCCAGTCGAGCCGGTACGCCCGGGAGTCCAGGCCCGCGCCCAGCACGACGACCTGGCGGGTGCCGGCCCGGGCGGCGGCCAGCAGGTGGTCGTCCAGGACGCGGGTGCGCAGCCCGAAGTAGCGTCCGAGGCGGCCCCACAGCGGATCGGCGTCCCCGCCCGGGACCTGGCCGGGACGCACCGGCCAGTGGGCGGAGTCGGGGCAGGCGCGGACGAAGTGCTCGGCGAGCGGGTCGCGGGCCAGCGCGTCGGGGCGGTGGGTCTCGATGGCGCGGGCGGCCGCGACCAGCAGGGCGGTACGGCCCACCCCGGAGGCGACGCCGTCCCGAAGCCTGACGCCACCCCGTACCGGGGCGCCGCCCTGTCCGGCTACGGCGTGCACGGTTCCTCCGTCCCGGACGCGGACGCGGACGCGGGCACCGGCACGGGCTCGGGCGCCGTCCACGCCCCCGGGTCGTCACCGGTGGTGGTGCGGGCGCCGTACAGCACGCGCATGAACCGCAGGACGTCGTCGTAGGGCAGGTGCAGGGAGGTGGTGCAGTCCGTCAGGACGGTGATGTGGAAGCCCTTCTGGAAGGCGGTGCGGGCGGTGGAGTCCACGCAGACGTCGGCGTAGAGCCCGGCGAACACGAGGTGCCCGGTGCCGCCCGCGCGCAGGTGTGCCTCCAGACCCTGGCCTTCGTCGAGGAAGGCGTCGAAGCGGGCCCGTTTGGTGAAGACCCGCTCGTCCGGCTCCGGGGCCACGCCGTGGAACCGCGCTCCCCAGGTGCCCTCCAGGCACTTCGGACGCTTGCCCAGGCGCAGGTCCCGGGCCCGCCAGGCCTCGCCCTGGTGGACGGCGTCGCCGAGGAAGCGGACGAACACCACCTCCACCCCCGCGCGCCGGGCCCGGTCCACCGCGCTGACGGTGTTGGCGACCACGGTGTCCAGGACGGCGGGGGAGCCGCCGAAGCGGGCCGTGGCCACCTGGCCGGTGCAGAAGTCGTTCTGCAGGTCCACCACCAGCAGGGCCGTTCCCGCCCGGCCGGTCACGGCTCGCCCACCAGGGCCGCGGGACCGCCGGCGCGGGCCGGTTCGGCCGGGTCGAGGGCACCGACCAGCGCGTCGACCACGGCGGTGGTGGAGTGCCGGCCGCCGAGGTCGGGGGTGCGCACGCCCCGCGCGTCGAGGACGGCCAGGGCGGCCTCGACCGCGCCGACGGCGCCGGGGACACCGGCGTGCCGCTCGGCGACGAGGGCCGCCGCCCGGACGGTGGCCACCGGGTTGACCAGGTCGCGCCCGGCCAGGTCGTCGGCGGAGCCGTGCACGGTCTGGTACTCGACCAGCCCGGCCGCGGCGGGGCCCAGGCACACGTTCTCCGTGCAGCGGTTCTCCTGCCGCTCGGAGCCGAAACGATCCAGCAGGACCACGTGCATGATGTCCGCCCACTCGTTCCCGGCGATCAGCAGGGTGCGGTCCGGCAGGCCGTGGGCGATGAGGTTGCGGTTGACGGTGTCGGGCTGGAACACCTCGATCCGTACGCCCAGCCGCTCGGCGATGTCGGTGACCCAGGTGTCGAACGCCCCGTCCAGGAGGTGGAACTTGTAGGCCATGACGATGCGGTCGATCCGCCCGTCGGGCCACTCGCGGCGGGCCCGTTCCAGGGCGTGGCGGACGACGGCCTCGGTGGTCTCCCGGCTGAAGGCCAGGGTGCGGGTGATCTCGCCGGGGGTGTGGAGGTTCTCGCCGGTGTAGAAGCCCTGGGCCTGGTCGCGGACGAGCAGCAGGGACGTTTCGCCGGACCGCAGCAGGTCCACCTTGACGGCGCGCAGCCGGCGGCGCACCAGGTACAGGGACTGGGCGTTGATCGCGGTGCGGAAGACGGCCGTGGTGCCGGCGGCGGCCAGGTCGCGGCAGAACCGCTCGTAGTGCTCGGCGTCCTGCCCGGTCAGCTCCTGGATCCGGGCCGGGCCGCCTTCCGTACGCAGCGAGACGTAGGAGTGGTAGCGGCGCGGGGAGCGGACGATCCGTACCCCGAGGGGATGGGTGGCGGTGAGCGCCCGCAGGACGCGCTCGAAGACGGCGGCGAGTTCGGGGCCGGTGCCCCGGCCCACCGCCAGTCCGACCGCGGGCCGCCCTGTCACGGGCTGCCCCGCCGCGGGCCGGCCGGGTGCCGGCTCCGCCGCGGGGGCCTGGTGGGCTATCGGGGTCACCGGGCCGCTCCGGGGACCAGGCGGTCGCCGGCGATGCCGGTCTTCTCGGGGCGGTAGTAGTCGCGGATGCCGTCCGCCCAGACCGCCACCGGGACACGGTCGCCGTCCACCGGGCCGAACGCCTCGAACAGCTCCGTGATGTTCCGGTCGGCGAACCCGATCGCGGCCATCAGGGCGAGGAAGTCGGGGCGGGTGACCAGGCCGTCGCCGTCCGGGTCGCCCAGCGAGGACAGCGCCTGGGCGAACTCGTCGATGGTGGCGTCGAACCGCTGCGGGTCGAGCACGACCGCGGTGAACTCCTCGGGGCTGATCTGCCCGTCGCCGTCGGTGTCCAGCTCCGTCACCAGCGTCTGCCAGTACTGCCGAAGGGCGTTGAGCATCCGGTCCTTGGCGTCCTGGTCGGCCTGGGGGAGCGCAGCGACGACCCGGTTGCCCATCAGGTCGAAGTCGTCGGGATCGAGGACACCGTTCCCGTTGGCGTCGAACAGCGAGAACACGAGGCCGACACGGTCGGCGGCTGCGGTGGTGGGCATGGCGATGCACCTCGGTCTTCCCGGATGAAGGGCCGCCGGGCCGGTGCCTCGGCGACGGTTCCACTATCCGGGCCCGCCCCGGGCACCGGTGGGCGAACACCCCGGGTGCACACGATCGGAGGTATTGCGCAGGGTGATGCATGACGAGTAGGTCGGATGGACAGATAGTCAGGCTGGTCTGTTGGGCGGGTAGTTGGGCTGACGGATAGTCGGCCGGTCGGACCGGACGCCGGCCCGGGAGCGGCCGGACTTCTCGCGAGCGAGTCGCGAGAAGCCGGCCGGCGGACCTCCGCCGACGGTGCCGCTACGGCGTCGCCGCCGGGGTCGGGGTGCCCGGCCCCGGGCCGTCGGCGTACGGCGAGCGGATGCTCACCGGAGCGGTCCGGATGGAGGAGAACACCTGCTGGACCTGCCGTACCACCGGTTCGGACGGCTGCCGCAGACAGGCCGTCATCTGGATCACCACCCTGGTGTCGGAGGCGCTCTGGCCGACGACGTGCGCCCCGGTGATCTCGTGGTTGCCGCCGAGCACCGCGCACTCCTTGCCGATGCCCGTTTCGTCGAACGCCGGCGGGTCGGTGGCGAACTTCCTGGCCAGCCACGGGTCGTCCACCACCCGGAAGGTGAGGACCGCGCCGCCGGGAAGCAGCGGCCCGGAGAGCGGACAGGAGGAGACACCCGGCGTGCACGACGGCGTCGGTACCAGCGGCTGGGTGCCGAGGTAGCCCAGCGGCTCCCGGGGGCCGGTGACCGGGGCGGCCTGGGCGTACCAGTGCGCCGGCAGGTCGAGGGCCATCTCCGGCAGCAGCGGGAAGAAGAAGGTCTTCGTCCCGGCCGTGGGGGTGGCAATTCCCCGCGGCGTCGGAGCCGTCGGGGCCGGGACGGCCGGGGAGCCCGCGGGCGCCAGCCTCACCCCCCGGTCCGCTCCCGGTGCGAGCGCGGGCGCGGCGGTCAGCACGGCGGCGGTGAGGCCGACGGTCAGCCCGGCCGCGAGCCCGGCCACCCGCCGGCGGCGCCTGGAGCGCTCGACCCGGGCGAGGACGTGCTCCATCCGGTCCTCGGGCGAGGCCAGGGCCGGGACGGCCTCGTGGAGCAGGATCCGCAGCTCCTCCTCGTCGTGCCCGCCGGCGCCCGGTCCGTCCGGGCCGAACAGGTCAGTTCCACTCACGAGGTCCCCCTTCCAACAGGAGTTCGCGGGCCGGCAGCCGGCCGCGCAGGCCGGCGAGCGCCCGGTGCGTCTGGCTCTTGACGGTGCCCGTGCTGCAGCGCAGCACCTCGGCCGTCTCCTCGACGCTGAGGTCCTCGAAGAACCGCAGTACCACCACGGCCCGTTGACGCGGCGGCAGCGACCGTACGGCATCGGCGACCACCTGGCCGAGCACCACCCCGTCGAACGGGTCCGTGTCCGGCTGCGGCTCCGGCAGCTCGTCGTGCGGCAGCTCCCCGGTCCAGCGGCGCCGCCACCAGGAGATGTGGCAGTTCACCATGACCTTCCGCACGTACGCCTCGGGCCGGTTGGGGGCGACGCGCGCCCACTTGGGCCAGACCTTGGCGAGCGCCGTCTGCAACAGGTCCTCGGCCTGGTGCGGGTCGCCGGTCAGCAGCCAGGCCACCCGCAGGAGCTTCGGCCCGCAGGCGGCGACGAACTCCTCGAAGTCCGGCGGTATCGCGTTCGTCATCCTGCCGTCGTCCCCGCCATGGTGTCCGTGCCGTCCTCGTCTGCCGTGGCGGCCGGTCGGGCCGCTGTCTCGTTCTTCCTCTCACGGCAGCTCGACGCGCTGGGGGGCGCTTCGGGTTGCCTGCGGGTCCCGGGCCCCGCCGCGCCCGCCACGCCTGCCCGCCCGCCCGCCCCGTACGACGGCGCCGGCCCTTGACGACGGCGGTGCCCCGAACGACGGCCGGGCGCCGGCCTCCTGGCATGTTCGCGGCCGAAAGATTGCAGGTCACAGGCCTGTTCACGGGTTCCGGGCGGGTCTAGTATTCCGGGTCACGGCAGCCCCACCACCCCCTGCGGGGCTGCCGGGCAGACCGGCCGCGCCCCCACGACGGCCGGTGCCTCCCCTCGGCCGGGACCCCGGAGCGCCCCCGTCCCCGCGGTCCCGGCCGACTGCCGCCGACGGGCATGCGGAGCGCGTCACCGGCCGGGCCCCGCGGTGAGCGGGCGTCCCGGCGGAAAGGCCCTCGACACCGGATCGAACGAGTGATCAAATATCGGCGGTCACACACCGATCCGTCACGTGGCCCGCACGGATCCGGTCGAAACCGGGCCGCACGGCGCCGCGTTCACTCCTCCAAGAGGGACTCACCCGTGCGCCTTCGTCCCGCCGTCGCGGCCACCGCGGCGGCCCTCGCGGCCGTTCTCGGCATGCCGCCGCCCGCCGCCTTCGCCGCCGACCCCGCCACCGTCCTGTACGTGGCCGGCAAGTCCGCCTCCTGCTCCGACTCCGGCCAGGGCGGCCAGGCCGCGCCGTTCTGCACCATCGCCGCCGCCGCCGCGGTCGTCCTGCCCGGGCAGACGGTCCGGATCGCGCCGGGCAGCTACCCCGAGCAGGTCGACGTCCGCCGCTCCGGGACGCCGGGCCACCCGATCAGGTTCGTGGGCGACTGGACCGCCGGCTGGACGAACACCACGCCGCGGGTCAGCGTGATGGGGTCGCACTGGCCGTCGGACCAGCCGCTCACCCACGCGTTCACCCTGACCGGGGTCCACGACGTCGAACTGCGCGAGCTCTACCTGGAGTCGAAGGAGGAGGCCGTCACGGTCACCGACTCCTCGGCCGTCACCCTCGACCGGCTCTACGTCCAGGGGAAGTGGGGGGCCCAGACCGGCGGCGTCTCCGTCTCCGGGGCGAGCAGCGACGTCACCGTGAGCCGCAACCAGGTCCTGCACGGCAACGGCGTCACCATCGGCGCCGGGGTCCTGCGCGCGGTCGTGACCACCAACGACATCGGGAACTCCAGGACCGGCATCGCCGTGACCGACGCCCCGGGCACGGTGGTCACCGGGAACACCGTCACCGGGAGCGAGGACTCGGGGATCGTCCTGGCCGGGGCGTCCACCGGCGCCGTGGTGGAGAACAACGTCCTGGTCCGCAACGCCGCCGCCGGGCACCCCGGCACCGCCCAACTGGACGTCGGCGCGGGCTCGGTGACGGGCACCAAGGCCGACTACAACCTGGTCGCCGACGAGGGCGACGGCGGCTACCGCTGGGCCGGCACCGCCTACCGGCTGCCCGCGTTCCGGGCCGCCACCGGCCAGGGCGCCCACGACACCGCCGAAACCGGCAACACCATCGGCGGCCCCGTGCCGAGCCTGCCGCGCGAGGGCTCCCCGGCGATCGACTCCGGTGACCCGTCGGCGCCCGGCCTGCCCGACACGGACCAGTCCGGCCGTCCGGTCATCGACGACCCGAAGGTGCCGAACGCCCCGGGAGGAGGCGTCCGGGACCGCGGCGCGTACGAGCGGTACGGGATGGACTACGTGTCCCTCTTCACGGACGTCTCCCAGGGCCCCTACCCGCTGACGGTCAAGGCGAACGCCAGTGTCCGCAACGACTGGACGTCCGACCAGCCGACCACCTACACCTTCGACTTCGGCGACGGCAGCGCCCCGGTGACCAGCACCGAGGGCACCGTCCCGCACACCTACACCGCCAAGGGCGAGCACCAGGTCACCGTCACCGCCACCGACGGCTTCGGCCAGCGCCTCACCACCCTCGGGGACGCCTACGGCGCCTACGGGGCCACGGTGAGCGTGCGCGACCCTGCCCCGGTGAAGGCCGCGCTGTGGCCCACCAACCCGGCCGGGGACTTCCGCTTCGACCTCCTGGCCGGCCAGAGCAGCAGCCCCTGGCCGATCACGTCCTACGCGTTCGACTTCGGTGACGGCTCGCCGGTCCAGACGAACACCTACAGCTCCGCGAGCCACCTCTACGCCGCACCCGGCACCTACACCGCCTCGCTCACCGTGACCGACTCCGCCGGGCGCACCGACCGGACCACGGCCAAGGTCACCCCGGGGTTCGCCCCGGCGGGCTTCGTCCCGGTGGCCCCCAAGCGCGTCTACGACACCCGGGACCCGGCGAACGACCCGGGCGCGAGCGGGAACCAGCCGTTCCGGCCGGGTGAGCGCCGCGAGATCAAGGCCGGCATCCCGGCGGGCGCCACCGCAGCCGTCGTCAACATCACCGCCACCGGGGCCACCACGGCCACCCACCTGGACACCTCCACCATCGGCGGCGCCGGCGGCCAGACCTCCAGCATCAACATCGGCCCGGGCGAGACCGTCGCCAACCTGGTCACCGTGCCGATCACCTCGTCGGGGGACACCCGCAACCTGGGCCTGAAGAACCACGACGGCACCGTCCACGTGGTGATCGACCTCTACGGCTACTACCTGCCGCAGTCCGTGGACGGCTACGCCCCGACGCCCGCCACCCGGATCGCCGACACCCGCCAGAGCGGCGCCAAACTGGGCCCCGGCGCGTCGCTGCCGCTGAAGGTCGCCGGCAGCGCGGGCGTCCCGTCCGGAGCCAAGGCCGTCGCGCTCAACCTGACCGCGACCGAGCCCACCGCGGCCGGCTTCCTGGCCGTCAGGCCCGGCGGCCAGAGCGGCCGGCCGGCCACCTCCAGCCTGAACTTCGCGCCCGGACGCACGGTGGCCAACCAGGTGATCGTGCCGCTCGGCCCGGACGGCACGGTGGAGGTCTACAACAACGACGGCTCCACCCACGTGATCGCCGACGTCATCGGCTACTACGGCGCCGACGCCAAGGGCCGGTTCACCGCCGTCGTCCCGGTCCGGCTCCAGGACACCAGGAACGCGCCGTACCAGGCCCTGAACCCCGGCGCCGAGACGACCGTCGGCATCGGCGGCACCGGCCAGGTCCCGGCGAACGCCGTGGCCGGCGTGGTCAACCTCACCGCGGTCGCGCCGCGCGCGGACGGGCACGTCATCGCCTACCCGGACCTCGGCCCGGTGCCGACGACCAGCAACCTCAACTTCCGCGCCGGGCAGACGGTGGCCAACCACGCCCAGGTCCCGCTCGGCACCAACGGGGCGATCAGGCTGCGCAACAACTCGGGCGGCGCCCTCGACCTGATCACCGACCTCTACGGCTACTTCACCACCGGCTGACCGCCGCACGACCCACCCCAGACCGGGCCGGCGCACCCCACGGGCGCGCCGGCCCGTTCGCGTTCCCCGTCGAGGCGGCGGGCCGGACCGGTGCGCCCCGCCCGTCGCGGACGGTACGTGTCGGCCGGAGGGCCTGGTCGGAGCGGGCCGTTCAGGGCCGGGGCGTCCAGCCGGGCGGGGTGAGGGCGGTGTCGGCGAGGATCCGCTCGACGGTCTCGTCCAGGGTGCTGCCCTGGCCGATGACGTGCTCGGCGCGGTCGGGCAGGAGGTCGTGGGGCCGGTACCAGTCGGCCATGACCTCGGGGGAGAACTCGGCGGCCTGGGGGCGGGTGGCGTGCCGGCGCACCGTCTCGTCGAAGTCGACGTCCAGGTAGTAGAGGTGGCTGCGCCCGCGGTGGTCGGCGGCGAGCCGGGCCAGCATCGGGCCGTAGCGCCCGGCGGCGAGGATGCCCTCGACGACGGCGTGGAAGCCGTGGTCGAGGGCGTGCCGCGCGACCAGGTCGATCAGCCCGATGTTGGCGCCGCCGGGCACGTCCCGCTCGCGCAGCACGGTGCGGCGCAGCAGGTCCTGGCCGACGACGGCGACGCCCCGCCCGTAGGCGGCGCGCAGCCGAGCGGCGACGCTGGACTTCCCGGCGCCGCTCGGGCCGCGCACCACGATCAGTACGGTCCGCTGGTTTCCCGTCATGCCGGGACCGTCCCCGCGGGGAGGCAGCTCCACACCGCCGCGGCCTCAACGCCGCGTCAGTGCTGCGGGCCGGCCGGGGTGGTGGCCGGCGGGGTGCCGGTCGCGGTGCTGTTCGGGTCGGTCCTGGGTGCCGGGTCGGGGATGTCGGCCATCGGCAGGGACTGCTTGGGCGTGCCGCGCAGGGCCTGGTTCATGGCGTCCCGCCAGATCGGTCCGGGGCCGTCGGCGCCGAACACCTCGGTGCGGTACTTCCCGTTGATGCTGAGGTTGCGCATCTCGACGCCGCCGTCGGGGCCGCCGAGCCAGACGGCGGTGGCGAGCTGCGGGGTGTAGCCGTTGAACCAGGCGGCCCGCTTGCGGTCCGAGGTGCCGGTCTTTCCGGCGATCTGCCGGTCGCCCTCCAGGCTGAGCGCCGCGCCGGTGCCGTTCTTCTCGGTCACGCCGTTCAGGATGGTGTTCAGCGCCCTGGCCGTCGTCTCGGAGAACGCCTTCTCGCAGTGGCCGGCCGGGACGGGGACGTCCCTGCCGTCCACGGTGGTGATCCTGTTGATCGCGACCGGGTCGCAGCGGGTGCCCTGGGCGGCGAAGGTCGCGTAGACGTTCGCCATGGTCAGCGGGCTCATCTCCTCGACGCCCAGGGCCATCGCGGGGACCTCCTCCAGGGGCTTGCCGCTGGCCCGGGCGGTGATGCCGAGCTTGTTGGCCATCTGCTTGACCGCGCAGAGGCCGATCTCCTGCTCCATCTGCACGAAGTAGGTGTTGACCGAGAGGGCCATCGCCTCCTTCAGCTGGTAGGGGCCCTTCTCGCTCGCGGACTCGTTGGGCACCGTCGCCTTGGGCCGGTCGGTGTTCTTCCAGGTGCCCTCGCAGGTCTTCATCGTCGGGTACTCGATCCTGTTCTCGGACGGGTACTCCTGGGTCGCGGGCAGGCCCGCCTCCAGGGCCGCGGCCGCGACGACCGGCTTGAACGTGGAGCCGGGCTGGAAGCCGTTGCCGCCGCCCATCGCCGCGTCGGCGTTGAGGTTGACGACGGTCTGGTTCTTCTCCTTCAGCAGGCCGTAGGGGCGGGTCTGGGCCATCGCCAGGATCTTCCCGGTGCCGGGCTCGACCATGCTGACGGCGGCGGAGACGCTGTCGGTGACCCGCACGTTGCCGCTCGCCGCGGTCTGCGCGGCGGTCTGCTTGTCCGGGTCCAGCGTGGTCTGGATGTTCAGACCGCCGGTGTCCCACACCTTCTTGCGCTCCTCGGCGCTCCTGCCGAACGCAGGGTCCTGCTTGACCACCCGGCGGACGTAGTCGCAGAAGAAGCCCATCCCGGCCTTGGCGGTGATGCAACCGTTCTGCGGTTCACGGTAGTTGAGGCCCAGCGGGGCGGCCTTCGCCTCCTTCGCCTGGTCCGCGGTGATGTGCTTGCTCTCCAGCATCTTGCCGATCACCACGTCGCGGCGGTTCTGCGCGGCCTGCGGGTGCAGCTTCGGGTCGTACTGGGACGGGTTCTGCACCAGCCCGGCGAGGGTGGCGGCCTCGGCGACGGTCAGGTCCTTGTTGCTCTTGCCGAAGTAGCGCTGGGAGGCGGCCTCGACCCCGTAGGCGCCGTTCCCGTAGTACGTGATGTTGAGGTAGTTGGTGAGGATCTGGTCCTTGCTCAGCTCCTCCTCCAGCTTGATGGCGACCTTGAGCTCCTGGATCTTGCGGCCCAGGGTCTTGCGCTGGGCCTCCAGGACGGCGGCCTGGTCGTCGCCGGCCTTCTCCACGTTGACGTTCTTCACGTACTGCTGGGTCAGCGTCGAGGCGCCCTGGGAGGCGGTGCCGCTCTCGGCGTTCTTGCTGACCGCGCGCAGGATGCCCTTGAGGTCGACGGCGCCGTGCTCGTAGAAGCGGGCGTCCTCGATGTCGACCTGGGCGTACCGCATGAACGGCGACATCTGGTCGGCGGGGATGACCGTGCGGTCGCGCTCGTACACCTTGGCGATCAGGCCGCCCCTGGCGTCGAAGATCTGGGTCGCCTGGGTGAGCGGCGGGGTCCTGAAGTCGTCGGGAACGTCGTCGAAGCCCTCCGCCGTGCCCTTGGCGGTCAGCCCGATGGCGCCGGCGGCCGGCAGGGCCAGGCCCGCCATCAGCACACCGGACACGACGCTGACGCCCAGGAAGGTCGCACCGAGGCGGGCCGACCGGAGCGGCGTCCCACGGGACGGACGGGCATCCGCGTCATCGGATGAATTCCATATCGGCGAGGGATTCGGTTCCATTCCGGAATGCTAGCCCTCAATCCTTGCTGTCCGAACGGTTTTTCGGGCGGGACTGTCACGGCTGTGCAACAGATACCGGGGGTCGGTTCCGACATGTCAGATCGCGCACGAACTGAACGGGAATGGTGAAAAAGGAAAACCCGGCCCGCCCCGCGTGCGGCGGCCCGCCCTCCCGTGACCCTCACTCACCTGGATGCCGCGAGCGGGGCGAAAGGTTGCTTCACGTCCTTCGTGGGCGGGGCGGCACCGGCGGGACAGGAGGGGGCGGAGGGGCAGAGGCCAGGGGGCAGGGGCCGCTCACGCCCGCTGCCGGGCGAGCCAGTCGGCGAAGCGGGTCCCGGCGATGTGCGCTCCCGGGCCGGGCAGCAGTGTGCTCTCCCGCAGCTCGGCGCCGAAGTACCCGGCGTGCGGATCGGTCGCCACGGTGCGCGGGTCGTCCTCGGCGGCCAGGGCCTCGCGGACGAGCTCGTCCAGCCGGAAGGTGTCGGGACCGGCCACCTCGACCACGCCGCCGACGGGGGAGCCGACGGCCGTACGGCCCACGGCGGCGGCCACGTCGTCCGAGAGGACGGGACGGATCCCGGCCGGGGCCAGGCGCACAATGTCGCCGTCGGTGGCCTCGGCGGCGATCCCCTTCACGAACTCGAAGAACTGCGTGGCGTGCACGATGGAGTAGGGCAGCCCGGACGCCTCGATCAGCTCCTCCTGCGCCTGCTTGGCCCGGAAGTAGCCGCTCGCCTGGAGGCGTCCGGTGCCGACCACCGACAGGGCGACGTGGTGGGCGACACCGGCGTCGGCCCCGGCCTTGAGCAGGTTGGCCGTCGAGGTGCGGAAGAACTCCATCACGGCGTCGTCCGCGAACGAGGGGGAGTTGGACACGTCGACGACGACCCGGGCGCCCCTGAGCGCCTCGGCGAGGCCCGCACCGGTCAGCGTGTCGACGCCGGTCCCCGGCGAGGCCGGCACCGCCTCGTGGCCGTGGGCGCCGAGCCAGGCGACCAGCTTCGATCCGATCAGTCCGGTGCCGCCGATGACTACGACCTTCATGGTGGGGATCCTCTCGGGAGGTTCGGTGCCGGGGCCTCACCAGGTAAAGACCGCTCTGCCGCCGTGGTTGTGACGGCAGGCCGGAAGAATCCCGAACTCCTCCCGTCCTCGCCCGGACGGCCTACGGAGCGAGCGTGACGGCCGCCGGCGTGCCGTGCCACGCCGTCCGGGCGCAGCGGCACCACGCGTCGCGCTCCTCCGACACCCGCGACGCCCCGTACGTGTCACACATCCACACGGTGTCCGGTCAACACTGCCGAAGGGCGGGGGAGAAGCACCCCGCCCGACCACCCGGCGACGGACGGAAGGTGCACGACAGTGTCGGACCACCACGCAGGACACCCGCACCCGGCCGGCGACCCGGCGCCGTCGACCGCGCCCCCGCCGTGGTGACGGCACCTCACCGCGCCCGTCCCGCAAGGGGACGAGCGCACCGGTTGTTCGTCCACGCGAGCTGATGCATGATGAGGGCGGCCTGAGCCGATCAGGGTCGAACCTTGGACTGCATGGCGGTGGTGGATGGCGGGCGGCGCCCCTCGGCGCGAGCCGCACGGGCCGTACGGGCCACGCGGGTTGCGCGGCCGGCGGGGCGAATGCGGAGCGCTGGACCAGGTGATCGCCGGCGCCCGCACCGGCCGGGGCCAGGTGCTCGTGCTGCGCGGCGAGCCCGGAGTCGGCAAGTCCGCCCTGCTGGAGTACCTGGTGGGCGGCGCGGCGGGGTGCCGGATCCTGCGGGTCGTCGGCGTCGAGTCCGAGATGGAGCTGGCGTTCGCCGGACTGCACCAGCTGTGCGTGCCCCTGATGGGCCACCTCGGCCGCATCCCCGGCCCCCAGCGCGACGCCCTGTCCGTCGCGTTCGGGCTGAGCGCGGGCAGCGCGCCGGACCGCTTCCTGGTCGGCCTGGCGGTGCTCAGCCTGCTGGCCGAGGCCGCGGAGGAGCGGCCGCTGGTCTGCGTCGTGGACGACGCCCAGTGGCTCGACCGGGTCTCCGCCCAGACCCTGGCCTTCGTCGCCCGCCGACTGCTCGCCGAGCGGGTGGCCTTGGTGTTCGCGGTGCGCGCGTCGGCGCCCGCCGCCGACGGCGACCCCTTCCGCGGGCTGCCCGAGACCGTCGTCCGGGGGCTGCGCGAGGACGACGCGCGGGCGCTGCTGGAATCGGCGGTCCCCGGGCGGCTGGACGAACGGGTCAGGGACCGCATCGTCGCCGAGACCCGCGGCAACCCGCTGGCCCTGCTCGAACTGACCAGGGGACTGACCGCCGCCGAGCTGGCCGGCGGCTTCGGGCGCCCCGACGTCCGCCCGCTGGCGAGCCAGATCGAGCAGACCTACCTGCGGCGCATCGGATCGCTGCCGGCCGCCGCGCAGCGGCTGCTGCTGGCGGCGGCCGCGGAACCGGTGGGTGACGTGCCGCTGCTGCGGCGGGTCGCCGAGCGGCTCGACATCGACGCGGACGCCGCCGGAGCGGTCGAGGCGGCGGGACTGGTCGAGTTCGGCACGAGGGTGCGGTTCCGCCACCCGCTGGTGCGCTCGGCGGCCTACCGCGCCGCCGACCCCACCGTGCGCCGGGACGTCCACCGGGCACTGGCCGAGGCGACCGATCCCGACGTCGACTCGGACCGCCGGGCCTGGCACCGCGCCCACGCGGCCCTCGAACCCGACGAGGCCCTGGCGGGCGAGCTGGAGCGCTCGGCCGGCCGGGCCCAGGCCCGCGGCGGGATCGCCGCGGCGGCGGCGTTCCTGCGACGGGCGACCGAGCTGACACCCGACACCGTCCGCCGCGGAGCCCGGGCCGAGGCCGCCGCCCGGGCCGCGTTCGACGCCGGATCCCCCGACGCGGCGCTCGAACTCCTCGCCGCCGCCGAGCTGAGCCCGCCGGACGAGGCGCGGCACGCCCGACTGACCCGGCTGCGCGCCCAGTTGGTCCTGGCCCGCCGGCGCGGCGGAGAGGCGCTGCCCCTGCTGCTCGACGCGGCCGGCCGGCTGGCGCGGGCCGGCGACGCGCACGCCCGCGAGGCGTACCTCGACGCCATCGGCTCGGCGGTCTACGCCGGACGCCTGGCGGATCGCACCGGCGTGCGGGAGGTCGCCGAGGCCGCCCGCACGGCACCGCCCGCCGCGCACCCGGCGCGGCCCACCGACCTGCTCCTGGACGGCCTGGTGGCCTGGTTCGCCGACGGCTGCGCCACCGGGGGGCCGCTGCTGAGGTCCGCGCTGGGGGCGTTCCGGCAGGCCGCCGCACGCGAGGGCGGCGACGCCATGCGCTGGCTCTGGCTGACCTGGCTGGTCGCCGGCGAGATCTGGGACGACGAGACGTGGCACCGGCTGACCGAGCGGGCGGTCGGGTCGGCCCGTGAGAGCGGCGCCCTCAACTTCCTTCCGCTGGCGCTCGGTTACCGGGCCGTCCTGTCCGTGCACACCGGCGACTTCGACCTCGCCGCGGCGCTCGTGGAGGAGGCCGGAACCCTCGGGGAGGCGACCGGCCACTCGCCGATGGGCTACCCCTCGCTCCTGCTCGCGGCCTGGCGCGGGGAGGGCGAGCAGGCCGCGGAGACGATCCGCGGCGGCGTCGCGGAAGCGACCACCTGGGGCGAAGGGCGGGCGATCGGCGGCGAGCACTACCTCCTCGCGGTCCTGTACAACGGCCTCGGCCGCTACCTGGAGGCCCTGGAGCAGGCCGAACGGGCCGTGGCGTACGAGGACCTGGCGCTCGTCGGGTCCGCCCTGGCCGAGCACGTGGAGGCGGCTGTACGGGCCGGCGCCCCCGGGGCGGCCGCTGCGTCGCTGCGCCGGCTGGAGGAACGGGCCGAGGCCGGCGGTACCGACTGGGCCCTGGGCGTGCTGGCCCGCTCCAGGGCGCTGGTGAGCGAGGGCCCGGCCGCCGAGCGGCTCTACCGCGAGGCCGTCGAGCGCCTCGGACGCGGCCGGATCGCCGTCGACCTCGCCCGCGCCCACCTGGTGTACGGCGAGTGGCTGCGCCGCGAGAACCGGCGCGCCGACGCGCGCGAGCACCTGCGCACCGCCCACGGGATGCTCCAGCGCTTCGGCGCCCGCGCCTTCGCCGAGCGCGCGCGGCGCGAACTCCTGGCCACCGGCGAGACGGTACGGCCCCGCCCGGCCGGCGCCGGGGGCGTCCGCGAGGCCCTCACCGCCCAGGAGGGGCAGATCGCCCGCCTGGCCGCCGACGGCATGACGAACTCCGAGATCGGCGCCGAACTGTTCATCAGCCCGCGCACCGTGGAGTGGCACCTGGGCAAGGTGTTCACCAAGCTCGACGTCACCTCCCGCAACAAGCTCCGCACCGCGCTGGCCGGCCCCTGACGGCCGGCACACCGAAGGCCCGGGGGACACCCGGGGGTGGACCGGGGATTTCCCGGGCGCCCCGGGGAGGGCCCGGACGGCAGCGTGTTCACCAGGGCATCGACGGATGCCGGGTGAAACGGAGCCGTGGTGACCGAGACCGAAATACAGTCCGAAGAACAGTCCGTAGAGCAGTACGAAGAGCGGTCCGAGACGTGTACGGACCTCCGGCCGCCCGCCGGTGACGGCACCCTGGACGAGGCCGCGGCCGTCTTCGAGGGCCTGCGGCCGCACCTCTTCGGCATCGCCTACCGGATGCTGGGCAGCGCGGTCGAGGCGGAGGACGTGGTCCAGGACGTGTGGCTGCGCTGGCAGAAGACCGACCGCCCGGCCGTGGTCAGCCCCGTGGCCTTCCTGTCACGCGCCACCACCCGGCTGGCCATCAACGTGGCCCAGTCCGCCCGCTCGCGCCGCCAGACCCACATCGGCCCCTGGCTGCCCGAGCCCGTCGACACCGCCGGCGACCCCGAGGCCGGCGTGCAGCGGGCCGAGGAGCTGGAACACGCGCTGCTCCTGGTCCTGGAGGCGCTGGCGCCCACGGAGCGGGCGGTGTACCTGCTGCGCGAGGCCTTCGAGTACACCTACGCCGACATCGCCGGCATGCTGCGCCTCAGCGTCGTCAACGTCCGCCAGATCGCCAGCAGGGCCCGCCGCCGCCTCGCGGCCGGGCGGCGGGAGACGGCGGACGCGGGGGAGCACCGACTGCTGCTGGAGGTCTTCCTCGCGGCGGCCAGGACCGGCGACGTCGGCTCCCTGGAGTCGCTCCTGGCCCCGGCCGCCGCCGGGTAGCCCGCCGGGCGCCCGCACGCGGTCACCCACCCGGCGCGGTCACCGGAGGCACCGTCCACCGGCGGCCACACGGACGACCGGGCAGAACCGTCCGGTGTGACGGGCCGGCGCCCCGGCAGGCCCGCCCGCACCGACGGCAGCCGTCACAATCACACGCCCTGGGCTGTCAGTTGGGTGTGAAACCGAAACCCACCACACGACGGACCGCACGCCCGGCCGCCGCGGCCCTCACCGCCGCCCTCGCCCTCACCGCCCTCGGCACCCCGCCGGCCACCTCGGCCGTACCCCCCGACAAGGTGACCTGGGTCATCCACAAACTCGACGACGACCCCGCCCACCCCGGCGGATCCGCCGGCCGGGACCAGTACTTCTCCGTGGTCACCCAGATCCGCAACTGGATGGCCGGCCCGACCGTCCGCGGCGACGTCCGGCTGAGCCAGGCGGACACCGACGGCATCATCGGGATCGACGTCCGCGACCACACGGGCGCCCGGCTCGTCACCCTGTTCCTCAACCCCCACAGCGGCTACCTCACCGGCTTCCACGCCCGCAACGAGGTCGTCTACTACTTCAGCGACGCCAACCCCGCCATGGTCGAGGAGATGAAGAGGTACGCGAAGAACATCGGCGCGCGCACCCACCAGACCCACCTGTCCGGATCCTTCGACGCCTGGTACAGCGCGGCCACCAGCGGCGGCCTGAGCGCCCCCACCGGCATCGGCACCCGCTCCTTCCGCGACGCGGCCTCCTCGCTGGGCGGCTCGCCCGAACCGGAGTACATCGACCGCTTCCTCCCGCAGACCGCCCAGTACCTGCTGACCCTCAGCCCGGCCTACGCGCCGGCCTCCCACTACACCCTGTTCCGCGACCGGATGGGCGACGCCCTCGCCAACGACACCTCCTCGGCGGTCGTCATGGACAACCGCACCAGGGAGCTGCGCGCCAACTGGGAGAAGATCAGCAACGACACCCTGCCCAACATCCCCTTCCTGGCGAACGACCGCACGGCGGGCGGCGACGCCCTGCCCTTCCCCGTCACCCTGGGGCCCGCGAACGGCACGCTGCGCACCGTCTCCGACGTGGCTGCCGCGCTGCGCATCCTCACGAACACCCAGGGGCGGGAGTAGCGGCGTCCCCGCAGAGCAACGGAGCCCGGCCGGAGACGAACTCGCCTCCGGCCGGGCTCCGTTGCCGGTGCCTCAGTGGGCCCCCTTGAGGTACACCGTCATCCGGACCTCCCGGTGGACGTCCCCCAGGGTGTGCAGCGTCCCGTTGACCGGGCCGATCTCGATGTTCTCCGGGAGCGGCGTGGAGGCCGCCGCGTCCCGGTGGTTGCGCCACCAGACCGCGTGCCGGTCCGCCCAGTTGACCCACCGTGCCCAGGCCCGGCGGACCTCGAAGGACCCCTCGTCGTAGACCGAGGTCCTCGTCTCGTACGTCGTCCGCCCCATGGCCCGGGCGACGTCGTCACGGAAGCTGGTCCACCGCACGCCCAGCTCGTAGGCGGCGGACAGGGTGCGCATGGACTCCGCGATGGACGGGATGTCGAGGTTCTCCACCGGTCCGGGCGGGAACCGCCAGAGCTGCCAGCCGGCGCTGCCGAAGTCCGCGGCGTTGAAGTTCCGTTGCAGCCCGACGCCCGACCCGGCGATCCGCTGCTCCCATTCGTTCCACGTGCCGTTCATGGGAAGTTCGACGGCGTGGCCGTGCTGCGACAGGGCCAGGGCCCGGATCTCCGACACGACGCTGGGGGCCGCGTCCCTGAAGTAGTAGTAGTAGTTGTGGGCGGTCGCGAAACCCGCGATGTAGAGCGAGTGCGGGTTGATGAGCAGCGTGCCCCGGTGCTCGTTCAGGTTGCCCTCGAGTTCGAGGACGATGAGTCCGCCCGCGTGCTCCTGGATCTCCCGGATGTCACCGTCGAACGGGTGCCCCGCCGCCTGGCGGATGGCGGTGACGATCTCCTTGTACTCGTTCTCGCCCGAGATGTTCGACGAGGCGTCCTCGATGATCTTGGTGTGCAGGTACCTCCAGTAGCCGGGCCCGATGTCCGCGGCGGCGGGCTGCGCCCCGACCCCGGTGGCGGCGACGGTGAGCACAGCGATCACGAACACCATCAGGCGGTTCACGACCCCGCTCCAGCGGGTTCTTGTCAGCACGACGTCCAGACCTCCGGTGTCCTCGGCGATGTGACAACGTGGCACACTCCACGTTCCACCGGACTGACCGGGCAGGGCCCCGATGTGTGACAGCCGGCCACCGGAACCGGCAGGACGCGCGGCCGCCGCGGTCGCTACCATCGCGCGCATGCTGGCACTGCTCCACACCTCGCCCGTCCACGTCCCGGTCTTCGACGCGCTCCGCGACCGCGAGCCCCCCGGCCTGCCGCTGCGGCACCTGGTGTCCGAAGGCCTGCTGGCCAGGGCCCTGGCCGACGGGCCCGACGCCGTCGCGCGGGACATCGACCGGGCCGTGGCCGGCGCCCTCGCCGAGGGGGCCACGGCCGTGCTGTGCACCTGCTCGACGATCGGGGGCGTGGCGGAGAGCCGGGCCCCGGCGCTGGGCGTGCCCGTGGTGCGCGTCGACCGGCCGATGGCGGCGGCGGCCGTCGCCGTGGCACCCGGGGCCGACCGGACGGCCACGCGCATCGTGGTGATCGCCGCACTGGCCGCCACCGTGCGCCCGACGGTGGCCCTGATCGAGGACGAGGCCGCCCGGTCCGGCCGGCCGGTCGCGCTGACGGCCGTCGTGGCCGACGGCGCCTGGAAGCGCTTCGAGGACGGTGACCGGGCGGGCTACCTGGCCGCGATCGCCACCGCCGTCGAGGCCGTCGACGACGCGGACGTCATCGTCCTGGCCCAGGCCTCCATGGCCGCCGCCGCGAGCCGGGCCACGACCGCCGTCCCCGTCCTGTCCAGCCCGGCCCCGGGCCTGCGCGCCGCCGCTGCCGCCGCCCGCCCGGCCGCGGGCCACCCGTCCTGACCGCCCCCCGCACCTCCGGCGCGGGACGGCAGACCCCCGCGTCGACGGGCCGGCCGTCGCGTTGATCGTCCGTCTACCAGCGCCGCATAGCGTCCTTCCCCGTACGCGGCCCGACCCCCGGGCCGTCGCCGAAGGGAGAACTCCCATGCTGCGCAAGACCCGCGCCCTGCTGGCCGGTTCGGTCGCCGTCCTGGCGCTCAGCCTCACCTCGACCTCCTTCACCGCCACCGCCGCCGGAGACCAGAGCGGCATCGACGCCTGCGCCCGCGAGGCCAAGTGGGCGGGCTTCGCGAAGGACAAGTCCGGCGAGGGCCGCAACGACGACGCGATCCACGCCGTGGCGATAGCCATGGCCGAGTCGGGCTGCAACCGCCTGGCCGTCCACACCAACCTGCCCACCGACCCCGACCCGGGCACCAAGGACCTCGGCGCCTGGCAGATCAACGAGCACTGGTACCCCGAGGTCCACGGCCACGACGCCGGGGTCGTCACCGCCGAGAACTGGCAGGACATGGGCTGGTCGGCCCGCAAGGCCTACGCGATCGACAACGACGGCACCGGCCGCGGCTGGGCCTCCTGGGCGGCCTGGCACCTGGGCACCTACCAGCAGTACCTCGGCCAGGCGCGCGACGCGGTCAACCGCGTCTGGTGACGCCCCGCCACGGGTGACCGGCCCGAACGGCCCGCACCCACCCGCCCCCGGTGCCGCCACCCGGCATCGGGGGCGGCACCCGTCGCGACGGACCCCGCGGGTGCGCCCGGCAAACACGCACCGGCTCACACGCACCGGCTCACACGCAGGGGCGCAGCCAGCGGCGCAGGGCCAGACGGAGGCGGCCGGTGGCCGGGCGGCCGGCCAGGACGGCCTCGAAGCGGCGGTGGTCGCGGGCCGCCCGCAGCACCGCGACGTCGTGGGTGCCGGGCAGGGGCGGGGCGGGCTCGTCGCGCTGGGCGGCGCGGTAGCTGTCGAAGAGGTGCTGGTGCAGTGCGTTCACGTGATCACCCTGCCCCCCGGCCGCCCCGCACGTCCCGTCGATTGACGGCCCTGGTCAAACGACGCGGCAGCGCCCCCGCGCGGTCCGGCACCATAGGGGGGTGAGCGTGACCATCGACATCACCGGACTGCCGCACGAGCGGATCGCCTTCAGCCCCTCGCCGCTGGCCGAACTCGGCAACGCGCTGCACGCGCTGGCCGAGCCCGCTCACCACGCCCGGCTGCACGCGTGGACGACGGCGACCTCCGCCGCGCTCGAACCGGAGCTGGCCGACCGGCTGATCGAGGCCGACTTCATGTGGCGCTCGACACGCTCCGACCTCCTGATGCCCGCCCAGCCCCGGGAGACCCTCGCCGAGGAACTGGACGACCTCGACCGCCTGGACGACGAGAAGTTCGTCGGCGCGGCCCTGGAGATCTCCTGTAGCACCAGCCACTACCCCAAGGGCCTGCCCTCACCGCTGGTCGACGCGTGGTCCAGGCGCCGCGCGCTCGACCTGGCCGCCGCCCGCGGCCCGCGCCAGGCGGCGTTCGTCGAACGGACGCTCGCCGACCCCACCACCACGCGCGCGTGGATCCGACGCCTCCTGGAGGACTGCGACCAGGCGTTCTTCGCCGACACCTGGCGCCGGGTCCGCGTCCAGCTCGCCACCGACGCCAGGAACAAGACCGAACTGCTGCGCCGCAAGGGCCTGGCCCAGGCCCTCACGGCGGCATCACCGGCACTGAGCCTGGAGGAGGACGCGCACGGCAGCCGCATCGTCGTCGACAAGCTGGTGCACGGCCGCACCGAGACCCGCAGCGAAACCCTCACCCTGCTGCCCAGCGTCTTCGGCTGGCCGCACCTCTTCGCCATCTACGCGGCGGGCTGGCAGCCCGTCATCCAGTACCCGGTCGCCACCCACGAGGTCGGCGGCACCGAGCCCGTCGAGACGGTCACGCTGCGCCTGGAGGCGCTGACCCACCCGATGCGGATGCGGCTGTGCCGCAACCTCGCCCGCGGCACGTTCTCGACGAGCGAGCTGGCCGACGCCTACGGCATCACCGCCCCCGAGGTCTCCCGCCACCTCGCCGTCCTCAAGAAGGCCGGGCTGCTGCTCACCCAGCGCCGGGGCCGCTACGTCCTCCACCAGCTCGACCTCTCGGTCGTGGCCCGCCTCGGCAGCGACTTCCTGGAGTCCGTGCTGCGCTGAGCCGGGCGCCCCCGGCGCCCTCCGCGGTCATCGCCCGGGCCGCTCCTCCAGCGCGCGCAGGACCTTGTCCAGCGTGATCGGCAGGTCCCGGACGCGTACCCCGCAGGCGTGCCACACCGCGTTCGACACCGCGGCGGCCGTGCCGACGATGCCGATCTCCCCGATGCCCTTGGACCCCATGGCGTTGACGTGGGGGTCGTGCTCGGGGAGCCAGTACGCCTCGACCGCGCCGACGTCCGCGTTGGCCGTGATGTGGTAGTCGGCGAGGTCGTGGTTGACGACGTGGCCGGTGCGGGGGTCGAGCACGCCGCTCTCGTGCAGCGCCATGGACAGCCCCATCGTCATCCCGCCGACGAACTGCGAACGCGCCGTACGGGGGTTGATGATCCGCCCCGCGGCGAACACCCCCAGCAGGCGCGGCACCCGCACCTCGCCGGTGTCCGCGTGGACGTGCGCCTCGGCGAACTGCGCCCCGAAGGCGTGCATCGCGTAGCGGTCGTCGGCCGGCCCGACGGAGCCGGACGCCTCGGCCCCGTCCGGCGGCTCGCTCCCGTACCTGTCGCGCAGGGCACGCGCGGCCTCGACCACCGCCGAGCCCCACGTCGCCATGCCCGAGGAACCCCCGGCCACCGACGCCAGTGGGTAGTCGGTGTCGCCGATCCGCACCTCCACGCGCTCCACCGGCACGCCGAGCGCGTCCGCGGCGATCTGCGCCAGCGTCGTCCAGGTACCGGTGCCGAGGTCGGCCGCGCCGGTCTCGGCGACGTAGCGCCCGCCCTCCCGCCGGACCGTCGCCGTCGACCTCGGCATGCGGAAGGCCGGGAAGGTGGAGGCCGCGACGCCCGTGCCGACCAGCCAGTCGCCGCGGCGGCGCACACCGGGCCGCGGATCGCGCTCCGACCAGCCGAACCGCGCCGCGCCCTCGCGCAGGCAGCCGACGAGGTCGCGGCTGGAGAAGGGCTTGCCCGACTCGGGGTCGACGTCCGGCTCGTTGCGGATCCGCAGCTCGACCGGGTCGATGCCCAGCCGCTCGGCCAGCTCGTCCATGGCCACCTCGGGGCCGAACATGCCCGGGCACTCGCCGGGCGCGCGCATCCAGGACGGCACGGGGACGTCGAGGGCGGCGAGCCGGTGCGTGGTCCGCCGGTTCGGCGAGGCGTACATCATGCGGGCCGGGACACCGGTCTGCTCGGCGAACTCCTTGATGCGCGACGTCTGTTCGACGACGTCGACCGCGATGGCGGTGAGCGTGCCGTCCCGCCCGGCGGCCAGCCGGCACCGCTGGATGGTCGGGGTGCGGTAGCCCGTGAGGGAGAACATCTGCCGGCGGGTCAGGGCCAGGCGCACCGGCCGGCCGGGGAGCGCACGCGCGGCCAGCGCGGCCAGCACCACGTTGACCCGCGGCTGCCCCTTGGAGCCGAACCCGCCCCCGACGTACGGGCTGACGACCCGGACCCGCGCCTCGTCGAGGCCGAACAGCGACGCCAGCACGGCACGGGTCGCGTGCACGCCCTGGGTGGAGTCCCACAGGGTGAGGAAGCCGTCCCCCGCCGGGTCCCACAGGGCGGTGGTGGCGTGCGGCTCCAGCGGGTTGTTGTGGCACATCGCGGTGGTGTACGTCTCCTCGACGGTCACCTCCGCGGCCGCCATCGCGGCGTCGACGTCGCCCCGGGCGGTGTCGGTGGGAAGGCCCGGGTTCACCGTCGCCGGCGCGTACAGGTCCGCGCGGTCGGCCCGCAGCCCGACGTCGTGCGCCACCTGCGCGTAGCCGACCCGGACGAGGGCCGCCGCGTGCCGCGCCACCTCGGAGCTGTCGGCGACGACCACCGCGAGGACCTGGCCCCGGAAGGCGACCTCCGCGTCCTGGAGGACCGCCAGCTCCCTGTCCCCGGTGGAGGCCAGCCGCTCCGCGGTGCCGGGGGTGAGCACCGCGACCACACCGTCGAGCGCCTCGGCGGCGGCGGTGTCCAGCTCCGTGACGCGGCCCCGGGCGATCGTGGACTGGACGGCGTGCAGGTAGGCGGGGCCGTCCAGCGCGGTCTCGTACGCGTAGGTGGCGGTGCCCAGGACCTTGACGGCGCCGTCCCGGCGGGGCAGGTCGCGGCCGACGGCGGCCGGCTCGTCCGGGAACGTCATCGGGTGTCCTCCTCGGCCAGGCCGCGCAGGGTGGCGGCGAGGGTGCGGCGCAGCAGGGGGATCTTGAACGCGTTGCCGCCGTCCGGCCCCGCGGCCGGCCGGGCAGCGGCGAGTTCCGCGTCCGCGGCGGCCAGGTAGCTCGCCTCCGACGCCGGGGAGCCGCGCAGCGCCTCCTCGGCCCGGTACGCGCGCCACGGCACGGGCGCGACGCCACCGAACGCGACGCGCGCGTCCACGATCACCCCGTCCTCGACGTCGAGCGCCGCGGCCACGCTGACCAGGGCGAACGCGTACGACGCGCGGTCGCGGACCTTGCGGTAGGCCGAGCGGCGGGCGACGGGCCGCGCCGGCAGGTCGATCGCGGTGATCAGCTCACCGTGTCCGAGCACCGTGTCACGCTCGGGGGTGTCGCCGGGCAGCCGGTGCAGGCCGACGAACGGGACGGTGCGCTCGCCGTCCGGGCCGAGCACCCGCACCCGCGCCCCGAGCGCGGCCAGCGCCACGGCCATGTCGGACGGGTGGACCGCGACGCAGTGCTCGGACCCGCCGAGGATCGCGTGGTTGCGGGTCCACCCTCCGATCGCGGAACAGCCCGAGCCCGGCTCCCGCTTGTTGCACGGCGTGGTGACGTCCTGGAAGTAGACGCAGCGGGTGCGTTGCAGCGGATTGCCGCCGACGGTGGCCATGTTGCGCAACTGCCCCGACGCGCCCGACAGCAGCGCCTGCGACAGCACCGGGAACCACTCGCGCACCCTCGGGTGCGCGGCGAGTTCGCTGTTGCCGACACCCGCGCCGATCCTGAGGGCGCCGCCGCCGAGCTCCTCGACCCCGGCCGGCAGCACACCGGTGACGTCCACGACCAGAGCGGGTTCGACGACCCCCAGCTTGAGGAGGTCCACCAGGTTCGTCCCGCCGGCCAGGAACACCGCGCCCGGATCCCCGGCGACGCCGCGCACGGCGGCCTCGGCGTCGGCGGGGGAGCGGTAGTCGAACGGTTTCACCCGGCCACCTCCGGAACGGCAGCCCCCGGATCGCCGGCCTGCCCGGCCGCCCGCAGCACGGCGGTCACGATGTTGACGTAGGCCGCGCAGCGGCACAGATTGCCGCTCATCCGCTCGGCCACCTCGGCGCGGTCCAGCCTCGGCGCTCCCCGGCCCCCGGTGACGGCGCTCGGCCAGCCCTTCGCGAACTCGTCGAGCACCCCGACCGCGGAGACCACCTGCCCCGGGGTGCAGTAGCCGCACTGGAGCGCGTCGCAGTCGACGAACGCCGCCTGCACCGGGTGCAGGCCGCCGGCGGCGAGCCCCTCCGCGGTGACGACCTCGGCGCCGTCCTGGGTGACCGCGAGCGTGAGGCAGCCCAGCACGCGCCGGCCGCCGGACAGCACCGTGCACGAGCCGCACTGCCCGTGATCGCACCCCTTCTTGGGGCTCGTCACCCCGAGCCGTTCGCGCAGGGCGTCCAGCAGCGTCGTGCGGGTGTCGACGGTCAGCCGGCGCGCGACCCCGTCGACCCGCAGGGTGATGTCCCGCTCCACCGCGCGCGAACTCCCCGTCCCGGAGCGGTTCATGACGCCTCGTGACAGGCCCGCCGGTGCCGCAGCACGGGCTCGCCGAGGACGTAGGTCTGCCGGACGGCGCGGTCGTCGCCGAGGGTGGCCAGGGCGAAGAGGCGTTCGTGGAAGTCGCGGGCCGCCTCGGTGCGGCGCCTGAGGAGCGGGGTGGCGGCCCAGTCGAGGACCACGAAGTCGGCCTCGCGGCCGTGCCGGAAGCTGCCGATGTGCCGGTCGAGGTGGAGCGCGCGGGCGCCGCCGAGGGTGGCCAGGTAGAAGGCGCGCAGGGCGGTGAGGGTCCTGCGCTTCTCCTCCGGGACACGGTCGGGGTAGGTGTTGGCCAGGGCGACGACCTTGTAGGCCTCGTTCATGGTCTGGAGCATCGAGTAGCTGGTGCCCCCGCCCACGTCGGTGCCCAGCGCCACCCGGACCCCGGCGAGGGCGGCGTCGTCCAGGTCGAACAGGCCGCTGCCGAGGAAGAGGTTCGAGGTGGGGTTGAACGCGGCGCCGGCGCCGGTGGCGGCGAGCAGCTTGCGGTCCTCGTCGTCGATCCACACGGAGTGGCCCCACATGCTGCGGGGCCCCACCAGGCCGCACTGGTCGTAGACGTCGAGGTACGAGCGCGGGTTCAGGGTGTCACGGAACTTCGCCATCACCGCGTCCACCTCGTCGCGGTTCTCGGCGAGGTGGGACTGCACCCACAGCGGCCGGCCGGTGTCCTGGGACTCCCGGTAGAGGCGCCCGGCCATCCGGAGCGCCTCCAGGGTGGAGGTCAGGGCGAACCGCGGGGAGACGGCGTAGCGCAGCCGCCCGGTGTGGTGCCACCGGCCGATGAGCTCGCGGCAGTCCTCCTCGGCCTGTTCGACGGACCGGTCCAGGTAGTCCTCGGGTACCGTGCCGCCGTTGTCGTCGTCCATCAGCAGCTTGCCGGAGACCATCCGCAGCCTCCGCAGGTGCGCCTCCGCGAAGAACGCCTCGGTGGCGTGCGGGTGGACGGTGGTGTAGACGCACGCGGTGGTGGTGCCGCACTCCAGCAACCGGTCGAAGAAGAACGAGGTGGCGTCCCTGGCGTACTCCGGGTCGGCGAAGCGCATCTCGGACGGGTACACGTAGTCCCGCAGCCACGGCAGGAGCTGTCCGCCCGGGCTGGCGACGGAGTCCACCTGCCCGGAGTGGATGTGCGGGTCGACGAAGCCCGGCACGAGCAGGTGGCCGCGGTGGTCGACCACCCGCCCGTGGTCGACGAACTCCCGCGGGCACGCGCTCTGGTGACCGGCCCAGACCACCAGACCGTCCCGCACCACCAGCGCCCCCGGATCGAACAGGCGGTACGCCTCCGGATCGTCCTGGCCCTCCTTGTCCGGCAGCCACGGATCGTCCAGGAAGTGCAGGACCGTCCCCAGGAACACCGTCACCCGCCGGCCGCGGCCGTGCCCCGCACCCGCGCCCTCGCCGCCGTCCGTCACGTGTCCCGTCGGCTCGCCGGGGCGTCCGGCCCGTTCGTCGCTGTCCATGTCCGTCTTTCTCGGACCACCGGACGGCCCGCCTTGAGCCCGCCCCCGGGAAAACCCGGGAAAAGCCACCCCAACGGTTCACACCCACCCGTGTCACCCGGCCCCCGCCGAGCGGACGTCCGGCACCGGTGCAACCGTTCCGCCGGCGGTGGTGTTCTCAGAGACGATGGACGAGATGCCTCCTCCGCTCCCCGAGCTGCTCGCGGCAGACCTCGACCGTGGGTTCGCCGAACTCGTGCGCACCCACGGCGGCGCCGTGTACTCGGTGCTGCTGCGCCTCAACGGGGCGTCGCGCGACGTGGAAGACCTGGTGCAGGACACCTTCCTGCGGGCCTACACGGCGCTGCGCGACTACCCGCCGGAGCGGCGGCGGGCCCTCCAGCCGAG
This sequence comes from Kitasatospora sp. NPDC091335, assembly GCF_044757205.1. Classification (NCBI taxonomy): domain Bacteria; kingdom Bacillati; phylum Actinomycetota; class Actinomycetes; order Kitasatosporales; family Streptomycetaceae; genus Kitasatospora; species Kitasatospora sp. NPDC091335. The sequence goes on along the minus strand of NZ_JBIVUM010000029.1, from coordinate 50,223 downwards.
GGCCTGGCTGCTGGCGATCGGCACGAACGTGTGGCGCAACCACGTCCGCACACTGACCCGGCGCCCGGCCGCCGCGGAAGGGGTGGACATCATGGAACTGCCGCTCGTGGACGGCAAACCCGGCCCCGAACAGCGGGCGGAGCACGCGGACGAACGGGGGAGATTGGTGGCCGCGCTCGCCGAACTGCCCGAACACCACCGGCTGCCGGTGGTCCTGCGGCACGTCGGGGAGCTGAGCTACGCGGAGATCGCGGAGCTCGTGGAATGCCCGGTGGGCACCGTCAAGGCCCAGGTGTCACGGGGGCTGGCAGCCCTGCGCGGACAGCCCAGGCTGGCGGTAGAGGAGGTGAGAGGATGAGCGGACACCCGGACCCGGCACCGGAGGGACCGGCCCCGGACGGCGCGGCCCGGCGCACGGTCAACGGCACGGCCACGCCCAAGGCGTCCACCGCGCGGATCACGGACATCCCGCCGCCCGGCGCCGACACCGTGCCCGGCCTCGACGCCCTGCGCGTGCCGATGCCGGCCGACCTGGCGATCCGGATCCTGCAACGGGCCGGCGTCGCCGAGCGCGAGTACGACCGGTACGCCCTGGTCGGCGGCCCGGTCACCGCACTGTTCGTCGCCCACGGACGCGGCGCCGTCGTCGGCGCCGCACCCGTCGACTGGTACCCCGACGCTGCCGCCTTCGAGGAGGCACACCTGCGCCGCACCGGCCGTACCGCACTGCCCACCGGAAAGCCGCTGCCCGGCGTCGTGGGGGCGCTGCGCACCGGCCGCGACCGGATGCTGCGCTACGACTACGGCCCCCTGCCGCAGGCGCAGCGCAGCATCCTGGAAGCGGTGCGGGCCATCCCCCGCGGCCAGCTGCGGCCCCCGCGCTGGCTGGGCCGCGAGGCGGGGATCCCGGACGCGGACGCGGCGGACCTGCTGGCGGCGGTGCGCGCCAACCCCGTTCCCGTGCTGATCCCGGTGCACCGGATCGGCGACGAGGACGGCGGGCCCCTCGACTGCGGGCTGCCCGCCGGCCTGGTCGAGCGGCTGCGCGCCCACGAGGGCATCGACGGGGAACGCCTGGACCGGTTCTCCTCGGACGGCACCCACTTCCTGGGCAGCGCCACCACCCGGATCTTCTGCTACCCGACCTGCGCCGACGCCCGCCGCATCACCGAGCGGCACCGGGTGCCGTTCGGCTCGGCCGCGGCGGCCAGGGCGGCCGGCTACCGGGCCTGCCTCAGCTGCCGCCCGCTGCCCGCCTGACCCCGACCCGCCCGACCTCCGCCCGCCTGACCTCCTTACGGCTCCCCGAGGACCGCCGAGGGCTCCCGCGGGCTCCCGGGGGAGCCGGTGCCGCCCGTTCACAGGGCCTGCGGGAAGTCCAGCAGCCGGTCCGGGTCGTAGTGCGCCCGCAGCCGTTCCAGCCGGGGCAGGTTGGCGCCGTAGTACGCCCGGCGCCAGTCGGCCAGCCGCGGGTCGCGGTAGTTCTGGTAGGCGTGGCCGGAGGCGTGCGGGCGCAGCGCCTCGCGGGCCTCGCCGACCCAGCGGACGGCGGCGTCGGCGGGGCCGTCGCCGGTCCACCAGGCGTAGCACTGGGCGAGGAAGCGCGCGTCGCGGTGGACGAAGGCGGTGGCGTCGGCGGGCACCCGGTTGACGGCGCCGCCGAGGACGTTGAAGGAGATCGAGGCGCACACGCCGTCGGGCGCGCGCCCCAGCACCGCGAGGGCGTCCCGGACGGTCCGCGGGTCGAGCGCGCGGTCGAAGAAGTGCGAGGCCGCGGTGAAGGCGACGCGCTGCTCGTCCGGGCGCTCGATGACGGCCGGGCCGCCGGCGTTCGACCGTACGGTGTCCAGGTACGACCGGCGGGCGACCTGCCGTTCGCGGGCGGGCCCGGCGGCGGCGGTCAGTCCGTCCAGCCACCGGTCCGCCTCCTCCTCCCCGCCGCCGCCGAGCAGGAACCCGGCGACCTCGGCGACCGGGCCGCCCGGACGGGTCTCCAGCAGGAAGTGCGACCAGAGGCGGTCGGGGGCGCCGAACGCCCGCTCCTGCCAGTGCTCCAGGGCGGTGCCCGCCTCCCGGTACGGCCAGGAGACCCGGAACCCGGTCAGGTCGGCGGCCGGGTGGGTGCGCATCCGCAGCGAGGTGACCACGCCGAAGTTGCCGTTGCCCGCGCCGCGCAGGGCCCACAGCAGGTCGGGTTCGGTCCGTTCGTCGCAGCGCACGGTCCGGCCGTCGGGGAGCACCACCTCGGCGCCGACCAGGCTGTCGCAGGTCAGCCCGTACGCCCGGCTGACCACCCCGTGGCCGCCGCCGAGGGCCAGCCCGGCCAGGGCGACGGTCGGGCAGCTTCCGGCGGGTACCGTCACGCCGTGCCGGGCCAGTTCCTCGTAGACGGTGATCAGCGCGGTGCCCGCGCCGATCTCGGCGTGGCCGGCGCCCTCCATCCGGACCCCGGTCAGCCGGGACACGTCGACCACCAGCGGCACCCGGCTGGACCAGGCCCCGTAGCAGTGGCCGCCGCCGCGCACCGCGAGCCGCAGGCGGTGGCGCCGGGCGAACCGCACGCACCGGGCGACGTCGTCGGGCCCGGCGCAGTACGCGATCGCCCCGGGGCGGGCCCGGTCGGCGTACAGCAGGTTGCGCGGCAGCCGACCCGCCTCGTACCCGGCGTCCCCGGGCAGCACCAACTCGCCTGCCAGGTCCGCTCCGAGGGAGTGCCACCCGGGCCCGTCCACCCGCCGGTCCGCCCGCCGGTCCGGCCGGGGCGTCCGGCCGCGGGCCCCGGGGGCCGGTGCCGGCCGCCGATCCGTGCCGCCGTCCTGGCCGTTCATCGCCACCAGCCCCTCCCAAGTCCGTCGCTGTCCTCGCCGCCGGCCGTCGCGCAGGCCGTCCGGGGCCCCGCCGGCAGGTCACCGAAGGAGTAGGCCGACGGCGAGGACCAGCAGGACCAGCCCCACCACGGCGCCGCCGATCCGCTCGGCGAGCGGCGGGAACGCGGCCCGGCCGTTCGCGCCGCGCGCCGTGACGACCCGTACGCCCACCTCGGTGAGCAGCAGGAGCCACAGCGCGCCGATCGACAGGTAGACCGTCGCCAGCAGCGGCAGCGCCCCGGCCGACGGGCTGCCGGCCGGCAGGAACTGCGGGAGGAACACCGTCAGGAACAGGCCGACCTTCGGATTGCCCGCGGTGGACAGGAAGCCGAGCAGCAGGTGCCGGGGCAGCCGGTGGACGCCCGCGCCCTCCGTCCCCGTCCCCTCCGCACCCTCCGTTCCCGGTCCCGCCCCGGGGCCGGCCGGGCGGGGGCGCAGCGCCTCCCACAGGGCGCGGGCGCCCGTCACGGCCAGCACGAGCGCGCCCGCCGCCTGCCAGGCGAGGAGCAGACCGGGCCGCAGCGCCACGACCGCCATGCTGCCGGTGACCGCCAGCACCGCGTACCCGGTGCCGGCGAGCAGCATGCCCGCGGCGGCGGCCAGCACGGGCGGGCGCCGGCGGGTGCGGCTGACCAGGCGCAGCACCAGCATGCTGTCCGGGCCCGGGCTGCACACCACCGCCGCGCAGCTGGCCAGGAAGGCCGGGCTGGCGGCGACGGCGAGGGCGCTCGGGGTCATCGGGCGGCGTGGTCCGGTGCCGCGGCCACCGGTGCGGCACCGGGGGAGTCGGCGGCGGATCCGCCGGGGGAGTCGTCGGGGGTGATGACCACGGCCGCCTCCATGGCGCGGACGGCGGCCACGTCCCGTTCGACCTGCGCGGGGTCGGGGTGCGCGAGCACCGCGAAGCCGAGGGTGAGGGTGCCCAGCAGGTCGCGGGTCACCTCCAGCCGGTCGCCGTCCTGGAGCTTGACCGCCGAACGGTGGTACGACGCCAGCTCCTTGATCCCGTCCAGGGCGGCGGCGCCGGACACCGTGCCGGAGCTGCGGGCGATCAGGAAGACCACGGTCATGTGCCGCAGCAGCCGGTAGCCCTTGGGGGCGGTCTCCTCGCGGGCGAACCAGCGCACCGCGCGGTGCAGCTGGCTGTCGCCGGTGGCGGTCAGGTTGAACGCCGGGTGACCGCCGCCGTGCGGACGGGAGTTGATCTCGATGAGGCGCGGGCCCTCGTCGGTCAGCATGATCTCGATGTGCGCGGCGCCGTGCCGCAGGCCGACCGCGTCGAGCACGGCCTCGGCGTAGCGGGTCAGCGCCGGCACCGCGGGGTCGTCGGGGGAGACCCAGGTGAGGCTGTCGTAGACGGCCATCTGCTCGCCGTTGTCGATCTTGCTGTAGCGGCAGATGTCGGCCACGGTGTGCCGGCCCCGGTGGCTGAAGGTGTCGACCACGAACTCGGTGCCCCGGGCGTACTCCTGCACCATCATCCGGTCGTTGAGGTTGTGCCACTGGTTGATCCGGCCCAGCTGGGCGTCGAACGGCACCCGCCAGTCCGTGCCGGCCGGCACCCTGGTCACCCCGTCGGTGCTGCCGCTCTTGGGCGGCTTGACCACCAGGTCGCGGCCGGCCAGGCCCTCCCGCTCGATCCAGGCCTCGACGGCCGCCCGGTCGTCGGTACAGATCTGACGGATCGTCGGCACGCCGGCGGCGCGCAGCGCCTGCGCCATGGCGCCCTTGTCGCGGCGCGCCGCCGACAGTTGCGGGGTGTTGGCCTGTTCCGGGAGCAGCCGCTCGGTGAGCCGGTCGGTCAGTTCGACACCGCTCTCCGCGCCCGCCAGCACACAGCGCGGCGACAGCGGGCGCAGCTGCGCCACCAGCTTCTCCAGGTCGCCGTCGAAGGCGAGCAACTGCCGGTAGCGCGCGGCGTCCCAGGAGTCCGCGTACGCCGCGGGCACCTCGGGCAGCGAGCTGACCGCCACCGACGGGATGCCCAACGAGGCGAACTGGGGCGCGTACTGGGCACCGGAGGAGAACGGGTCGACGATGACGGCGACCTGGGGGGACGACGGGGCGGTCACGGGAGCGTCCTGTCTCCGGGGGCGGCCCCCGGGGGCGGTTCAGGCCCCGGCGAGGGCCGGGGACAGCGGGAGGTGGCAGAGTTCGGTGTCGGCGTCCGCGGGGCCCGGCAGCACCGCGGTCACGGTGTCGCCGGAGCGGACGGCCGGCACCTGGCGGCGCAGCCGGCTGAGCGAGGAGCCCCGCTCGTGCCACGGGCACACCAGCCGGCGTCCGGTGGGGTCGGGGGTGCCCAGGTTCAGCGGGCCGCCCCGGTGCGGGCAGGAGGCGGGCAGCACCGATCCGCCCGCCTCGGTGCGGATGTACACGTAGGGCAGGCCGGCGACGCGGGCGCAGTTGTCCGCGCCGCCGGCCTTGAACGTCACGACAGGCATGCGCGGTAGTCCCCCACGGAGAAGATCTGGTAGACGCACTCCTCGGACTCGATGATCGCGCCGTGCAGGCGGTTGCGCTGGATCACCGTGCCCTCGCCGGCTTCCAGGATCCGGTAGGAGTTGAAGCCGCTGACGAAGCGCATCGTGCCGCTGACGATGTGGCAGAGCTCGTCGCCCTCGTGGCTGTGGGTGTTGGACAGCTCGCCGAAGGGCTCCACGATGTCCGCCAGCGGCGGGGTGATCCGGCCCTCGGTGATGGCCGCGTACACCGGCTCGTGCAGGTCCTTGTAGCGGTCCGCGTCGTCCATCCAGGCGATCTGGGTGGCGAAGTCGTCGTCCGCGATGCCGTTCAGCAGGCGGAACTCCTCGATGCCGCGCACGATCTCCGGGATGATCTGCTCGCCGTGGCGCTCGATCAGCGGCTTGACCAGCTTCTCCAGGGCCATCCGGCCGTGGTGCTGGTCGATGTGGACGTGCTCGGAGAAGTAGCGGGCGTCCGCGCTGCCCTCGAACACGTCGGCGAGCAGGCTCTCCGCGCGGCGGCAGAAGTCCACCAGGGTGCTCTCGGTGTAGAACAGTGCGCCGACGTAGCGGAAGAAGTGCTCGTGGTTCTTGCCGAGGTAGTGGAAGTAGTTGTTCAGGGCCAGGCTGGAGACCAGGTAGTACTGCCAGTACCGGTGGACGTCGGAGCCGAGTCCGACCGATTCCAGGGTGGCCTCGAAAAGGGTGCTGTGCTTCGTTCCGTGCACGCCGTAGCCGTACTCGTCGATAAGGATCTTGAACCATTCCGACTGCTCGGCGCCGTAATATCCGAGCACGTTCCTGGCCATCGGCGAGGCCTCGGACAGGAAGTCCGGCGCGAACTGGATCAGCCACATCCTGGCCGCGCGCTGCGGGTCGGAGGAATCGCGGATCGCCTTCTCGGCGGGGGAGGCCTCGCCCTTGGCGTGGACGTCGAGGTCCTCCAGGTAGGCGAGCAGGCTCTCGGTGGTCCAGTCGCCGCTGACCTCCACCTCCTGGTCGAGGAAGCCGAAGGCGAAGCGCTCCAGCGCGGGGCGGATCAGCTCGCCGCGGGCCCGGTTGCCGGGGCTGTAGTAGTCGCGCAGCTCCTGCGCCTGGGCGCCGAGGCCCGCCTTCGGGAAGAAGACCAGGTCGGCCTCGTAGATGCTGGTGAGCAGGCGCTGGGCGGCCAGGCTGCTGTACTCCAGGATCCGGTCGCGGGGCGCGACGCGGTCGAAGTCCAGGTAGGGCAGCACCTGCGGGCGCAGCTGGCGGCGGTAGGGAGTGTCGGAGTTCTCCCACTCCTCGTTGTCCTTGTAGAGCGGGTTGGCGGCGTAGGCCAGGACCGCCTCGCGGAGCGCGTCGCCGCGCAGCTCGAACGGTTCGTAGGGAACAGGTGTGTGCGACATGTTCTGGTCTGCCTTCCGCTGATGGTGGGGCGGCGGGCCGGCGGCGGCGCGCGAAGGCCACGGGGCGCGCGGCGGCCGGGCTGGGTGGGGTCGTGCGCGGGTGCGGCGGTGCGTCAGACGAGGGAGAGGCGGGTGTCGCTCCAGGCGAGGTCGAGTTCCAGCGTGGAGCCGGCCTGCGCCTCGACGGGCTCGGCCAGCGGCAGCAGTGCCTGCATCCAGTGCGAGCCGACGTTGTCCGGCGAGTTGCGCAGGGTCACGCCGCCGCCGAGGTCCAGCTCGAACCAGGCGACCAGGGCGTGCACGGTGCCCGACTCGGTGACCGGGACGGAGAGCTTGCTGGAGCCCGGGCCGAGCGGGTCCGCGGCGAAGTCGAAGGAGGCCAGCTCCACCGTCTCCGACAGGACCCGGTGGGGCCAGGTGTGCAGCCGGATCGGGAAGTGCCCGGGCGTGGCGAAGACGTTCAGCCGTGACACGTCGAAGCCGCCGGCCCGGCTCACCCGGTTCAGGTTCACCGCGTTCTCGCTCTGCACCAGTGCCCCCAGCAGGCGGCCCTGTTCGGGGAGCATCACCCCGTCCGGGGTCAGCAGTTCGCGGCGCGCGTGCCGGATCGAGGGCAGGATGCCCTCGCCGATCAGGCCGCAGTCCACGATCTCGGAGATCACCGCGTCGACCCGGCGGGGCAGCTCCCGGCCGACCGTCAGCTGGTCGGAACGGCAGGCGAGCACGGTCACCCGGTCGGCGAAGCCCTCGTCGGCCAGGACCTGCCGGGCGACCTCCGCCATCAGCGGGTTCGCCTCGCAGCTGTACACGTGGGCGGCGCCGGCCCGGACGGCCATCATCGCCAGCAGGCCGGTGCCCGCGCCGATGTCCAGCACCGTGCCGTCCCGCGGGACGATCCGCTCCAGGGCGGTCGCCAGCGCGTCGTTGCGTTCGTGGTCGTTGAGCATGGCGAAGTGCCAGCGCGGCACCGCCTCCCGGGCGAACTCGCGGAACTCGGGGTACTCCGGGGACAGGGCGTCGGGTTCGGCCAGCAACCGGGCCGTGTCCTCCGCGATCCGGTTCAGCTCCTGGGCCCTGGCGCGCAGGCCCGCCAGGGCCAGCCGGACCTCTCCCTCAGCCGTCAGGCTGGTGACACTCGTCAAGTGAGGCATGTCGTTTCGCAGGCTCCCGGTAGGAATGGCTTATCGAAACACGCTGCATGCACAGATGAACGGACGGTGCGGGCCGACAGGAAACGCCCGAATCCGCGGCGAATTCACGGGGAACTCGCCGGGCTTCGCGGCGTTCGAGCAGAAATTCTGCTCCAGATATCGGACATGTTCTGCGGTGCGGAAAGCGAAGGCCGGGTCCGCTATTCTTGCGTGCGCAAACCGCCTTCCGTCGAAACAATTAGAACATCACCTGACTCGGAGCGGCAAGCACGCCTTAAAAGGAGCGGTACTTGCCGCTTCCGGCCGGCCCTTTCGGGCGGCGCCCCGTCACGGCGGGCCGCCCGGTCCGGCCCCGGGCGGCCCCCCGGCCGCCCCCGGCGCCGTCTCCAGGTGCAAGGTGCCCTCCAGCCGCAGCGCGGCCGCCGTCATCGCCAGCGTGGTGTGCCGGTACCAGGCCACCCAGGTGCGGACCTGATGACTGCTCAACCCGGCCCGGGTGTCGGCCTCGTGGACCGCCCGGGCCGCCGCCGCGCCCGCCGCCGCCATCGCCCGCGCGGCGGGGACGTCCGGTGCGGTGCTCGGTGTGTGCAGCAGGAAGCACGAGCTGTGCCCGGAGGGCAGCCGGCGGGACAGCAGGGTCAGCCGGAAGCCCGGCGCCGGATGCCCGTACACCGGGCCCAGGCCGCGGCCCAGCAGCTGCCAGGCCTCCTCCCTGCCCGGCTCCGTACGAACCGCCGAGGCGTCCGACTCGCTCTGTGGATAGGGGAGTTGCGGAAGTTCGACGCAGAACGGCAGTCGCCGCCGGCACAGCCACTGGCGCAGCTGCGGATCGGCGAAGTCCGGGCCGCCGAACACCCAGCCGACCGGCATCGCCGCCGCCAGGGCGCGTTCCAGCATCTCCTGGCCCAGATCGGCCATGGTGTGCGGGCGCACCCGCTCCGGCGGCACGCCGGCCCTGGCGCAGCGCTCGGGGTCCGAGGTCCACCGCGAGGGCAGGTGCAGCTCGCGGTCGATCAGCGCGGCCCGGTTCCTCGACACGTAGCACAGCAGCGCAGCGACCTGGGTGTTGCGGTCCCGGCCGGCCCTGCCCACCCCGGCCGGGGCGACCGCGACCGCGCCGGTGCCCACCCGGGCCGTCTCGTGCCGACTCAGCACCGCGCACGGGCCGGACGCCCCCAGCAGGGGCACCACGTGCGCGCGGACGCTGTCGCGCAGCCGGTCGGCGTCCCACACCGTGCGGGTGAGCAGCCGCTGGGTGCTCCAGGCGCTGTCGGCGCCGGAGCGGGCGGCGATCCGCGCGGCGCTGTCCCGGCCGGGGGCGGCCAGCAGCGCGCGGACGTAGGCCAGCGCCCGGTCCCGCGGCTCGGCCCGGGTGAAGTGTTCGCCCAGTACCCGCAGCAGGTCCGGGTACGGGGTGGCGGGGCCACCGGATCGGACAAGGGGGGAGTGGGACGCGACGGCCATGCCGGATCTCCGATAGGTCTAGACCTGTCGATTCCATGGCGAGACTAGCCGAGCATCGGGTGCGGAGTAAGTCTTGATCGTGTAACCGACGTTGAGGTATCCGCGCGCAGCAGGAGGGGTCGCGTTCAGGGCGCACCGGGCGGAAGGCGACGTCCACCCGCGCGCCCCCGCGCGCCCCCGCCGGGCCCCTTCCGTCCCACCGGCCCCACCCGCCCGGCCGGCCCCGTCCGTCCCGCGCCGCCCCCGTACCGTCCCGCCGCCCCGCGGACGCCGTGCAACCCGGAAGCCCTGCCCGGTGTTCCCTCTCACGCCCGGCTCCTGGAGCCCACCCGACGAACCAGTGCGAGGCGTGAGATGACCGAAAGCACCGAACTGAGCGCCACCAGGCTCGCCGAGGCGATCCGCCGGCGGGAGATCTCCCCGGTCGAGGCGGTCCAGGCAGCGCTGGAGCGGATCGAGAAGACCAACCCCGCCGTCAACGCCTTCGTGACCGTCTGCGGCGAGCGCGCCCTCGAACAGGCCGCCGCCGCCGAACGCGCCGTCACCTCCGGCGCCGAACTCGGCCCGCTGCACGGCGTCCCCATCGGCGTGAAGGACCTCGACCCGGTCGCCGGCGTCCGCATGGCCCGCGGCTCCCTGGTCTTCGCCGAGGACGTCCCGCAGGAGACCATCCTCTGCGTCGAACGCCTCGAACAGGCCGGCGCGATAGTCGTCGGCAAGACCAACACCCCCGAGTTCGGCTTCAAGGCCACCACCGACAGCGCCCTGTTCGGCCCCGCCTCCACCCCCTTCAACCGCGCCATGAACGCCGGCGGCTCCTCCGGCGGCAGCGCCGCCGCCGTCGCCTCCGGCATGGTGCCGCTCGCCCAGGGCTCCGACGCCGGCGGCTCGCTGCGCGTGCCCGCGGCGTTCTGCGGCGTCTTCACCCTGATGCCCACCTTCGGCCGGGTCGCCGTCCCCGCCAAGCCCAACGCGTTCCGCCGCTACAACCCGATGGTCTGCTACGCCACCCTCGCCCGCACCGTCGGCGACGCCGCCCTCGGCGTCGACCTGATGTCCGGCGAGCACCCGTACGACCCGTACTCCTACCCCGCCCCCGACAGGCTCGTCGACGCGCTCCACGGCGACCTCACCGGCCTCACCGTCGCCTACAGCCCCGACCTCGGCGGCTACCCCGTCGAGCCCGAGGTCGAGGCCCTCGTACGCGCCGCCCTGCCCGCCCTGCGCGACGCCGGCGCCACCGTCGAGGAAATCGACTTCACCCTGCCGCTGCCGCACGCCGACCTCACCGCGATGTGGCGCCGCTACCTGTCCGTCGCCCACGCCGAATCCGCCGCCATCTCCCGCGACAACGGCCTCGACCTGCTCGGCACCTACGCCGGCTCCATCGACCAGGCCTACCTGGACTCCGTGCGCGTCGGCGAGTCGCTCAGCGCCGTCGACTTCCGGCTGGAGGACCTCGACCGCACCCGCGTCCTCTACGCCTTCGAGAGCGTCTTCGACCGCTACGACCTGATCGTCAGCCCGGTGAACGCCGTCGCCGGCATCCCCAACTCGGCCGGCCGCGACACCGTCGGCCCCGACACCGTCCAGGGCCAGAGCGTTGACCCGTTCGTCGGCTGGTCCCTCACCAGCCCGTTCAACCTGATCGCCAGCCCCGCCGCCTCCGTGCCCGTCGGCCGGGCCGGCAACGGCGTCCCCGTCGGCCTGCAACTCGCCGCCCGCCGCCGCAACGACGCCCTGGTCATCCGGGCCGCCGCCGCCCTGGAGGCCCGCCTCCCCTGGGCCGGCAGCTACCAGGACCTCGACCTGGACGCCACCACCGCCTGATCCCGGCCACCACCCTCGCCACCACCGGCCGGTCCGGGCGCAACCCGACCGGCCCGGCCGGTGTTCCAGCAGACGAACCACCCCCCTCGGCCGACGACCCGACCCAGCCCGCCGGGGGAGCGACGAAGGGGAGACACCCGTGCAAGCCACCACCCGGCAGCCCGCCGGCCGGGGGACCGGACCCAGCGGCACCGCCCTGCTGGTCCTGTTGATCGGACAGTCGATGGCCAACATCGACCTGGCCATCGTCAACCTCGCCGTGCCCGCCGTCAGCGCCGACCTCCAGGTGACCGGCTCCGCACTCACCCTGATGGTCACCGCCTACGCGCTGTGCTCCGCCGTCCTCCTCGCCCCCGCCGCCCGGCTCGGCGAACGCCTGGGCGTACGCCGCGTCTACCTGTGCGGCCTCGCCCTGTTCACCCTCTCCTCGCTCGCCTGCGGACTCGCCACCAGCGCCCCCGTCCTCATCGCCGGACGCTGCCTCCAGGGCGCCGCCGGCTCCCTGATGATCTCCCAGGTCCTGATGGGCATCCACCGCTGGTACACCGGCCCCGCCCGGGCCCGCGCCCTCGGCTGGAACGCCGTCACCCTCTCCGGCGGCGCCGCCGCCGGCCAGATCCTCGGCGGCACCGTCGTCTCCGCCGACATCCTCGGCACCGGCTGGCGCGCCGTCTTCCTGCTCAACGTGCCCATCGGCGTCCTCATCCTGCTGCTCGGCGTCTTCCTGCTCCCGCACGACCGGCCCGCCGCCGGCACCGCCCGCCGCGGCGACAACGACATCCCCGGCACGCTGCTGCTCGCCGCCGCCTCCCTCACCGTCCTCATCCCGCTCAGCCTCACCAAGCCCGACTGGATCTGGTTCCTGCTGCTCGCCGCCGCCCCGCTCGCCATCCAGCTGGTGCGCACCGAACGGCGCGTCATCGCCCGCGGCGGCACCCCCGCGCTCGACCTGCGGCCGCTGTCCACCCCCACCGTCCGCTGGGCGCTCATCACCTCCTCCGGCTGCACGCTCACCTACATCTCCATGCTCTACCTGCTCTCCCTGCACCTCCAGGACCACCTGCACCTGCCCGCCTGGCAGTCCGGACTCGTCCCGCTCGGCTGGGTCCTCGCCTTCGGCCTCGCCGGCCCCGTCATCGGCCGCGCCTCGCACGGCCTCATCCGGCGGCTGCCGTTCCTCGGCTGCACCCTGCTCACCGTCTCCTACGCCCTCGCCCCCGTCGTCCCGGCCGGCGAGGGCACCGCCATCTGGCCGCTCACCGCCGTCCTGTGCATCGGCGGCTTCGGCCTCGGCCTCAACAACACCTCCCTGCTCAACCTGCTCACCTCCGCCGTACCGTCCCGCCACGCGGCGACGCTCAGCGGCACCGTCAACACCCTCTCCACCGTGGTCGGCGTCACCGGCGTCGCCCTCTTCGGCGCCCTCTACCCCTGGCTCAGCCGCAGCAGCTGGGCCGGGCCGGGCACCGCCTGGACCCTCGCCTGCGCCGGACTCGCCCTCATCACCGCGTTCTGCGGCTACACCGCCCTGCGCGCCGTCGCCGCCGCACCCGACCCGGCGGTCACGTCCGACCCGGCAGTCACATCCGACGCGACCGACCCGGCCGACGCAACCGACCCGGCCGCCACGGTGTTCACCACCAAGGAGCGACCCGGCGCGCCCACCGCCGGCTGAACCCCGCGCACCCACCACCGCACCACGAAGACCCGACCCAGAGGACGACCCGCCATGACCGAGCTCCACCACCTCCACGCCAAGGCCGCGCTGTTCGACCTCGACGGCACCCTGGTGGCCACCGAACACCGCAGCCGCGCCGCCTGGACCCGCCTGTTCACCACCCACCGGGTGCACTGCGACGACGCGGTCCTGGCGACCTTCGTCGGACGGCGCGGCAAGGAAGCCCTCGCCGACCACGTCCACGACTTCCCCGGCCACACCGTCGACGAACTCTTCGACGAGGCCTGCGGCTACCTCATGGGCCCCGACAGCCCGCCGCCGTACGCCGTCCCCGGCGCCGCCGACCTCCTCGCCGACCTGCACAGCCGCGGCGTCCCCCTCGCCGTCGTCACCTCGGGCCTGCGCACCCACGCCGCCGAGATGCTCGACCACGTCGGCGGCGCCGACCTGTTCCAGGTCATCATCACCGCCGAGGACGTCACCGTCGGCAAGCCCGACCCGCAGGGCTACCTCGCCGCGTGCAGCGCGCTCGGCGTCCACCCCGTCGACGGCCTCGCCTTCGAGGACGCCCCGGCCGGCGTCCAGGCCGCCAAGAGCGCCGGACTGCGCTGCGTCGCCCTCACCACCTCCCACGGCGCGGGCGACTTCGCCCACGCCGACCTGGTCGTGCCCGACCTCACCCCGCTGCGCTGGACCCCGTCCACCGACGCGAACTGACCCCACCCGCAGCACCACGTCACCGCACGCACGACGTCACCACGCGCAACACGCGCGTCACGTCACCGTGCCACCATGGCATCGCACCGCCGCGCCGCCCCGACCGCGGCAACCACCACACCAGCCCGAAACCGCCGGGGAGACACCGCCATGCCCGCTGCCCGCCCCTCCGCACCCACCGTCCTGGCCGCCGCCGCCACCAGCAGCCTGATCCTCGTCCACGACCCGCTCGCGCGCGCCGTCGCCCCCGACTACTGGGACTGGTCCGCCGACGCCCACCACACCGCCGCGAACGCGCTCACCGCCCTCGACGACGACCGGACCCGCTCCGCCGGCAGACGCCTCGCCGACGACCCCGCCGACGACACCGCCGCCGCACACCTCACCGCCGCGCTCACCGACCTGCTGGGCCGCCCCGACGGCGAGGACGCGGCGGTCGACGCGCTGCGCGCCGCCGCCGCCCGCACCGAGTCGCTGTCACGGCTGATCGTCCAGCCCGGCACACCCGGAACGTCCGCCCCCGCCGGGCCCCCCACCACCACCGAACTGCTGGACGCCCTCGGCTCCAAGCCGCACCGCGGCTGCCACCCCGTCGACGCGGCCGTGGTCATCCCGTTCCGCGCCCCCGACGACTCCACCGGCCGCGTCCGCAACCTGGCCGCCGTCCTCAACGCGCTCTCCGACCAGTCCCACCCGCGCGAGCGCTACCGCGTCGTCGTGGTCGAGAACGACGAACGCCCGCGCTGGCGCGACCTGTTCACCGACGCCTGCGACACCTACCTGTTCGCGCCCGACTCCGGCCGGTTCAACAAGTCCTGGACCGTCAACGTCGGCGTGGTCCACGGCGCGAGACCCGCCGAACTGGTCTGCGTCCTGGACGGCGACATCCTCGTCGACCGCGACTTCGTCGCCCGGGCCGTCGAACGCTTCCGGGAGCCCGGCACCCAGGCCCACTGGCCGTTCGAGGACATGCTCTTCCTCGACCCCGCCTCCAGCGCCCGGGCCGTACGCACCCGTTGCCTCGACGCCGCTCCCGACCCCGGCCAGCACCGACTGCGCGGCGTCCACCTGCGCCGGCCCCCCGGCGGCTGCGTCTGGCTGCGCGAGGACCTCTTCACCCGCATCGGCGGCATGGACGAACGTTTCTGCGGCTGGGGCGGCGAGGACCAGGACTTCGTGTGGCGCGCCGAACGCTACGGCCCGATGGACCGCCACCGCGACCCCATCGTCCACCTCCACCACGACCGCGCCGCGCACCGCGGTGACGACGGCACCCCCTTCTACGAGGAGGTCGAACGCGCCGGCTTCTGCAGCTGGCCCTGCGACTCCGACTTCGGCCGCCTCGACACCTGACCGCGTCCCCGGTCCCGGCCCTGTCCCGGTTTCGTCCGAGGGGCGCCGCTGTCCGAGGCTTGCCGTACGGTCCTGCCATGGCAGCAGTGATCGATCTGACCCTCGACTGCGCGGACGCGACAGTCCTCGCGGAGTTCTGGAAGACGGCCCTGGGGTACGTCGACGAACCGCCGCCCGCCCCCTTCAGGACCCGCGCCGAGTGGCTCGCGCAGTTCGACCTCCCCGAGGACGACAGCGCGGACGACGGCGCGTGGCTCTGCGACCCCGACGGCGCCGGGCCCCGGCTGTGCATCCTCAGGGTCCCCGAGCCGAAGACCGCCAAGAACCGGCTCCACCTGGACATCCGGGTGCCGGGACACGGCGGCCCGGCCGAACGGTGGGCCCGGATCAGGGCGGAATCCGCGCGTCTGGTGGCAGCGGGCGGGAGCGTCCTGGAGACCTTCGAGGGCCACCACGTCGTGATGGCGGACCCGGAGGGCAACGAGTTCTGCGTCGCCGCGGCCCCCGCCCGCACCTGACCGGCCCCGCCCCGCCCCCGCCTGCGGGAGCGGGGCCGGGGCGGGCCGTACGGAGGACGGGCCTACCGGCGGCTCAGGCGCACTGGACCTTGACCTTGTGCCAGACGCCCCCGTAGTAGACCTCGACGTAGCAGCTGCGCGACCGCTCGGTCGCCGAGGCCGTGGTCGCCGTCGCCACACCGAGGCCGACGAACGCGACCAGACCGGCGAGCGCGACGGCCGCGCGCCGCCGGCCGGGACGGACGGTGGTGGTGCTGGTGGCCATGGATCGGCCCCCTTCCTGACGGGCCGGCCCCCGCCCTGGCGGGGCCGGACGATGTGCGAACAGGGGCACGCCGCCCCTGCCGCCCCCGACCCGGGGACGACAGCACGAGGATGGCCGACGGCAGGGCCGCCAGGGAGGTCACGGTCTGACCTGGCAGAGCGTCGGATGCCGTGATCGGGCCTCCTGGAAGGGAGTCGGCCGTACGACGACAACCACGGACATGGACATCGCCGAGGCGCTCCGTGACTTCCTGGTATCCCGGCGGGCACGGCTGCACCCCGACGAGGTCGGGATCCCCGTCCACGGCACCCGCAAGGTCAGCGGACTGCGCCGGGAGGAGGTCGCCGGCCTCGCGGCGATGAGCGTCGAGCACTACACCCGGCTGGAGCGCGGGCACGCGTCCCGGGACACCGACCGGCACGCCCTGACGGCGTCTGACCGCGAGCGCGCCGCGGTCAGGCCGCCGATATCCCCGGGGGACGATACCGTCGGGAAAACCCTGCTCCGGCATCCGGGTGAAATGGCGCGGCGTCGCCCGGCACTGACGGAAGCCGGGGCCGACGCTGCCACAATGCAATTTCTTCGAGGTCCACCTGCACAGGCGGTGCCACCGGACGGCTGGAGCGAAACATGCAGATCATTCGACCACGCAATAGTCCGGAAAAGGAGACCGGCGCAGGAGCGGGATCCTTCCCGTGGACACTCATGTACCACTCGGTGGCGACGGCGACCGAGGATCCCTATCTGATCACCGTCGATCCCGCACGGTTCCGCCGCCAACTGCGCTGGCTTTCCGCGCGCGGGCTGCGCGGGGTTTCGGTGGGCGCCCTGATGCGCGCCCACCGGGACGGCACCGCGGCGGGCCTGGTGGGGCTCAGCTTCGACGACGGGTACCGCGACTTCGTGGAGGAGGCCATGCCCGCCCTCGCGGAGTACGACTTCACCGCGACGGTCTACGTGGTGGCCGACCGGCTCGGCGGATACAACGACTGGGACCGGCAGGGCCCGCGCAAGCCGCTGATGACCGCGCGCCAGGTCCGCGAAGCCGCCGCCGCCGGCGCGGAGATCGGCTCGCACGGGCTGACGCACCGGCGGCTGGCGGGCCTGGACGCGCCGGACCTGACGGCCCAGGTCACCGACAGCCGCCACGTGCTGGAGGACCTCACCGGCGAGGCGGTCGAGGGGTTCTGCTACCCGTACGGCTCGCTCGACGCCGCCGCGGTGGAGGCGGTGGCACAGGCCGGGTACGGGTACGGGTGCGCGGTCAGCCCCGGCGCCCACAGCGGGGTGTACGCGCTTCCCCGCTGCTACGTCGGCGACCGGGACGGGCCGCTGCACCTGACCGCCAAGCTGGTGCGCGACCGCTGGCGGCGCTGACGCCCGTTCAGCGGACGGCGGCGGGCTCCGCGGCGGGTTCCAGGCTCAGCCAGGACTCGTGCCAGAGCAGGGCGCACCGGCGGTCACAGCCGGTGGCGAGCGGCTCGCCGCCGCAGCGCAGGCCGTGGAGGATGAACCAGCGCCCCCCGGTGGGGTGCTGCCACCAGGCGAGGGACCGGTGGCGCAGCTCGGTGGCACTGTGGCGGGTGCCGGCGTGGCGCTCCATCCCCGGCTGGAAGGGGACGCCGTGCAGGCGCCCGTCCGAGCCGAGGGTTTCGTGGATCTCCGCCAGGCTGCGCACCGTCGCCCACAGGGTGACGGGCCGGGCGGCGGGGACCGGCGCGGCGGCGGGCTCCAGCCACTCGTCCCGGAACAGCAGCGCGCAGTCCATCCCGCAGCCCTGGGTCCCGTCGGCGCCGTGGCAGGTGGCGCCGGCCAGGGCGACGGTGCCCGACAGGCGCCGTACCCGGTAGTGGTCGTCGATCATGCGGCGCACGACGCGTTCGACCTGGTAGACGCCGCCGCAGAACGACCACTGGCTGCGGGTGAACCACAGGCCGCGGTGGCGGTCCCCGGCGTCGAGGGTGGAGCGCACCAGGGCCTCGTCCTTCACCCGGACCCAGTCCCCCTCGGCGAAGCGGGAGGGCCGGCCGGGCGCCGGGACGTCGGCGCGGCGCTCGCGCAGCACCTCCCGGGCGATCCGGGCGCGGCGCACGACGCCGAGCGGGGGAAGGTCGCGCAGGGGCAGGCTCTTGTACTGGCACCGGCTCGCGGCGGATTCGCCGCGCGGCTCCGTGGTACGGGTGAACCGTGATTCCTCGACGGCCATCAATGAAATCCCATCGGGTTGGAGATATCGGCACAGGCTAGCGCAAACTGACTTTCTTCGCGCCGGCCGCCGGACCATTTCGGCGCCATGTCGAGAGAAATAACACTAGACGCATTAAGGGTCTTCTTGAGTGAAGAACGGCAATTTCCGGGGAGTTCCGGTTCATACGCGTGTAATGTTTCCACCGTTGCCGGGGTGGAGTGGCCGAGTGGCGAGGCGACGGCTTGCAGAGCCGTTCAGACGGGTTCGATTCCTGTCTCCACCTTTTCTCCCGACCGTGTGCGAAACGCGAGGTGACCGCCACCCGTCCGGTGGCGGTCACCTCGCGCGTCAGTTCCCGCGTCAGCTTCCGCGTCAGCGCCCGCGTCGCCCCGCTCGGGAGCCGTGTCCGCTAGCGGCTCAGGCGCCTGAACCGGCCGAGGATCCCCTGGACGGTCCCGCTGCGGACGGTGAGGTCGAGGCCGTCGAGGGCCTGCCTGCCGCCGTATTTCTTCCGCAGTCCCTCGACGACGATCGCCGGATCGTGGTCGGTCAAAGCGTCCCCCTTCAGTCACTAATCAAACTTGACTACTCGGGGCTCGGTCAGGAAGGATCGGATCATGTCAGCGATCCGGCTCCTGGTCCTCGGCGCCGTCCGTCAGCACGGACGGGCACACGGCTACCAGGTGCGCAACGACCTGGAGTTCTGGGGGGCCCACGAGTGGTCCAACGCCAAGCCGGGCTCGATCTACCACGCGCTCAAGCAGATGGCGAAGCGGGGACTCCTCGTCGAGCACGAGGTCGCACCGAGCGCCGTCGGCGGCCCGCCCCGCGTCGAGTACGAGATCACCGACAAGGGCACCGCGGAGTACTTCGACCTGCTGCGCGAGGCCCTGACCTCGTACGACCAGAAGATGGACGTGCTCTCGGCCGGCATCGGGTTCATCGTCGACCTGACGCGGAGTGAGGCCGTCGCGCTCCTCAGGGAGCGGATCGCGGCGCTCGAACACTGGCGGGCCGGGGTCACGGGGTACTACATGCCGCAGGACGGCCCCGAACAGCTCGGGCACATCGGCGAGATCATGAACATGTGGGTGCACTCGGCCGACAGCCAGGCGGAGTGGACGCACAGCCTGATCGGGCGGATCGAGGGCGGCGCGTACACCTTCGCCGGGGAGGGCGAACCGTTCGTCGGGGTGCTCGCGGAGGGCGAGCCGAACCCGTACGCCACCGGGCCGCATCCCGAGGACCCCCACCACTGAGGCCGGGCTCACGTACAGGGCCGGGCCCAGGCACAGGACCGGGTGAAACGCCGGGTGGACGGCGGAGCCGACCGGACGAAGAAGCAGGGGGCGGAACAGATGGTGTGGATGTCGCGTGAGCAGGCCGGCCTGCTGGCGCAGTGCGCGGTGGCCTTCGAGCCGGGCGATCCGGCGCGTACCGGAAGCCTCGTGTTCCGGTACCCCGACGGCCCGGCCGGCCCCGGCCTCGCGGCCCGACCGCCCCTCGGGGACGCCGACCTGGTCACCGCCGACGGCGGCACCCTCGCGGTCCGCCGCTGTCCGGTGCTGCGCCTGACCGTCGCCCAGGCGCTGCCCGTCCTCACCCTGGCCCGCCGGCTCCACATCGAAGCAGCCGCGAGCGGCACGGCCGAAGTGACCGCCGAAGCGGCCGCGAGCGGCACGGCGAACGGCACCGCGGCCGTCACCCCCAGCCCGTCCGCCGCGTTCTGGGGCGCCGCCACCGCCCTCGGCCTGCACCTCGCCGCCCGCGAACGGCTGCTCCCCGGCGTCTCCGCCACCGGCCACGACACCTGGCGGGCCGGCCCGCTCGCCCCGGAGGACGTCCGGCGCCTGCGCGAACTGGCCGCCGCGGCACCGGCCGAGGCGCTCGCCGTCCCGCTGCACGTCCCGCCGGGCGGCCCGCTGCTGCTGCCCGACGCCGCCGTCCTGCTCCGCTCCTTCGTCGACGCGGTCGCCGACACCCTGCCGCGCACCGCCGCCGCACCCGCCGCGGCCGGCCGCCCGGCCTTCGCCGCCGCCGAACCCCAGTACGTCCCCCACCTGCGCGCCTGGGCCGAGGAGATCTCCGCCGGCCTCGACTCGGGCGTACGGCTGTCCCTGCGCCTGGACCTGGTACCCGCCGGCGACGGCGGACGGCCCGCCCTGCGCCTGGTGCCCCGGGTGTCCAGCCTGGCCGACCCGACCCTCGGCGCCGACGCCGGCGAGCTGTTCGCCACGGCCGGGGCAGCCGGGTTCGGGCCGCGGGCCCAGGCCGACACCGTCCTCGCCGTCCGGCGGGCCGCCGACGTCTGGCAGCCGCTCTCCCGCCTGCTGCCGGTGCCCTCCGCCCTGGACCTCGCCGACCACGAGGTCCGGGACCTGCTCGGTGAGACCGCCGGCCGGCTCGCCGCCCACGGCGTCGAGGTGCTCCGGCCCGCGGAGGTCATCAGTTCCCTCACCAGCCGTGCCGTCGTCGGCGGCGAGCGGACCCCGCCCACCGACCTGCGGTCCTTCTTCGGCGGGAGCGGCACGGTCGACCTGCGCTGGCGGCTCGACCTCGACGGGGAAGCCCTCACCGAGCAGGAGACGGCCGGGATCGCCGCCGCCGGCCGGCCGCTGGTCCTGCTGCGCGGGCAGTGGGTGTTCGTCGGTGCCGACCTCGCCCGCAAGGCCGCCGAACGCGACCTCAAGCCGCTCACCGCCATCGAGGCGCTCGCCGCCGCCCTCACCGGGTACACCGAGATCGGCGGCACGCAGGTACGGGTCGCCTCCAGCGACTGGCTGCTCGCCCTGCGCCGGCGTCTGGCCGAACCCGACGACGGCGAACCCGTCGAGCAGCCCGCCGCGCTCGCGGCCACCCTGCGCGACTACCAACTGCGCGGCCTGGCCTGGATGGACCGCCTCACCTCGCTCGGCCTCGGCGGCTGCCTCGCCGACGACATGGGCCTGGGCAAGACCGTCCAGCTGATCGCGCTGCACCTGCTGCGCCAGGAGCACCCGGACAGCGCCGGCCCCACCCTCGTCGTCTGCCCCGCCTCCCTGCTGGGCAACTGGCAGCGCGAGGTCGGCAGGTTCGCCCCCGGCACGCCGGTGCGCCGCTTCCACGGCCCCGACCGCACCCTGGACGGCGCCGACTCGGGCTTCGTCCTGACCACCTACGGCACCATGCGCCTGGACGCCGAGCGGCTCGGCGCGCACCGCTGGAGCGCGGTCGTCGCCGACGAGGCCCAGCACGTCAAGAACCCGCACTCCGGCACCGCGAAGGCGCTGCGGCTGATCCCCGCCGGCGCCAGGATCGCCCTGACCGGCACCCCGGTCGAGAACAACCTCTCCGAACTCTGGGCCGTCCTCGACTGGACCACCCCCGGACTCCTCGGCGGCCACGGCCACTTCCGCGGCCGCTGGACCGCCGCCATCGAGGCCGAACGCAGGGAACGCGCGGAGTTCGGGCCGCAGCCGGGGGAGGAGGGGGAGTACGGCCCCACCGCACGGCGACTGGCCGAACTGGTCCGGCCGTTCATGCTCCGCCGCAAGAAGTCCGACCCGGGCATCGCCCCCGAACTCCCGCCGAAGACCGAGACGGACCGCCCGGTCTCCCTCACCCCCGAGCAGCGGACCCTGTACGAGAGCCGGGTCCGTGAGGTCATGGCGCAGATCGGGGCCGCCGAGGGCATCGCCAGGAGCGGGCTGGTGCTCAAGCTGCTCACCGGGCTGAAGCAGATCTGCAACCACCCCGCGCAGTTCCTCAGGGAGGCGGAAGGCGCCCGGCTGGCCGGCCGGTCCGGCAAGCTGGAACTGCTCGACGAACTGCTGGACACCATCCTCGCCGAGGACGGGGCCGTGCTGGTCTTCACCCAGTACGTCACCATGGCGCGGCTGCTGGAGACGCACCTGCGCGAGCGCGACGTCCCCACGCTGCTGCTGCACGGCGGCACCCCCGTACCGCGCCGCGAGGAGATGGTCCGTCGGTTCCAGGACGGGGAGGTACCCGTCTTCCTGCTGTCCCTCAAGGCCGCCGGCACCGGACTCAACCTCACCCGCGCCGACCACGTCGTGCACTACGACCGCTGGTGGAACCCGGCCGTGGAGGCCCAGGCCACCGACCGCGCCTACCGCATCGGGCAGACGCGCACCGTCCAGGTGCACCGGATGATCGCCGAGGGCACGGTCGAGGACCGCATCGCCGCCCTGCTCGAAGCCAAGCAGGGCCTGGCGGACGCCGTGCTGGGCTCCGGGGAGCAGGCACTGACGCGGCTGACCGACGACGAGCTGGCCGACCTGGTCGAACTGAGGAGCGCGGGATGAACGGGGACGAGACGGGCGCGCGGGGCTTTCCGGCCTTCGCCGCGCGCCGGGGCAGCCGGGCACGCGGCCAGTCCTGGTGGGGCAGGGCCTGGGCGGACGCGCTGGAGGACACCTCCCTGGACGAGGAGGCGCTGAAGAGGGGCCGGGCCTTCGCGCGCACCGGCCGGCTCGGGCCGATCACGGTCGGCCCCGGGCGGATCTCCACCGCCGGCCACGAGGGTGACACCCCCTTCACGACGGTGCTCACCCTGGAGGAGCTCGGTGCGGACGCGTGGGAGGCGCTCTGGGAGAAGGCCGCCGAGCGGCCGGACGCCGCCGGGGAACTGCTCGCCGGTGAACTGCCGCCCGACCTGCTGGAGGCCGCCGAGGACGCCCGGGTGCGGCTGCTGCCCGGCTACGGCGACCTGGAGGCGGACTGCGACTGCGACGCGTTCGAGCACCCCTGCGAGCACGCGGCCGCGCTCTGCTACCAGGTGTCCTGGCTGCTGGACGAGGACGCGATGCTGCTGCTCCTGTTGCGGGGGTGCGGCGCCCAGGAGGCGCGGGAGGAACTCCGGACCGCCCTGCTGATGCAGGCGATCGGTGGCCTCGACGGTCCCGGCGGCCTCGGGGACGGGGACGCCGAGGGGACGGAGGAGGCGCAGGAGGAGGAACAGCCCGGTGCGGCGCGGCTGCCGGACGGCACTCCCGCCGAGGAGGTCTTCGGCCGTGAGCCGGCGGCGCTGCCCGAGCTGCCGCCGCTGCCAGGGCCGCCCGTGCGCCAGGACGCCTCCTCGGTCGGGGCCGGGGCCGACCCGCTGGAGCAGCTGGTCACCGACGCGGCCGCGCGCGCCCGCGAACTGCTCGCCTACACCCACGGTTTCACCGCCGAGCCGCCGGCGCCGCTCGACCTCTGGCGGGACTGCGTACGGATCGCGGCGACCCGCCCCGGGGCGCGGGTCCTGGCCCGGGTGCGGGAGGCCTGCGGCAGCCCGGAGCGGCTGGACCGGGCGGCCGAGGCGTGGCGGCTGGGCGGGAGCGCCGGGCTGGACGTGCTGGAGGAGGCGTGGACGCCGCCGCGGCAGGACACCGCCCGGGCGAGCACCGCCCTCACCGCGGGCTGGGAGCGGAGCGAACTCCCCGAACCGGAGGTGCGGGAGAACCGCTGGACGCTGGCCGGCCGCGGGCTCCAGCTGCGCTACGGCCGGGACGGCCGCTGGTACCCCTACCGGCAGGAGGACGGCCGGTGGTGGCCGGCCGCCGCACCGCACCACGACCCGGCCGAGGCCCTCGCCGAACTCCTCGACGGCTGACCCGCCGCCACCCGGGCCGTACCCGGGCCCCGTTCGGACGAGCGGCGCCGCGCGGAGCCGTTGCTCAGCGCCCCGCCGCGGCCCGCTCCAGCGCCCGGTGGGTGGGGGAGCCCTCGTCCGCGGTCAGGACCACGAGTTCGAGGCCGTCGGTGCCGGGGATGACGTAGGCGGTGTAGTCCAGGTCGAGCCGGCCCGCCTCAGGGTGACGGAACCCGTGGCTCCCGGTGGCCGGGCCGCGGACGTCGTGCTCCTCCCAGATCGCGGCGAACCGGCTGCTGCGCGCGGTCAGATCGGCCACCAGCCGCCGGCCGCGTTCGTCGTGCGGATCGGCGGCCAGCGCGTGACGCAGCCGGTGCACGTTGCCGCGGGCCGTCTTCTCCCAGTCCGTGAGGAGCCGTGGCGCCCGGGGGTCGCAGAACACGAACCAGGCGAAGTTCCTCTGCCCGGCCGGGAGTTCGGCGTAGTCGAAGAGCAGCCAGGACTCGGCGTCGTTCCAGGCCAGGATGTCGCGCATGGGCGTGACCACGTGCGCGGGCCACGGGGTGAGCGAGTCGAGCAGCCGCAGGGTCGCCTCCGGCACGGCCGGGACCGCGGTGGCAGGGCCCGGCTGCCGCACCGGGCCGCCGGCGGCGAGGCGGTGGAGGTGCCGGCGGGCGTCGGCGTCCAGTTGCAGGGCGCCGGCGAGGGCGTCCGTGACATCGGGCGAAGGGCGGCGCTGACGGCCCTGTTCGAGCCGGGTGTAGTACTCGGGGCTGATGCCGGCCAGGACGGCGACCTCGGCCCTGCGCAGCCCGTTCAGCCGGCGGGAGCCGGTCCTGGGCAGGCCGGCGGCCTCCGGCGTCAGCCGGGCCCTGCGGGTGCGCAGGAAGTGGGCCAGTTCGGGGATCGCCGCTGATGGTGCCATGCCCCGAGTATCGGGCCGCGCCCGCTGCCGGGGGTAGCCCTGCCGGGGCCACCCCCGGCGGTGCCTGCCCGCGGCGGTGTCTCGTCGCGGTGCGCGCCGCGGCCCAGACTGGCTGCCGCCGGGGACCGCACGACGCGGGCGGGCCCGGTCACCGACGGGCCGGAACACCGGGCGTCGGTGCGTCCGCGCGTCCGCCTGTCCGTTCGTCCGTCGTTCCTGGAGCCCGCAGATGCCCGTCCGCCCCGGCGAACCGCCCTCGCCCGCCCGCACCCGTCCCGACGCCCCGACACCCGACGCCCCGACATCTGACATCCCGGCACTCGCTGCTCCGGCGCCCGCCCGGTACGCGCCGCTGGCCGTGCTGAGCGCGGCGGCGGGCCTGGACGCCGGCGGCGTCGCCGTCCTCAACAGCGCCCTGCCCTCGGTCGGCGAGCGGTTCGGCACCTCGGCGCAGAACCTGTCCTGGGCGGTGACCGGCTACGCGCTCGCGTTCGCGGGCCTGCTGCTGTGCGGCGGGGCCATGGCGGACCGGCTGCGGCGCCGGCGGGTGCTCGTCGGCGGCCTGGCCCTGCTGGCGGCGGGCGCCGTCCTGGCGTTCACCGCCCCCGACTTCCGGCTGGTCGTGGCCGGGCGGGTGCTCCAGGGAGCGGGGGCGGCGATCACCATGCCGGCCGCCACGGCCCTGCTGACCTCGGTGTACCCCGACGGGCCGGTGCGCTCGCGCGCCCTGGGCGTCTTCTCCGCCGCGCAGGCGGGCTGCTACGGAGCCGGCCTGGTCCTCGGGGGAGTGGTCACCGGCACCCTCGGCTGGCGCTGGGTGTTCGCCTTCCAGGCCCTGGCCGCGGCGGTCATCGCCGCGGCGGCCGTACGGTGGCTGCCGCCGGGCGCGCGACAGCGCCGCGGCCCGCTGGACCTCACGGGAGCCGGCGCGCTGGTGACGGCCATCACCCTGACCGTCCTCGCCGCGGACCTCGCCTCCCGCCCCGGCGGCGGCCCGCTCGCGGCCGCGGTGGCGGCCGGCACCGCCGCCGCCGGCTGCCTGTGGTGGCGCCGCGGCCGCACCCGCGGCGGGGACGCGGTCCTGCTGGACCGGGACCTGCTGCGCACCCGCGGCGTGCGGACCGCGGCGGTGGTGGCCGGCGCGTTCTACTTCTGCGTCACCGGCTCGCTGTTCCTGCTGCCGCTCTACCTCCAGCAGGTGCGCGGGATGTCCCCGGCCTCCTCCGGCCTGGCGGTCCTTCCCGTCAGCCTCGCCGTCGCCGGTGCCGCGCTGGTCTCCGGGCGGCTGATGAGGACCCGCGGACCACGCCCGCTCCTGGTCCCGGGCCTGCTGCTCACCGCCGGCGGCGTGCTGATCTGGTGCGCGGCGGGGGAGCACAGCCCCTACGCCGGACCGGTCCTGGCCGGCCTGGTCGTCACCGGCGTCGGACAGGGCCTGGCCTTTCCCGCCCTCACCGCCACCGGCCTGCGCCACGTGCCGGACCGGGCCCACGGCACCGCCTCCGCGGTCACCGCCACCGCCCTGCAGATCGGCAGCGGCATCGGGCCCACCGTCCTGGCCGGCCTCGCCCAGGCCGCCGGCCCGGCCGGACCCGGCGACCTGTCCCTGCCGGGCCACCACCTCGCCTACGCCGTGGCGGCCGCGCTGCTGCTCGTCGTCGGCCTCCCGGCCACGGCTCGCCGCACGGGGCGGCGCGGCTGACACCGCCTCCCGGTGCCCCGGGCTCACGGCAGCCGGCGCACCGGGGAGGTCCGGCGGATGTGGACGAGGACGTCGAAGGCCTCGGCCAGGGAGGCGACGGCCAGGTGCTCGGCGCCGTCGCGCTCCGTGGTGTAGACACCGCTGATGACCCGGGCCTTCGCCGGTCCGTCCCACCGGCGGCGCACGTCCTCCCGGCGCAGGTCCAGCCAGCGGGCGGGCAGGTCCGTCTCGCCGAGCCTCGCGTCGACCAGGTCCGCGGCCGGCTCCGGGGCGACGGCGACGCCGAGGTCGCCGTGGTGGAAGCCGATCGCCGCGGAGACATACCCCCGGCCGTAGCGCCCGCGCAGCAGGCTGCCGACGGTGGCCTGCGGACCGCGATCCGGCACCAGGCCCAGCACCGTGTCGGCCGCCGACGTGTGCGCGATGCCGTCCCAGTAGACGGTGCGCAGAGCGGTCCTGCGCCGGAAGCCGGCGACGACGTCGGCCCACACCTCGGCCTCGCCCGCGTAGGTGCCCCGCCCGGCGACGCTGCGCTCGTGGTACTCCACGATCAGGCGCATCCTCGCGACCGCGTCGCCGGCACCCGGGAGGGACTCGACCAGCCGGAGTGCGTCGCGGGCGTGCTCGGCGAACGGGCGGCCCGGGTGGACTCCCCGCGCCCGCTGCACGTGCTCCTCGGTCCCGTGGGCGGTGCGGGCGGGCTCCAGATGGGCCGCCACCCGCGCGAGCAGCTCCGGCGCCGCCGCGCGCACCTGCTCCAGGACGGCGTCGTAGTCGGCGGGCCCCGCCTGGACCGGCTTCACGCCGAAGATCCGGACCCGATCGCCCGGGTGGTCCCGGTTGAACGCCCGGATCCACTCCAGGGCGGCGGCCATCCCGGCGGTGCGCCACGGACGCCAGGCACCGGCCAGCGCGGACGCGGCCGAACCCCCGCCGCCGGACACGTACGCGTCCAGGGCGGCGGCGGCACCCGCGCCGTCCTGGACGGCCAGCGCGCGGAAGCCGTGGTCCCGGACCAGCCGGCGGAACAGCTGGTCCCGCACCCCGAAGGTCTCCCGCGAGAAGCGCGTGGACTCCCCGAGGCCGACCACCGCCGGCCGCCCGGAGGCCAGCCGTCCGGCGATCTCGTCGAGCACGGCGGCGGACAGCGGGAGGGCATCGGGACCCCGGCCGTCCTGACTGTCCAGGCTGTCCTGACTGTCCGTCAAGAGCCGGTCGGAGGCGGCTTGGTGGCGGGTGACTGCGGTGTCGTTCGGCATGCCCCGCAGTCTGGTACCTGAAGCCGACTTGAAGTCAAGCGTCGAACGCCCGGCCGCCGGTGCGTGGACGTCCCGGTGGCCGGGCTCTGTGCGGTGGGCGGCGGGCCCGGACGGCGGACCCCGAGGGGAGAGGGCGGCGCCGTCCGGGCCTCCTCTGCCGAAAAGCGGGTGTCGCCCGCCCGCCGGATGGAGCAGCATGATCCCCGTGTCCGATACCTCAGTACTCACCCGCACCGAGGCCGCCGAGCGCCACCGACAGCTCGACGTCCGCACCGTCCACCTCGATCTCGACCTCACCCTCGGCCGGGAGGTGTTCGGCTCCACCACCGTGATCCGCTTCGGCTGCACCACGCCCGGCGCCGACACCTACGTGGACGTCAAACCCGCCACCCTCCACCGAGCGGTGCTGAACGGCCGCGAACTGGACGCCACCACGCTGCGCGCCGGGCGCCTCCCGCTGACCGGCCTCGCGGCCGACAACGAACTCACCGTCGAAGCCCACATGGCCTACTCCCACACCGGCGAAGGCATGCACCGCTTCACCGACCCCGCCGACGGCGAGGACTACGTCTACACCCAGTCCTTCCTCGACGACGGCCCACGGGTGTTCGCCTCCTTCGACCAGCCCGACCTCAAGGCCCGGTACACCGTCACCGTCACCGCGCCGCCGCAGTGGACCGTGGTCGGCAACAGCACGGGCCGCCAGGTCACGCCCGGCCGCTGGGAGTTCGCGACCACCCCGGCCATCAGCAGCTACCTGGTCTCCGTGGTCGCCGGCCCCCTGCACTCCGTACGCGCCGAGCACGACGGGATCCCGCTCGGCCTGCACTGCCGCCGCTCACTCGCCGCCCACCTGGACACCGACGCCGCCGAACTGCTGGAGATCACCCGCCAGGGCTTCGACCACTACCACCGGGTCTTCCGCCACCGCTACCCCTTCGACAGCTACGACCAGTGCTTCGTCCCGGAGTTCAACGCCGGCGCGATGGAGAACCCGGGCTGCGTCACGCTGCGCGACGAGTACATCTTCCGCTCCGCCGTGGCCGACACCAAGCGCGAGGAACGCGCCCTGGTCGTGGTCCACGAGATGGCGCACATGTGGTTCGGCGACCTGGTCACCATGAAGTGGTGGGACGACCTCTGGCTGAACGAGTCCTTCGCCGAGTACATGGCCTACAGCGTCACCGCCGCCTCCACCCGCTTCACCGGCGCCTGGACCGGCTTCGCCGCCGACCGCAAGCCCTGGGGCTACGACGCCGACCAGCGCCCCTCCACCCACCCCGTGGCACCCGGCACCGTCGACGACACCGCCCAGGCACTGCAGAACTTCGACGGCATCTCCTACGCCAAGGGCGCCGCCGCACTGCGCCAACTGGTCGCCTGGCTCGGCGAGGACGCCTTCCTCACCGGAGTCAACGACTACTTCGACGAACACGCCTTCGGCAACGCCACCCTCGACGACCTCCTCCGGGCACTGGCGGCGGCCTCCGGCCGCGACGTCCACGGCTGGGCCGACCGCTGGCTGCGCACCACCGGCGTGGACACCCTGCGGCTGACCGACGGCCGGATCGAACACACCTCGCCCGACGGCACGCCCCGCCCGCACCAGCTGACCGCGGCCCACTACCGGCGCACCGCCGAGGGCACCCTGGAACTGGCCGGCCGCGTGCCGCTCGACCTGACGGCCGACGCCACCGCCGCGCCCGTGCGGCCCGCTGCCGCCACCGAGCTGACCCTGCTCAACGACACCGACCTCAGCTACGTCAAGATCCGCCTCGACCCCGGCTCCTGGAAGACCGTGCGGTCCTCGCTCGGCGCCGTGCCCGAAGAACTCGCCAGGGCGGTGCTCTGGAGCGCCGCCCGGGACCAGGTGCGCGACGGGGAACTGACGCCCGGCGAGTACCTGGAGCTGGTCGCCGCCCACCTGCCCGGCGAGACCTCCGTCCACCTGGTGGACGCGGTGCTCTCCTTCGCCCGCGACTTCGTGGCGGACTGCGCCGTACCGCCGGCCGCCCGCCCGGCCGCCCTCGCCACCCTGGCACAGGTCTGCCGCACCCTGCTGCGGCGCACCGAGGGCGAACCGGACCGCACCGGCCTGCGCCTGGTGGCCGCCCGCGGCGTGATCAACACCGCCGCCGACCGGACACAGGCCACCGAACTGCGCGACTGGCTGGCGGCCGGCACGGTGCCCGGCGGACCGGTGCTCGACCCGGACCTGCGCTGGCACCTGCTGCTGCGACTGTGCGTGCTCGGCGCGGCGGGAGAACCGGAGATCGCCGCCGAACTCGCCGCCGACCCCAGCGACACCAGCGAGGAGGGCGCCGCCCGCTGCCGCGCCGCACTGCCCGACCCGGCCGCCAAGGAAGCCGCCTGGCAGACCCTGTTCCACGGCGAACTCTCCAACTACCTGGCCACCGCCACCGCCAGGGGCCTGTGGCAGCCCGAACAGGCCGAACTGCTCGACCGGCTGACCACGCGCTACTTCGAGGAACTGGGCCCGGCCACCGCCCGCCGCGGCCCCGCCCTGGCCCGGGTGCTCGCCACCGCGGCCTTCCCCGCCTTCGCCGCCACCGAACGGACCGTACGGGCGGCCGAGGCCTGCCTGGCCGACCCGGACCTCACCGCGGCGACCCGGCGCGGACTGGTGGACCAGCTGGACACGCTGCGCCGCGCCGTCCGGGCCCGGGCACTGACCGGCCAGTAACCCGACAGGCAGTAACCCGACCGGCAGTAACCCCCGGCAGGGGGAAAGCAGGGGCCGCGCATCCGAACGGAGCGCGGCCCCGTTGACGACCGCGCCGCACCCCACTAGAACGGAGCACAGGCCCCGGCACGGCCTGACGGGGCACCCCGAGAGATCCCGAGGAGCAACACCATGGCTCCCACACCCCAGGACCACAGCGGCTGCCCGGTCCTGGACATGACCGCCCGCACCCTCCACCAGCAGAACGCGCAGCTGCGCTCCGCCGGACCCGCCGTACGGGTCGAACTCCCCGACGGCATCATCGCCTGGTCCGTCACCCGCAGCTCGGTGATCCGCGCCCTCACCAGCGACCCGCGCATCTCCCGCGACCCGCGCAAGCACTGGCCCGGCCTGGCCTCGGTACCCGAGGGATGGCCGATGGGACCGATCGCCTTCCAGCAGAACTTCTTCAACCTCTACGGCGCCGAACACCGCTCGGCCCGACGCCGGATGGCACCCTCTTTCTCACCCCGCCGGGTGTCCGCGCTGCGCCCCGGGATCGAGGCGACGGCCGCCGCCCTCGTCGGCGCGCTCGCCCCCGGGGAGGCCGTGGACATCCGCCGCGCCCTCGCCCTCCCGCTGACCATGACGGTGATCTGCGACCTGTTCGGCGTACCCGCCGACCTGCGGCCCCGGATAGACGGGGCGATGGGCACCCTGCTGACGACGACGGCGACGACCGAGCAGATGACGGCCTCGCGGGCGGACATCAACGTGGTGCTGACCGAACTGCTGGAGCTCAAACGACGCGAGCCCGGGCCGGACCTCGCCAGCGACGTGGCCGCCGTCAGCACCGGCGGCGAGACGGGCCGCAGCGAGGAGGAGTCCCGCGACGTCCTCTTCCTGATGCTCGGCGCCGGGTACGAGACCGCGGTCAACCTCATCACCAGCGCCGTCCAGGCCCTCCTCACCCACCCCCGCCACCTGGCCGGGGTCCGCGAGGGCACCCTCGGCTGGGCGGACGTCATCGAGGAGACCCTGCGCTACGAGAGCCCGGCGATGCACCTCCCGCTCCGCTACCCGCTGGAGGACGTCGACCTCGGCGACGGCGTGGTCATCCGCCGGGGCGAGCCGATCCTGCTCGGATTCGGCGCGGCCGGCCGGGACCCGGAGGCCCACCCGGACCGGCCGGACGACTTCGACCCGACGCGCCCCGACAAGGAGCACCTGTCCTTCGGCCACGGCCCGCACTTCTGCCTCGGCGCGCCCCTGGCCCGGCTGGAGACCGAAGTCGCCCTGGACGGCCTCTTCGGCGCCTACCCCGACAGCGTCCTGGACCCGTCCAGGACGCCGCCGGCCCGGCTGGAGTCCGTCATCATCAGCGGCCCGTCCGAGCTCTGGATCGTCCCGACGCCCGCCCCGGCGTGACACCCCCGGACCGCATCGTCGCGGCCTTCCCGTAGCGCCCTCGGCCCGGACCGGTGACCGGAGCCGGGTCCCGTCGTTGCACACCGGGGTCACCCCGCCGTTCGGGTGACCGGGGAGTCGGAGGTGCGCGCATCATGGGATCGGCCGAGGGTTCGCGGGACGCTGCGGTGAGCGGCCGGACGCGACGTCAGTTCCTCACCCGTGCCGCCGTGTTGGGCGGTGCCGTGGCCGCCGGTCCCGCGGCGGGTGCCGCCGCGCTCCCGCGCGGGGCGGGCACCGGCGCCCGCGGCGGCTCCGGGCGGAGCGTGGCGGTCCTCGGCGGCGGGGTCTCCGGGCTGAGCGCCGCGCACGAACTGGCCGAGCGCGGCTACCGGGTGACGGTGTACGAGTACCACGCCGCGCTCGGCGGCAAGGCCAGGAGCATGGACGTGCCGGGCAGCGCGACCGGCGGCCGCCGGGCGCTGCCGGGCGAGCACGGCTTCCGGTTCTTCCCCGGCTTCTACCGCAACCTGCCGGACACCCTGCGCCGCATCCCCTGCGCCGGCAACCCCGGCGGCGTCCACGACAACCTGCGCGACGCCACCCAGGCGCTGCTGGCCTACGACGCCCCGCGCCCGGGCCTGCTCCTGCCGTTCCGGACCCTCACCACCCGGCCGCTCGACCTGGGCGACCTCGCCCCGGACGCCCTGCGGCGGACCCTGACCGGCGCGCTGGACGAGGTGCTGCACCTGCCCGCGGACGAGCTGGCCTACTTCGTCGACCGGGTCCTGGTCCACCTGACCAGCTGCGACGTGCGCCGCGAGCAGCAGTGGGAACGGGTGCCGTGGTGGGACTTCATCAGGGCCGGGCGGATGTCCCACGACTACCAGCGCCTCCTCGGCGTCGGCCTGTCCGGGGACCTGGTCGCGACCCGGGCCGAGCAGGCCAGCACCCGTACGGTGGCCCGCACCGTCGTCGAGGCCTTCCTGCTGAACGGGCTGCTCGGGCGGGGCGTCGACGGACAGCCCGACCGGGTGCTCAACGGCCCCACCAGCGAGGCCTGGATCGACCCGTGGGCGGCACACCTGTCGTCGCTGGGCGTCGTGTTCAGGACCGGGACCGAGGTCAGGGAGGTGCTGTACGCCGACGGCCGGATCACCGGGGTCCGGGTCGCTCCGGCCGGCGGCGGGGCCCCCGAGACGGTGCGGGCCGACCACTACCTCAGCGCGCTGCCGGTCGAGCACGCCCGCGCCACCTGGGGTCCGCGCCTGCGCGCCGCCGATCCCCAGCTGGCGCGCTGCGACGCGATCGGCACGGACTGGATGACGGGCATCCAGTTCTACCTGCGCCGCCCGGTGCGGCTGGTGCACGGCCACGCGGTCTGCCTGGACTCCCCGTGGGCGCTCACCGCGGTCGGCCAGGCGCAGTTCTGGGACCGGGACTTCGCGGCCGGCTACGGCGACGGAACGGTGCGCGACTGCCTCTCGGTCTGCGTCTCGGAGTGGGACCGGCCCGGGATCCTCTACGGCAGGACGGCCAAGGAGTGCACCCGTGAGGAGGTGGCCCGCGAGGTCTGGGCGCAGTGCCGGCGGGCCCTCGAACGGCCGGGCGCCGGGTGGCCGGCGGACGCGGACGTGCACTCGTGGTTCCTCGACCCGGCCGTCACCGGTCTGGGCGGGCCGGCGCCGGCCAACCGCGAGCAGCTGCTGGTCCACCCCGCCGGAACGCTGTACCACCGGCCCTCCGCCACGACCGCGGTGGGCAACTTCTTCCTGGCCGGCGACTACGTCCGCACCGACGTCGACCTGGCCACCATGGAAGGGGCCAACGAGTCCGCGCGGCGCGCCGTCAACGCCCTGCTGGACGCGGACGGTTCGACCGCCGAACGCTGCCGGATCCGGCTCCTCTTCCGGCCCCCGGAGCTGGAACCGCTCAAGCTGCTCGACGAGGCCCGCTACCGCCTCGGCCTGCCGAACACCTTCGACCTCGGATGACCGCCGCCGCTACGCGGCTTCCGGGCCCGGGCCCGCGGTGGCGGCCTTCGCCTCGCCGTCCTGCTCGCCGAACTCGCGGAACCGGCCGAGCTCCTGCCGGGCGTTGAGCCAGAAGTCGACGGTGTACGTCCCGCCGCCCTTCCTCAGGGCCATCTCGACGTGGGGCGGGATCCCCGGTGAGGCCGGGGATCCCGCCCGGCACGGCGGCGACGTCCCACCGGCGGGGGAGTGCCGTCGGCCGGTACGGGCTACCGCCCGCCGGCGGCCCGGCGGCCCGGTGTCACTTCAGGTGCCGGGCGAAGAACCGGGCCCCGGCGTCGAGTTCGAACTGCGGGACGCCGGTGTGCCCGCCCATGTTGGCGTGCAGGGTCTTCTCCCTGGAACCGAAGGCGTCGAAGAGGTCCAGGGCCGCCTGCCGGGGGTTCCCCTCGTCGTCCCACTGCAACAGGACGTGCAGCGGGATGGTGACCTGCCGGGCCTCCTCGAAGACGGCGGCGGGCACCAGACTCCCGGCGAACAGACTGGCGGCCGAGACGCGCGGCTCGACCACCGCCAGCCGGACGCCGATGGAGATGATTCCCCCCTCGTATCCGACCGGGCCGCCGATCCCGGGCAGCGCGAGGAGGTTGTCGAGCGCCGCCCGCCATTCCGGGACGGCCTTCTCGACCAGCGGGAGGATCAGGGCATCGACGATCTCGCCGCTCACCGGCCCGCCGGCCTCCATCACCCGGCGCAGGTCGGCGCGGGCCCGGTCGGCGGCGGCCCAGCGGGGACGGTCGCCGCTCCCGGGGAGCTCGATGGTGGCCGCGGCGAAGCCGTACTCCGCCGCGTAGTACCGGGCCCGCCCCGCCAGCCGGGGGTACATCCTGCCCAGTCCGAGCGGCGGGGGGCAGATCAGGATCAGCGGAGCCGGTGCGGACGCGGAGGCGGACGCGGGCGTCCACAGGGTGCCGGGGATCTCGCCGAGGGTGAACTCGCGTTCGAGGATGCCGTCGTCGAGGCGCTGTTCGGAAGTGAATCGCATGATGGTCATGCCTTTCGGGAGTGCTCTGAACGGCGCTCCCGGACGACCTATCGCCCGACCGTGACCCCGGAGGGGAGCACCCATGTCGAAACTGCGTTCACGGGTACCACCTCCTCGTTCTCTCGCACGGCCTTCGGAAGGCTAGCAGACCGGCGCGGGACCGGTCCCGAGGAAATCCGCCGCCTCCGGGGCCCGCCCGGCCGTCCCGGCGGGAGCCGGAATCCGGCTCGTCACCGGCCCTGCCCGGTGATGAACTCGATCATGTCGGGGGTCATGCCGCCCTCCGACCAGCCCTCCGAGACGCGCTCCGGGAACGAGACGGCGGCCTCCGCGCTGCGGGGGAACATGGCCCGCTCGTACGCGGTGAGCGCCGCCTCGACGTCGTCGGGGTGCGCGGCGAGCGCCCTGCCGAGTTCGGCACCGTCGAGCATGGCCAGGTTGGCGCCCTCGCCGTTCGGGGCCTGGAGGTGGGCGGCGTCGCCGATCAGGGTCACCCCCGGCACCCGGTCCCACCGGTGCTCGTCCGGGAGGGCGTAGAGCGAACGCAGGACCGGCGCGGTGCCCTCGGTGATCAGCGCGACGAGCTCCGGCGCCCAGCCGGTGAACTCCCGCGCGATCCGCGCGGCGGCCGCGGCGGCATCCGTGAAGTCGATGCCCGAGAACCAGTTCAGCGGCTCGGTGATCCACACGTAGGCGTGCAGGGTGTCGCCGCTCTCCCGGTGGGCGAAGATCTCCCTGCCCGGCGACGACGCCATCATCGACCCGTCGCCGACCGCCCGCGCGGTGGCCGGGTACCGGGTGCGCGCGTCGGCCAGGTACGTCTCGACGAGGGACTTGCCGACGTACTCGGGCCTGGCCGCGGAGAGCAGCGGCCGGACGCGTGACCACGCGCCGTCGGCGCCGACCAGCAGGTCCGTGGTGACGGCGGTGCCGTCGGAGAACACCACCTCGTGACGGCCGTCGCCCAGGGCCCGGACGACGGTGGCCTTCCGCCCCCACCGGACGGTGCCGGCGGGCAGCGAGTCGAGCAGGATCCGCCGCAGGTCGCCGCGCTGCGCCTCGGGGCGTCCGCCGGTGCCGTCGTCGGGCACGTCGAACAGGACCGTCCCGTCGGTGCCGAGGACCCGCATCGCCTGGCGGCCCTCCAGCACGATGGCGCGGAACTCGTCCAGCAGGCCGGCCGCCCGCAGGGCGGGCTGCCCGGTGTCGTCGTGGATGTCGAGCATCCCGCCCTGGTAGCGCGCCGACGGGGAGGGCTCGGCCTCGTGGACCGTGACCGGGATTCCGTGGACGTGCAGGACCCGGGCCAGCGTGAGGCCGCCGAGCCCGGCGCCGATGATCGTGACGGGTGTGCGCATGGGTGACTCCTTCGGGATCGAGCCGCCCGCTCGATCCGGGCCGGCCGCTCCCTGGACGGTGTCAGGCACCGCCTTCGTGTCACCGTCATCCGGCCGTCGGCCCCGCCGGACGACCGGCAGGCCACCTGTATAGGTCTGTCAGACGGCCGACACCGCAGGTCGTTCGGCGATTCGCCGACCGGGCCGGCCGGCTACGGCCACGGGTAGCCCACCTGGTCGGGGTCGGAACCTCCGCAGAGCTCGGCCGTGGCACGGGGGTCGCCCGCGGTCAGCCGTGCTTCGAGGCGCCCGGCCTGGTCCGACGGGTCGTCCGCGGAGATCGGAAGGGTCATCAGGAACTGGGCCCAGGGCAGATCCGTCTCCTCCCTGCCAGGGGGATGCCGCAGGACGACGCTGATCCGGTCCGGTTCCTCGCGGGAGGCCCAGACGGCCTCCAGCTCGCACTCCCACCGGGCGAGCCAGTCCTCGCGTTCCCTCAGCCCCGCCTCCAGCAGCGTCGCGACCACCGCCGCCGGCCACTTCCAGCCGCGGTCCTCCTCGGCCCGCCGGACCTCGGCCTCGTACCGATCGGCGGCGAACCGGAGCTCCGGCAGGTCGAAGTCCTGATCGGCCGGGTCGCGCCAGCCCGCCCAGACGACCTGCTCCCCGTCCCGCCTGACCGTCACGTACAGAGCACCGCAGCACCGCTCCAGACCGCACCCGGCCCCAGCGAGACGAACCTCGTGGGGCGTCGCCGTGGCACGCAGCGGCCTGGTCCGGCGCAGCAGGTACCGGGGCCCTGCTCCCACGAACCGGGGGCCTCCCTCTCCGCCGCGGGGGGACAGGCCGGCCAGGAGGTCCCGGCCGTTGACGATCGGGCGGATCTCGGTGCCTCCCTCGCCGGGCGGTGGGCAGACGATGTCCAGGCTGAGAAGGTCCGGTTCCATGGCCACCGGCCCATGATCGCGAAGCCGGCCGCGGCTGTCATGCGAATCGCGCGGCCTCCGCTCACGGCGGTGGTCCGGACGCCGCAACCCGAGGTGCGGACAGGGCCGGCCGGTGCGCCGCCCGCTGACCGGCGGGCACGACTCGAACACGCGCCGCAGCCTACCGAGCCGCCGCCTCACCCGAACCGGCTGCCGCCTCGCCCGGCAGTTCCGCCGGCAGGTAGCCGTAGCCCTGCCGGCCCGGCACGGCCCGGGCGAGCGCCAGGACCAGCGGGGCCGGCGGTGCGGCGAAGACCCCGGGGTAGTCCCGCTCGCCCAGCTCCGGCCGGACCGGCCAGGCCAGCCGCTCCCGCTCCAGGTCATACCGCGCGTCCAGCCCTCCCGGTTTCCCCGGGCGTCCAGGCGGGACCAACGACCGTGCAGGAGAACGGCGTTGAGGGCGTGCAGCACGAATCCGCCCGAGCCGTCCGCCAGCCGCTGGTAGCACAGGCCGGCCGGCACCCCCTGCGCCCGCAGCAGCGCGGCCAGCAGATGGGACTTGCCGTGGCAGATCGCGTTGCGCGCCGCCAGCACCCCGGAGGCGCGGAACGCCCCGCTGTACGCGCCCGCGTCCGCGGAGTGGGCGACCCGGTCGCGGACGTGGTGGAACGCGGCCTCCGGCGTGGCCAGTTCGGCGGCCAGCCGGCGCAGCTCCGGGTGCCGGTGGTCGATCACCTCGTCCGCCGCGAGGTAGGCGGCGGGGTCGTCGGTCTTCGGTCGCAGGATCATGCCGTCCACGGTGCCGCGCGCACCGTCCGCCGCGGGCGGGATTCCACTCCTCGGACAGGGGCCCCGGGGCACCGAAGCGCCCCGGGGCCCCGTCCCGCACGACCGGGGTCAGTGCCCGCAGCCGCAGCGCCGGAACCCGAAGT
The DNA here is from genome assembly GCF_044757205.1 of Kitasatospora sp. NPDC091335. Classification (NCBI taxonomy): domain Bacteria; kingdom Bacillati; phylum Actinomycetota; class Actinomycetes; order Kitasatosporales; family Streptomycetaceae; genus Kitasatospora; species Kitasatospora sp. NPDC091335. The sequence goes on along the minus strand of NZ_JBIVUM010000029.1, from coordinate 12,575 downwards.
CGAGGGAGTGGTCGTTCTCGCCCGGTCCGCCGGTGGTCAGCGCCCGCTCGGGATATCGTCCCCCCGGCGGGGCGACGCCGTCGGAGTCGATGAGCGGATCGTCACCGACGCCGTGCCTGGTGGGCACCCACCGGTACAGCGGACCGCCCTCGGCGTAGTCGGCCGGCTCGTCCAGCCGGAGCGTGTACGCGGTGCGCGGCGTGAGGCCGCCGTCCACGTTCGAGTCGTCGAAGTAGTACTCGCCGCGCGCCGTCGTCCTCGCCGTCCCGACGAGCGTGCCCGCCCCGTCGTACAGGTGGACGGTGGCACCCGCCACGGGGAGCCCGCCCGGCTGCTGGACGCCCGTGCGCCCGGCGTCGTACCAGACCCGGTTGCCGATCTGGAGCGGCGCCCGGTCGCAGAGCACCTCCAGGTCGCCCATCGAGGCGCCCTTGCCGAACGGCGCGGGGACGTCCGCCGGGTTGAGCCGCAGCCCGGACACCGGGTCCTGCCCGCCGTCCGCCCGCCGCAGGAACGACGTGCCGTAGCCGAAGGCCGTGCTGTTCGGGTCGAACCCGGAGACCGCGACGGTGGACTCGACCTTGGACAACGCCATCCCCGCGTAGGACGCGTTGTGGTGGAAGCCCATCCGGCTGGTGTCGAAGAAGCGGGTGCCCCGGGGCGAGAGCCCGCAGCCGTTGTCGGTGTCCATCACGTAGCCGCCGTCCGCCGCGCAGGCCTTGTTCAGGTCACCGCCCGACAGGACCTCACCGACCGCGCCGCCCGCCGCCGCCTGCCCCGTCGCCCGGTCGGCGAGGCGGTCGCGGAAGGCCAGCAGCATCGAGCCGTCCGTCTCGAAACCGACCTCGGCCAGCTCCGGCTCCGGCTGGGCGCGGTAGCCGGAGCAGACCTGCCCGTTCTGCGTCGCCGGGTAGGTGTCCGTCCACGGGAACCAGCCCGCGCCGTCGCACGGGCCCGCACCGACCGTCGACTGGCGCGGGTAGTCCAACGGCTGGTCCAGCACGGCCTGCCGGAACCGGCCGGTGGCCGGGTCGAAGGGCAGCACGACCGCCCGCAGGTCCGACGCCCGGCCCGTCGACTCGCCCGAGCAGACACCGCCGAGGTACCCGGTCCCGTCCTGGAGGCCCAGACCGAAGGGACGCCAGTCCCCGGCCGCGGGACAGCCCGGATCCGGGATGGCGTAGACGGCCTTCGGCGCCGACGCGGTCGCCGCCGTGGCGTCGTAGCGGTACAGCCGGCGGTCGTTGAGGTTGACGACGAACAGGTCCCTGCCGTCGTCCGTCACCCTCAGCCCGCCGAGGCTCTCCCTGCCCGGCACCGCCAGGAACGCCTCGTCCGCCCCCGGCCCGTGCGCCGTGCCCCCGGCGTCCGGGACGGTGGCGAACAGCGTGGTCCGCTTCCGCGCCAGGTCCGTCACGTAGATCCCGCCGGCGCCACCGGGCCCGTACCCCGTGGTGCGCTTGGCCGCCGCCGAGGAGAACACCCGCCGGTCGGCCCGGTTCCACGCGATGCCGAACAGCGTGCCGGTCTGCGCGTCGGTGGCGATGTCCGTGACGTTCACGTCCACCCCGTCCTGGCCGCGCGCACCGTACGGGAACGACACCAGCGTGCGCTGCGCACCGCCCTGCCAGGTGGTGTTCTGACAGGTCGTCACCAGGGTCGCGTTCTTCTGGCAGTAGTCGCCGGGGCTCCACAGCCCCGTGGTGTACGAGACGTCGGCGCCGCCGGAGAGGTCGACGAACTCCTCGTTGGAGCTCAGCCGGTCCGGCGCGCCGTCCAGCCCCTGCCGCGAGGCGAAGGCGGGGAACAGCACGCCCGGCCGCGGATTCACCACCCGCACCCGGTACCCGCCGCCGTGCTCCCTGCTGCGCGCCGGCGGTGCCAGCGTCACCGTCCCGTCGGCCGCCGTGGTGCCCTCGACGCGGACCCGGTCCCCGCCGGTGAGCGTCACCCTCACACCCGGCAGCCCCGGTTCCAGCGCGGGCGTCCACACCCCCGAGGCGTCCACCGCCCGGACCACCCGGACCGTCACCGTTCCTTCCGCGCTCTGCGGGAACGCCTCCGGCGCCGTCAGCGACCCGCTGCCGGCCAGCGCGACGGCGAGCACCGCGGCCCGCGCGACGCCCGTCCTTCGTCTTCTCATCCCCACCTGGGCCCCACTCTCGTGATCGGCGGGCGGACGCCCGATCCGGACAGGACCCCAGGAGAGCGGCAACCGGCCGACCACGCCCCCGCTTCGGGACAGGTTCACCGGTGTGTGTGACGGAGAAGGCGCCGGAAATCGCATCAAGTTCGGATGCGACCTCATGAGTTCGCAGCCGATCCGGGTGGGCGTCGTCCCCGGCGGCGAAACCCGCTCGACCGGGCCACCTCCCCGACGGGACCACACGATCATGGAATTCCTCTGCTACCACCGCGACCGTCCCGGCTCCCCGCCGCTCGGCACGGCGGTGCTGGTCCCGGCGCCGGACGCGGAGACGGCACACGCCGTCCTGACGGCGGACCGGTACGCCGACGTCGAGGTGCACACCTGGCAGTTCGGCGGCCGGCCGGCCGTACCGACCCGGTGCCGCCGCCGGCGTCCCCCGGGGTGCGGTCACCCGGGGGAGTGGAGAACGGGCGATTCCCGCCCGGGCGGCTCCGCCGGGCAGTACGGTGCCCGCATGACCGTGCTCGTCCGCCGTCGTCACATCGACTTCGGCCGCGTCCACTCCACCGGCTGTCCGGTCGGCGTCTGATCGCCCGGCCGGTCCGGCCGCGCCGTTCCGCCCCCTGCCGGACGGCGCCGCCGTGACGGCCGCCCGCCTCCTCCGCCGCGCGGACCCGCCGTCGCTCCGACCGGCGGCCCGTCCGCGCCGCGCCCCGGGGCACACCCGTCGCGAAAGCGGCTGCCGAGAAGCGGCCGCCGCCTCGTGCCGCCCGCGCCTCGCGCACCCACCGGTCCGCGAGGACGGGGGCTCCCGGGTGCCCCGGCCCACCACGATCCGACCGCACCGAAGGGACAGCCGTCCACCATGACCGACACCGTCACCGACCTCTACCTGCGCAACAACGCCGACTACGCCTCGGCCTTCGACGGGCCGCTCCCGCTCCCGCCGGCCCGCCACACGGCCGTCCTGGCCTGCATGGACGCCCGGCTCAACGTCTACGGCGCGCTCGGCCTCGCCGAAGGCGACTCGCACGTGATCCGCAACGCCGGCGGGGTGGCGACCGACGACGCCATCCGCTCGCTGGCGATCAGCCAGCGGCTGCTCGGCACGCGGGAGATCATCCTCATCCACCACACCGACTGCGGCATGCTCACCTTCGGCGACGACGCCTTCCGCGAGTCGATCCGGGAGGAGACCGGCGTCAAACCCCCGTGGGCCGCCGAGGCCTTCACCGACCTGGAGACGGACGTCCGGCAGTCCGCCGCCCGGATCCGCACCAGCCCCTTCGTCCCGCACACGGACTCCGTCCGCGGCTTCGTCCTCGACGTCGCCACCGGCCTCCTCAAGGAGGTCGTGCTCTGACCCGACGGCGCCCCGGTGCGGCGGGCCCGTCCGGCCCGGCTAGGACCTGTCATCAGGGGGCCGGCCCGGAAGGCGGCGGTGGTCTTCCCCCAGCGGCCGACCGCCGCTGCCTCTCCGCATTCGACTTCGGCGCCAGGAATTCCCGAGCCCGGTTTCCCGCTCGGTAAACGGAATTGCCGCCCCCCGCTTGCGAAAGCGGTGGCCGGCGCTCCGCATCTTCGCCCCGTCGTCCCGTGAAAAAACACTGCCGGGCGCGTTCCGCGTGTGGCACAGTACGTCACTGTGACCGACGGGTTCATATCTGGACAAGGGTATTGGGATCCCGATCATCCCGTGCTCGAAATCCTGCGGGCCAGGCGCGACTCCGGCAGCCTGCCGGGGAGCCGCGCCGACGGTGCGCGGGTCGCGCTCGCGGTCGAGGGCGGGGGCATGCGCGGGGTGGTGTCGGCCGCCATGCTGTGCCAGTTGGAGGATCACGGCTTCAAGAACGCCTTCGACGTGGTCTACGGGTGTTCGGCGGGCGGGATCAACGGCGCCTACTTCCTTGCGGGGAACACCTGGTATTCGCTCTCGATCTACTACGACGACCTGACGACACGCAGGTTCGTCGACTTTTCCAGGGCCTTGCAGCGAAAGCCCATTCTGAATCTCGACTACTCCTTCGAGCACGTCATGGAACGGGTCAAACCGCTGGACTACGCGGCGGTGATCGACTCTCCGGCCCGGCTGGCCGTTCCGGTCACCGATGTCGACGCCCTGCGAACGGTCGTGCTGCGCGACTTCTCCTCCAAGGAGGAACTCAAGACGGCGCTGCGCGCCTCCGCCTGGCTGCCGATCGCGGTCCCGGGCACCGCGCGCACCTCCGACGGGAGACGGGCGGTGGACGGCGGCGTGCTCACGGCGCTCCCGTTCCGGCTCGCGCTCGACGACGGCTGTACGCACGTGCTCTCGCTGAGCACCCGTCCGATGCGCGAGCGCGTCGGCGGAAGCGTGTCCCCGATGCACCGCTTCACCTACCTGCACCTCGAACGGCTCCGTACCGGACTGGGACGCGGCTACCTGGCGGCGATCCGGCAGAAGTACCGGGACCAGGAGTGGCTGCGCGGTGAGCGGCACTCGTCCGGCGGGGTCGGGCCGCACGTGCTGGACCTCGCTCCGCTGCCCTGGATGCCGGAACTGAAGCGGCACGAGATGGACCGGCACCTGCTGCTCGAACATGCCCGCACGGCCTACGAGACGGCCTTCTGCGCGTTGGAGAACCGACCCACCGCGATGATCGCCCAGGGCCGCATCCATGCCATACCCCGGCTGACGGTGGTGGAGACCGCGAATGGCGCCCCAAGGAGTGGCACTCGATCCGGTGCTCGCGGCCCTGCGCGACCTGACGGGCTATAGCCAGGACCGGACGGCCTCCCTGCGATCGGCGCTGGGCCTGTCGCCGGCCGGGCCGGAGGGCGCCAGGCGGCTCGCCGGCCGGCAAGCCGCCTGGCGGCGGGTGCTGCAGGACATACCGGTGGACGAGCGCTCGTTCGACACCCGTTTCGGGCTCGGCTCACGGACGGCCGTGATCGCCCGTCTGACGGCCTGGTGCGCCGGCTACCGGGAGCAGGGCGAAGCGTTCAGGCAGGACTGCGCCGACGTCTTCGGGTTCACGGGGCTGTTCCTGCTGACGCTGATCGGCCTGGCCGAGTCCGAGGCGCAGCGTTCCCGCCTTCCGGCCGCGGACCCGGCGGGCGGTGCGGACGCGAGTGCCCTCACCCACGACTGCCCGGCGGTCTGCGGTGTGCTCGCCGCGGACGAGGAGGTCGGCCGGGTGGTGTCGGCCGTCTACAGCCCCGAGCCCGCCGCCGGGCGCCGTCCCGCCCCGGAGAGCGAGCAGGCGGTCCGGGAGTGGCGGGCGATGGCCCCGAACCTGCGCTTCCACCGTCACGGCAGCACGTCCGTGATCCTCCGCGGGAGCACCACCGGGGCGGTGCACGGGGCCCGCCCCGACTTCGCGCTGAAGCTGGTCCTCTACCCGTTCACCCGGATCGAGACCCTGGCCAAGGCGACCCGGGAGTACGCGCGGACCTACGGGTCGGCTGCTCAGGGCCTGCGGCACCTGGTGCGGGTGTGGGCCAGCTTCGACACCTGGATCATGATGGAGTTCATCGAGGGCAGCACCCTCGCCGAGACCGTCCGGGCCGAGGCCGCCGGCCGGCCCGCGGGCGAGCTGCGGCTGAGTCTGGACCGGCTCCGCGAGCAGGGGTCGAAGCTGTTCGACGCGCTGGCGGAGCTTCAGCAGGTCGCCGCGGACAACCCGTTGCACGGCGGGCCGGGCGGCGTCCACGCGGACCTCTCGCCGTCCAACATCATCGTCTCGGCCGCCGACGGGACCTTCCGGCTGGTCGACCTCGGCCGGAACTACCTGTACACGCACACCATCACCGGCGCCACCGGCGTGGCGTCCTCGTACATCGCGCCCGAGGTGCGGTCCGGCGACGGCCACATCCTGCGGGCCGACCTCTACTCGCTGGGCCGGCTGCTGATGCTGTTCGGCACCGGGGTGGAGAGCACCGAGCGGGTGGTGCCGGACGTCTTCTACATGCGGGCCCCGCAGCTGGCCCGGTTCCTGGAGGACCTGGTCGACGCCGTCCCGGAGCGGCGGTTGCTGATCTTCTCCGATCCGGAGCGGCGGGACTTCTCCTACGCCAGGCTGAAGGAGGGCTTCCTCGCCGAACTCGAACTGGTCCGGGCCGCCGAGCGCGACAGCGGCGAGCTGCGGGTCGAAACCGGGTGGCGGGCGCTGCGCGAGCTGGCCCGGCCGCTGGCGGGCGACCCCGGCCGGGAGTGGCGGCTGTGGCGCGGCCGCAGGCGAAGCGGTACCCCGTCGGCGACCGGCAGCCGGCCACCGCTGGCCACCTGGCTGCTCGGCTGGTCGCTGCTGTCGGCCCTGGTGTGGGCGCTCACCAACTTCGCCGTCCTGACCTGGCTGTTCCGCGACCTGAACCTGTCCTGGGACAACCGGCTGATCGAGCTGGTCCAGCACCTGGGCGGCGACCGTGAAGGCCTGCCGGTCGTCGACTCGTGGCGGCACTCCGACTACACCGTGCCGGACTGGCGGGCCAACCTTCCGGCCCGCATGGTCGGGCTGTCCTACGCCATCGCCGCCCCGAAGTACTACCAGATGCTGTTCTCCGGCCTGACACCGCTCGCCATCGGCCGCAGGGCCGGCTCGTTGAGCAGGCTCGCCCTGGCCACCGAGACCATCATGCGGATCATGGCGGTGGTCCCGTGCGGCCTGGTGCTGGCCATCACCCTGGTCGAACCGCGCTGGTGGCCCGTCAACTCGGCGATCGGACAGATCCTCACCTGGCTCGCCAACCTCCTCACCCTGGCGTACGTCCGCGCCGTCATCGCGCGCTCCCGGCGGCTCGGGCTGACCACGGTGCCCGAGGACGACAGCAAGATCACCGGTCTGGCGGCGTTCACCCAGTGGTCGCCGACCTCGATGTTCTACGCGGTCGCGGTCCTCACCGTCGGCACCCTGCTCTACCTGGGACTCCTGCACGACGTCTACGTGTACGCGCTGGCGGTCACCTCGACCAACCTCATCCTCTTCTACGTCATCAAGTGCGGCCTCGGCGGCCCGCTGGTCCGGGTGGCCATCGTGCGCGCCTGTCTGACCGCCGAACGGATCGGCCGCCTCGGCGGCCGGTGACGCCGCTCGCCGATGACGGGCGGGGCGGGTTCCGCGCGACCTGATCGCCACCGGCCTGACCGACACCCACGAGGAACTCGGCGCGGGCCTCTTCCCGACCTGGCCCCAGGACCACCCCGACTACCGCGTCCCGGCCGTGATCCAGATCGACCACGTCCTGCACGGGCCCGCGCTGACCGCCGTCGACGTCACCGAGCACGCCCTGCCGCGCAGCGACCACCGCGCCGTGGTGGCCGAACTCGCCGTCCTGAGCTGACCGCTGACTCTGACGGCTGGCGGCTGGCAGCGGGCTCAGCCGAGGAGGAGGAAGGCGTCCCAGCCCGCGGCGGCGCCGGGGTGGGCGTGCGCGTGGAGGGCCAGGGCCGCGCCGGCGGTGCCCTCCAGGAGGGTGGCGGGCTCGCCGGCGGCGAGGGCGGCGGCGAGGTCGCGGGCGGTGGCCGCGGCGAGGGCGGGCAGGTGGGCGGCCAGGGCCGCGGAACCGGAGTCCTCGGCCATGCGCTGGACGATCCGCAGCAGGCCGCCGGTGCCGTGGCAGAGCCCGGCGCCGGCCAGGTGCCATGCGGCGGGCCCGGCCAGGGCGTCCGTGAGCGCGGTGACGGCGGTGGTCCGCCAGTCGTCGCGGCCCAGCGCGGTGCCGGCGAGGAAGAGCGCCCGGGCCGCGCCCGGGGTGCCGTAGCACCAGGCCGCCCGGGTCGGCGCGTCGGCGGGCGGCCGGCCCTCCTCCACGTCCTCGACGCGCACCGTCATCGGCCAGCCGCCGGCGGGCATCCCGCGGGCGGCGAGCCAGAGCGCCAGCGCCTCGATCGCCTCGTCCTGGCCGGGCACCCGTACGTCCCGCAGCCGGGCCAGGGCCAGCAGCGCGAGAGGGCCCGGAATCCCGTGCGCCAGACCGAGGTTGACGTGACCGCGGGGGTGGCCGGAGTCCGCGCCGGGAAGCCCGGGGCCGCCCGCCGTCCACCAGCGCGGCAGCGCCCCGCCGGCCGGTGCGGCCATTTCCACCAGGGCGGCCAGCACTCCGGCCAGCGCGGGCCCGTCCGGTTCCAGGGCCAGCAGCAGCCGGCCCAGACCCGACGCCCCCGAGACCACGTCGAAGGTGTGCGCCCGCAGGCCCGTCCCCGCCGCCAGATCGGCCCGCAGTGCGGCCACCCGCCCGGCGGCGGACTCGCCGACCCGGGGCACCAGCGCGTCCAGCAGCCCCCGGTACTCGCCGGGGGCCCGCGCCATGACGCGGGCGGCGAAGGCCACCGCGGCGGCACCGGAGTAGAGGCCGCCCCCGCGCATCGCGCCGGGCGCCCGCGCCGCGTCCGCGAGCTGTCCGTGCGCGGCCCGGCGCAGCGCCGGGTCCTCCCCGGCCAGCACGGCGAGGGCGAGCGCCGCACCACTGCGGCCGGCCCCGAGCCCGGGGGTGGGGACGGACCCGGGCTCGGCGGGGCCGGTGAGCTGGGCGGTGACCGCCCGCAGGGCTTCGGTGGGGGTCATCGGCCCTCGCTCGGGGTGGTGGGGCGGGTGCGGTGCGCTTCGAGGGTGCCGCGGGCGATGGCGTAGGCGCGGCGTTCGGCTTCGCGGTCGATGCCGACGAGGCGGTTGTGGCCCATGTGGAGGAGGGAGGCGAGCGCCGGTCCGGCGCAGGGCGGGGTGAGGCGGGGGGCGTAGTGGGCGAGTCGGGCGGCGCGCTGCTGCCACGCGGCGGTGAGATCGGGGTCGGCGGGCAGCAGGCCGCCGGCGGGCGTGGTGGGGCCGTCCGGGCCGATGGCGCGCAGGGCCGTGCCCCGGTGGGCGCGGAAGGCCTGGTGGTGGGGCTCGGACTTGGGGTAGGTGGCGGCGATCCAGGTGCCGACGGGTGGCGGGGTGGGGCGGGCCGTGAGGAAGTCCTGGGCGGTGGCGGTGAGGTTGACGGCGGCGAGCAGTTCCCCGGGCGTGGTGCGGGCGGCGCGGGCCAGGCGCAGGGCGGCGAGGGCGACCAGGCTGTCGGCGTGGAAGACGCGCTCGGCGTGGGCCAGGGCGTCGGGGCCGCCGTAGCGGTCGGTCTCGGGGGTGTAGCCGTCCAGACGCAGGTCGGCGGCGAGGCCGGCGCGGCGCAGGTCGTGCGCCCAGTCGTGGAGGATGGGCAGCAGGCCGGCGGCGAGGGCGGGCGGGGTGCCGTGGAAACGCAGGCGCAGGTGGGGGGCCGGGTCCCGGTAGCGGATGAAGAACCAGCGGTCCACGTCGCCGGGCAGGGCGGCGATCAGGCGGGGCAGGTGGTCGGCGAGGATCTCGTCGTGGCGGGCCTCGGCGGCGGCGATGCGGGCGAACAGCCAGGGGCCGCCGGGGAGTTCGGGGGTACGGGGGTGGGGCGCGGGCAGTGGCCGGTGCGCCGCGGGGCGGGCCGGGGCCGACGGGCGGGCGGCGCGGCGCAGCGGGACGACGAGTTCGGCGCTGTGGGCGCCGCCGGGGCCGCGCAGCCAGCCGCCGTCGCCGTCGCCGTCCCCGGTGAGGCCGCCGTCGCCGGTGAGGTCCTCCTGGAGCACGGTGGGCCGGGCGGAGCGGGACTGGCTGTGCAGGAGGCGGCGGTGCCAGGGGTCGTCGAGGTCGAGGCTGATCCGCTGGTCGCCGCTGAGCAGGCGCACGGCGGCCGGGACGCCCCAGCGGCGGCGCCAGCGGGCGAGGCCGTCGGCCCACTGCTCGTACGGGGTGTCGGCGGAGGGGACGGGAGCGGTGAGGCGCCAGGTGGCGGGGGCGAGGACGACCCGGCCGCGGCGGACGCGGGGCAGGGCGGGGGCGCTGGCGGCGGCGCCCCAGTCCCAGGGCTGCCAGGGGCGTTGGCCGGTGAGCGCCACCTCCTGGAGGAAGCGGGCCGCGTTGGGGGCGCCGGTGCGCAGGTTGAGCGCGTGGTGGGCGGTGGCGCGGATCTCGCGGCCGAGGCTGCGGGAGTGGACGGAGAGGCGTTCGGTGTCGGCGAGGACGACGAGGTCGTCCAGCGGGAGGGCGGCGGGGCCGCCGGGGTCGGGGAAGGCGCTGACGGCGACGCGGTGGCCGAGCCAGCGGGGGGTGAGGGCGATGTTGGCGTGGCGGGGGCGGTAGGGGGTGAACTCCAGGTGGGCGTCCAGGACTTCACCGGCGTCAGGAGTACCGGTGGGGGAGGCGCCGGCGGCGGCGAGCAGGACGCCGCCGTCCGCGCCCGCACCGGCGAGGTGGGCGGCGAAGCGGCCGAAGGTGGCACCGGCGCGGTCGCTGCCGGCCGTCGGGGAGATCACGAGGCGGAACCGCCCGGCGTCCAGGGCGTCGAGGGAGTCGGCGGCGAGTTCGGCGTACAGCTCCAGGGAGGCCGGCGGGGTGTCGGCGGCGCCGCCCGGCTCCTCCTGCGACGGGACCAGCCGGGCGAGCAGGTCGTCGTCGAGGACGACCTCGGGCAGCGGGGCGCCGGGCTCACGGTCGGCGAGGGCGCCGGTGGCGAGTTCGGCCAGCACCCGGTCGCGGGCCGCGTCGGCGTCGGTGCGGGCGCGGGTGGGCCGCGGGTTGGCCGCGCCGCGGGCACCGGCCGGGCGCCGGTAGCCGGCGGGCGGGCCGAGGCCGGTGTCGGGGTCGAGCACTTCGGTGAGCGGGACGGGGCTGTCGGTGCCGTACCGCTCGACGAACTCCGCGTGGTAGGCGCGCAGGTGCTCGGGGGCGGTGGCCGGCGGGGAGAGCCGCCACAGCACGGTGGCGGTGTGCTCCAGTTCGGTACGGACCCGCGCGGGCAGGACCACCTCGGCGTCCAGCGCGAGGTCGGCGTGCAGCGGCCGGTCGGCGGGCGCGAGGCCGGTCATCCGCCGGCGCGCCTCGCGCAGCACGGCGGTGGCCTGCCCGCGCGGCAGCGCGGAGGCCTGCGCCAGCAGGTCTCGTACGGCGGCGAGTTCGGCGCCCACGGGGTGGCCGTCGGGCAGCCGGTCGAGGACGTGACCGAGCAGGTCGGTGCTGTCCGGCGGGGGTGTCAGGTCGGTCAGCAGGAAGCCCTGGGCGACCAGCGTGCGCACGAGCGCGGCGATCGCCTCGGCCGGGGCGGCGGGGAAGTCCGCGGCCAGCGCGGCGAGCAGGTCCGCGTGGCACAGGGGGCGGGCGGCGTGGCGGACGGCGGCGCGGACGACGGCGGTGGCGCGGACGGTCCGCTCGGTGACGGGCTGCGCGCCGGTGTCCGCGGCGCCGGCGGCGGACCTGGCGCCGGCCGCGGCGGTGCGCCGTTCGGGCAGGTACGGCAGGACGAGCCGGTCGCCGCGCAGGGCCACCTGCTGGTCGACGGCCAGCCGCAGGGTGCCCAGCACCTGCGGGTCGGTGCGCAGCCGGTCCAGGAGCGGGAGGAGCCAGCCGAGGTCGGGGCGGAAGGCGCGGCGTTCGGCGCCGTCCCAGCGGACCTCGGCGCGGGTGCCGAAGCGGGCCTGCGCGACGGCGGCCATCAGACCGAAGGGGGTGGGGCGGGTGGCCATCCGCAGCCGGTAGCGGCCGACGGCCTCGGCCCCGCGGCGCAGGGCGGCCGGGCGAGGGGCCTCGGCGGAGCCAGGGGCGTCGGCGGGGCGAGGGGCTTCGGTGGCGGTGGCGGTCTGGTCCAGCAGGTCGGCCAGGGAGGGGCTGGAGACCTCGATCGCCTCGCGCAGGACCGGATCGGCGGCGGCCTCGGCGAGGTGGGCCGCGGGCGTGTCCCCACCGGGCCCGCCGGACCCGGCGGCGTGGCGGTGCCGGCGGGCCAGCGCGGGTGCGCGCAGCAGGACGGGGCCGGTCGCGGTGAAGAGCGTGTCCTGGCGTGCTGCGTCCGTCTTCTTCCCCACCGTGCCCCCGTGCCTCGTGCCGCCCGTACCGCTGCTTCGTCGGGTCGTTCTATCCCGATGATCGAAAACTGTCCATGCTTGATCAAAAGCCATCAACAGTTGGCTGAATCCGTCTATTCAGCTGTGCTCGGTCATTGTCGGGCCTCCGCACGAGTGCCTAACGTCCGCTGCAGTCCGCCGCGGCCAGTCGCGGCACCGACGAAGGGAGGCCCTCATGGCCACCGACATGCAGGAGCTGTTCGACCTCGATGTGCAGGACCTCGTCGCCGCCGAGACCGGCGAGCAGGAAGACGCGGCGTTCAGTGTCTCGTGTGAGGGGTCCTGCACCCGCCCGTACTGCATCTGACCAGCGGGACCGGCCCGATCGGGCCGGTCCGTCTGATCCAGCGGTAGTACGGGTACGACCGGGCGCGGGGGGGGGGGGGGCCCGGCGGGGGGGGGGCCCCCGCGGCCGCCCCCCCCCCCGCGGGGGCGCCCCCACCAACCCCCCCCCCCCCCCCCCCCCCCCCCGCCCCCCCCCCCCCCCCCCCCGCCCCCCCCCCCCCCCCCCCCCCCCCCCCCCCCCCCCCCCCCCCCCCCCCCCCC
>NZ_JBIVUM010000028.1:50283-88504 GCF_044757205.1 Kitasatospora sp. NPDC091335 | reverse complement strand
CACCAACCGTCCCCCGGGGCCCCGCCCCCCGCGCGCCCGCCCTTGTATCCCCGCGTATGACCGGCCCCCGGGGGGGGGGGCGCCGGCCCCCCCCCCCCGGCCCCCCCCCCCCGCGCCCGGTCGCGTTCTGCCCGTTCAACCGTTCAACCGCTCAACCGCTCAACCGCTCAGCCGCCCAGCGGCCCCGGGAGCGCCGGGGCGTCCGGCGGCGGCGCGGGGAGCGGTCCCCGTGCGAGGCGCAGCAGTTCCTGCGGGGTCAGTGCGGCCAGGCGGTCGCGGCTGAGGCGCAGCACGTCGGCGGCCGTGGCCAGCAGGTCGGCGGTCGTCCCGGGGCGCTCGGGCAGGTCGTCGCCCCGGGCCCCGGCGTCGCCCGCGGCCAGGAACTCGCCGACCGCCGCGTGCAGCCGTCCGGTGCCTGCCTCCCGGACGGTGAACGACAGGTGCACCGACAGCCCCTGACGGCCCGTCGCCGTGTGCGCGGCGCCACGCGGCACGTACAGCACCTCACCCGGCCCGAGCACCGTGTGCAGCGCCACCGGCCCCGGCTCGGGAGCGAGCCCCGGACGCCAGCGCCCGTCCGTGGGCGCCTCGTGGACCGTCCACTCCTTCTGCCCGGCGAGCTGGACGACCAGCACGTCCGCGTCGTCGCGGTGCACGTCCAGGCCGCGCCGGCCGGCGCCCGTCGCGAAGCAGAACGCCTCGGTGCGGCGGCCCAGTTGGAGGGCGATGTCGGTGGCCAGCTCCCGTACCGGGGCGTGCCACTGGTCCAGCTGCGGCAGCAGCAGGGTGGCGCCCTCGGCCAGCAGGGCGGTGATCAGCCCGGCGTCGGCCCAGCCGTCCTCACGGCGCCCGGCCACCGTGCGGGCCGTGCAGAAGCGTTCGGGGGCGACGACCTCGCCGTCCCGCACCATCTCCACGTACGGCACCCGCAGCAGGCCGCCGTGCAGGACGGCGTCCAGCTCGCCCGGCCGGGGCAGCCCGGCGGGCCACCCGGCCGTGCGGAACACCTGTGGCCTGCGGGTTTCCAGTGTCCTGGCGAAGGCGTCGGTGTCGCCCACCAGGTGCGCCAGTACTCGCCCCATCGTTCGTCCCCTCTCGTCCGACGCCCAACGTCAGACGTCTCACTCGGCCTCACACGCGGCGGCTCACCGGCGGCCGACCGTCCCATGACAAACGGATGAACAAGGGGAACCGGTTGAACCACATCCTCCGCCTGGCCGGAAACCGGCCAGCTTGGCATGTCCGGACGGCCACTCGCCCGGTGCCCCGATCCCGCAGGTCGGCGGGGTCCCCGGCGGGCCGTTCCGTCGCGCACCGGGGTCCCGGACAGGACCGCCGCGGGCGGAATCCGGTGGCCAGTGGGATAGATCACACCCGGCCGGAGGCCGAGGGCCGGCCCCGCCGTGGACACCGGCACCGGCACCGGCCCCGGGCCCGGCCGCGGTGCCGAAGCCAGGGCCGCCCGGACACCGAGCCGGAGCCCGCACTCGCGGACCGAACCGTGCAACCCTCACGGCGGCGCGGCGGTGAGTAGGGCAGAACGATGATCCGGCCGGATCGTCGCGCCGACACGAAGAGGAACCGGATGACCGCGAGCGCAATGCCCATCCCGGTGGAGGACAGGCCCCGGCCTGTCCCGGCACCGGCTTCCGCGGGCGGCCCCGGCCCGCAGGAGCTCGACTTCGAGGGGTTCGCCGCCACGCGCTGGCGGCGGCTGGTGCGCACCGCCTACCTGCTCACCGGCGACCACCACGAGGCGGAGGACGTGGTGCAGGCGACCTTCGCGAAGGTCTTCAGGAACTGGCCCCGGATCAGCCGCCTGGACGAGCCGGACGCCTACGTCCACCGGGCCCTGGTGAACAACAACCTGAGCCGCCACCGGCGGCGCCGGGTCAGGCAGCTGCTCACGCCCGTCCTTCCCGACCGGGAGTCCACCGCGGGCGGCGGCCACCGCGACGTCGAGGAGCGCTCGGTGCTGCTCCAGGCACTGGCGGAGCTGCCGCGGCGCCAGCGGGCCGTGGTCGTCCTGCGCTACTGGGAGGACATGAGCGAGCGCCAGGTCGCCGACGTGCTCGGCTGCTCACCGGGCAACGTGAAGAGCCAGGCCAGCCGGGGCCTGGCGAAACTGCGCGGCCACCCGGCGCTGGCCTCGTACGCGGCGGACACCGGCTCGACGATCGACGGCACGAACGGAGGCAACAGGTGATGGACACCGAGGACATGGTGCGCGGCGCCCTGCGGGACGAGGCGGCCCGGGTCGAGGTGGCGGACTGGTCCGCCGGGCCGGTGCGGGACCACGTGCGCCGGCAGCGGCGGGGGCGCCGGGTGGCGATGGGCGCGTCGGCCGTGGTGGCCGCGCTCGCCGTGGTGGCCGGTACGGGGGCGGTGCTGTCCGCGCAGCGCGGGGACCAGGCCGTCGGCCCGGCCTCGCAGGCCCCGAAGGTGCCGGAGGGGCCGGCTCCCGAGGCCGTGGTGGTGGAGGCGGGCCGACAGCTGCCGCTGGGCCGCCAGGACTGGTGGATGCAGCTGAAGGACCAGGAGATCTGCATCCACGACCCTTCCGTGTACAAGAGCGGCCCCGGGTGCGCCGGGTACTCCTGGGCGGAGGGCGCGACCGAGATCACCATGCAGTACTACGGGAACCCCCCGCAGTACCAGGAGGCCCTGTACAACCTCGTCTACCACGGGCCCGGGCAGGTGGCCCGGATGAGCGTCGAGGTGGACGGCCAGGCCCGGTGGGTCACCGTCGCCTCGCTCCCGGGCAGCCCGGGCTACGCCACCGGCTACGCCTGGGGGCCGGGCCGCAACACCCCCGGCGACCCGAAGCCGCACCCGCTCGAAGGCATCAGGATCGCCGCGTACGACGCCCAGGGGACGGTCCTGGCGAGCAGGACGCTGCCGTCCTGAACCGGGCCGGCACCGCGGCCCGGTGCCGGGTCCCGCAGCCACCGGCGGGCGCGGGCGACCCGCCCTCGGTTAACCTCCCCCTTCGTGGACGATCACCCCGAACCCCCGACCCTGCGCGTCTTCGTCGCCCTGGCCCCGCCCGACGAGGCCAAGGACGAACTGGCCCGGGCCCTGCGCCCCGCCTACGCCAGGTACCCGCGGCTGCGGTGGAACCGGATCGAGGACTGGCACATCACCCTGGCCTTCCTCGGCGAGCAGCCGTCCACGGTGGTGCCGCCGCTGCGCTCGGCACTGGCCGGCCGCGCCGCGTCGTGGCCGGCCCCGCACCTGGGCCTGCGGGGCGGCGGCCACTTCGACCAGCGGCTGCTGTGGAGCGGGATCGACGGGGACCAGGAGCAGCTGCACCGGCTCGCCGCCGACGTCCGCGACCTGGTCAGGAGCTGCGGGATCGAGTTCAGGGAGCGGCCGCTGCACCCCCATCTGACGCTGGCGCGGTCCCGCCGTGACGACCACGTCAGCGTGCCGCTCGCCGCGGCCGGACTCACCGGGTTCACCGGCCGGCCGTGGCGGACCGAACGTCTCCACCTCGTGGGCAGCAACATCGGCCGCGGTCCCGGGCCGATCCACTACCGCGACATCGAGGCGTGGCGGCTCGGCGACGCAGTCCGGGCCCCGGGCGGCGCCGCCCTCCCCGAGCCGTAGCCGCGGGCGGGCACCGCGAGGGGCCGTGGTCCGCCGGGGCCGGTCAGGGGTGGCCGGCCCCGGCGGCCTGGGTCGGGTCAGCAGCCGTTGGTGATCTTCTTGACGCCGACGTACAGGGCGCCGCTGGTGGTGATGCTGACGGTCACCACCGACGTACCGGCGGAGTTCGACGACCAGAGCGCGGTGCCCGACTGGGTGTACAGCACGAAGTTGCCGTCCGTCTGGTACGTCGCGTGGTGGGCGGCGGAGCCGCTGGTGTTCGTCGCCCAGCACGCCCTGCGGCTGCCGCCGTCCCAGCGGTACTCGACGAGGTTGCCGTCCGACTGCAGGGTCAGCTGGAACCAGGTGTTGCCGCTGGTGTTGCTGACGACCGAGTCCCCGACGTTGAGGCTCTCCCCGCCCAGCAGCCCCACGGTGCTGTTCGCCGACGCGCTTCCCGCCACGCCGAGGACGGCCGCCGCGGCCGTGACGACGGCGACGGCCGCCTTGGCCGCCGTGCGCATGGTCCTGTTCATGATGACCCCCTCCTCCGATTCGCCCGTCGCGCGAATCGGCGGCGAGCGCGTCAAAGCTAGCCGTCAGGGCGGTTCGGAAGATGACCACCGGCGGTGATCCGCATCACAATTGCCGATCGGATGGTGTCCCTTCGGCGCATTTTTCCGTCATGTCGCGCGGAATTGACGTGTGCGCATTCCGGAGACCCGTGTTCGGGGCGGCGGACGGCACGGTCCGATGGGGTGCGACGTGCGCGGCGGCGGCCTGCGGCCTCGGCGTGGCGGGCTGTCCGTCCGAACCGGGGAACCCGGTCGAGCCTGCCGGGACTTTCCCTTTCGGGTGGCTGCCGGGGAATTCGGGGACCTCTTCCGGGAATTCCCCGCCGGATGGCCTCGCCGAATTCCCGGGCGCTCCTGCCGGACCGGGGTCTGCGGGTGGCGCGATCGCGTCGGGCGCCCCGGCCGTGAAAGCGGATTGTCAGGCCGTGGCCCGCATACCGGATTCGCGTTCGGCGGTGTCGACCAGGTCGATCACCTGGACCCGGTGGAGCGCCAGCGCGTCGTCGGCGATCCGCCCGACGTCCACGGGGCGCGTCCGCTGCCCGAGGGGGTGGGTGAAACCGGTGACCACCCAGCGCCCCCCGAGTGGTGACGTGTCGTCGAGCAGCCACGCCCAGCGGGCGCCGTGCGTGTTGATCAGGAACTCACCGGTGACCGCCATGAGCAGGGACCGGAACCGGTGCCGGTCGCCCTCGTCCATGGCCGTCGGGTCCCAGTCCTCGGCGATCCCCCGGTCGACCAGGCCGACCGCCCAGTCGGGGTTGGTGCTCAGCCACTGCGGGTCGCCGCCCAGACTGACCACGATCCGCTCGGCGAAGTCCCGGAGCTCGGCGGCCCATTCGTCCACGTCGGGGTTCGGGTGGTCCATCGGCGGTGCCTTCCTCGTACGGTCGTTCCGGCGCCGGAGATACCGGTCCCGCCGGGCCCCGGGTCCGGCGGTCCGCACCCGGGCTCGGGTGCGGACCGCCGGTGGCCGGGAGGTGGCGCGGGGTCAGGGCTGCGGCCAGGCGTCCGTGAAGTAGCCGGACAGGTCGGCGATGATGTCGGTGCTGCCGACGTGGTTGTAGACGTCGACCCTGCCGTCCGCGCCGACCGGCGTGGTGACGTGGTTGGGCACGGTCTGGCCCGCCAGCAGGTTGAGGTTGCTGGTGCCGGGGCGCGGGGCGCCGTGGGCGTGCACGGTGAGGTAGCTGTCCTCGGTGGTGTTGGTGGACGTCACGTTGAGGACGGCCGCCCGGGCACCGGCCGGGATGCCGGCGACGACGGTGGTGCTGTCCGGGCCCGGCTTGGTGAACGGGCCGGTCCGGGTGTCGGCCAGGCGCACGGGCACGGTCGGCGTGAACCTGGCCCTGCCGTTCGGGGAGTAGTACCCGAAGACGTCGAGGATCACGTGGGTGGAACCGTTGTGGTTGTACACGTTGACGGTGCCGTCCGGGCCGACCGGGACGATGACCTGGTTGGACTTGTCCTTGCCGGGCTCCGGGTTCAGGTTGGAGCTGACCGGCTTGGTCCCGCCGCCCGGGTACACCTTCAGGTGGGTGTCGACGGCGGTGTCGGTGCTGGTCAGGTTGAGCACCACGGAGGTGGCGTCCGCCGGGACGCCGCCGACGCCCGCGACCTTCACCGCGCGCGTCTCGCCCGACCCGAGCCGGCCGCTCTCGCGGGTGTCCACCAGCCGGCTCGGCGACAGCGGGGTGAACAGGTCGCCGCCGTTGGGGCGGTAGAAGCCGACGACGTCGACGATCACCTCGGCGCGGCCGGAGTTGAGCAGGGTGCTGATCCGCTTGGCGTCGCCGATCGGCACGGTGACCAGGTTGGACGAGGTGCGGCCGGCCGCCACGTTCACGTTCGAGGTGGTCGGGCGGGCCTGGCCGGTCGGCCAGACGGTGAGGTGGGTGTCCTCGGTGGCGTCGGTGACGGTCACGTTCAGGACGACCGTGGAGACGTTGCCCGGCACGCCGTCCGCCCCGGGCGCGGTGCCGGTCGGCAGCGTGAAGGGCACCTCCAGACCGCCCCTGAGGTCCAGGTTCGGGTCCTGGCGGGTGTCGGTGAGCCGGTACGGCTGCGTGCGCAGGAACCCGGTCGGGGCGTACGCGGCCCGGAAGGGGTACGCGGCGGTGCTGGTGCGGCCGGCGGTGTCGGAGACCGTCACCGTGACCGTGTAGTCGCCCGGCGAGGCGTACCCGTGGACGACCGCGTCCAGGGTGTCGCGGGTGACGGCGGGGGACCCGTCGCCGTAGTCCACCACGACCTTGGAGACCGGCCACGGCGAGGCGGTGCCCGACGGGTCGAGCCGCACGCCCAGCGGCGGGGCGTCGGCCGTGTCGAACCGGTCGGGGACGACCGGCTGAACGGTGGCCAGGGCGGTCAGCGGCCCGGGGGCCGTGCTCTGCACCTGCACGGCGTACCTGCCGGTGAACGGCCGGCCGCCGCCGGTGTCCACGGTGACGTTCGCGGAGAAGGTGCCCGCCTTGGCGTAGGTGTGCCTGACGACCGGGGAGTCCGACGCGACCACCGGGGTGCCGTCGCCGAAGTCGTAGCGGTAGGTCATCACGGAGGTCGGCCAGTGGACCGTCTCCGGGCCGGTGGTCGCCGTCAGCGTGATCTCGGTGCCGTACGGGGCCCGCTGGTGGTCGGCCGCCAACTGGGCCGTCGATATGGGCTCCTGGCGCTCGGTCGCCCCGCGGTCGTGGTACCCGAGACCGGTGCCGAGGTTCGGCCGGGACGGGTCGTCGGCCGGGTGCGCGGCCGGCACGAAGCCCGGCGCGCCCTCGTCGGCGGAGTCGACGACCTCGCTGTTGAACGCGTTGCCGCTCTGCCAGCGGGGTACCACGTGGTCGTGCCGGCCGGCCCGGCCATCCGTCGCGGCCGCGAGCGACTCGGGCGTCTCGTGCCGGGTGCCGGCCCAGACGTACGGCGTACCGCCGCCGGCGTTCGTCCAGTACGGCGCGACGGTGTTCGAGCCGGCCCGGGTGTCCTTCGCCGAGGGCGCGGAGACCGCGATCTCCGCGCCCGCCGGGTTCGGGCAGGCGTACGGCGCGGACTGCGAGAAGTGGTTGCGCACCACGTTGTTGAAGAGGTTCGAGCCCGAGGAGTCGCCGGCCAGCTCGATGCCGGCCGCGCAGCCGTCGGCCACCGTGTTGTTGGTGAGGGTCGTCCCGGGGGAGTCGGTGACCTTGATGCCGGAGGCCTCGGTGCGCACCACGGTGACCCGGCTGGAGCCGGTCACCGTGACCTCCCGCGCGTTCATCGACTCCACGACGACGTCGTGCACGCCGGACAGCCGCACGTCGCCGCCCACCGCGGTGCCGCCGGCGGCGGCGCCCCGGATGGTGAGGGGCCGGCCGGGCTCGCCCGACTTCGTGACCACGGTGCCGGAGCCGAACGAGGCCCGGGCCACCTCGACGGTCTGCCCCGGCAGCGCCGCCGCGGTGGCCGCGTTGACGGAGCAGAACGGCTGCGCGGCCGTCCCCGTCCCGGCGTCCGAGCACGCCGGGTCCCAGGCGTCGACCCGCAGCACCCCGGGCGCGTCGTCGGTGGAGCCGGTGGTGGCGGCGGAAGCCGTGGTGGCGGCGGCGGGAAGGCCGCCGAGCACGGTGACGAGGCCTGCGGCGAGCACGCCCTTGGCGCGGTTGGAGCGCACGATGTGGTTCTCCGATGGGGGGGACAGGACCTGACCCGGCGGGTACCGGCCAGGTCGGGTGGGTCAGCCCGCGTGGGTCGTGGGCAGGACGATTATGACGAGGGCCCCGACGGGGGCGACCACACACCCCCCCACCTGCGGTGACGCACGCGCCCCCCCCGGGGGGCGGGCCCTCCTTCGCCGGCCGGTTCGGCGCGGGTGGACCCGGGGCCGTTCCGGGGCCGTTCCGGGCGGCGCCGCCGGGCGCGCGGTCTTCCGGTCGGTCTTCCGGTCGGGGTGCCGATCGGCAGGGTGCGGGGCCTGGTACGAGCGCGATTCCCTGCCGATCGGCACATGTGCGTGAGGGGGTGCGGCGAGCAGGATCGGAGGCGTCAGGACGGCGGCCACCGGGGCCGCCGGAGGGAGGGAAAGTCACCGTGTTCCGCACTCGTACTCGTAACCGTGCCACTGTTCGTGCCACCCGCGTCGGCCGCGTCGGTCGCGTCGGCCGTGCCGTCAGGGCCTCCGTCGCCGGCGGGCTGGTCCTGGCGGCGCTCACGGGCGTCGCCCCGGCCTCCGCCTCCGCCACCGCCACCGCCACCGGCACTGTCACCGCGTCCGCGTCCGCCGACGCCGCCGTGTCCGGCCGGCGGGACGGACGACCCGCGCGTCCGGCGAGCGTCAGCGGCAGCGCCCGGATCTCGTACGCCTTCTCCCCGGACGACGAGATCCGGTTCACCGTCGACGCCCAGGCGGCTCCGTACACCCGCCCCTACCCGGGCACCGGCGCGGCCGGCGGACTGCCCACCGACGCCCGGGGCACGGTCCGTTACTCCCACCGGGTGGCCGCCACCGGGCAGGTCTACCAGGCGGTGGCCGAGGTCGACTGCCTGAGCACCGGAGGCCCGGTCGCCACGCTGACCGCCGTGGTCTCCACGTCGGACACCGGCAACGCCGGGGAGCGGATCGGCCTGAGCATCCACCAGGGCAGCGGCGGTGAGGGCGGTCGCCTCGGGTTCTCCTGGGGCGTGGCCAACCTGGACGTGGGGGCGGACGGGAGGCCCTACCAGCCGGTGGTGGGCACCTGCATGGCCCCGGCCCCGTTCGCTCCGGTCATACGCGGCGGCTTCACCGTCCACCACACCGAGTTGCAGCCCCCGCTGCCGGCCGGCCGGTAGCGGGGCCCGGTACTCGTGCCTCCGACGCGGTGCTGCCGGTGCCGTGCACCCCTCCTCCGGTTCCCGTGCGCCATCCCACCGTCCGCTACCCGAGCGCGAGCATCGCCCCGGCGACCTCGCCGGCCGCCGCGTCGGGGATCGCCGTGGCGGCCTCGTCGAGGACGAGCAGCCGTGCCCCGGGGATCTCGCGTGCGAGCGCCTCGCCGTTGCCGACCGGGAAGAACGGGTCGCGGCGGCCGTGGACGACGAGCGTGGGGACCGTGATCCCGGGCAGGCGCTCGCGCCAGCGGGGGGTGCAGTCGAGCCTGGAGAACACCAGGCCCAGTTGGTTGGCCAGCTGGAGCGGTGGCGCGGTGCCGGGGGTGCGGTCCCAGACGCGCGCGGCGGTCGTGCGCGCGGCGACGGGGTCGTCGCCGCGGATCTCCGCGCCGGCGGCGGCGAACTCCGCCACCGCCTCGCGGTCGGTCCAGTCGGGCACCGGACGGGCGAACAGCCGGCTCATCGTCGCCCGGTCGTGGTCGGGGAGGTCGTCGTCGGGCGGGCCGGGGGCGACCGGGCGGGTGCCGGCCAGGGTGAGCGCCGAGAACGCGCCCGGACGGTCGAGCACGGCCACCTGGGCGACCATCCCGCCGACGCCGATCCCCGCGAGGTGCGCGGGCCCCCCGCCGAGCGCGTCGGCCAGGGCCGCCGCGTCGGCGGCGAGGTCGCGCAGGGTGTAGGCGGGCGCCTCGGGATCCGCCGTCGCCGACTCCCCGCTGTCGCGCAGGTCGTAACGCACCGCGCGGCGCCCGCCGGCGGCCAGGCGCGCGCAGAGCGCGTCGGGCCAGGAGAGCATCGTCGGCCCGCCCGCGAGCAGGACCAGCGGTGCGCCGTGGTCACCGAACGACTCGACGCCCAGGGCGATCCCGTCGGCGTTGACGGTGCTCACCGGATCACCGGGAGCCGTCGTGCCCGAGACCGCGGTCGGGCGCGCCCATGTCGCCCGTCCCCGGCGTGCCGTCGGCGAGCCCGTAGCGCAGGTACACGGTGCCCTGCGGACCGGCCACCGGCGGTTCGAGCAGCGTGAGGTTGGTGGGCACCGCGCCGTCGTCGAACACCTTCTTCCCGACGCCGAGCATGATCGGGTGCACCCACAGGTCGATACGGTCGAAGAGCTTCTCCCGCAGGAGGGTCTGCACCAGGTTCAGGCTCCCGACGACCTTCACGTTCCGGTGCCGGTCACGGATCTCGCGCACCGCGACGGCCAGGTCCGGCCCGAGCCGCGTGGATCCGGCCCACGGCAGGTCGGGCGTGCCGCGGGAGACCACGTACTTCGGGACGCGGTTGAAGAGCTCGGCGATCTCGCCGTCCTTCTGGTGCGGCCAGTAGGAGGCGAAGAGGTCGTACGTCCGCCGGCCGAGCAGGAGGGCGTCGGTGCCCTCGTACGCGGCGAGGATCTGCGCCCCGGTGTCCTCGTTCATCAGGGGCGCCTGCCAGCCGCCGAACGGGAACCCCACCGGGTCCTCGTCGGGGCCGCCGGGCGCCTGCCCGACGAGGTCGAGGGTCGCGAACAGTTCGATGTGGATGAGGCCCATGTCTGCACTCCCGGTGAGTTTGGTCGTCCCCGTCGAGATGTAGACCGCCCGCGGCCCGAAAACTCAGCGCCGCGCCGGTGACGGGTTCCGGTACCCGCGTTGTGGCGGCACGTCCGAAGGCCGCGGAGGACGCCTGCGCGGCGGCCACCCATGCGGCGGCGGGCACGCCGCTGCCCCACCCGGGCCCGAGGAGGGCGGCCCTGACGAGGAAACAGGTCGATCACGGGGCAGGCGATGTGTCAGGATGCCCGGTCTCTTCGTTCGACCGGGGGTTCTCCTGATCATGCGCCGCTCCGCTGTTCTCGCCGTCGCCGCCGCGGTCTCCCTCGTCGGTCTGGTGGGCTGCACCGACGACGCGGCGCCGTCCGCGTCCGGCAGGTCCAGGCCGCACTGACCTGCCCGCACACCCTCGTCACCCTGACCGAGGCCGAAGGCGCGGGCGAGCACTGCCACATGGGCGCCATGTCCCGCTTCCACCAGACGGTCTTCGACTGGCTGGACACCACCCTGGCCCCGGCGGCCACGCCCGCCGGCTGACGGGTCAACCCGCCGCCCTCCTCCCGGCCGCGGGGAACCCCGCCGCGCCGCCTCGGGCCCGCTGCCGCCGCCCGGGACACTCGACGCGCTGACCCGGGCCACCCGCGGGGACGGCGACACCGGCCCGGCCGCGGGACTGTTCGCGACGGCGCTGACGGAGGCGTTCGGGGACCGCCTCGGCTGGCCCCGGGAGTGGCGGGCCCTGCCGCGCGAACTGCGCGGCCACCCTCGGCGGACGTCCGCGAGCGAGCCCTCGCGGCGGTCACCCGCCGGGAGTGACGAAGAGCGCGGGTGCCCCCGGCCGCACGGCCGGGGGCACCCGCGCTCAGGCACGGAACAGGCGCGGAACAGCGGGGCGCGCGGCAGCGGGGCCCGTGCGGCGTCGACTACCCGACCGCGCGCAGGGCGTTGACGATGCCGAAGCCGTAGAAGCCGTTGACGCGCTTGCCGCCCGCACAGACGGCGTCCCCGCTGCCGTTCGGACCGGCCGGGCACCCCGGGTTGTCCGCCTGGGCCTTGAGCAGCGCCAGCAACTGGGCCGGGGTCGCGTGCGGGTGGGCGGACTTCAGCAGCGCGGCCACGCCGGCGACGTGGGGCGTGGCCATGGACGTGCCCTGCTCGTAGCCGTACTGGTTGCCCGGCAGCGTCGACAGGACGCCGCCCGAGCCGGACGGCGTGTCCGAGGCCTGGTACTGGTCGCCGCCCGGCGCCGCGACGTCGATCACGCCCAGGCCGTAGTTGGAGTAGTACGCCCTGGTGTTCCTGGCGCTGGTCGCGCTGACCGTGACGACGCCCGGCAGCTGTGCGGGCAGCTGCCGGCACCGGTGCGGGTCGACCGTCCGGTCCACCCGGGTGGAGTCGTTGGGGCTGGAAGCGTCGGTGAAGGCCCCGGAGGCCAGGTCGTGGTTGGCGTTGCCGGCCCCGGCGACGTTGAGGGTGCCCTTGCGCTGGGCGTAGAGCTGGGCGCGGTCGACCGCGTCGACGATGGCCTTCTGGTCGGGGTCGTCCAGGCAGTTGTACTGCCACGGGTCCACGTAGTAGCTGTTGTTGGTGATCTGCACGCCGTGGTCGGCGGCGAAAACGAAGGCGCAGACGACGCTCTCGGCGTAGATCAGCTGGCGCGGGGTGGGCTGGGAGACCGTGATGCCGGAGACCCTCACCCCGGGTGCCACGCCCGCGACGCCGATGCCGTTGCGGGCCGCGGCTATCGTGCCCGCCACGTGGGTGCCGTGGAAGTAGTCCGGGCCCACCGGCCGCCAGGAGCCGTACGTGGTGTCGGCCTTGCCGCTGGCGCAGTTAGCGGACTGCGAGGGGGAGAAGTTCGCGGCGAGGTCCGGGTGGGTGTCGTCGACGCCGGTGTCGATCACGGCGACCGTGACCTCCCCGCTGCCGGGGTTGATCTTCGCGGCCTCGTCCGCGCCGATCGCCCGCAGGTCCCACTGCTCGGCTTCGAGGGGTTCGGTGCCGTCGCCGGACGCCTTCCCGATGCCCGCGGCCCCGGCCTCGGAGAGGTGCCGCACCGGGCCCTGGTCGGTCGTCCCCGCCGCGCTCAGCGGCGCGGTCCTGGTGGCGCCCGCCGACTGCACTCCGCGCACCGCGCGCAGCCGCCTGCCGAAGTCGGGGTTCGCCGAGTGGGCGACGATGACGCCGATGTCGGCGTAGCTGACGACGACGGTGCCGCCGGCCGCGGCGATGGCCCGCTGGACCTCCGCGATCGTGTGACGATCCGTCCTGGTGTTGACGACGTACGACAGGGAGTGCGCGTCCTCGGCCTGCGCGGCGGACCGGGCCCGGGGCGCTGCCGAGGCCGAGGCGGGGAGGAAGCCGAGCGAGGCGGTCAGTGACAGCACGACCGGTACGGTCAGGCCGAGCCGGAGTACGGAACGTCGTCGAGCCATGTGGTCTCCACATCATCCGGGTGCGGGACCCGCCAGGGGCCGGAGCGCCGGCTGTGCGCCGACCCGCCCGACCCCACGCGACCCCCTGGGAACGTTCCTCAGCCTTGCCCGCCGACGACTGCCGCGACTATCCGGAAAGTGACCCGCACCGGCGCACCGAAACGGCTTGCCGTCCGGCGGCCCGCCGTCCCCACTCCGCCGGGCGGCCGCACCCGGACAACGGAAGGAGGCCGGCCGGCCGTTCACCCGAACCGGCGGTCGACGGGAAATGGGACCGCGGCAGGACGTCAGCGCGTCGCCGTACGCCGCACGTCGGATCTTGAGCCCATCCCCGCGCCGTACGGGGCGCGGGTGCGGCGGAACGGAGACTGGAGGCATTCCGAGGCACTGATTCCGTACAGGGGTACTGACATGGTGGGACGAGACGGGCGAACGATCTCCGTGCTGACGGTGGGAGCGGTGACGGCCGCGCTGGCGGCGCTCACCCCCGCGACGGCGTTCGCGGCGCGCGATCCGCTCCAGCGGTACGCGCAGCAGGAACTCCGGTGGGAGCGCTGCGACGCGGGCCGCCCGGCGGCCTTCGAGTGCGCGAAGGTCAGGGTGCCGCTGGACTACCGCGACCCTACGGGCCGGACGATCGACATCGCGGTATCACGGGTCAAGGCGGGCAGCGCGAAGCAGCGGCACGGCGCGCTGCTGATCAACCCCGGGGGCCCGGGCGGCCCGGGGCTGACCATGCCCGTGGAGATGGAGCCGCTGCTGCCGGCCGAGGTGCGCGAGCGCTTCGACCTGATCGGGTTCGACCCGCGCGGCGTCGGGCAGAGCTCGCCGGTCGGCTGCGACCTGACGGACGACGAGCGGAGCTTCCAACACCCTTACTCGGCAGGGACGTTCGCCCAGGACGTGAACCGGGCCCGGACGGTGGCCGACAAGTGCTGGGCCAAGGCGGGGGACGTGCTCCCGCACATCACCACCCGCAACACGGCGCGCGACATGGACGTCGTCCGGGCGGCGCTGGGCGAGCGGCGGATCTCCTACTTCGGGCACTCGTACGGCACCTACCTCGGGGCCGTCTACACGCAGATGTTCCCCCAGCGCTCGGACCGGTTCGTGCTCGACAGCGCGGTCGATCCCGCGCTCGTGTGGCGGGGGATGCTCCGGGAAGGGGCGGCGGGGGCCGAACCCGCCTTCGCCCGGTGGACCGAGTGGGCCGCCGCGCGCCACGCCACGTACGGGCTGGGCGCCACCGCGGCGGAGGTCCGGACGACGTACTGGGACCTGGTCGCCCACGCCGACCGCACGCCCGTGCCGACCGAGGACGGCACGCTCGACGGCGACGCCATCCGCTCCGGGTACGCCGCGTTCGTCCACGTCGAGGCCGTCACCCCCTGGATCGTCGCGCTGAAGACCGCGGCCGAGGGCGGCCCGGCCGCGCCCGCCGTGCCGGAGGTCGTGCCGCCGGACAACACGGTGTCCGCCGTGTGGGCCGTCTGGTGCGGCGACACCCGCGACTGGCCGCGCGACCCCGAGCAGTACCGCCGGGACGCGATCCGCGACCGGGCCAGGTACCCGCTGGCCGGCGACCTGGGGGCCAACATCCTGCCGTGCGCCTTCTGGAAGTCGGCGCCCACCGAGCCGGCCACCGTGGTGAACAACGACGTCAACGCGCTGATCGTGCAGAACCGGTGGGACCCGCGGACGACGCTCGCCATGGGCCAGGGCATGCGGCGGGCACTGCACGGCGCCCGGATGGTCACGGTGGCCGGCGGCGAGGGCCACGGCGTGGTGGTGGCCGGCCCGTCCTGCGCGGACGGCAGCGTCACGCGCTACCTGACCACGGGCCGGCTGCCCGCGAAGGACCTGACCTGCGGCGGCTGACGCGCACGGCTCGTACGGCTCGTACGGCTCGCACGGCTCGTACGGCTCGCACGGCTCTCCGAGCCGAGGGGCGGGGCTCCTTCCTCAGGGCGTCGAGCGCGGCCCGTTCCGCCGCCGTGGCCTCGATGTCCGTATCGACCACCGCGGACGGCGGGTGTGGGGGATGATGGGCGGGGGCCTGGTGCGCGGGGGTGTGCTGGGGCGTGGGGTACGGGCAGGGGGCGTTGCGTGGAGATCATGGCCGGTACGGGGCTTGCGGGCGGGGCGTGGCCGGAGTTGATGCCGGGCCGGTGCCCGGTGCTGGTGGTGCCCGCCGCGGCGGGACGCCCGGTGGTGCCGGGGGAGGGGTGGGCCCGTGACGCGGGCGTCCTGGAGGAGGAACCGGCGCCGGGCTGGTCGGCCGTCGCGGCCCGGCCGGGTCTGACGGTGTGCCGGCCGGACGGCGGGGTCTGGTTCGACGGGGAGGTCGGGGCCGGGCGCGAGTGGTGGCGGGCGGTGCGCGCGTACGGGGTGCTGCTGGTGGTGACGGGCCCGTTCACCGGTGTCTTCGACTTCCGGTCCGTGGCCGCGGCCGGGCAGTTGGCGCTGCTGGCGGTCCGGGCGCGCTCCACCGCGGGCGACTGACCGCCTGGGCCCTCGGCCGACTCCGCCTCTGACCGCCTCCGCCCCTGGCCGCGCCGGCGCCGAGCCCGGGGCCCGGCCCCCTTGCGGCGGAACCCGGTGAACCCGCCCCGCCCTACGGGTACTTGACCAGTCGCGCCTCGGTGATCGTCGTCCCGTCCTCTTCCTCGTCGAGCCGGGTGGTGCCGTCCGGTACGAACCCGGCCCGTTCGTAGAAGCGGATGGCGGAGGTGTTGGGCGCGTAGGCGTACACGCACAGCGGCCGGCGGGCCCGCGCCTCGAGGTCGGCCACGGCATGGCCGAACAGGCGCGCGCCCAGACCCGTGCCGACGAGGCCCGGCTCGATGTACAGGCCGTAGACCTCCGCCGCGTCGCCGCCGAGGTCCGGGTCCCCGTCGGCGGGCCCGGTACGGCAGAAGCCGGCCACGGCACCGTCCGCTTCCGCGACCCACAGCCGGTGCCGGTCCGGGAGGTCGGCCAGGTATTCGGCCCAGTCCGCGGACTCCTCGACCGGGTCCAGCCCGTCGAGGTACGCGGCGCCCAGGAATCCCGCGTACGCCGCCCGCCACGACCTGACCTTCAGATCGCCGAGCGCCGACGCGTCCTCCACCACTGCGGAACGGATCATGCCGGGAGTGTAGGAGCGGATCCGTCCGTTGTCGCACGGTTTTCCGCCGAGCCCCGGCCCGGCTGCCGTCCCCGAGGGCCGCTCGGAAGCGGCGCGGCCCCGCCGGGGCGGCGGCGAGCCCGGGCGCTACCTCGGCGCCACCGGTGGGGGCGGGGTGCAGGAGGCCCGTTCCCGGAGCAGCTCGGCGCGCAGTTCGGGGTCGGGGCCCGGGTCGGCGGCGAGGGCACGGGTGAAGTCCTCGGCGGCGGCGGCCGGGTCGCCCAGCCGGCGATGGGCGAGCCCCCGGTTGAAGAGGGCGACGGGATCCGGGTCCAGGGCGATGGCACGGTCCAGGTCGGCGACGGCGCCGGGGACGTCGTCGCGTTCGAAGCGGACCGCCGCGCGGTTGGCCCAGGCGGTCGGCAGGTCGGGGGCGCCCTCGACGGCCCGGGTGAGCAGGGCCTCGGCCTCGGCGAGCCGGCCGCGTTCGGACTCGACCAGACCGAGTACGCAGAGCAGGTGAGGCTGGCCGGGGGACAGATCCAGGCCCGCGTGCGCGTCGCGCTCGGCGAGGTCGGGCTCACCGCCCTCCAGGTACAGGCCGGCCCGGTTGACCAGTGCGTCGAGGTGGTCGGGGGCGATCCGCAGGGCCCGGTCGAGGTCGGCCAGCGCCGCCTGCGGCCGGCCCAGGTCGGTGTGGGTCTCGGCGCGGTTGTAGTACGCCTCGGGCAGGTGCGGGCCGAGGCGGATCGCGGTGCCGTAGTCGGCGATCGCGGCGTCCGGCCGTCCGGTGGCCCGGTGGAGGGCGGCCCGGTCGACGTAGTACTCCGCGTTCTGCGGGTCCTGCGCGATCACCGTGTCGAGGTCGGCGAGCGCGCGGTCCGGATCGCCCAGCGCGAGGCGCAGCTGCGCCCGGTTGTGCAGCAGCCGGGCGCGGTCCTGGGGGCGTTCGCCGGGTGCCAGGGTCTCGCTGAGCGTCGCGATGCCGTCCTCGACCGTCCGCAGCGCCGCCGTGTGGTCGCCGGCACGGCTGTCCAGCAGGGCCAGGCCCTGGCGGTGGAAGACGGTGGTGACGGTGCGCTCGCGCGGGTCGTCGAGCTGCCCGGCGAGTGCGAGGGCGCGCTCCAGCCAGGTGCGGGCGGCGGCGAGGTCCCGGGCGGGCTCCGGCAGGTGGCGGGCGTGGAGCATCGCGGTGGAGTACGCCGCGGACAGCCGGATCCTCGGCTCGTCGGTGACCTGCCGGGCGTGGTCGTAGAGCGCGAGCGCCTCGGCCGGGCGGTCCAGGGCGGTCAGCGCGGTGGCCAGCATGGTGGTGAAGGCCCACCAGTTCCGGGTGTCCCCCGCCGGGTCGACCAGCGGCAGGCCGCGCCCGGCGAGCCGGACGGCGTGCTCGTAGAAGCCGCTGTGCAGGGCCAGAGCCAGCGCGGTGCGCAGCGCGTCGACGCCGTCGCCGGCGGGGCGGGTGCCGCGTTCGCGGTGGTAGGGGATCGCGCCCAGCTGCCAGGACCACTCGCCGGTCGCGGCCAGTTCGTCGGCGCGCTCGTCGTGCCAGGCGGGGCCGTGGACCTCGGCGGCGTCCTCGGCGGCCATATCGGTGGCCTCCCCGGCGGCCGGCCCGGGCGGGACGGCCGCGGCGAGGGGGTGGGCGTACTCGGCGACGGTCGCCGCGAGCGCGACGGGCAGCGAGGCACCGCCGACGTACAGCCTCAGCCGGGACGGGTCGAGGCGTCGCAGCAGGACGTCGACGAGTTCTACGGTGGTGGCGTCCGCCTCGTCCACCCGGTCGAACACGACGGCGGCCGGCGCCCGTCGCTCCGCCGCCCAGGCCGCGACGAACTCGCCTATCCCGTAGGCGAGATGGCGGGTGCGCCGGGCCGGGTGGAACCTGATCCGGACGTCCGCGGCGTCCAGGGCCGCGACCGCCTCGGCGGCCCACGGCATCGCGGGCCCCAAGTCCCTCACCGCGCAGAGGAGTTCGACCTGGTGCCGGGCCACCAGCGGGGAGTGCCCCTGGTCGAGGACGAGGCCGCGGACGAACTCGCCGACCCCGCCGTACGGTCCGCGCTGCCAGACCCGGCAGTCGAAGGAACCCAGGAGCCCTTCGGCTCCGGAGGCTGCCGCGTGCCGGTCCCGGGGCAGTGGCGCCTCCAGCCAGACGTGCCGCATGCTCGACTCCTCCTCCTCGTGCCGACGGGCCCGCCGCGGGCCGCCGTTCCGGGACTTCGGCTGCCCGGCGGCGCGCCGGGGCCCTCCGAGCCCCGGCGCGCCACCGGTGTCAGTGGTGCGCCGGGACTACCAGCACCACTCGAACCAGAGGCGGCGGGAATTGCCGGTCAGCGCGACGGTGCCGGACTTACGGGTCGTCATCTTCCGCATGTCTGTCTCCTTCGGTGTGGGGGGCGGTCGCCGGTGATCGTGGCGACCACCGCAATGGTGGGGATAATTCGTATGAACTGTCAAGGAATTGATGACTCCGCTAACCGGCGGGCACCGGATGCCGGGGCGCGCTCGCGACGGCCGCCGCCGTCGAGGCGCAGGCCGGCGCGGCCGAGGTCGAGGACTGCCCCGCGGGCGGTGCGGCCCGCCGGCCCGGGCCCGCGATCGATCCGCGAACGCCCGCACGGGGCACGTGAAGTGGCCCGCCGCCCACCGCCGGGCCGGCCGAGAGCCTCACCGGCCGCCGCGTACGTGCAGCCCGAACCCCGTGCGGCCCGCGGGCTCCAGGCCCTCCCTGAGGTGCAGCGAGGGGATCTCGTAGTCCCCGAAGTTCTGCCGCCGGAACGCGATCGGCTCGGTCGTCTCCAGGGTGAGCAGGCGCTGCTCCCAGGCCCTGGCCACGTCCGGGTAGTCCTCGGCGGTCATCCGGTCGGCGCCGTACAGCACGAACGGCGGGAGCACGTCGAGGCCCGGGTAGTAGAGGATGCCGTGCTGGAACGGGAACAGCAGGTCCTCGATGGGGCCGTTGATCCCGCGAGCGCCGTAGTGCGACTCCGGGCCGCCGGCGGTCACCGACAGCAGTGCCCTGCGGCCCGCGAGGGTGCCCTCGCCGAAGCGCTCGCCGTACTTGGTGTCACTGTGCTCGCCGACGCCGTACGCGAAGCGGTAGGTGAACACCCGGTCCACCCAGCCCTTGAGGATCGCGGGCATCGTGTACCACCACAGCGGGAACTGGAAGACGACCGTGTCGGCCCACAGCAGCTTCTCCTGCTCGGCGAGGACGTCCGGGGAGAGCGTCCCGGCCTCGAAGGCCCGGCCCGAGTCCCGCGCGACCCTCAGCGGACTCGACGCCTCGGGGCCGTAGTCCGCGGCGTCCACGACCGCCTTCCAGTTCATCGCGTACAGATCGCTCACCCGTACCTCGTGCCCGGCGTTCTCCAGGGTGGACACCGCGAGGTCCTTCAGCGAGCTGTTGAGCGACGTCGGCTCCGGGTGGGCGTGGACGATCAGCGTCTTCACGGGAACTCCTTCGGATCGGATGCCTCGATCCTGGACGCCCGGGCGCCCGGCGTTCAGGGCCGCCGCTTCCGTCGGACGGGACTTCCTGGTACCGGCAGGGCCACCCTCACGGGCACCGCCGCAGCCATACTGGTGGGCATGGACGATCTCGCGGGCTTCCTGCGGACCCGGCGTTCCCGGGTCGATCCGGCCGCCGTCGGCATCCCCACCGACAGCCGCCGCCGGGTCGCGGGGCTGCGACGCGAAGAGGTCGCGCACCTGTCCGGGGTCAGCGTCGACTACTACGTGCGCCTGGAGCAGGGCCGCGCGACCCAGCCCTCCGAGCAGGTCCTCGACGCGCTCGCCCGCGTCCTCGACCTGGACGCGACCGAACGCGGACACCTCCACCGCCTCGCCCGGCAGCGGCGCCGCGCGAAGACGCCGGGCGGCCGGGTCCGGCCGGAACTGCTGCGCGTCCTCGACCTGGTCGCCGACGCACCGGCGCTGATCATGAACCACCGCCTGGACGTCCTCGCCGGGAACCGCCTCGCCGGGCTCCTCCTCGGCCGGCCGATGCCGGGCCCGAACATCGCCCGGCACCTCTTCCTGGAGGAGGCCGAGCGCGGCCTGTACGCGGACTGGGACAACTGCACCCTGGACGTGGTCGGGCACCTGCGCCTGGCCGCGGGCAAGTTCCCCGACGACCCCCATCTGGCCTCGCTCATCGGCGAGTTGGCGATGGGCAGCGAACGCTTCCGCCGCCTCTGGGCCCGCGCGGACGTGCGCGCCCGCACCCACGGGCGCAAGGTGTACCGGCACCCCCTGATCGGACTGCTGGAACTGCACCAGGAGAACTTCTCGCTGCCGGACGAGTCGGGCATCGAGCTGCTGGTGCTGTCCGCGCCCCCCGGCAGCCCCGCCGAGGACGGACTGCGCCTGCTCGCGGGCCTGGGCGCGGACACCGGCGACGCCCGCCCGCCGGTGGCCGCCCGCACCCGCGAGTAGCCCGGCGACGCCCCTCCGCCGGCCGTCGCGGCCCCGGCCGTCCGCACGAGGTGCCAGGTGCCGGGTGCCGCCGATGTCGGTGCCGTCGTTCATGATCGGCGCATCGGTTCTTCCACGGACACGGACACGGAGACGGGCACCATGACGATCACGAACCAGCGGGTGGCGGAGCAGGCGTTCCTGAAGGGGATGTACAGGGACCCGTACTTCCCCGACCACGTCGTCGACAAGGGCAAGGCGGTCCTGCTGCGGCTGTGCGAGCGGATCGAGGCCGAACGGCCGGCGGACCTGGCGGCCCTGTACGTGCTCTCCCACGCCGCGACGGAGGAGTTCAACCTCCTGGAGGCGGAGTTCGAGGAGGCCGGCAGCGAGATCGAGACGACGGCGCGCGAGGAGATCGCCGAGGCCTTCTGGCTCGTCGCGACGGCCTACGGGTTCACGGACGCGGACGTGGAGGCGCTGATCCAACCCCGGGAGTGGTGACCGGCGGACGGGCCGGCGGACGTCGGGCCGGGAACGGGCCGGGGACCGCCGCCCGGATTCACCGTTGCGCCCCGTCCGCCGGGGGAGGAGAGTTCCACGTGCCATGGAGATCCTCGACACGCACCGGCCCCTGCTCGCCCGGCTGTTGCCCGGCGACGGGCCGGACGGCCTGACCGTCCACCAGGGGCAGTTCCACCACGTGGTCATCGGCGCGGAGCGCGTCGTCTGCCTCGCCCGCACCGGCGCCGCGGCCCGGCGCCTGCCCGACCGGGCGGCGCGCCTGCGCACCCTCGCCGGGCTCGGCCTCGGCGTCCGCATCCCCGAGCCGCTGGAGGAGGGTGCCGCCGAAGGCCCCGACGCGCCGGCGTACCTGGTGCTCACCCGCGTTCCCGGCGCGCCCCTGGCACAGGACGTGCTCGAACGCCCCGAGGCGGCCGAGGCGGTCGCCGCCCAGTACGCCGCCCTGCTGTCGCGGCTGGCCGCGGCCGGCGGCGACGCCAGGGCGCGCACGGCCCTTCCGCACGCCCCCGCAGGGGAGTGGCGGGAGTTCGCCGACGCCGTACGGGCGGAGCTCCTCCCGCTCATGCACGAGGCCGGCCGGGTACGGGCCGAACGCGAACTCGCCGCCCTCGACGGCCTTCCCCACCGCACCCCCGCCGTGGTCCACGGCGACCTCGGCCCGGAGAACGTCCTGTGGGAGACCGTCGACGGCCTGCCGCGGCTCGGCGGCGTCGTCGACTGGGACGCCGCCGCCCTCGGCGACCAGGCCGAGGACCTCGCCGCGATCGGCGCCGGCCACGGTGGTCACCTGCTCGCCCGGGTGCTTGACCTCGCCCTCGGCCGCGGGACGCCGGACGGCGACCTGACCGCCCGGATCGCCGCGATCCGCGGCACCTTCGCCCTCCAACAGGCCCTCCACGCCCGGCGCGACGGCGACGACGGGCAACTGGCCGACGGACTGGCCGGCTACCGCTGAGACACCGCCCGACCCCGGAGCGCCCCGCGGGGGGCTCCCGCGGTCAGAACTTGCGTGCCTGGGTGACCTGGTTCAGGTGGACGAGGACGTCGTAGGCCCGGCCGACCGCCAGCCGCGGCATCGGGTCGTCCGTGTAGACCGACCCCGCGTCGTAGGTGGGGCGGGAGACGTCCAGCCAGTCGCGCGCCGCCCGGGGGGCGGTGCGCAGGTCGACGTAGTAGTCCCGGTGGCGGACCTGGTCGAGGGTGTACTCGTTCATGTCCGGCGTGGCCGCCGGAACGGTGACGGTCTTCCAACCATCCGTCAGGACCGCGTCGTTGGTGAGGAAGGAGCCACGGTCGAAGGTGAAACCGACGGCCACGTAGCCGCCACCGTAGGCGTCGCGCAGCTGGGCGCCCTGCGGCCTGGGGTACAGGAAGGTGTCGGTCGCCAGGTAGCCGACGTGCCCGTTGTGCGCCGACAGCAGCACCTTGCCGCCGGTGCGGCGCTGCCACCACGCGGTGTTGTCCGCCATCGCCCGGTCGCGCAGCTGCTCCGCGGCGGACACGGAGGCCGGGTCGGCGAGGTCCAGGGCGGCGAAGGCGAAGGTCTGGGCGATGTTCCGGGCGTGCTGCACCGCCCACGCGTGGGCCTCCTCGCCGCCGGCGCCCGCACCGCTCGCGGCGACCAGGTCCAGCGCCTGCTGCGCCTTGGCGGCGTCGTCCCGGCGCTCGGCGAGCGGCTTCTTCAGGTACGCGAAGGCGTCGTCGAGCGGCCGCAGACCCGCGTAGAGCCCTTCGAGCTGCGGGAGGACGTCGGGACGGGCCCCGCGCACGTAGGAGGTGACCTGCTCGAAGATCCGGTCGCCGAGCCTCGGCAGACCGAGGTCGTCGCCCAGGAAGTGGACCGGCTTCCGCGGGTGGCTCCCGTTGTAGGAGCGCATCCAGGCGATCAGGTCGGCGAACTCCTCACGGTCCCACGGGCTGCCGCCCAGGGCGTCCTTGACGACCTGCCGCGCGTCGCCCGGGCCGCCCTGGACGTACTCGTCGATCCGCAGACCGCTGGTCCAGCTCGTCTCCAGGGCGAAGGTGGTGAAGCCCTTCTCCTCGACGAGGTAGCGGAACACCCGCTGCTTCATCGCGAAGAACTCGTGCGAGCCGTGGGTGGCCTCGCCCAGGCCGACCACCTCGGCGTCGCCGACCATCCGGCCCAGGGCGCGCAGGTCGGCGGTGCCGCCGCCGGGTTCCGTCGTCCGCAGCGGCTGGGCGACGCTCTCCAGCGCGCGCACCACGGCGGAGCGCTGCGCCGCCGCCGGGTCCGCGGCCGCGCCGGTGGCCCCGGGCCCCGCCGGCGCGGCGACCGCCGCCACCGGGACCAGCACGGCCGCGGCGGCCACCGCCGCCGTCGCCGCCAGCAGTCCGCGCCGCCCGATCCGCTTGCTGCCTGCCATCGTTGTGGTCACTCCTCGACTCGACGGAACGCCGGTGACCCCGGCGTTCGATGAGTTGATCCTCGCCGCGGCCGGGCCCGCGGCGCGCTGGGGAGGACCACCGTCTTCACCGGCGGTACCCCCAGGCCGGATCCGGTGGCAGACCCCCCGGCCGACGACGGCCCGCCGGCCGTTACGGCTCCTGTCGTACCCCCGTGCGAGACTCCCCGTCATGCGGGCCGACCCAGAACTTCTGCGGGACCTGATCGCCACGACACCGGGGATCGTCACCTGGCCGGGCCGTGGCCGCCCGGAGGCCGCGATCCGCTCGGCGGAGTCCGTCACGGGCCCGCTGCCCCGCTCGTACCGCTGGTGGCTGGCCGCGTACGGCGAGGGCTCGCTGCGCGGCCGCCCGATCGCCACGGTGGACCCCGTGCCCGGCCTCGGCGAACCACCTCTCGGCGAACCCGGGCTCACCGAGGAGTGGTCCGGCGGTGACCGGCTCTGGTTCCACGAGGACGACGACCACGAGCGCTACGGATTCGCCCTCGACCGGGCCGCCGACGGGGAGTGGCCCGTTGTCGTGCACAGCCGCTTCACCGACGAGGAGCAGCCGGTCGCCGACTCCTTCGCCGGGTTCCTCACGGTGTGGACGGCCCTCGCCGCCGGGCTGCGGGAGGGGCCGAACCCGGCCGTCGCCCGGCTGTGGCGCGCCACCCCCGGGGTCCGGCTGCCGGACGGCGGCACACTGCTCGGGCCGCACACCTTCCGTGCCCGCAACGACGCCTGGGAGGTGCGCACGTACGCGCCCCACTGGGTCCTGGTCGGCGAGGAGGGCGGGGGAGCGGGCCTGTTCATGCGCCGGCACGGCCGGGACCGCTCGTCCCTCTACCGGCTCGGGCCCGGCCCCCTCCGGGGCGAGGTCGCGGACCACGGGGAGCTGCTCGGCCCGGACCTCTTCGACTGGCTCGACCGGCTTCCCGGCCCGTGAGCAGCTGAGGCACCGCGCCGCGCCGCACGCACCGACCCGACGATCGGCGGCGGCACGACCGCCTCCCGGACCCGGCAGTCCGGCTCCTGAGCAGGTCGAACCGTCCGATGACGGCGCTGAGTTCGTACGGCACCCCCGCAGGGTAGCCACCCGGCCGCCCCGCCGCCGCCACCCGGCTGACCGTCAGCCGGGCGGGCCGGCCTCGTGGGTCACGGGCGCCAGCGCATCAGGAGGGGCTTGCCGTAGTTGGCGTTGCCGCGCAGGACCCTCGCTCCCACGATGAGGCCGCCGTCGGTGATGGCGGACGGCACGCTGTAGGGGAAGCTCGGGTGCCACACGGGGAGCGTGGTGAGGGTGCCGTCGGCGTTCCAGAGCTGCGCGTAGTGCTGGGCGCGGGCGGGCGGCGGGTCGCTGGTGTACCCGATGGTGACGCCCTGGTCGTTGATGTCGGTGGCGACGCCTTCGAGTGCGGTGGGTGCGAGCGGTTGCGGGGTGCCGTCGACGGTCCAGCGTGCGGCCTGGCCCGACTGGCCGCCCACCACGGTGCCGGTGCTGTTGACGGCGTTCGCCGTGCTGCCCGGGCCGAGGTCGGCGACCGTGCCGGCGGCGTTCCAGACGAGGGCGTGGCCCGCGACGGGAGGGCCGCCGGGCCGGCCGCGTCCGATCACGATCCCGGAGTCGGTGATGCGGGTGGCGTTGCTGCTCAGGTAGCCCGCGGGTACGGCGAGTGCGGTGACGGTCCCGTCCGGGCTCCAGGCCACGGCCCGCTGGGTGGTGATGCCGCCGGCCCCGTACGAGTAACCGACGGCCGTGCCGGTGCTGTTGACGGCGACGGCCGCGCTCTCGGTGTCGCCCGGCAGCGGTGGCAGGGCGACGGGGGTGCCGCTGGGCGGCCAGGCCACGGCGTGCGTCGAGGTCGCGGTGCCGGAGGTGCCCACCGCGGTGCCGTTGTCGCTGATCGCGGTGGGGGACGCCGCCGTGTCACCGGGCAGCGGAAGCAGTTCGGCCGGCGTGTCGTAGGAGGTCCACCGCACCGCGTGTGCGGGGGAGCCGGACGACGGGACGGAAGTACCCACCACGGTGCGGGAGTTGTTGAGCCCCGCAGGCCTTCCGAAGATGTCCCCGGGCAGCGGCGGGAGCCTGCGCGTGAGGCCGTCCGCCGTCCAGAGCTCGGCGTGGACCCTCACGGGCCCGCCGTGTTCGTAGTCGCCCACGACGAGCTCGGAGACGCTGTCCCCGTTGTCGTTGGCGTCCTTGAACTCGTCGGAGTAGGTGCCCGGCTCGACAGGGGACGGCCACTCGAAGGTGTAGGCGGGGGACGGGCCGTCGGCGACGGCCGGTGTCGAGGCCACGGCCAGGGCCGCGGCGGTGGCAGCCGCGACGACCGCGGCGGCGGTGCGAGAGGTGCGGGAGGTGCGCTGGCTCATGGGAGGTGGGGCTCCTGTCTCTCGGCGACGTCGTACGGGCACCGCGGGGCCGGCGGCACACCGCTCCCTCCGAGCCCGCGCCACGCACCAGTCTCAGCCCGGCCGGGCGGGCGGCGCAGCCCGATCGACGATTTGCCCCCGTTTCGTTCGTCTCCGAGATGTCGTCAACCATGCGGTGAGGCAAGGGAGTTGTGTCCCGTACGCTGCCGTCCACTCCGTCGGCGGTGACCGTGGTCAAGGACAGCGCGGGCCGGTACTTCGCGTCGTTCGTCGTCGGGACCGATCCGAACGTCGACCTCGGGCGCATGCCCGAGACGGACGGTCGGATCGGTCCCGACCTCGGTCTGACGCACTTCGCCGTCCTGTCGGATGGCCGGAGGATCGACAGCCCGCGTTTCCTGCGCCGGGCCGAGAAGCGCCTCAAGAAGGCGCAGCGGTCCCTCTCTCGCAAGGAGAAGGGTTCGAAGAACAGGGACAAGGCCCGTCGCAGGGTCGCCCGTGCTCACGCGCGGGTGGCCGACGCCCGGCGCGAGTTCCACCACCGGCTCTCGACGAAGATCATCCGTGAGAATCAAGCGGTTGCCGTTGAGGACCTGGCGGTCAAGGGGCTCGCCCGGACGAAGGTGGCCAAGTCCGTGCACGACGCCGGATGGTCGGCATTCCTGACGATGCTGGAATACAAGGCCGCCCGATACGGGCGCGTCTTCACCCGCATCGGCCGGTTCGAGCCGACGTCGCAGGTCTGCTCGAACTGCGGCGTCAAGGACGGCCCCAAGCCCCTCGGCATCCGCGTCTGGCAGTGCCGGGCATGCCGGGTGTGGCTGGACCGGGACATCAACGCCGCCGTCAACATAGCCGAGGCCGCCGGACTGGCGGTGACAGCCTGTCGAGCGCAGGTAGGACCGGGACCCGTCCCGGCGCAGCGCGAAGAAGCAGGAACCCACCGAGACGGTCAGCCGACCGTGGTAGGAATCCCCCGGCTCTAGCCGGGGGAGCGGAAGTCAATTCTGCCAGCCGACGGTCTCGGGCAGCGGGCTGTGGAAGATGGCGGCACCGACGTTGGCGAGGCCCTTGCGGATGCCGTAGGTGGAGGGACCGCTGTAGAGCGGCAGCAGCGCGTACTGCTGGAGGGCCTTCTGCTCGATCGTGTTGACGGCCGCGATCTGCCGGCCGATGTCGGCGATCTCCGCGGTGGCGCGGATCTCCTTGTCCAGCTCGGGGGTACCGGATCCGGTGATGTTGGAGTCGCGGTCCGAGCAGTAGAAGTCGCACAGGTACCGCGCGCCGAAGGGGTCCGTCGAGCGGTTGCCGGAGATGAACAGGTCGAAGCGGCGGTCGCTGAGCACCTTGGAGAAGTCGTTCTCGGAGACCTTGTTGACGTTCACCTTCACGCCGACGGCCTTGAGCATCGCGGTGAACGCTCCGGCGGTGGCCTTCTCGATGGGGCCGTCGCCGAGCAGGGTGTAGCCGAGTTCGAGCGCCTTGCCGTCCTTGGTGCGGATGCCGTCGGCCCCGGGGGCCCAGCCGGCCGCGTCCAGGGTCTTGCGCGCCTCTTCCGGGTCGTACTTCAGTACGGCGGCGACGTTGTCCTGGTAGCCCTGCTGGAAGCTGTAGAGCACCGCAGAGCCGGGCAGCGGCTCGGTGTAGTCGAGGCCCTGGAACCGGATCTTCGCTATCTGCGCGCGGTCGATGCTCTCCTGCACCGCCTTGCGGACCTGGACGTCGCCGAGGAGCGGGGACTTGGTGTTGAGGTACAGCGCGTACTCGAAGGGGCTGCCGCCGCTGCGGACTTCGGCGTCCTTGGCCGTCTTGACCTGCTTGAGGTTCTCCGCCGTCCCGACGGGGACGTAGTCGATCTCGCCGTTCTGGAAGGCGTTGACCGAGGCGGCGCTCTCCAGGTTGACGTAGACGCGCTTGTCGAGCCTGCCCTTGCGGCCCCACCAGGTGGGGTTGCGCACGAAGGTGATGCTGCCGGAGTGGTCGTCCCAGGTGCCCACGGTGTACGGCCCGGTGCCCCATTCGGGGTGGGCCGTCTTGACGTAGGCCTTGTTGAAGTTGTCGACGGTGGCGGCCTGGGGGTGCAGGAAGGTGGTGAACAGCGCGGACCAGGAGGCGTTGACGCCCTGGAAGGTGATGACCGCCTGCTTGTCGTCCGCGCCCCGGGTGACGGACGTGATGCGGTCGTAGCCGTCGGTGGAGGAGGCCGCGTAGTCCTTGTCCGAGCCGTTGTTGGCCTTCCAGGTCGCCTCGATGGCCCGCCAGTCGATCGGGGTGCCGTCGTTGAACACGGCCTTGGGGTTGAGGGTGATGACGACCTTCTGGTTTCCGCCCTCGACCGAGACCTGCACGTCGCTGTAGTAGTCCGGGTTGTACCGGACCTCGCCGGTGGGCGAGTAGGTGATGGCGTCGGCGTTGTACCAGGACCAGATCCGCAGCGTGTTCAGGGTGCCGTTGACGTTGAAGGGGTTGCCCTGCTCGTCGAAGGTCCCCGCGGTGGTGTAGGTGCCGCCGTCCTTGATGTTCTCGTACGGCTGGGAGTTGTAGTCGGTGACCGAGGACGCGACCTT
Source organism: Kitasatospora sp. NPDC091335 (assembly GCF_044757205.1). NCBI lineage: Bacteria > Bacillati > Actinomycetota > Actinomycetes > Kitasatosporales > Streptomycetaceae > Kitasatospora > Kitasatospora sp. NPDC091335. Next base: position 60,134 of record NZ_JBIVUM010000028.1, on the reverse strand, counting down.
GGCGGCGTTCTCGGCGCCCTGCCCCGGGGAGCCGCTCGGGGAGCCGCCCGAGGGAGACGGGGAGGAGCAGGCGGTGGCGGCGACCGAGACGGCCGCGGCGAGTGCGAGGGGCAGGGCGAGCTTCCGGCGCATGGGATGTCCTTGGTGGCGATCGGTGAGTCGGTGGGAGTCGGTGGGTCGGTGCGGGCGGGGCGTCGGTGCGGAGCGGGTGTCAGACCGCGTGGCAGGCGTACTGGTGGTCGGAGCCGTCCGGGGCGCCGACGGTCGCCGGCCGTTCGGTGCGGCAGCGCGTCCGTACGCTCTCGTCGGCCTCCCGGTGGAGCGGGCAGCGGTCGACGAACACGCAGCCCTGGGGCAGCCGGGCGGCGCTGGGCTGCTCGCCCGCGAGGACGATGCGCTCGCGGTGGCGTTCGCGCTGCGGGTCGGGCACCGGGATCGCCGACAGCAGGGCCTTCGTGTACGGGTGCCGGGGCCGGGCGAAGATCTCCTCGGTGGCGCCGGACTCGACGATGTGTCCGAGGTACATCACCGCGATGCGGTCGGAGAAGTAGCGCACCACGGCCAGGTCGTGCGCCACCACGAGGTAGGCCAGGCCCAGTTCGCGCTTCAGCCGGGCGAGCAGGTTGATGATCTCGGCCTGCACGGAGACGTCCAGGGCGGACAGCGGTTCGTCCAGGGCCAGCAGCCTCGGCTCGCGGGCCAGGGCACGGGCGATGCCGACGCGCTGGCGCTGGCCGCCGGACAGGGCGGCGGGGAAGCGGTCGCCCATGGTGCGCTCCAGACCCACCAGGTCCAGGAGCCGGGTGACCCGGGAGCGAGTGGCCGCCCGGTCGGCGCCGGCGGCCCGGAGCGGTTCGGCCAGCAGGTCGAAGACGGTCAGCCGGGGGTCCAGGGCGTCCGCCGGATCCTGGAGGACGATCTGGACGTCGCGCCGCAGCTCGCGCACCTGGGCGGCCGACCGCAGCGTGGCGACGTCGGTGCCGGCCACCTCGATGCGGCCGCCCTCGGGGGCGCGCAGCCGCAGGATCTCGCGCAGCGTGGTGGTCTTGCCGCTGCCGGACTCGCCCACCAGGCCCAGGGTTTCGCCCGCGCGCAGCTCGAAGCTGACGCGGTTGACCGCGTGCAGGGTTCCCACCCGGCGCTTGAGCAGGGCCCCCTTGGTGACGGGGAACGTCTTGACCAGGTCCTCGACGCGCAGGACCACCTCGCCGGCGCCGGGCTTCCCTGCCCTGGGCTCTCCGGCGCTGGGCCCTCCGGCGCCGGGCTCTCCGGCGCCGCGATCCCCGGAGCCGGCCGGTGGCACGGGGTCGGCCTGCCCTGCCGGGTCGAGGCCGCCGTCGGCGATCTCCTGCGCGCGGTGGCAGGCGGCGCGGCCGGGCCGCCCGGCCGGTGCGGTCAGGTCCGGTTCGGTGGTCCGGCACACGTCCAGGACCGCCGCGCAGCGGGGCGCGAAGGGGCAGCCGCCGGGCAGGCCGGCCAGGGACGGCGGCTCTCCGCCGACCGGGACCAGGGGCCGTTCGACGCCGCTGTCCACGGTCGGGACGCTGGCCAGCAGGCGGGCGGTGTAGGGCATCGTGGGACGGCGGAAGAGCTCGTCGACGCCCGCGTGCTCGACGATCCGTCCGGCGTACATGACGGCGACGTCGTCGGCGTGGCCGGCGACCACGCCCAGGTCGTGGGTGATCAGGACGAGACCGGCTCCGGTCTCGCGCTGGGCCAGCCGCAGGACGTCGAGGATCTGGGCCTGGACGGTGACGTCGAGCGCAGTGGTGGGCTCGTCGGCGATGAGCACCGAGGGCTTGTTGGCGATGGCCAGGGCGATGACGACGCGTTGGCGCATGCCGCCGGAGAACTCGTGCGGGAACGACTTGGCGCGTTCGCGCGGGTCGGGGATGCCGACCAGGTCGAGCAGTTCCACCGCCTGCTCCCAGGCGTCGTTCCCGGACAGCTCCCGGTGCACGCGCAGGGCCTCGGAGAGCAGCCGGCCGACGCTGAAGATGGGCGTGAGCGCGGACATCGGGTCCTGGAAGACCATGCCGATGTCCTTGCCGCGGACCCGGGAGAGCTCCTTGTCGTCCAGCCCGGCCAGGTCGCGCCCGCCCAGCAGGATCCGGCCGCCGAGCCGCGCGGTGGGCGGCAGCAGGCCCATGACGGCGAGGGCGGTGGCGGACTTGCCGGAGCCGGACTCGCCGACGATGCCCAGGGTGCGCCCGGGCAGGAGGTCGAAGTCGACGCCGCGCACGGCCTCCACCGGTCCGGCCTCGGAGGGGAAGGAGACGCGCAGGCCGCGTACGGACAGGACGGGTGCGGGTCCGGTGGGCCCGGTTGCCGGTCCGGCCGCGGGCCCGGCCGTGGGTCCGGTGTGGGGGGCGGGTGCGAGGGTCATCGTCGGCCTCCTGCCGCGCCGGTGGTGGACGTGGGGTCGAGGGCGTCGCGCAGCCCGTCGCCGACGAAGGTCATCGAGACGGTGAGCAGCACGGTCAGCCCGGCGGGGAAGGCGAAGAGCCAGGGGGCACTGGTGATGGTGCCCGCGCCGTCGGCGAGCATCGTGCCCAGCGACACGTCGGGGGTCTGGACGCCGAAGCCGAGGAAGGACAGGGCGGTCTCGCTGAGCACGGTGGAGACCACGCCCAGGGTGAGGTTGACGATGAGCAGGGAGCCCAGGTTGGGGATGATGTGGCGCACCACGATGTGCAGGGGGCGCACGCCCATGTACTCCGCGGCGCGCACGTAGTCGCGCTCGCGCAGGGACGTCGACACCGACCAGACCACGCGGGCGGTGGACATCCAGCCGAACACCGTCAGGACGAGGATGAGGACCCGCCAGTCGCCCGCCAGCCGGTGCGAGACCAGGGCGAGGACGAGGAAGGAGGGCACGATCAGCAGGAAGTGGATGAGGGCGAGGGTGGCCTTCTCCACCCGGCCCCCGACGTAGGCGGCGCCCGCGCCCACGACCGCGGCGATGGCGACGGTCAGCAGGGACACGGTCACCGCGATCACCAGCGAGCGCTGGAGGCCGTGTACGGCTGCGGCGTAGACGTCGTTGCCGCCCTGGTTGGTGCCGAACCAGTGCTCGGCGCCGGGGGCCTGGGTCAGGGCCGAGAAGTCGGCGTCGGCGTACCCGTACGGGGTGAACAGGTCTCCGAGCGCGCTGAACAGCACGAGCAGCAGGAAGATCACCACGCCGGCGACGGCGGTCCGGTTGCGCAGGAAGCGGCGCAGGTAGAGGCGGCGCCGGCCCAGGTAGCGCCCGTCGTGCCCGTTGTGTTCGCTGCGCTCGTCGTGCCCGGTGGGCGGCGGATCGGCGGCCGGCCCGGGGGCGGCGGCGAGGACGCCTCCGGAGGCCGGGTCGGGACTCACAGGGGTGCCCATCTCAGCTCACCCGCACTCTCGGGTCGAGAAGAACGGTGGCGATGTCCGCGAGGATCGCGCCGATCGCGGTCAGGGCGGCGGCGAAGGCGGCGGTCGCCACGGTGCCGTGCACGTCGTTCTTGCTGATGGTCTGGATGAAGTACTGGCCCATGCCGTTCCAGCCGAAGATCGTCTCGGTGAGGACCGCGCCGGTGAAGACGGCAGGGATGCCGAAGGCCACGGACTGGGCGGTGGGGATCAGGGCGGTGCGCAGGGCGTGCCGGCGGATCGCCTGGGCGCGGGTGAGCCCGGTGGCCCGGGCGGTGCGCACGAAGTCGGAGCCGATGACGTCCAGCAGCAGGGAGCGCTGGGTGAGGTGGTAGCCCACGTACCCCGTCAGGGTGAGCGTCAGCGTCGGCAGCACCAGGTGCAGCAGCCGGTCGCCGACCGTCGCCCAGAACCCTTCCACGCCGGGCGAGTTCTCTCCCGCGACGTACAGGAAGTGCCAGCCCGCGTGCTCGTTCAGCCGGATGGCCAGCAGCACCAGGGCGAGGGCGGCGATGGACACCGGGACGTTGAAGAGCGCCATGGACAGGGCCTGGGCGGCCCGGTCCCGCCAGCCGTACTGGCGCGAGGCGGTGTGGACCGCGAGCGCGACACCGACGACGACGGACAGGACCGTCGCGCCGATCACCAGTTCGGCGCTGACCAGGGAGCGGTAGCCGATCTCCCCGTTCACCCGGACCCCGACCGGGGAACGGCCCCAGTCGAAGCGCAGGACCACCCCGGTCAGCCAGTCCCACCAGCGGTGGAGCAGCGGCTCGTGCGGGTCGAGGTTGTACGGGGCCAGGGCCCGGGAGATCTGCTCCTCGGTGCGGACCGGGCGCAGCTCCTTGAAGTTCGAGCGCGGGTCGAGGAACCAAGCGGCCAAGAAGTACGTGGCGTTGGTGGCCACGGCGATCACCAGGAACCAGCCCGCCGCCCTGCGTGTCACGTACCGGAGCACGGACGCCACCTCCCCGCCGGATGCGTCGGGTTCGGCCGGGGAGCGCCGGGTCTGGGGAATCTGGGCATGCGGGTGGAACTTCCTCGGTCCAAGGGGCGGTTGCACGATCGTGCAGAAGCCAGTCTGTGTGCGAGCGACACCCGGCACCAGGGATCGAGGCAGGTGGACACGAAGACGAAACGCCCCCGCAGCAGGCGGATGCGTCCCCGTCACATTCCGGTCGAACGCGCAGGTGGGAGGGGTCGCGGAGAAGGGCGCCCGCCGGGAACTGGGCCGACCGGGTTCCCGAGAGGCTCCGCACGGGTGCCCGGAAGTCGCCGTTCGTGACAGCCGCTCATGGTTTCGCCGGCGAAGTGGAAATGTCCGAAGGCACGATCCGTGCACAATCCACGAACGTCGAGGAGTTCCCATGAAGTCGCGAGTCGGACTCGCCGCCGGGGTGGCGGCCCTGGCAGCCGGACTGCTGACGGCGCCGGCGTACGCCGCACCGGCCCCGCGGCCGGTGCGGCCACGGAAAGACGCCGCTCCGCGCCCCGCTCCTGGGCTGGGCCGAGCGAGCAGGTGGAAGCAGGGTGGTAGGAACGTGCGGTGACGTTCTACGAGGACATGAGCCCCTACACCTACTGGCACGGAGAGACCTTCACCGACACGACCACGGGCTGTTGCTTTCTGAGTTTCCAGCCTCAGTACGAGCGCCTGAACATCGGCTGGTTGTCAGGTGATCAGCCATGGGCCAGTGGGGTAGCGCCTGCGGACTTCATCGACAGGCTTGAGGCTGTCCTCGCCGTACAGGCGGTCAACGAGATGCTGGGCCTCCACGACTGCGAGCTCTGCCCGCCCTCGGAGGAGCAGCCACCGGAGTGGTACAAGCCGCGGCCAGGGCACCGGCGAAGCAGCGCGGGCACGGGTGAGATCCGTATCCCGGGCGGGCCGGGCGCAGCGTTCGCGGCTCCGACGCTCATCGGCCACTACGTCATCGATCACGGGTACCTGCCGCCCAGGGCCTTCGTCGACGCGGTGCTCGCATTCGATCCGAGCGGTCACACGAGCGCCGAGTACCCGTGGACGCGTTTCCCCTGGGTGCCCACGGACGCGGTCCTCTATGACGCCTCGGTCGAGTGACCCGGGACCAGGGGCGCCGCGCGGTCGCGCTCACCCCGCGCTGCCGAAGGCGACGACCGGTCGCGGTGGCGAGGGCCTCGGCCGCGACCATGCCGAAGGTCTCGTAGCGGCTGGGCACGCAGACCGGGCGAACCCGCGTGCGAAGCCGGGGCGGGGTCCGGTAGCGTGCACGACGGAGTGCCGGGAAGCCTGGTCGGCGAACAAGGGACAGCTGTGTCCGCGGGCCGGTCCGGGGGTGATGTGCGTGGCACTCGACGCGAGGTCCGCCGGCACGCCACAGGCCCTGCCGCGGCTGCGTACCCGCCGCCCCCCACGCCGGCTCCGGCTCCCTCGGGCCCTCCACACCGTTCACAGAACCTCAGTGAACCCCGGCCAGACTCAGAGAACCGCGACACCGTCCGGCGTTCCGGCCACCCGGTGCCGTCCGACCCCGGAAGGGGCGGGGCGGCACGCCCCGAAGACGGCGACCCGGGCGCTCCGGCCACACACCGGACCGGGGGGAGAACCGTCATGACCCACCGTCCCTCACCATGGACCCGCACCGGCGGCGCGCTGCTCGCCGCGGCGGCGCTCGCCCCGGCGGCGGCCGCCTGGTACCTGCTCGCCGTCCTGCTGCCGGACGACACCGAGCGGTACCGCTCGTACTCGGCCGCCGCGACCTGCCCGGCCGCAAGCGAGCGCGCGGCGGTCGAGGAGTGCGTGCGCACCGTGCCGTTCACCGTCAGCGGCACGGACCTCCGGAGCAAGAACCTCCGCGCGACGCTGGACGGCGCGCCGTACTGGAGCGGCGAGGTGCCGTTCGGCGACACCGGGCCGCTGCTGGACGACCTGAAGCCCGGCGACCGGGTGGACGGCACGGTGTGGCGCGGCCGGGTGATGCGCCTGGAACGGGCCGGCGTCGCGCAGGCCTCCTCCGACCAGCCCCGCGACGAAATGCAGATCACCGCCGGGCTGGGCACCTTCGCCGCGCTGTTCGCGGTGCTCGCCGCCGCCCTGGGCGCGCTGCGGTTCACCGGCCGCCCCGGCACCGCCGCCCTCGCCCGCTCGCTCCTCCTCTGGACACTGCTCGCCTGCGGCGTGCCCTCGGTGCTCGCGTTCTGGACCGGCCTGCCGTGGTGGACGGTGCCGGCCGTGGCCGTCCCGGCGGCGCTGCTCGCGGCGGAGGCGGTGCGGCGCCGGAACACAGGGGGCACCCCGGGGGGACCGCGGAGGCCAGTGACCGGCAGGCTGCCCGCCTGACCTCCCGGCCGCCGGCTTCCGCGGCGGCCGGCGCCCCTGGTCCGTACGTCGACCTGCCCGCCGAAGGCCGGGACCCCGGGAGAAGCCCGCAGCGCCTGAAACCGCGACAGGAACCCCAGGCCGGCGCCTTCGGGCCAGGAGGTCCGGCCGACCGGGGATCGTCAGCGGCCTTCTCTGGGTACGTCGGACCAAGTGGCGATCCACGCCGGACTGTCGGGGTCTGCCCGGCCACCCGACGGGGTCCGCCGAAGGCGTCGTGCAGGTCCGGTCGTGCAAGTCCGTTCGACGCCGCGCGGGCAGCGACTTGGCGCAGCGTCGCCGGTTCCTTTGCAGCGCGTCTACTCATCGGTCAGGAGCCGTCGCCCGGAAGGCTCCGCCTTCTACCCTCCTCAGTGAGAGCGGCCGCCTCTGCCAAGGGCGGTCTACTGTCACAACGGGAGGGGAATTCCGTGATCAAGATGCGGACCATTGCCGCGGCCGCCGCCATGGCGACGCTCGCGCTCGACGCCACCACCACGCCGGCGTCAGCGGCACCGGTCCCCAGCGGCACGTGGACCGACTGGTACAGCTGCTGAGCAGTCTCCTGACAGCCGGGTGACCACCGGTCCTTGAGCTGACAGGTAGGCGGGCCGCTCCGCCCCCAACTCATGCTTGGTCCGAGCGGGTTGGGGTGCGGCAGGATCGGCCGGGGTGCGCGCCGCACCCCCCATTGCCCGCGGCGCCACCCGTATCCGGCCACGGCACTCCCGCTGCGCCCCACCCAGCGGCGGTGCCGTGGCCGCCCCTGTGCTTCACCCCGCTGCACCCGCCCTGGTGGACGACATCGTCCAGGAGGTCTTCGTGAGTGTGTGGCGCGGTGCCTCCCGGTACCGGCATCAGGACGGCGCGGACGTGGCGGGCTGGCTGTGGCGTATCTGCGGCCGCCGGGCCGGCGGGGGAGCGTCTTCCGTCCGGGCCGCCGACCCCACTAGCCTTCCTGTCATGCACGCGTTCGAATCATGCGTCCGGCCTGTGGCCGCGCCCCGTCAGGCGGGCGCCACGGAAGCCGGGTTCGGCCGGCGGGCATCCCCGGCCGAACCCTGGCGCATGCTCCGGCGCGACTGACATCTCTACGCCAGGGGGGAAAATGAGACTCGTTCGCATGCGCCACCGGATCAGCATGCTGGCAGTCGCGGTGCTGACCGTCGCGGGGTCCGCCGTACTGGTACCGCCGGGGGAGGCGGTGGCCGCGTCCGGGCCCACCGATCACGTCGTCTTCTGGAACAAGGTCCTGCTCGACGCGTACCGGCAGACCCGCAACACCGGTCCCGGGCCTCTGGCACACGCGGGGGCCGTGATGCACACGGCGATCTGGGACGCGGTGGACTCCGTCCTGCCCGCCGCCGACCGCCGGTTCCGTCCGTATCTGACCGTGGTGCCGGCGCCCGGTACCGCCTCGGTCGAGGCGGCGATCGACCAGGCCGCGCACGACACCCTGACCGGGCTCTTCCCCGGCTTCAACCCCGGCCACGACTTCGCCGCCGACTTCCGCCAGGCCCTCACCGCGGCACGGGCCACCATCCCGGCCTCCGTCACCGAGACGGCCCGCAACCAGGGAGCCGCCGTCGGAAGCGAGGTGGCCCGGGTCGCGGTCGAGAGCCGGCCCGGCACCACACCCGCCTGGGATCCGTCCTACACCCCGGACGACGTGCCCGGCGCCTGGCGGCCCACGGACCCGGGGCAGTCGGCCGCGACCGATCCCAACTGGGGCCGGCTCACTCCGTTCGCCATGACCTCCGGCGCGCAGTTCCGCCCCCAGACTCCCGCGCAGGCCACCTCCTACGCGGCGCTGCTGGCCGACCCCGCCTACGCCACGCAGGTCAACGAGGTGAAGTCCCTGGGTTCGGCGACTTCCACCACCCGCACCGCCGATCAGACCAAGCAGGCGTTCTTCTGGGCCAACGACGTCGACGGCACCTACAAGCCGCCCGGCCAGCTGTTCGACATCACCCGGACGGTCGCCCAGCAGAAGGGGCTGACCCAGACGGAGAACGCCAGGCTGTTCGCGCTGGTCGCGGTGGCCCTGGTCGACGCCTCGATCGTCGCCTGGGACTCCAAGTACGCGAGCAGCATCGACCTGTGGCGCCCGCAGAGCGCGATCCGGCTCGCGGACCCGGGCACCAGCCCGGCCATCACCCCGGACCCGGCCTGGCAGCCGCTGTCCGTCAACCGGGCGGGCCAGCACTTCAGCCCGCCCTTCCCCGCCTACATCTCCGGACACGCCACCTTCGCCGCGGCCTGGGCCGGGGTGATGCGCGGCCTCTTCGGCGACCAGGTCACCTTCACCGCCACCACCGACGACCCTCAGGCGGTGGGGGACACCCGCACCTTCACCACGTTCACCGCCGCGGCCCGAGAGAACGCCCTGAGCCGTCTCTACCTCGGCGTGCACTACCGCTGGGACGCCGACGCCGGAGTGGCGGCAGGCAACTCCCTGGGCGCCTACGTCCGCGGCAACGTCCTCACCCCGGCACCTGCCTATGTTCCCGGCACCGGATGGACCTTCGCGGGAGCCGCCGACTACGACGGCGACGGATACTCCGACACCATCGCCCGGGACGACGCGAGCGGCAGCCTCTACCTCTTCCCCGGTGCCGGAGACGGATACAGCAGCCGGGCACGCGTCGAGATCGGAATCGGCTGGCAGAACTTCACGTTCGCCGGTGTCGCGGACTACACGGGTGACGGCAAACCCGACGTCATCGCCCGCAACAACGGCAACGGCAACCTGTACGTCTACCCCGGTACCGGCGGGACGGGCTACCTGGCCGGAGGCGTCGAGATCGGTGGCGGTTGGCAGAACTTCACGTTCGCCGGTGTCGCGGACTACACCGGCGACGGCAAACCCGATGTCGTCACCCGTAACAACGGCAACGGCAATTTGTACGTGTATCCCGGTACCGGGGGCACCGGTCAGGTGAGCGCTGCCGCGGAGATCGGTGGCGGTTGGCAGAACTTCACGTTCGTGGGTGTCGCGGACTACACGGGTGATGGGAAGCCCGATGTCGTCACCCGTAACAACGGCAACGGCAATTTGTACGTGTATCCCGGTACCGGGGGCACCGGTCAGGTGAGCGCTGCCGCGGAGATCGGT